>CAZKED010000008.1:0-38334 GCA_964551725.1 uncultured archaeon | reverse complement strand
TGACAGGAAGGTTGGCATGGTAAGCGTTGCAATCAGCGGCTTTGGAAGGATCGGAAGGCTTTTTTTACGTGCCGCACTGCATAAGGGATTGGAAGTTGCGGCGATAAACGATTTGGCTGATTCCGGCACGTTAGCGCACTTGTTCAAGTTCGATTCAGTGCACGGAAAGTTCCGGGAAGAAGTGCGGTCAGAGGGAAACAAAATTATAGTGAAAGGAAAAGAAATCAAGGTGCTTCAGGAAAGAGAGCCCGAAAATCTGCCCTGGAAGGATTTGGGCGTTGACGTTGTGCTCGAAAGCACGGGCGTGTTCAGGAAAAAAGAGGACGCGGAAAAGCACATCAAAGCGGGAGCAAAGCGCGTTGTTTTAAGCGCACCGCCAAAATCCGAGGGAATAAAGCAGGTTGTTCTCGGCGTCAATGAATCAATTCTTTCCGAGGAGGATAAAATTGTGAGCAATGCCTCCTGCACCACGAACTGCCTGGCGCCAATGGCAAAGGTTCTGAATGATTCTTTCGGCATAGCCCGGGGCTTCATTACGACAGTGCATGCCTATACTGCCGACCAGCGCTTGGTTGATGCGCCGCACAAGGATTTGAGGAGAGCGAGGGCTGCCGCGCTGAACATTGTTCCCACTACCACGGGAGCGGCAAAGGCAGTGACAAAGGTCATTCCAGCGCTGGAGGGAAGGCTGGACGGGATTGCTTTGCGCGTTCCTGTTCCCAACGGCTCGATTACCGACCTTGTTGCCGAACTGGAAAAAGGCGCGGATGTGCAAGAAGTGAACGCTGAATTCAGAAAGGCGGCCTCCGGGAAACTCAAGGGAATACTCGAATTTTCAGAGGAAGAGCTGGTGAGCACTGACATTGTTGGCAATGAGCATTCCTGCATTTTCGATTCAAAGAAAACAATGTGTTCAGGCAATTTGGTAAAAGTGCTCGGCTGGTATGACAACGAATACGGCTACAGCTGCAGGCTCGTTGATTTGGTAAAATTAATTTCAAAGAAATAGTTTGTTGAGTGAAAAAATGCCCTACAACCTAAAACCGATTTCCGAGGTTGAAGTGAAGGGGAAGACAATCCTTCTCAGAGTGGACATTAATAGTACTGTTAAAAAGGGCAAGGTTGTAAAAGGCCCAAAAATGCTCGAGCACGCTGAAACGATAAGGGAATTAATGGAACTCGGTGCAAAGGTCGTAATCCTGAGCCACCAGGGAAGAAAGGGCAGGGATGATTTCATTGACATGAGCAGCCACCACAGGAGGCTTTCCGCTATAATAGAGAAGGAAATTCCCCTCTTCAGATGGGATGAAGACTATATTTCCGCGATAAAAAAACTCAAGGACGGGGAAGCCCTGCTCTTGGAGAACACCCGCTTTCTTGATTTTGAAGCCGAGGAAAAGAGCCCAGAAGAGCATTCAAAAAATCCCGTAATTAAATCCCTGGCTGAAACAGCGGACTTTTTCGTTCTTGATGCTCTGAGCGTTGCGCACAGGTCGCATGCAACCATTGTCGGCTTCACTCCGCTGCTTCCAAGTTACGCTGGGCCAGTGCTCAAAAAAGAACTCGGTGCAATGAAGAAACTCAGAGAGGTAAGGGATTCCACTGTCCTTGTCTTGGGCGGCATTAAGCCAAAGGATTCCCTGGATGTCGCGGAAAAAATGCTTGAATCCGAGAAAGCCGAAAGGGTTTTGCTGGGAGGCGGTTTGGGGGAAATGGCGATAATTGCAAAGGGTTCAGAACTCGGTAAAAAGGAGAAACACCTAAAGAAAATGGGTTTAATGGAAAGCCTGCCGAAGTTAAGGGAGCTTATGGAAAAATACCCCGAAAAAATATGCTTTCCCGCGGATTTGGCAGTCAGGAGATACGGCAAGAGGAAGGAGATTTCTCTCGCCGAACTGCCGGTGGATGAGGATATATTTGACGTGGGGGAAATAACAGTGCAGAACTACAAGCGCTTTATTGACAAATCGGATGTTGTTATATACAACGGCTCTTTCGGCGCAACGGAGAAATACCAGTTCTCCTTCGGAACGAGGAAGATTCTTTCATTTTTGTGCGAGACCCACGCTTTTACTCTCGTGGGCGGCGGGGATACTGTTACAGCCCTTGTCAGGCTGGGGTTTAAAATGAAGGAATTTGGCCATGTGAGTCTGGCGGGAAAGGCATTCCTCAAATTCTTGGCAGGAAACCACTTGCCCGGATTGCGTGCTCTCAAGGAAGCCCAGAGCGTGTAAGAGTGCACTTTACTGGTTTTTTCATTTTCCAGTGAAACACGTATGCTTTTTTAAGCGCTTTTGGTTCCAATCTCCTTGAAACGCGCTGTTTTCCCTTATTGGCTAGCATGAATTAACATGAATATTCTAATGCTTGGTTGGGAGTTTCCCCCGGCAAAGTCCGGGGGACTCGGCACATATCTTTATTCCTATACGCGCGCACTTAACCGCAAGGGCGCGAAGCTGACCTTTATAATGCCTTACTGCCGCGAGGAAGTCAATGCTGGTTTTATGAGGATAATAAAGGCAGGGGGCACGGAAATAATAGGCATTAATTCGGATCTTGCCCCATATGCCGCGTCACTTCGCTCTTTTTCCCGTGGGGAAAATTACGGCCTTGGTTTGTTTGGTAAAGTGGAATACTTCAACCGCATTGCTGCAAAAATAGGCAGGGGAATCGACTGCGATGTAATACACTGCCATGACTGGATGACTTTCCCTGCGGGAATTGCCCTCAAGAAATTGAAGCATAGACCTTTGGTTGTGACAATACACAGCACTGAGTTCGACCGCACAGGACAACTGTTTCCCCACGAGCACATTAAGGAAATCGAGCTGGCTGGGCTGCGCGAGGCAGACAGGATCATTACGGTGAGCGGATTAATGAAAAGGCAGATTGTTGAAAAGTACGGCATTCCCCCCCAAAAAATAAGGGTTGTTTACAACGCAATCGATTTGGGGGAATACAAGAAAATTCATTCGCTCAAACCGCTTGACGAAAAAATAGTGCTTTTTTTGGGCAGGCTGACAATACAGAAGGGCTGCTGTTTTTTCCTTGAAGCGGCAAAAAAAGTGCTTGACTTTGACTCCAAAGTGCGCTTCCTCGTTGTCGGCTCCGGCGACCTCATGCACGAACTCATTGAAAAGGCAATAGACCTCGGAATTTACAAGAATGTAACCTTCACGGGCTTCCAGGAGGATGTTTCAAGGTACTATTCCATTGCGGACCTCTTTGTAATGCCTTCTGTTTCCGAGCCCTTCGGCTTGACCGCGCTTGAGGCGATGGCTTGCGGAACGCCCGTAATAGTGAGCAGGCAGAGCGGCGTGAGCGAGGTCTTAAAAAACTGCTTTAAGGTTGATTTCTGGGATTCCAGCGAATTGGCGAACAAGATGCTCGGGTTATTGAATTACCCCGCACTGAACAGGGAAATGAGGCTTGCCGGCTCGAGGGAAATAAGGGAGTACAGGGACTGGGGCAAGGTGGCGGGGGAATGCCTCGCGGTCTATTCGGAGGCAGTCCATGCCTGAAATATGCCTTTACTGCCAGGTGCACCAGCCAATGCGCTTGGCCCACTACCCCTTTTTTGACATCGGCTCCGGCAAGCCCTATTTCGACTCGCAAAAAAACAAAGAGTTGCTTGAGAGGATAGCGCGCAAATGCTATCTTTCCGCAAATAAAATTGTTCTCAAACTCTTAGAAAAATTTGGCGGAGAATTCAAAATAAATTACAGCATTACGGGCATTCTTTTGGAGCAGCTTGAAGCGGATTTTCCGGAAGTAATCGATTCGTTCCAAAAAATAATTGACACGGGCAACGCTGAACTCTTCGGGGAAACGTACTACCATTCCCTCTCCTACCTCGTTTCAGAAAAAGAGTTCAGGGAACAGATAAAAAAGCATTCCTCCAAAATAAGGAAAACGTTCTCTTTCAAGCCCAAAATTTTCAGAAACACGGAGGCGATGTACAGCAACAGCATTGCATCAATCGCCGCATCGCTGGGCTTTAGGGGAATAATTTCAGAGGGTCTGGACAGTGCGCTGCAATGGCGCAGCCCCAACTATATTTACAGGGCAAAGGACTCGGACATAAAGGTTCTTTTGAGGAATTACAGGCTGAGCGACGACATTGGGTTCAGGTTTTCCGAGCGGAACTGGGAGGGCTTTCCCCTGACCGCGGAAAAGTACTCTGAGTGGATCGCTGGCAGCGAGGGGCAGTGTGTCAACATTTTTTTGGATTATGAGACCTTTGGCGAACACCAGTGGGAGGAAACAGGAATTTTTAATTTCCTTGAGCATTTTCCCTCAGAAGCGCTTAAGCATTCCAATGTTTCATTTTCAACAGCCAGTGGCTTGCTTGAAAGGCATTCCCCTGTCGGAGAATTCGATGTTCCCCAGGTGTCCTCCTGGGCTGACATTGACCGCGACCTTAGCGCTTGGCTTGAGAACAAAATGCAAAAGCACGCTTTCTCGGAACTGGTCTCCCTTGAAAAGGAAGTGAAAAAACCTAAGAATGCCTTTCTGCTCGAGAGTTGGAGGAAACTGCAAACGTCGGATCACTTTTATTACATGTGCACGAAATGGTTTGCCGACGGCGACGTGCACAAATATTTCAATCCTTACTCCAATCCATACGATGCCTTCCTGAATTACATGAACGTTCTGACCGACATGAGGCAAAGAATCAGCCGGACTTCGCAGCACTCTCTTTAAAAAGCGAATCGTAGGCTTTTAGGTAATTTTCCACAAGCGAGGACCAGTCGAACGCATAGCTCACGCGCTTTGCGTAAATTTTTGCGTCCCCCCTGTCCCTTTTGCTCAGCCCGTAAATCCTGTGCATGAATTCCGCAAGCTCTTTTACTGATTTTTTGTATTCCTCTTTTTCCCTCGGCACCACAAATATTGAGTTCCTTTCAAGGCTGTTTGCAGATGCCCCCTTTAGCACTTTTTCCTCCACAAACCTTCCGAAGCCGCTGAGGTCGGAGGTTGCGGCAGGCAGTCCCAGGGCGATTGTTTCCAATGGCGTGTAACCCCACGGCTCGTAATAGCTTGGGAAAATTCCCAGATGGCAGCCCTGTATTGCCTGGTAGTATTCCAATCCAATCAATCCGTCGGTTGGGGAAAGATAGCTCGGATAATAAATCACTTTCACCTTGTCCTCCTTCCTGTTGAGCAGATTGTTGCTCTTGATTGAGCGCGTAATGCTGTTTTCCTCCTCGAGTTCTAGTGCGCATGTGGGCGGCAGGTCGTTTTTCTCGTGCTTCAATTCGAATATCATTTTTTTCACATTGTAAAGGAATTCTCCGTCGAGCAGGTTTGCTGTTGTCGGCGGCTCGCCCTTTGAAATGCGGTAATAAAGCCGGTTCTTTATCTTGCGCACCTCTTCCTCTATTTCGTCCTCCAGTCTTTCGTACAAAGCAATGTGCTTCAAAAGCTCGATGTTTTTTCCCACGTTCTGGGTCGGAATCCATATGAATGCAATCACGGTTCTTTTTTCCTTTTCCTCTTTGAGCACACGATTCAGTTCCCCCAACGAGTCCATGAAAAGGTCCAAGCCCTTGTTCTTGAATTCGTGTCTTCCTGAAATAAAATAAAACAGCGCATCCTCCACGTTCAGGTAATAGTAGGGCGAGAAATAGTCAAAAACAAACCTTCTCAGCGTGTTCCTGTACCTGACATGCTGGTTTGCAAGTTCTTCAATCAAAAAGAATTTTTCAACGTTAAGACCATTGGGGAGAATAAAGTGCGGCTTTTTTCCGAGAACGTATTCCGCTTCCCTTGCCGTGACATTTGAAACAGTGGTGAAAACATCGGTTTTGTGCGCGCATGCCTTTTCTGTCAGGTGTTTTGCCTGCACGCCGAAGGCATAAGCCCTGCTTTCGTCCATGCACTCGCCCTTTTCAAGGGAACTGTTTACTTCCCCGTAGAGGTCCTGACCGCTCTCCGCAATGCTTCTCCCCGCCACGGTCGCATGGGTTGTGAAAACGGTTTTTATTTCGGGATGGAACTGTTTTAGGTGCAGGAGAGCCGAGCCCGAAAGCCATTCGTGGAAGTGCGCAACGCATTTTTCCTTTTCAAATTCCTTTGCGAAAACGTTGTTTATGAGTTCGGCTATCAGTATTCCTGCGGCTTTCCCCCAGCATACGGGTTCGTTGTAATCGTTTCCGCTGTGCAGTGAATCTATTCCGTACTGGTCCCAGAGTTCCCTTTTGATGTCGTTTGTTTTTTTTGCAAAGCATCCTGGTTCCACCAGAATGCATTTCGGTCTGCCTGTTATAAGCCAGTGCCCGCTCCTGCACTTGAACCCATGCTCTTTTTCCAGGTGCCCGAAAACCTGGGCGAACTCCTCAGAGGGTTGCTCTTCCTCGAATTCGGTTGCAGCCCTTCTTTTGACATAAGGTCCGAGCAGAAAGTAGTTTTTGACGTTTCTTTTCATTTCGCTTGCTTTGGAGGAGAGCACTGTGTGAATGCCTCCTACTTTGTTGACTACCTCAAAGCTTGTTTCCATTAGAAGCAGGTTTCTCTCCATTTCCCATCATCCCCGCTGGTCTTTTCAATATCTGGGGCTTTAATCTCTTAAACCTTTCTCTTGCATCTCTGCGCTATTATTAAAAGCACTTTAGCCAAAATAACTCATGGTGCTTTCGTTGTTTAATGAAAAGGCAGGTCTTTCAAAGCTTTCCTATTTTCTCTCTAACCCCGAATGCTTTTTCCACCGCTATGCCGACACCGGCTTCAAAAACAAGTGGACGGGCTTCTGGTGTTCAGGGAAAAAACTCATTGAATTCATTGCCTTTAAGTGCGGCGATGAATTCCTCTCCGAAAAAAACTGCTATTCCCTCAAATACGATTTTGCAAGGGCAGAGCACTCCCACAAAACGGAAAAGGGCAGTATTGTGCAGAGACTGTGGATTCCGCGGGAAAAACCGGCGCTTGTGGCAGAGCTTTCATCAAAAAAGAAAATTGGAGCGGAACTGCTCCTGGCAGCCAACATCAGGGCTCGGGAAGAAAACTCCCATTCAAGGCGCTATGCGGTAAAAGAGAGCGGAAAAGGCATCTCAATTTCGTCCGAGGCAGGCGCTCTCCGCCTCAAGGCATTGAAGGGAAAGCTTTCATTCAAAGAAAAACCTTTTTACGGAACGCATTTCCCTGCCGGGGAAAAGCAGTGCTTTTTTTCGCCCGGCAAAATTCTCTTGGAAGGAAGGCACGTTTCCATTGCTTTCAGCCCCAAGAAAGTTCAAAAAATAGCGGGGGGTTGCCCCAGAGAAAAGAAAAAGATTTATTCCGCGCTTGACTCAAAAATGAAATCAGACTGCCGCGAACTGGAGGAGTGCTTCTCTCTTGCTGCAAAAAGCATTGAGCTCCTGCGCTCAAAGCATTCTTTTTACGCCGGCCTGCCATGGTTCACGCAGTACTGGGGCAGGGACGTTTTCTGGTCGTTGCCCGCGGTAACAGAACTCGGCTTTTTCGGTTACTGCAGGGATTCCCTTGCGCTTTTTGCAAAGAACTCAAAGAAGGGAAGAATTCCAAATTTTTTAAGTGCAAAAGGAAACTCCTACTCCTCGATTGACGCAACGCCCCTTTTTCTCATTGCACTTACCCGTTATGCAGAATACTCCGCCGACAAGGGGTTTATTAAAAAAATGCTCCCGGCTGCAATGGAATGCGTTTCCTTTTTGGAGAGAAGCATTTCCAGGGGCACGTTTGTTTCCCATGATTTTTCCGCAGGGGAGACATGGATGGATACACTGAGGCGCAATGATAACGCAATAGAAGTGCAGTCCCTCGCGCTTAAAGCATTCCAGTCCTTCAATGAAATGCTGAAGGCAATGGGAATGCCGGAGTCCCCTGCCCTGAATGAAAGGATAAGGGTTTTCAGCGAGGCGTTCCCTTCAGCGTTCAGCCTCGGCAATGGCTTTTTCGCTGACAGGCTTGTTTCAGGAGAAAAGGATTCCACCAAACGCATCAATGTTTTGGTGCCGATGCTTTTGGGGCAGATTGAGAGCAGGGAGCAGCTGGACTTGTTCCATTCCAAAGAGTTCGCAGTCAAGCGCGGCATTACCCCCATTTCAATGTCCGATGCCCGTTTTAACCCAGATTCCTACCACGAAGGCAGTGTCTGGTCTCTGGGGAATGCTTGGCTAGCCGCGGCAGCATTCGCACTCGGGGAAAAGGAAAAGGGCTTTACTGCACTTAAAGAGCACTGCTCTGATTTCTGGGAGAATGCTCTGGGTTGTATCGGGGAAACATTCAATCCCCTTACAGGCGCAATGAACGGCTGCGCGTTGCAGCTGTGGGCTTCGGCAATGGTAGTGAGAATAGTGGACGAATTCATTCTCGGAATGAAGGCGAATGCTTTTGAAAAAACCATCTCCCTGGAACCGCGGTTCCCAAAGGAAGTGAGCTCAATAAAGAGAAAAATTTTCCTCGGGGGCAAGGAATTCGCCCTCAGCGTTAAAAGGAAAAACGGTTCAATGGAGGCAAGGGCGGGAAATAAAAGCGTTAAGGTCAGGTTGCTTGAAAGATGACTTTTTTTAAATTTTCCTCTCTCTTATTACAATCCAAGCATTTGCTGGAGGGCTTCAATTGGAAGAATTCGACATAGTGATAGTGGGCGCAAGCGTTGCCGGTCTCAGGGCAGCGGAGCAAGCCGCAAAAAAAGGCTTTTCTGTAATATGTCTTGACAGAAAGCAGGAAATTGGCGTTCCAAAACAGTGCGGCGAGGGGCTTGGCTGCGGTCACATTAAGAGGATGGGGCTAAAGCCGGGCAGGGAATGGGCGGCCCAGCCCATTAAAGGCGCGGCACTCTACACCCCGAAGGGAAAAAAGGTCGAAGTGCTTTACGATAAAGTTGTAGGATACGTGCTTGAAAGGAAGGCATTCGAAAAGCATCTCGCCAAGCGCGCGGCAAAAGCCGGCGCTTTAATAAGGACCAGGAGCAATGTGACCGGCATTAAAAGGGAGAAAGCCGGGGTAAGGGCAAAAGTTGAAGATTTATTCAGCGGGGAATACAGGGCGAAAATGGTGTTTGCGTGCGACGGTCCCACAAGCTGGACCGCAAACCAGCTCGGACTGCCAATAAAAATAAGGCGCGAGGACCTGGATTCTGGAATACAGTACGAAATGGCGGGCATTGATTTTCCCCAGCCGAACTTGATTCATTTGTGGTTCGGCAACAATATAGCACCACGTGGATACTGCTGGCTGTTTCCCAAGGGAAAGCATCACGCAAACGTGGGCATTGGAATCGGAGCGCATGTGAAGGGTTCAGCGCTCAGTTATTTGAACAAATGGATTGATTCAAGGCCGGAAATAAAAAAGGGCTCTGTCATTGAAGTGAACTCCGGCGTCATTCCTGTCGGCGGCCTGCTTGAAAAAATGACCTCCGACAACATGATTGTAATCGGCGATGCAGCGCATCAAGTGAACCCCATACACGGGGGTGGAATGGGCCTTGCAATGGAAGCCGCTGATTTAGCAGCGGAAACAGCGAAAAAAGCATTTGATAAAAACAATTTTTCCGACAGCGTTCTCCAAGAGTACAATTCCATTTGGTGGAAGCAGACGGGGAACAAGCTGAAAAGAATTCTGCAGATACGCTACATGATGGAGTCAATGAGCGACAGAGACTTCGAAAACATTGCCGAATCCTTCACTGCGGAGGACATAATGAAACTGCAGTCCGGTTCCCTGGTGGAATCGGCAAAAATGGTTTCAAAAAAGCTCATTAAAAAGCCCGCGCTAATGAAAACAATGCTCAGATACCTCACGAGAGAAAAGCGCTAGCGCTTTTCCAATTTTTCCGGCGAAGCCCTTCAAGAAAACTTTTTTTATTGTTTTGAGCATTCCTTTAACTATGAAGCCCAAAAAGGAGCGCTCCCGTAGTTTCGAGATTCCCAATCTGAGCATCGCATTTTTGGTCGCAGAATTGCGCGGCAATCTGGAAAACGCTTTTGTTTCAAAAGCGCAGGATTTGGAGCAGGGCTGGCTTAAATTAAAGCTTTCCGCAAAACAGGGCTCCGCCAGTCTCATAGTTGCACCTGAAGCAGTCTTTCTTTCCCAGTACAGGATTGATGCAAGGAGGCAGAGTTCGGGCTTCGGTGCCTTCCTGAACTCGCGCCTCAAAAACAGGAAAATTCTCTCATTTGAGCAGCGGAACCGCGAGCGCATTCTCCTCCTTGAATTCGCTGAATTCTCCCTTGTAATAGAGCTTTTCGGGGAGGGCAACGCTGTTTTGCTTGACAGGGAGAAAAAAATACTGATGCCCAAACTGAAAAGGGAATGGGGGGTCCGCAGCGTAAAAAAAGGCCTGCTGTATGAGTTTCCTCCGGAACGCGGCCTCAATCCCGCGCTCCTTTCGGAGCGGGAATTCTCCGCCGTGCTTAAAAAAAGCGGCACTGATATCATACGCGCACTTGTGAAGGGGGTGAACATCGCCCCGATTGTGGCTGAAGAAATCCTTTTCCAACTCAAGATTGAAAAATCTGCGGAAGCAAAAGCCCTGCCGGAGAAAAGAGCGGGAGAGCTCTGCAGGAAAATAAGAGATTTTCACTCTGCACCAGACCCAGAAAAAGAGCACGCATGCCTCTGCGAGTGCAAAGGCAAAAAATTTCTGCTGCCCTTCAGACCCCTGCTGCCCGGCTGCAGCGAAATCCAGCAATTCGATTCAATAAATTCCGCTCTTAACGAACTCGTCCTTGCGCAAAAGTTCCACGCCTCAAGCGATGAGAGCGGAAAGAAGCCTGCCCTGGAGAGAACCCTCACGGACCAAAAGGAAGCACTGGAGAAAGCACTGCGTTCCGCAGCGCAGAATCGGGAAAAAGCGGATGCAATTTACACGCATTACTCTGAACTGCAGCACGCGCTTCAGTCCATTAAGAGGGGGAAGGAAAAAAAAGGGGTTATGTATAAGTTCCCCTCGGGCGTGCTCAGGGTTAAGAGCATTGACAATAAAAGAAAAAGGGTTGTTTTTGAAATTGGTTAAGTGAAGGAAAAGAAGGCTTTTTTTCCTGCAGTCATTCCGCGGTTCCGACGAGTTCCCTTTCGTCCACGATGAACACATCGCTTACCGCCGTCACTGCGGAATAAGGAACTTCTATTATTTTATCCCTGCCCTTCATTTTTTTCACGAGTTTGCTGTTCCTGTCCACTTCAATCAGAAGCTTTTCTATTTCCCCGCTTTTCTCGTTTATGAGCAGGTCAGAAAGCTTTCCTACTTCGTCCCCGCGGTTGGTTATTACCCTCTTTGTGGCAAGACGCCTTGCTATAGTGTACTTATACATCCGTTCACCTTATTTAGTAAAAGTCTATCCTCTTTATAAACCTTACCCTCGCAGCATTCTACATAATGGGTTTTTTGCCTTTCCTGACACAAGTGCTAAAGTTATTAGTCTTTTCTCATATATATTTCTTTTGGTTGGTGTTTTTTATGGCTGGCGAGAAAGAAACCAGGAAGAAGAAGGGCTTCTGGAATGCTGTGAGAATACTGCTCTTTTTGTTCCTCGTGCTCGGAATAATAATAGGCGCGGCGCTGGAGCACTATTTTGTTGAAGGCATTCTCAGCGCGGATAAGGAAAGACAGTGCAGTGAGTGCCTCGAAAAACAGGATTTGCTCAATGAAACAATTAACACCTGTATTGCGGATAAAAAGGCAGTGGAAAAAGAACTCGCAAAATGCCTTGCAAGCTGATTCAGGATTCGAGCACTTCGCCGTTAGGCTCCTTTTCGCTGAAAACCTGTGCTGAAAATCTTTTCACAATTGTTTCCTTTGCTTTCCATGCATTGGGGGCAAGCCCTGCCTTCATGCAAGTCTGCTTAAGGAATTCTTCCAGGTCCCAAGAGTATTCCACTGCAACCTGCGGGAGAAGCAAGCCGCTTCTGTACCCCTTTTCCACAATAAGACCGTGCTTCCCCACTTCAATGCTCTCCGCCAGTTTTCCCTTTTCCACTTCCTCCGGCTTGCTCAGCACTGATATTTCAACAAGCACCGAATCCATTTCCTTTGCCTTCACCGCCTTGAACCTCGGGTCGTTGAATGCCGCACTTACCGCTGCCTCGGTTGTTGCGAACCACAGCTCTCTTACCGGATAGGGCAATCCAATGCAGCCGCGAAGTGTTCCTTCCGCGTTCTTGAGCGTTACAAATGCCCCGCGCTTTTCCCTGAATTTTTCGCCTGGTGGCTGCGAGGCATAAATATTGCCGGTTGCATGGAAGTAGGAGATTGCCTTCCTTGCCAGCCCTATGAGTTGTTTCCCCTCTTCAGGGGAGAGTCCTCCGGATTCCGAGTTTCCCATAACACCTTTTATTTTGTTTCTTTTTTTATTTCTATGGTGTTGCAATGGATGCAATTCTGAGGGAAATAACCGACTTCAAGCCCCTGCAGGCATTCGTATCAAAAAACGAGGGCAATTTGGCGCAGCTGACAAAGAAATACTACTCTGAACTCGGCTCCATTCTCGGCTTCCAGGTGAAAGACGGGTTTGAAGTAAAGTACTCGGGAGTTTCGCTTGGCGAAATTTCCCTCCTCTGGTTTGATTCGGAAAACGAGTTTCTCGCGGATTCCAGTTCCGGTTTCATTGCTTTTGAGTTGCAGTTCGGCAGCAGGGCGGAACTCCTGGCTTCCATTGTGAAGCTCGCCGCATTCAGTGCGGAATACTCGGTTCTCATCACCTCTTCCAAGGCAAAGAATTACTCTCTCAAGGAGATAAAATCCGTTTTGTCCGGGCAGGAATTCCTTTCACTGCAAAAGCCCTTTCTTCTCATCGACTTGAGTTCGGAGAAGTTCGAACTACTGGAGCCGTAGGTTTAAAAGAATTTTTTTCCCAATTCTACCAATGCTGAGAGATTGGTTGGATTGTGTAACGCTTTGCGTGCTTTTCGGCGTGCTTTTTGCAGCGCTGAACGGCTGCATTGCATGGGACCAGAAAAAATTCATAGAGAACAGGCTTGAGTGCGTTGATTTGGCGTCGCAGAGCTATGCAATCGTGCCGGAATGCAGCACACAGCAAAAATGCTTCTCCTTGCTGGAATCCGGGCTGTTTGATTTTTCCCTTTCGGAATTCGATTTCGATGTAAGGCAGGAAATATTCCATTACAAGAACCATATTGCAAAAGCATGGCTTTACTACAACCGCGCTCTCGCGAACACAGAAAACATTCGCAAGATCTGCCAGAGCGGGGAAGATGTTGCAGTGCTTCCCTCCCAGCTTAACGAGCTTAACAACAACCTGCGCATTTCTTTCCGCGAAGCGGACAAGGCAAACGAATTAAGCGTCAAAATACTCCTCCTCGAAAAGCATTCCCTCGGGGGAATGCGTATTGCGGAGGCAAAAGAGGAGGAACTCTTCGATGTCTTCATTGAAATAAACAATAATCTCAACCAGTACGGCAGCAGCGGCACTTTGCAGGGCTCGGATTCGTATGCCGCAGTGCTGAGGAAAAACACTGAGAAATTCAATTCCCTGAGCGACGAAAAGGGCTTTTCAAAAATCGTTCTCAGGGAATTCTCCGCTGTTGACCTTTTTTCCGACGTTTCAAGGCGCGGCAAGGAATCCCTTTTGGAGGGAGAGGAAAAAAAGGACTTTTTTGTGCCCTTTTTTAGCGATTATTTCGATTTGATGAATTCCTTTTTCTGGCGCGCCTCAAAACTGAACGAGGGAATCCAGGAATTCTATTCCTTTCCCACGTTCGAATTTCTCAACGTTTATTCCGACATCGCGGGAGCTAGGGATTCAGTTCTCGAGGAGTTCTCTCTTTTGCTCAGAAAGAACGCTTCTGCCAGAACCGCGCTTTCAAAAAAAATTTCCTCGCTTGAGGAAAAAACGGAAAGCAAAATCAGCGGTCTCCGCGAAAAACTGGAATCGGTTTCGTTTTCCTCCCTTGACGGAACAGAGGAACTTCTTCTTTCCCTTGATTCAGGCAGCGCTGCAGCATTCGGCGTGAGGGAAATGAGCATGGATTCCCTTGAGGAGGCGAGGAAAGAACTACGCTCGAAAATTGAAAAAATGGAGAGAAGCTTCCGCACACTTGCATCCGGCGGCATTCCAGCGGGAGAGCGAATGAAATCCCTCAAAGCCCTTGATGCAGAGCTCTCCGAAACCCAGAAAGCTGTTGATTTTATTTCATCCGAGCTCGTGGAACAAATGGCTTTCCTGTGCGAGGAGAGAATCCTTTCCTCCGAGAAGACAATTTCAGGGCTTGCGGACGCAAACGGGAGCAAGGAAACCGCGCCGCTCTTGAGCGCTGTACGGCTTTCCTTCAAGGAATTCTGGGAGGAGGAATCCGTTTGCGGAAGAATTGAAAAATGCGGCATTGCATTGCGGAAATTCAGCGCTTTTTTAAGGGCGGAAAGCGCTTTTTCCAGTCGTATGGAGGAGGAGGCAAAAAGGCAGTTTTTGCGGGAGTCGGAAATTCTGGAGGGGAAACTCGCAGAATGCAGGGAAATGCTTTTCGCTCTGGAGAAAGTTGGCTCGCAGAAAGCAGCGCGCCTAAGGGAAAGTTTTCACGCCCTCGAGGAGGATTTCATTAAAGGCAATAATGAAAGCGTCCAGGGAAGCGTAGAGGAACTGCTCCGTGCGCTTGGGGAAGAACTCAGGGCTTCAATCACGGAATTCCTTTCTTCCTCGTGTTCTATCAGGCAGATAACAGAAACAGTTCCGAAACTCGGCAGACCCTACAGCACGCGTTTTTCCGTTTCTTTAACCAATTCGATTTATCCCCTGGACGAGCCTGTTTCTATTTCAATTCCATGGACTGACGGGCAGCAGATTTTCCCCCTTGAATTCAAAACCGGGAATGTTATCGGCGTTCAATACAGCGGAAGCGCGCTTTTGGTAAGACTTGACTCGCTTCCCTTGGGCATAACGCGCTTTGATTTTTCCGCCGAAAAAAATCTTGAATTCAGCGGGGAAGAGGAACTTCTTTCAGCGAGCTGGAGGGAAGCAATTTTCCTCAGGAAAATCGTTTTAGATGATAGCGAAAAACCCCCAAGGATAAATGCCTTTTTTGACCTCAACAGGAATTCTCTGCATGTTTTGGAAGCCAGGGTCCTTTCCGAAAGCCGTATTATCCCCTGCTCTTTAAGGGACTCTGAGCTCTCCTTTTGCATTGAGAATCCAAGGCCAGGGCAAAAAATTGAGATTTTTTACTCTCTTGAGAACCCCCTGGCTGTTTCCCCGGAGTTCATCTCAAGCGAGGAGATTGATTTTAACCTGTCAAGGAATTTCTACTCGCTTTCCGTCAAAAACAGGCTCGATTTTGAAATCGCAAAAGCGGACATTGCTTTTCCCCTGGATGTCCCGGAGTTTGTGGAAGGGGGCACAGTGCGAGAGGCAGGCGGCAAAAAAGCCAGCGTCTCGCTCTCGGGAAAGATAGCGCTTTTTTCCCTTTCCCGTATAAAACCCTTGGAGGAAAGAACGCTCTTCTTCGAGCTTGTGCTCAGAGATGAATCCGCCTATTATAAAAGGATGCTGGAGGAAATAAAAAGCGACCTCTACGAACTCACCGCATCGCAGATTCAAAGAGTGAGGGATTCCGCGGGGGAACTTCTGGAAGCGGCTCTCTCCTTTGGAAAAATAGGTCCGGCTGCGGAGATAGAGGAATTAATAGAACTGCGCAAAAGAAAAGACGCGCTTTTCGCCGAAAACCGCGTGCTGGAGGACGCAATCGCCGGGTTTTTTGAAAAAAAAGAGCGCGTTGAGCAATTGCTCAGTGAAGCGGACACTGCACTTGAAATTTCCCGTTCCTTCGACAAAAATTTTGTGAGCGAAGAAATAAGCAAAAAAATAAGTTCAGCGGGAGAGTTTTTCGCCGCTGCAATGACCGAATTTGAAACGCAGGACATTAATTCGGCAGCGGATTCCTTGGAAAAATCCGCTCTCGCCTTGGACTTCAATTCCGCGAACTTCAATTCAATGCTGATTGAATGGACTGACTCAATTTTGGAATCAATGGAAGAAGTTTATGCGCGTGCCCTTGACCTCAATGCGCCAAGCGCTCCGGCGGAAATGAAAAGAAGAAAACTGCTCCTGCTAAAAGCGGAGGTGGAGGAAAGCGTTTCAAGGGGGAGAATTCTGGAGGCAATAAAACGCCTGAGCGCTTTACTGGGGCACTCCCGTGATTTTAACGCCTGGCTTGCCGGTGAAATAGAAAAAAGCAGCCCGGCAATTGAGGCAAGTGCAAGCAAGGAGGTTGAAGCGGGCTTAGTTCCACGGGGGGAAGACGCGGAAATTTCTCTCGGAGGAGAAGGAAGCACGGTCCTCCCGTCGGGCTATTTTTCCATTTTTGATATGTCATCGGAACTTTTGCCCCTCGCCGTTCCCGCGCTATTGGCGCTTGCGGTAATTGTTTATGCGAGGCAGATTAGGAGGAAAAAAAGCAGAGCCTGTAAAGACAGGCTGCTGAAAATAATCCGCCGGCATTAGCCGTATTCTTCCCTTGAGTGCAGGTGGAAATAAATGAGCACGCCTATTACGAGCATAAGCGCCGCGCCGACAATAACCGGGTCGGCACCCTTTTCAGCGAAGAGAACCCTTGTCCCCCCGCATTCAATTGCCTGCTTTCCAGAGGCAAATTCAACAGTGCATCCGAGCGAGAATTCCCCGGCGTTCCTGGCGTAAACATTGAATTCAAGGGTTTCGCTCCCCTTTCCTCTGAGTTCCGCGATTTCAAGGCGGTCATTTCCTTCCACTTCCAGACCGCTGCCTGTAACCACGCTCACGAGTATTCCGTGCAAAGGATAGGGTGAATCGTTTCTCACAACCACTTTTGCCCTTGCTTTTTTTTCTTCGTCATCCTTCTCCAGAATGAATGCCTCTGCCTTGGGTTCGGCGTATCGCACAGTGAGGTCGACAGTGTTTGAGAAAAGCAGTTGTTCCTCCCCGAAAACATTGTCATAGTAAATTGCGCTGGGGCCCAGGCTCATCGGACCCGCTTCTTTTACCCTTACAGGGTAGCTTATAATGCGGGTTTCACCCGCGGGCAGCAAAAAGTTGAAGTCCACATCAGCGAGTTCCTTTCTTTCCTCTTTTTCGCCTATTATTGAGCGTTTGTCCTTGAACCTTATGAAGGCTTCCCCGCCCCCCCTATTATGTATAAGTATATTTACGTTTAGGTCTTCCCCCAGGGATGCCTCGTATTCCTTCACGCAGCCCCCGCTTTCCAAAAAGATGCATTTTGTGAAGTCCCCTTCCCCAAAGGCGGGCACGAAGTACGTTCCGAGCAACGATTCGTTGCTTATGTTTATGCGCGTAATGCTTTTCCCCGTTCTCCCGCAGAATTTTACCTTGTTCTCCTGCCGGAGAATTTCTTTATCGGCCTGCACGCGGCCCCAGCATTCCCCGCTTTCGCACACGAATTCCTCTTGGGGAATTCTCCCAATGTGCTCTCCGTTCAAAAAAATGTCAACACTTGCCTTTCCCTCCATCTGGGGCAGAAATTCGGCTTTAACAGAAACGATAAAGCGGCTTCCTTCCTCTTCGAGACCGGGAAATTCCTCCCTCAGGAATTCCACTTCCATGCACTCCGTTTTTTCCGTTCCCTCCACGCTCAGTGAATTATAGCCTTTGTCCTTCAGCGTTTTCTCGTTTTCCGCGGAGTTTGCTGCAGAAATCAGCAGAACAGCAAAAACCGCAACAATTAGAAAGCGCATTTTCATTCCAGCAACCCCTTCCGTTTGAGTTCCAGCAATATTGTGTTGAGAGTTTCTTTTATTCCTTTCTCATTGCTAACTTCAATGATTTTTTTCCCGGCATATCTGCGAATCACATGCTTGCTGCAGTAGTCAATGCCCTCGCAGAAAACGTTGTCCTGTATTTTTTCAGCGTTATAGCCGCGCGCCTCCAGTCTGGATTCCAGAATTTCAGGATGCACCCTCAGCACAATTACGGCATCCACGCCCAGCTTCGCCTCGCACAGCACATGTCCCTCGATAATTATGCTTTTTTTTCCGGCGATTTCGGCATTGATTTCGCGGCGTATTTTTCCCAGGGGTATTTCCAGCTCGTTGGATTTGTGGTTCCATGTGCCTACTCCCCTTGAGAGAGCAAAATCCTTCTCGTTTAACACTGTGCACTTTAACCTGCGACCCAGCGCTCTCGCCACGCTTGTTTTTCCCGTGCCCGGCGAACCCGTAACAAGCAGTTTCATGCATTATTATTGCAGGAAAAATTAATTAAAGAAATGAGTAACTCTCAGGGCAAAGGAAAGGATTGTGGGGTTAGGGGGAAAGGGGTGATGAGGTAAAACAAAACAGTGGCTACCTTTTTCCTTTGAAGGCAAGGCGTTCATCAGGAAGCAAAATGCCCCCTCCTGCGAGCTGCTCGCACATCTTTAGCGCAAGCCCCTCGCTCATTGTTTTTCCGTTTTCCTCCAATGCCATTCTTTCGCCTTGGGGTTCCTTCATTTCAATCCCCCTAACACAACTAATACTAAGGGCAACGCTTTTTTAAACCTTTCGCGGAAAAAAGCCCAGAATGGGCTTTTTTTTATGTATATTTTCTAAATTCCGCCTTATTTCAAAAATAGGGCTCAATGCTGCCTTCTTTCTTATGTATATTTATGTTTTTTTGCAATTTTCGGGAGGAGCAAAAAAAGGGCAAAAATTCAAATTATGTATAAATAAATAATTTTTTTCAAAAAGAAAAAGATTTTTTCCAGTTTTTGCTGGATGCCCAAATGACTTACACGAGCCTTTTGGCATCCAGGTTCCTCATCGCGTAGCTCTTTATTTTGAACTTGTTTGAAACGAAGTTGGCAAAGGAAACAGTCTTTGTTTTGTCCCCGTGGTTCACTATTGCTCTCTTCGGTTTTGGCTTCAGCCTGCGTATGTATTCTGTCAACTGGTTTTTGTCGCTGTGCCCCGAAAAGCCCTCTATGGTTTCCACGCGCATCTGTATTTTGAGGCTTTTCGTTTTTCCCCCCTCTACTGTAATCGGAATGCTGTCCACGCCGCTCTGTATTTTTCTTCCGAGCGAGCCTTCGCCCTGGTAGCCCACGAACACGAGTGTGTTCGCTGGATGTTCCGCCATTGCCTTGAAATATTCAACGCTTGGCCCTCCTGTAAGCATTCCGCTGCTCGAAATAATTATGCTGTTGCTTCCGTTTATTATTTCCTCGCGCTTTTCGTCCTTCACCACCTCAAACACGTCCGAGGTGAAGGGGGAATCGTTCTGCAGCACTCTCCTTCTCACTCCCTCTCTCAGATATTCGGGGTAAGCGGTGTGAATGGCAGAGGCTTCGGCAGTCATCCCATCAACGTAACATTTTGCGCCGATAAGTTTCTTCCTGTAAAAGTTTTCCAGCACGAGCATTATTTCCTGCGCTCTTCCGACAGCGAAAACCGGAATGAGCACATTGCCGCCCTGCTGCATTGTTTCGTTTATTACGCTGAGGAACCTTTCCTCGGACTTATACCTGTTGGGCATTATGTCTCTTTTTCCCCCATAAGTGCTTTCGATTATGAGCGTTTCCAAACGCGGATAGCGCAAGTCCACTTCGTCAAACAGGCGCGTGAAGCCGTACTTTATGTCCCCCGAATATACTAGGTTGTGCGCTCCCTCGCCTATGTGCAGGTGAACTGAAGCAGAACCCAGGATATGGGACGCGTTGTGCAGCGTCAGCCTAATGTCAGGCGCAATGTCAGTTACCTCCCTGTATTCGCGGGGAATGCAGTACTTTATCATTTCCTTCACGTCCCTTTCCGTGTACGGAGGCTCTTTTCCCTCCTTTACAAGCACCCCGATGTAATCGAACTGCAGCAATGCCATGAGGTCTCGCGTTGGTTCAGTGCAGTAAACAGGACCGCGGTACCCTGACTTGAAAAGAAAGGGAACAAACCCCCCGTGGTCCAGGTGGGCGTGCGTTATTACTACGCCGTCGATTTCGTCCAGTGGAAAATGGAACGCCTCAAGGTAGGGGTAGGGCGATTTGTAGGATGCAACGTTTATACCGCAGTCAAGCAGTATTTTTGTTTCAGGGGTTTCAACAAGAATGCAGCTTCTCCCCACTTCCCTGAAGCCGCCCAATGCAGTAATCCTTGCCCATCCGTTGTTGTTTTCGGGCATTTCCCTGTAAATTCTTTCAGCGGTCTTTTTGAGTATTGCTTTCCTTTCCTTGTGGTATTTGTTCAAGTGATGCCTTATTCCCCGAAGTATTTTTGAGTCGGATGTGGGCGCCCTCACTATTTTGGGCGTCCAGCCTGTTTTGAGAATTATCTGCTTCGAAGTCTGCCCCCCCTTCCCTATGACCAGCCCGGGCTTTATCGCCTCTATCACCACTTCAGAAAAAGAATCGTTGAATGCTATGTCTTTTATTCCCGCGTCCTCAGGCACTATTTCCTCTACTCTCTCCTTCGCCTTCTCGTGCTCTGTGAGCAGTGACTTGTCGGTCCTTACGTTGATCCTCTTTTTGAACTCGTGCGCTGTTTTTGCGACCAAATTCTCGTTCTCGAAGAATGCCTGCGGGTTCTGCGTGTAAAGGGCAATTTCAGGACCCTCCATTTCTATTTTTGTAACCTGGGCTTCGCTTGGAAGCGTTTTTTTGACTGCTTCCTTTATCTCATCTACCGTTTGCATTGCACAATCAGTCCTTAAAGTGATTGGGTTTTCAATTTGCTTTAATTTTTAATTTAAATTAATTCAAATCAATTTTTTTCAGAATGCCTTTGGGGCGCCTTGGGGGGCGAATTCAATTATTTTTTGTCTCCCTTTTGACGAATTCCTGCACTTTTGCCTCTGGCAGTTCTCTCACGCCCCTGTCGTCCATTACTGTAATTGAAATAGATCTCCCGCCAGAATAAATGTCCCTTTTCTTGCTTGCTGTTATTGCCTTTACGGCAAGCCTTATTCCTTCCTCTTCGGTCATTCCATCCCTGTAGTGCTGGTCCAGGGTGGCAAGGGCAAGCTGGGTTCCCGAACCGCTTGTTGCGAACTTGTTCCTTTCGAGAACGCCTCCGTAAGGTGTTATTTCAAACAGCTGCGGCTTGTCTATTTTCCCGCCCACAATGAACTGCACGGCATAGGGAAAATGTCTGTTTGCGTTCAGCACGTTTGAAAGGAATGTTGACAGCGCTCTCGGGCTTATGGCGGATTCCCTGTCTGTTTCATAAAGGCTTGCGTGAGAGCGCAGAAACCTTATTATTGTAAGTGAATCTCCGACAGAGCCGGCATTCGTTACAGCAATCCTTTCGCTTATTTTGTAAATCTTTTTTGCTTCCTTGTCATAACTCAAGTTTCCGAGCGTTGCCTTCATGTCCGCTCCGAGCACTACCCCGTTCTTTGTTATTATTCCCACGGTGGTAGTGCCGGTTTTCAGGTCTTCGTTTTCAGCAGCCAAGTCAAATCACCACAATTCGTTTGCTCCCGGCAAAAATCAGAAGAGCCATTTCCTGTATGAATTAATTTTTCCAAGGCAATATTTAAAAGACTAACTTTAAGCGTTTCGCGCACGTTATTCCTTTTTCTTGGCACTTTCCCGCTCTTTTCCGAGCGTTTTTTCCTTTTCCCCGGATTTTTTCATGTCCTTTTCTTTTTCTTTTTCCGGTAAAAATTCTTCCTCGAATTTGACCTTTTTAATGCCCTTGATGTGCTTCAATACCTGCTCGCTGAAGGGCTTCTTGAACTGCGCTGCGGCAAGGGCGAATTCAGACGGAATGCTCACCCTTACTTCCGATTCCTTTACCTCGAGCTTTCCCTTTCCCTCCGGCAGCTGGAAGAATTTGCCGAACAGCGCTTCCACCTTTTCTTTCCTGTCAGTGATTTCATCCTCCACGCTCAGATCGAACTCAACCTCCTTTCCCGCGAGCGGATGATTGAAATCAACTCTCACCCTTCCACCGCTCACGCTCTGCACTCTTCCGTGCAGGTTGTTCAATTCCACGATCAGTCCGGGAAAAGGCTTTATGTCGCGCTTCCTAAATTCCTGCAACGGAACCATTTTTGCGAGCTTGGGGTTTCTTTCCCCGAACGCCTCGCCTGGCTTGAGTGAAACTGTTCTCTTTTCGCCTTTTTTCATTTTCGTAAGAATGCTGTCCAGTGCAGGGAGCAGGTCGCCTTCGCCTGCAACGACCACTATTGGCGCATATTTCCTGTTTTTGTCAAAAATTCCCGCTTTCACCGCTTCTTTCTCGAGCGTGGTGTCAAACACTTCCCCGCTGGATTTTTCCCTGCCTGTGTAGTTTATTTTTAGAATACCCCCTTTCTCCATGAAACCACTCCGTTTTATTTCTTTCTTTTTCCCTTCTTTCTTCCCTCTTTCGGAAAATAATTAACCAGCGATAGCTTTTTTTACTTTTTCCAGGAATCCTTTGTAGCGGAAATCTCTTTTTTCTTTCCGGAGACGATAAAATGAACAAGAACATGTGGCCTGCACTTATTGTAACGATACTCATAATCGGCTCGGTTATAGGCGGGAGCATTGTAACAAGCAGCAATGACGGCAACAACCAGACTCCGACGCCAACGCCGGCAATCCAGAGAATCCAGTTCGAAGCCAGTTCCGTGGATGCAAACGTCGAAAGAATGCTGCGCGTTGTAAGGCTGCAAGGGTATACTTCTGAAACGAATATGGACGCAATCCTCTCGCGCCTGATACGCATTGACGGAATAGAGAGTTTCCAGAACGCGCCTTTTTTCGGTCAGCCGGACAGGAGCAGGGAGGACTTCCTGCCGTTCTTCGTGGATTTCCTTGCAGCGGAGAACACTGATTTCATTGCACTAGGCGAGGCAATTGAGGATGACGGAATTATCTCGGACGTGAGTTTTATAGGCAGGGCATTGCTCAGGATTCCGCAAAAAATAACAATTGTTTCGAGCAGCAAGGACCTCAACTTACAGCGCGACTATAATTTCAGTCAGCCTTTTCTGGAAGGGTTTGTGGGAATAACCGCAGTGCAAGGCGATATGCTGAAAATAAACATTGAATTGGAGCTCACAGGCGACCAGATTGTTTCACTGGACGCCTACGAGGTCCAGAACATTTCAGCCCAGCCCGTTTCCCGCTCCGCGGAAGTTACCGCGGAAATCGTTTCACTTTCCCCGGAACTCGCATTCGAAGGCAGCATACTGTACGGCGGCTTCAGTGCAGGGGAACTCGAAGAAGAGCTTTCCGAAATAGCCGACGCAAACAACGCGGAAGTGAATCTAAACGCACAGAGCCGGGAATTCACAATTGATTTCAACACGCAGGGACTTGAAACAGAGCAATCTGTTCTTTCACTTGAACAGGACATAAATGCGGCGCTCTCAGGAATCGAGGGCATTTCGGGAATTTCCTTCTCCTCCGAGCCGGGAAAACTTTCAGCCCTGATTTCCTTCGCTTCCCTGGAAGGTTTTGCCGCTCTCAGGGAGCAGGCATTCAGCGCGTTCGAGGAAGCCGGTCTCTCGGAAAGGGTTTCTTCCGTGGAGAATCCCTTCGCCCAGATATCGGGAAAAATTGAATTTTCGCACAATTCGCTCGGCGGTGCAGCAGAAAAAGTCAGTGATGCACTGCTTTCAAGGAACCTTGGTCTCACGGTTTTCCAGCCCGCGGAACTGGATGTAAATTCCCTTAGGGACATTGATTCAAACGAGGAATTTTTTTCCGGTGAAGCGATAAGCGCAAGGCTTTTGCCCGGGCATTCAACAGGGGAAAAAGTAGAGGCAGTGGTTGCCTTTTACACCCAGAGGGAAACAATTGTACTGGCGCAGGCAAATGAAAAAACAGAGTGAACGCGCCTAATCCCCTTTCAGTTTCTTTATCGCTCCGGCGATATCGCCCTGGGAACCCTCAAGCGCTTTTTTGGCTTTTTCAGCCGGCACTTTACACTGCCCTGCGACAAGCGCAATGTCCTCTTCGGGAATGCTGTTCCCTTCCTCTTGCAGCGGTTTGCCGGCAACCGTGAATATTTTCTGCCCTGCCTGCTCTATTGCCGTAATGCTGGGATTCTCAATTGTTATCTTTCCGTTTTCGAGTTCGAATATTGCCCTTTTTGCATTGATTTCCTCGCTTTTTATTCCCAGCTGCTTCATCATCATTTTCATTTGCTTGGGGTTCATTCCGCGCATTCCCGGAAACATGCAATCCCTCCTTTCGCCTGCCTTAAGCATTATTTAATTGAGAAAAAGATTTATTAACCCCTTCCAACCTTTAATTAGAATTATGCCCCAGGAAACATTCTCCTCGATGGAAAAATTCAAAAAAAAATTCAAGCATTCCCTCAAGGAGAATGCCTCACGCGCTTCCGCCCTGGAGCACTATTTTTCTAGCGGGGGAATAGTAAGGGTTGAATACCCTGAGGGCAGGGCTCCCTCGCTGGTGTATCCCACAAAACTCCGCCTCAGAAGGCTCATAAAGGAAAAGCAGTCCTCGCTTTCGGAACTACAGGAGCGAAAAGCGCGGTGGGAGAAAAAACTCAAGGAAGCGCAGCTCTACAACCTGATGCACGGTCTCAGGAAATTTTCCCAGCCCTTGTACTGGCAGCATGTCTCGAAGTCTGCCCTGGACAAGGATTACAGGGAGAATGCCGCGAAGGTAGGGCTGCCGGTGCACCTTGTCTCGGACAAAAGATGGCAGCCCATGATTAGGATGTTCGTTCACGACGAGGATTACAGGAGGCAGCTCACGGAAACAGTGCAGAATTCCATCGTTTACAAAAAGGACAAAAAGGTGGCGCGCTATGCCAAGGACCTGCAGCTCTTCAGGCAAACAGAAAGCGCACGCAAGCTCGCCGAACTCGGGAAAAAAATTTCCTCGCTGCGGGAGGACGTTTCCACGCTACGCGAGCTCATGAAATGGGCAGGGGAATGACGGGTTTTACCGGAATTCCTCCCTGAATTACTTTAAATCCTTTCCCCATCAATTTTGATTGATGGACATTGAAAAGAAGCTTCTTTCCCTGAATGAATTCCGCTCTTTCAACCCCCTGCAGAAAGCCGCTCTCGGAAAAAAGATTTTCGAGAAAAACATTGTAATAAGCGCGCCGACAGCGAGCGGCAAAACGGTAATAGCGGAACTCTGCGCTCTTAATACAATAATTAATAAAAAAAAGAAAGTAATCTACACCTGTCCCCTCAAGGCGCTTGCCTCGGAGCACTACTCTGAATTCAAAAGGCGCTACAGCAAGCCCCTGCACATAAGGGTTGCGTTGAGCACCGGCGACTTTGATTCAAGCTCGAAGTATTTGAGCAATTATGACCTCATATTCGCGACAAATGAAAAAGTTGATTCCCTGATAAGGCACCGCGCCCAGTGGCTTTCCAGAGTGGGCTTGCTCGTGGCGGATGAAATCCACGAGCTGGATTCAGACAGGGGCGCAACGCTTGAAATGGTAATCTCGAAGCTGTCCTCTATTGTTCCCTCGCTCCAGATTGCCGCGCTGAGCGCGACAATTCCGAATGCCGCGGAAATAGCGGAATGGCTTTCCGCGGAACTGATTGAAAGCGATTTCAGACCTGTGGAGCTCAGGGAGGGAATCCTCCTAAACAGCACGCTTTACTTTGATTCCCTGCAGAACGAACTCAGGATAGGGAAAGAGCAGGTGCAGGCCCTCATAGAGGACACCCTGGAGAAAAAAAAGCAGGCGTTGTTTTTCCTCAACACGCGCAGGAATGCCGAGGGATTTGCAAAAAAGCACTCAAACACCGTCGGGAAAAGATTGTCGGAAAAAGAAAAAGATTTTTTACTCCGCGTTGCGCAGCGCGTTGAAAGCGTGCTCGAAATTCCTACACAACAGTGCAGAAAGCTCGCTTCCCTCGTAAGGAAGGGAACAGCATTCCACCACGCCGGTCTTTTGCCGAAGCAGCGCCAGATTGTGGAAGATGCATTCCGCGGCGGAAAAATAAAGCTTGTTTCCGCTACCCCCACACTTGCAGCTGGAATCAATACTCCGGCTTTCCGCGTTGTGATTCCCTCGCTTTACCGATACACCGCTTACGGAATGCAGCGCATTCCTGTAAGGGAATACAAACAGATGGCAGGGAGGGCAGGAAGACCTCGCTTTGATTCCAGTGGAGAGTCAATTATTGTTGCAAGGAATGACCTTGAGGAAGAGGAATTGCGCGATTCATACATCAACGGCGAAATCGAGCCAGTGGAATCCCGGCTTTCCTTCGAGCCCGTGCTGAGAATGCACCTCCTCGCTTTAATTGCCTCCCGCTTTGTTTTTGACTCTGCTTCAATGGAAAAGTTTTTCTCCCGCACTTTTTATGCCTCGCAGTATTCCTCCCTCGGACCACTGCTCGAAAAGCTCGAAGAACTGACCTCCGAGCTGGTTGAACTGGAATTCGTGCGGGAAAGCGGTGGAAAGCTTGCAGCAACCGCGCTCGGGCAGCGCGTATCAGACCTTTACTTGGACCCGCTTTCAGCGCATAAAATAATTTCCGCGCTGCAGAAAAAGCTCAAAGAATTCGGCGCGCTCTATTGCCTGACTGATACGTCAGAGTTTATGCCATGCCTCAGCGTTCCGAAGAAATCCGAAACCGAGCTCTGGGAATCGCTGCAATTGCGCGAATCCGAGCTACCCATTGATCTGCAGCGCGAGCAGTTTTTTGATTCCTCGCTTCTTTCAAAATTCCGCTCCGCGCTTATGCTCGAGGACTGGATTAATGAGAAGAGCGAGAGCGAAATAATGGAGCAATACAGCGTGCAGCCGGGCATTCTTTTCTCAAAGAGGCGGATTTGCGACTGGCTTGCCTACTCTGCAATCGAGCTCTCCAAGCTGCTGCAAAGGGAGGAGAACATCCCTGTTATGTATAAGATGAGGAAGAGGCTCAAGCACGGCGTCAGGGAAGAGCTGCTTCCCCTTACAGAACTCAGGGGCATAGGAAGGGTGAGAGCGCGCAGACTCTGGAGGGCAGGATTAAGGTCTGCGGCGGCACTCAAAAAAGCCCCCTTTTCCGAACTTTTCCGCGTTCTGGGGCAAGAAACAGCGCTCAAGGTAAAGCGCCAGATAGGCGGGAAGCGGGTGAGTTCCGGCAGGAACCCGAACAAAAGGAAACCGCGCGAAGAACAGAGCTCCCTGGGGGGTTTTGGTTAAGAGTGAAAATTATGGATTACGAGCCTCTTTTAATAAACCGCTTTTGCCCAAAAGGTGCGTTTTTTTTAAATGAAAAAGTTTATTAATAAGGATACATATATTTTAATAATTTGCCCGAGAATAAAGTAATTAACACAGTTAACAATTTAACATGAATCCGTGGTAAATTTGTTTCAAAAGTTTGTAAAAATTTTTAGAGGATGGTGAAAAAGGTATGGGGATTTTAACAAACAAATTAGGAAGTAAAATAAAAAATTTCTATTTTTCTTTGGAGGACCGCTATTACGATTTTCTGGATGCGACGGACCGGCGTCTGCCTGTGTACAAACTAGTTGACCCGATTGACAAGTATTTCCCCTCCTTCATTCTCTTCATCATCCTCTGCGCCGCGGTACTCGTGCTTCTTGTCTACGGGGCAGTGTGGGCAATAAGCTGCCCCTGGTGCGTGGGACCAGTTGCAGAGTACGAGGCAATAGTGCAGGTGGAGAGTGACGAAGGCGAACCTTTGCCAAACATTAATGTAATAATCCAGACGCCTGACGGAAAAACGGACACGGAAAAAACCGACGAAAAGGGAGTGGCGAAATTCGAGTTGGACAGCGAAGAGGTAAAGGTAGACCTCACGGTTAAGGGCGGTGAATCCTACCAGGACCACACAGAGGAAAACGTTACGCTAAAGGACGGGGAAACAAAAGCGGTTTCCCTCAGGCCCGCTGGAGCCGTTGTCGTGGGACCCGCAAAAGAGTACAAAATTTACGTTGTCAACGACAGGACGGGAGGCTATGTAAACGATGTTCCTATTACAATGGAATTCACGTGCAGCCTGGGAGAAGCGCCCGAACCCCGTACATTCGAGGCAGGCGCAAACCAGCCTTTCACAATAGGAAACCCCGAAGACTGCGGTGTAATGGAGATAAGCGTGAAAGCCGAGGGCTACGAGACCGCAACGAAAAGACTTCGCCCGGATAAAACGGTTGAATCCATAAGGCTCGTTCCAGTAGAGGAAATCGAAACAACAGGCAATATGGAGGTAATTGTTTCAGACAGCGGTGGCAGGGTTGCAGACGCAGCTGTCAAGCTCATTGATTCGCAGGGAAACGAGACAATGAAAGGCACTTCTTCCAATGGAACGGTTGAATTCAAAAGCGTTGAACCGGGACTTTACACTGTGAGAGCGGAGAAAGATTCAAGGATTGCAGAACAGGGCGATGTGAGGGTCACAACCGGAAAAACCACGTCTGTTGTGCTGGAGCTTCCCGAACTCGACATTACGAAAAAGCTTCACTTCAAGATACTAAACGCAAAGAATGACCAGGCGGTCGAAGGAGCAAATGTCACAATTTTCATGGACAAAGCCTCGCAGTGGAAGGAAACAACGCCCGCATCAGGGGAAATAGAGTTAATGGTAAACAGGCCCGATGAGAGCAAGGACTTTGTCGCGCTTGTTTCAAAGGAGGGCTTTATAACAGAGATGTTTGCTTTGACCGCAAAAAACCTTGACAGCGATTCGGTGGAGGAACTGGAAATACACGAACTGCCGCCTGAAGGCGAAGCCGCAACAAGACACGGTTCAGTAATTGTAAAAGTGAAGGACGAGGAAGGCAGTGCAATAAAAGAAGCGGTTGTCTCCCTTCACAGGACCGATTTTCCGGGAGTTCCCTGGAATTCCAGCCCCGGGATTTCCCTCAGAACAAACGAGGAAGGCCAGTACAAATTCGAAAACATTCCCTCAAACTCGAGCGAGAGATATTACGCTATAGCGGAAAAAGGCGACCGCTCCGGTGAATCGGACAAGAAATATTTGGAAGCAGGGTCTACAATAGTGCTGCCGGTAAGAATCGCGTTCGGAAACGGCACTGTGAAGGTCAAAGTGATGGATTCGGAAACGGAAAACGCATTGGAGGATGCAATAGTTTCTTTCTACGATGCATCGCAGGGCAGCCTCCAGTTAAGCGAATGCCTGACAGATGCAAGCGGGGAATGTCCTTCCGGGGACATAAGGGCGGACAAGAAGGTTTACGTAAAGGTGGTAAAGGAAGGCTACCTGACAGCAGTAGTGGGGAGGAACGGAGGAAATATTGAAATTGTCTCAGACGACGAGGTTGAAGTTCTGGTCGAATTGGACCCCTTAAGCATTCTTCCCGACGGAGAGATTGCGGCGGAGTACGTTGCAGTCTGCAGTGACTGGGACTGCGGTGAAACAGTGGACGCGGTGATTTCAGGAACCGACTCCCCGACAACCTACTACATTAAATTCAACCTTTACATTCTCGAAAACGATGCAAGGAACATAATACACCATGTAAGAGCAGGACTGGACACCCAGGCATCGCTCCTAACAGCAGGCTACAAGATGAAAATAAAGGACGCACGCGCTCCAGGAAGCCCCGTAATTCTTTTCTCGACATGCTATACCGGCGACCCATTTGAAAGCAAGCTTGAATGCCTTGCCTCCGCGGGAGAGGGTGCAAAGCAGGTAAACGTCAAGTGGAATTCCCTGGAAAAAATAAAAGTGCCCGTAACGATTGAAGTGCTTGTTGAAGAGGGCCTGCCCGCTGAAGAAAACCTCACAGCATATTATGAGGCAAAAGCCGAATTCGACGGAACGGTTAAAAGCACTGAAACAGGCACTCTCACAATTCCTGTTAACACGCTGGTCTGCCCGGATGAGGAGGGAATTGCGTGGATGTTCTCCCTGATGCAGAGCGGAGTGGAACTGGGTCTCGCCCAGGGAGAAAACGCGACCCAGCTGAACCTGGACGAAGAATACGAGCTCTGGTACATACTCAAGAACTGCACATCCCAGGACCTGAGCGGTTCAAGCGTTGAAGTGTCAAACAGGCAGGGTCCCTTGGGGGAAGAAGACGACGCAATCACCTTCCCGGAAATAGGCGAAGGCGCAACCCATTCCATCGCAATGACAAAACCCTTTGGAGCGGACGCAGTGTACTTTCCAGATGCACCCTTAAAAATAAAAGCCTCAAAGGAAACACACTTTACCTACCTTTCCTTTGGAATTTCGGGCGGCGGTTTGACGGCAGCAGGTCCGGCGCTGAAATTCAGCGTTGTTTCGCTGGAACAGCTCAGGGTAGTTAACCTGCCTGAATTCCTTGAAATAGGCACCACGATCACGCTTAACGGAACGGTGGTTGACAAGGAAACAGCCGCGCCAATTGAAGGAGCCTGGGTTGAAGTAAGGAAAACCTCGGGAGGCGTAACCCAAACGCTTGCAACCCTGCAGACGACAGCAGCAGGCACTTTCTCCTATGAACAGGGCGATTCAGGAGACATTCTGAGAAGAGGCGACGAAGTTGCAGTCATTGTAAGCAAGGCGGGCTATGCAACAAAAGTCATTCCCATAAAGGTAAAGCATGAGGGCGAAGTGAACCAGAATTACGCGAGTTGCATTTCAATCGAGCCGCTGGAAAAAGAGCTCAATTCAGGCGAGAGCGCGGCATTCAAAATAAAAACAGATGAATGCGACGACAAGGTGAATTTCCAGCTGGTAAGCCTGCTCAAACTCAGCGAAAAAGAATTCAAGCTAGAGAAAACTGATGAGAAGGAAGTGGAGGCGAAAGCCGAGGGCGAGAGGGTCTTCCAGGGAATCTATCCAATATTCGTTAAAGCGCGCTTTGATTACGATGCCCAGCTGCGCTTTGTAACGCTTGCTGAAGTCACGGTCAACAACCCCAACGCGTGCTTTAAGATAAGCAAGTACGTATACGATCTTTCGGAGGAAAACGAGGGCACCGACAGCGGCATGCTTGAAGTCGAGGACGCATGCTATTACTCGGAAACAAGCGACGTGGAAAACCCGCAGATGGATGTTGACACAGCAAAGGTTGACCTGGAATCCCAGCCGGAGATACCGGAAACCTATACAGTGAACTGGAAGGTGACAGGCAGTGCTCTCGGAGACAAGGCGGGCTCGGAGGTAACAATTGATGAAATGACCCTTGACCAGGGCTCCTTTGAAATACAGCCACGTAGTGCTCCGCTGTTCGAGGTAAAAGAGTTTGAAATCTCCGAATACATACAAAAGCTCAAGCAGGACCCGAACTGCTCCGGATGCAGCCTCATGAACGTCAGCATTACGGTAGACCCGCAGACCGAGGAAGTCCTTATGTGGATTGAGGGCAACAAAATAAAAGGACTGTACAAGGGAACATTGCCGCAGAAAGAGTACGAATTCATCCTCACAAACAGGTTCCTGGACGCAACGGAGTATGCCTTCATTACAATGCGGGACTACGTGCAGGGTGGAGGTGATTGAAATGAAATCGCGCATTGCTGCCTTTATCCTTATTTTCTTTCTCTTAAGCGCAATGTTTTCCCCGGTGCTAGCACAGGAAAACGGCGACGGAACCAGCGGAGATGACAGCGTTACAGACGATACTGCAAACGGAACAGATGCCCTGGATACAACCGACGCAGCGAATGGAGACAACGGCGCAGAAAATGGCGATGCTGCCGATGGCGAAGACGGAGAGGAAGCATATCCAATGGTTGTGCCCTTTGAATACAAAAAAGGAATTGCAAGAATCTGTTTCAGGGAACAACTATGCGACCGCAGTGCAGTGACAGCGGAAATATCCCACGACAACCCCCCGTACAAGCCCTATCCCGGACAGGACTTAAACATTGACATAGAGGGCTGCAACCCAAGAGTTTTCGGCATGAAGTTTTTGTGGATTTTCAACTGCACCAAAGTAACATACTACTATGCCCTACCGGGCGAGGAAGTCAAAAAAACACTGCTAGGGGGAGAAAAATGGCCCCACAAGCTCACATTCTACAAAGAAGACGCAGTACACCAGGAATTCCCGCTCCCGGAGGCAGGGGAATACCAGTTCAAGATAGTAATGGAGGAAATTGATGTAGCGAGAATATTCGGACACCTTTTCACGTCATATTTATTGCACGAATTCCTCAGCGGGCTTGAGGCATTCCAGGTTGCTGAAGGCGCCGGAGCGCTGCCTTCCGCGGAAGGCATTGGCGGAATGTGGGAATCCGCAGGGGAAACCGCGAGCGCTTGGAGCGGCACTACTTTCGCGCAGCCAATTGCACGCGTTGCAGTATTCCTCGGAAAACTCCTTTTCAATTTTGCAATGGAGCACGGCATACTTGGACTGAACTGGGTTTACTGGCTTTTCCAGGCTATAAACATCTTGTGGATGTTCACCCACGCCTACTCCCCGGTTTTCACCACGGGAATATTTACGGTTGACGTTGGAGAATACTGCGGAAACGCACACTGCGGCGGCGTTGAATACAACGAGGACTGCTTTTTGTGCGAACCGGACTGCCCCTGCGCGGGCGGGGAAGTGTGCGATCCGGCAACGCACGAATGCGTTGAGGTTGAAGTCAACTGCGACAACGACGGCATTTGTGAACCCGAACAGGGGGAAAACTGCTATGACTGCGGCATTGCCGGCACAAACGACTGCGCCTGCCTGGAGGACGAGCAATGCAATCCCGAAACAAAGCTTTGCGAGCCTCTTACGGAACCGCAGGAAGCCGAATGCGGCAACGGGGTCTGCGAGCCCGGCGAAACCTGGGAGAACTGCCCGGAAGACTGTCCAAGAGTGGAAGGCGAAACCGCTGCAGAGATATTCATAAGCATTGCAGCGCCTAAATTTATTTCCTTTGAGGAAGCCGGAGAACAGAAAACGGACACAATTGCATGGACGCTCACGAACGTCGGCGAAGAAGGAGCGCACGTGATTACAGCCGAAGCACTGGACTGCGGTCCGATGTCCTGCAGCATTGAAATGCCTGACGATCTTGTAATAGCGCCTATGCAGAGCGCTGTTTTGGTCGAGAACATTTCCGCTACCGCTCCCGCGGGCTCGGAATTCCACGACGTAAAGCTCAAAGTGCAGTACACCGATGAAAGCGGGGAATTCACCGAAGCGCGCGAGTCATTGCCGGTGAGCGTTTACCTCCTGAACATGAGCGGGGAAAGGTTCCACACAAGACTCGAATACGAGGAACAGAATTTCTGCATTTCAGCTGACGGCACGTTCGGCAGGACAGGCGAAAGGGCTGTGCCATTCGTGCACCTTTCCTGGGACTGGGCGGACATTGACATAAGCACCTGCGATAAGGAGAATTCCGCTGATACGGAATTCATTTACTGCGATCCAGTGCAGTTTTCCATCGAACTGGCGAGAAAGCTCAACAAAATAGAGACCCTTGTCGCGCAGGATAATACCGCGGAGATAGAGCAATACACTTCCTTCCAGGCGTTCCTCATAAAGGATAATTTTTCCGAGGACTTCCAGAAAGACTTTGCATACTACTACGAGCACAGCTTTTTCAATCCCGCGGGCTGGTTTACCTCAGCAACAACGCCATGGAACGAGTATTTTTCTGATTCCACAAAACTGGTCTTCGAGCCCAGACAGCTTGAGCAATCAGGCTTGTACAATGTTTCGATTGAGGTTGCCGACCCAGAGTTCAATTTCTTTGATGAGGAAGGCAATCCGAACACAGTGGTCACAATTAAGTTTGAATTGGTGCATCCTGTTGGCGTGGAAGTGCCTGATTCTCCTTTCTATCACTTGCCTTTCAACGGCTTGGTTGGAACGCTGAGAGAGGAAGGAGGCAAGAACAGGGCGGATTACGGCCTGGGCTATAACAACACCGCCGAAGAAATAAACCTCAGCTTCCTTAAAGGCAACTTCATCCAAACGGCTGCCTTGGACGGAAGCGATATTTCAGGCGCAACCGAATACCTAACGGACAAGGTTGCTGATTTCGAGTCGCTGAATCTGACCAGTAGGGGAAAACTCCTCACAGTGGACCTGGCGGACAACGAAATGTCATTCTCTCCCGGTTACGCCACTCCGATAATAATGGGAATTGAAAGCCATGACACAGTAGGAGAGGCATTCTACTCGATTGCGGATGCAGGCGGCGACGATATTGGCACTGGCAGCATTTATCTTTCCCTTTGGGACGGCGCTGCAACCTCCGATTTGCTTGGATGCAAGGACTTTTACGGCGCGGAGCTTTACTACATGAGACAGGACGCGAAAGCAGGCTCCTTTGACCAGACCTGCGTTGCTGAGGATAAGGCGGACACTTCCTTCGGTTTCAGGTGGAGCGGAGTAGAGAACAATGAAATGCTGTTCCTCAAATCAATTTTCTACTCGCCTTTCGGCGATAACCTTTCACTGAGGAATGCCTGCGACAGCGGTTATTCTCTTTTCGCTTCCTCCACCGGGGCGAATGGAGAGCTGAGCAGCAAGCCCTCTCAATCAATCAGCCTCAACCAGGCGGGAGAGCAGATTAACACATTGCAGGAACTCATCGACTCGATTGGAGAGGAAAAAGTGTGCGTTGCAGTTGACGGGGAAAAATCCGCCTTTTTCTGGAACGCGCAAAAAATTGAAAAAATGACTGAAAAAGCCGAGGCACTTCTCGGCGCGGAATGGCAGTTCAATTGGTCGAACTTTGACTGCACTCAGGAAGTTGGAGGGTGATAAAATGGAAAAAAGGCTAATGAATGAAAAAGGAGCTTTTCCTTGGTTGTTGGCTGGGCTGTTTGTGCTCGTTGTTGTCGCAGTTGTCTTCGTGCCCCCGCTTCTTTCCGGAGGCGGCGACGGTCAGCAGACCCCGACCCCGACAGCAACCCCGACCCCTGAAGTGAGTCCCTCTCCAACCCCCCAGGATAACGACGGCGTATGCGATTATCCAGCGGAAAACTGCCTCGACAATTCAACAGACTGCATTTGCCCCATTCTAACGCATCACTGCGATGTTTCCTTGAAAGAATGCGTTGACGGCGCAGGCAATATAGTTCCACCGGAATCCACAGGCGGCGGAAACGGCAACGGCGGTAATGGAAACGGCAACGGCGGCGGTCCCGGTGGCGGCGGCGGCTGCGGCGGTGGCGGCGGCTGCGGTCAAGGATACTGCGGCGACGGAGAATGCGTGCCAGCCGAGGGCGAAACCTGCGAGACATGTGTAGCAGACTGCGGCGAATGCCCTGAGCCCCCGGCACCAGAACTCACAATTGAAAGGCCAGAGGACCAGTACGTTTATTTCGATGAAGTGGAACAGGTTGAAAGGGAGTTCAGCTGGCTTTTGAGAAATTCAGGCGAGGGAGATGCAGTGGTTGAAATAATAAGGACAGGGGGCTGCGAAGACGATTTGCTCGAGTGTTCAATTGAGGCAACACTTCCGTTCACGCTTGAAGCCGGCGGAACTGCAGCCATAGTTGAAAAGGTTCTAATAAGCACTCCCGAAGAGCATAAATCCTTCCCTCTCAGAATCCTTGTAAAATATACCGCGGAGAGCGACCAAACCCTGAGAGAGATTTACTCCGAGGAGGCAATGCTTTACGTGCAGGGATTCACGGAAGAGGACCTGTGTCCGCGCCTCGGCAATGGAACAGGCAGAACAGGTCCGAACAACGTTCCAAAAGTACTTTTTTCCTGGGACTGGGCGGACATTGACATAAGCACCTGCGATAAGGAGAATTCCGCTGATACGGAATTCATTTACTGCGATCCAGTGCAGTTTTCCATCGAACTGGCGAGAAAGCTCAAGGAAATACAGGACCTCTATGAAAGCGGTCCGGACCATGAAGCGATAGAGGACTTGAATTATTTCAGGGCTTTCCTTATTGCGGATAATTTTTCCGAGGATTTCCAGAAGGACTTTGCGTACTACTATGTGAACAGCTTCTTTGAGGCTCCTGACTGGTTCGCGGACTGGAACCAGTATTTTGCTGATTCCGCGAAACTGGTCTTCGAGCCGAGGGAAATCTCCGATTCAAGCGCTTACGATGTTACAATTGAAATTGCCTTTGACGACGAGGAGAACAGGAAATTCTTTGACGAGAATAGCGATCCCTCCGCAGTAATAACGGTTTCTTTCGAGCAGGTTCACGACACGGGAATTGAAGTGCCTGATTCTCCTTTCTATCACTTGCCTTTCAACGGCTTGGTTGGAACGCTGAGAGAGGATGAAGATGGAAACAAGGAGAGAAAGGATTATGGTCTCGGCTACATCAACGAGAACAGCAAGCCGGTTACAATTGTAAGCTTGGGCGGCGAATTGGTTGGAACAAGGGCAATAGACGGAAGCGAAATAGAGGGGGCAGAAATGTTCGATGTCCTTGACAACAATTCCTTCAAGTCCGCTAACCTCGAGGAAAGGGGAAAAGTGCTTGTTGTTGACTTTGCGGAAAACAAGCTTGTGTTCTCAAGAACTTCGGCAATGCCCATTGTAATGGGCATTAAAAGTGATGGAGGAAAAGCGGAATCCTTCTACTCCATTTACACAGAGGAAGGGGCATTCGGCGAGGGCGAGGATTTACTTGCGCAGTGGGAGCCCTTTGCTGCAAGGCCTGCCTTGGAATGCAAGTTTTTTGATGGAACGGAATTCCAGACAGTGAACGATACGGTTGCGAGCGCTTTCTCCGAATATTGTGTTCCAGAGGAAGACGAGAACACCCATTTTGGCTTCCGCTGGACAGATGCGGCGGACGACAATTTCCTCTTCCTGAGGTCAGTGTTCTATGCCCCAAAGGACTACGCCTACGTAATGAGCAGTTCCTGCGACGGCAATTCCCTGGTTGCTTCCAGTGAGGGAGAACTAAGCAAGGATGAAACTGAAAGACTGGGTCTTGAATCCCTAGAGCGGCAGATCGAGATTGTAAACGATTTGCTTGCAAAAATAAACGACAGGGAGATATGCGTTGTTGGGGACAGCGACGAATATTCTTTCTACTGGAACGAGTCTTTGTTACTAGAGGACATTGAGGGAGCAAAAACTGCAGTGAACGACTGGTGGGTTTTCAACTGGGATGAATGGTTGTGCCCGCAAGAGTGAATAATTTCTCCAGCATTACAGAGTGCCTTCACAGAAACTTAATTAGGAAAAGGGAAATAGCATGAATAAAAAAAAATTCGTTCCAGTTTTCCTTTTTCTCTTTTTTTTTCTACTGAGTGCCGGCGCTTATGTGCAGTGCGATTTTACCTATGAAAGAATAGGCTCGGAGCCGTTGCACAACATGGCTTTCGGTTTCGACGCCTCTGGCAGCGGTTCCGATGTAACAAATTATAAATGGGATTTCGGCGATGGAACCGTGAAAACAGGAACCCAGTACAAGGTGTCCCATCTCTATGAATCAAAGGGAAATTACTCAGTAACGCTCACATGCACGGGCAGCGGCGGCGAAAAGAACGCAAAATTAAAAAATATAAGCGTTTTTTCTCATCCCAAAGCCAAAATAAAGGTTGTTTCCCCCCTGGAAGGGAGCTTCCCCCTCCAGGTCCAATTTGACTGCACCGAGAGCACGGATGCCGACGGAGACAACCTCACATGCTACTGGACGAGCAACGGACAGGTTTCATATGAGGACAGGCCCACTTTCACATACCATGTGCCGGGCGAGTATGCAGTAAACCTCACTGTTTGGGATGACCACATCCCAAAAAACCAAGACAAGGCAACGCAGACAATCTCCCTGGGCTTGGGCGCCTGCTCTTCCGATGAGGATTGCCCCGCGGACTATGAGTGCATTGACGGGGAATGCGTTCAATCCGCTGTGACGGAGAACCCCATAGCGAATTTTTATTTCACTCCTCAGAAGCCGGCTGTGGGCGAGGAGGTATCATTTGATGCCTCGATTTCAGAGCGAGGCGATTTCCCCATTACTGACTATTCTTGGAATTTCGGGGACAATTCTTCCGGAACAGGAATAACCGCCACGCACTCTTATTCGGCAAAAGGCACTTATTCGGTTACACTGACAGTTACAGACAGTTCTGGAAAGCAGGACAATGCCACAAAGTTTGTTGAGGTCGGCGGGGGAACCGGTCCGTCAGGCATGACCCCCACGCCCCCGCAGAGCCCCACGCCGCATCCTGGCAATGGCGCGGGAATAATAATCACTGATTCCGCTGACAAAATAATAGGCTTTGGGGAGGATGAGGCACAGAAGACTGAAACGGTGAAATGGACAATTTTCAATATAGGTGAGAGGATAACAATAGAAAGCATTATCCCCCTGAACTGCTCTGGTAGCATAAGCTGTTCAGTTTCCAATTTTTCCCCCGGTCTGGTCCTTGAACAGTATGACTACTTTGTTGCCGAACAATCAGTTTCAGCAGCCAAGCCCAAGGAACCTGAAGGCTATGACCTCGGGTTAAAGGTTGAGTACTCAAATAACAGCGGTGCAACCGGGGAAAAGGAAGCGTCTGAAACAATAAGGCTTGAGCTCTCCGGTTCCCGCAAAGAGCGCTTCCACGCCAAACTGCTACGCCGCGACCAGAATTTTTGTGTTGGTTTTGATGGGTTGCTGGGCAGGACTGGTTTGCGTT
>CAZKED010000007.1:0-38403 GCA_964551725.1 uncultured archaeon | reverse complement strand
AGTAACCTGATTAAAATATGTTACTATAATGCGCCGCTTTTCCAGAAGGACAACCAAAAAGCGTACAAGAAACAGCAGAGGTTCTTTGAGTCATTGAGAAGAATAAAACGCTTGGAGTTGTTTTTGGGAAGGCTGGAAAAGAGACCCAACAACCAGAAAGCGGAAAAGGGCGTTGATGTAAAACTGGCCGTTGACTTGGTTACAAATGCTTTCTATGGCAAATACGACATTGCAATAATTGTCACAAACGACGCGGACTTTGTTCCCGCAATAAAGGCGGTGCAGGAGGGCGGGAAAGCGGTTTATAACGTGAGTTTTCCCAAAAGCAGGTCTTTCCACCTGAGCAAAGTGTGCGACAAAACCCTGATCGTGACAGAGGGCATTTTCAAAAAACTCAAATTGAAAAAATAAAATCAGCGCTTTGGCTCAAAGCCCGTCCGCTGCCAGCACGTAAAAGAGAGCGAAAAAAAAGGGTTAAATTAGTTTGGTTGGAAGGAATTATTGGTGCACTGAATGGAGATTGGACTTGTTGGAGCGCCTAATTCGGGAAAGAGCACTTTTTTTAACGCCGCAACAATGCTCGGCGTTGAAACGGGAAACAGACCTTTCGTTACAATCAAGCCCAACGAGGGCATTGCGCACGTGAAAGTGAAATGCGTTCACTCAGAGCTCGGCGGGGAATGCAAGCCGAGGCACGGCTACTGCAAGAATGGAGCAAGATTTGTGCCAATTAAATTGTGGGATGTTGCTGGCTTGGTGCCTGATGCCTGCAAGGGCAAGGGTCTCGGAAACCAGTTCCTGAACGACATAATGCAGGCCTCTGCGCTGATTCACGTGCTTGATGCCAGCGGGAGCACAAACTGCGAGGGCGAAATTGTCGGTGAGGGAAACTTTGACCCGGAAGAAATTGCCGGCTTTCTGCCCAGGGAAATAGCGCAGTGGATTAAGGGAATACTGGCGAAAAACTGGGCAGCGTTGAGCAAGAGAGTTGAATCGGAGAGCGCAAGTGAAACGCTTGCAAAGCCATTGAGCGGATTGGGCATTACAGAGGAAGACGTAAGGGAAGTGTTAAGGCACGAGGATTTTCCCGAAAAACCCCAGCAGTGGGATGAAAGTATTCTGCTCGAGTTCGCGGAAATGGTGCGGAGAAAAAGCAAGCCGATTTCTATTGCCGCGAACAAAATTGATTTGAAAAGCGCAAAGGAGAATTTTTCCAGGCTGAAAGAAAAATTCGGGGAAAAGAGCGTTGTTCCAGTGAGCGCCGAAGCGGAACTCGCGCTCCGGAAGGCGGCGGAGCACGGGCTGGTTGAATATGCATCCGGTGACTCGGATTTCAGGGAACTGAAAGAACTGCCAGGCAAACAGAAGCACGCATTGGAATTCATAAGGGAGAACGTGCTGCAGCCGTACGGGGGCACGGGAGTGCAGAAACTGCTGAATGCTGTTGCTTTTGAGATGCTTGACTTGATTGTGGTGTATCCGGTTGAAGACCAGCACAAGTGGTCCGACTCCAAGGGAAACGTGCTGCCCGATGCGTATCTGCTGAAAAAGGGTGCAACGCCATTGGATTTGGCGGCGAAAATTCATTCAAGTTTTGCGGAGAAGTTTGTAGCGGCAATAGACTGCAGGACGGGGCAGAGGATTGCGCACAACGTCGAACTGGAGAATAATGCAGTGGTGAAAATACAGAAGCGCTCTTAGCGCAATTACTCGTTGTGGAATATCGGGAATAAATCTTCGAGCTTCTTGCTTTTTAGCAGTTCGCTTTCTTCCTTTTTCACCAGTTTTTTCATTGCCGCCATCTCCGCACCCTTGTTTTCCATGCGCTGCAGTGCATAAAAGTAGGCGTTCATTATCGCGTCCAAGGAGAGCGTGCGCTTGAAGCCGAGCCTTGCAACTTCCTCGAAATACAGCTTGACGAGCCTGTAAGCGACTTCCTCGTCGGGAACAATGAAAATAGGGGTTTCTTTTTTCCGGGACATTTTTTCACCGCATTAAAGAAATCGCTATAAATAGGAAAGCAGGGTTTAAAAATGTGCGCCTGCCCTCGGTTCACAGCAATTCCTGCACCGCTTTTCTGCCTACTGCGAGCGATGCAATTCTCGTGCGACCGCGGATGCCTTTTGATTTTTCCTTGAGCTTTACGAGCTTCAGTTCGGAGAGCCTGTTGAGTTTTTTTCTGAAGGAGCGCTGGGTCAGTTTTTCCCCGCGCTCGGTGACTGCCTCGAAAAGCTTTCCCGAATAAATTTCGCCTTTTTCGCACAGCATTTTGAGAATGGCTTTTTCTTGCTCTCCCAGGAAGGGCGCTGATTTTTGGATGCTACGCGAATGAATGGAATCGAATGCCTTGCGCAGGTGTTCCACTTCAACGCTTTTCGCGCATTCCTTTTCCGCGTTCCTGCCCGCAATGAGCAGGGACTCAATTGCAATGCGCGCGTCCCCGCCATGCTTTGCGGCGTGCGCTGCAGCAACGTTTATTACTTCCGAGTCAAGCGCGCCGGAAAAGAATGCCTCCTTTGCTCTTTCCCCCAGAATCGATTTTAGCTGTTGCGGGGTGTATTGCTGGAATTCAATGGACTGCTGCATCAGGGAACTTTTCACCCTTGAATCTAACTTGGCGAGGAGTTCCGCGTCGTTGGAAATGAGGCATAATCCCAGATGGCTTTTCTGGAATTCCACAACGCGCAATAAATCGTACAGCACGGAGGAAATTTCGTTGCCTTTGAGCAGCTGGTCTATTTCATCCAGAACAATCACGGGAATGAAATCAATGCGCTTCAGAGAGTGGAGGAGTTCGGTGTACGCCTCGTCGGTGGCAATCCCGCGGCGCGGAAGAGCCGCGCCCAAAAAATTGGAAATCTCCGTGAGAATTGAATGCCTTGAATTGAACTCAAAGCAGTTGATGTACCGGCCTTTTGCCCTCGGGCTGTATTCTTCGAGTTCGCGGAGCACGAATCTGACTGAAACGGTCTTGCCCGTGCCGCTTGTTCCGTAAACAAAAAGGTTGTGGGGCTTGCCGCCGCGCAACACGGGCTTGAATGCAAGGACCATTTCCTCAATCTGCGGTTCGCGGTGCGGCAGTCTCTCGGGAACGAATTCAGGGTAAAGGAATCTCTCATCCTTGAATATCTCCGGCTCCTTTCCGCCGGAGAAAATATTTCTGGGCATTTTTATCTTAAATAAAGAAGGATTGGATAGGATTAAATTTTTAGCGGAAACCCACTCTCTCCAACCATTTAAATACCCGCCCCGGGATAATAATGGAGAGGCAAAAAAAAGAGGTGATAGGCATTGAGGATAATGAGGAAAGAGGAAATGGCAGGCATGGACCTTTCACAGCTGGAAACGCGTAAAAACAAGGTATTCAGCCAGATACTCAAGGGAAAGAATGCAAGGGCGCTAAGGAACATGCTGTACGAACTGCTTGGGGTGATTGAATTCAAGAGGAAATTCTGCTTCCCCCCGATTGAAGTTGAATTAGCCTGAATGCTCCTCAACTCCCAACCAACACCCCAACTCCAGAAGGGCGAGCTCCGGGAAGGCGGCTGAACACTCAGCCGCGGCTTCCCATCAAAAGGGAAACCGCCAGCGCAGTAATGACTGCAACGAGGGCGCTCGTGGAAAAGTAATTAATGGAAAGCAGGGTATCAAGGGGAACTGCACCCCAGAAATGACCGAGGAAAATGGAAAGAATTACTGCAAAAATTCCCGCAATGAACAAATGGAACAATCCCCTCTTATAAGAATGGTAGCTCGTGCGAATGAAAATAAACGCGCCCACCAGGAAAATACCGAAGAACATCAATCCAACTTCAGTACTCGGGGCAGGAAACGTTTTTGAGGAAAAAATCCCGAACTCCGCAATAATCACATAACTCAAAACAGCGAGCAGTGAGCGGTCTGTTCTCAGCTGCTGCAAAAACGGCATCTGGAAAGGCGCCTTAAGTGCCTGGGTTGTGAGCATTTTCGGTTCCTGCACAACAGTAGGTTCTATAGGGGGGGCAGTGGGTTCCTCAGTAACTTCTTTCTTTCTCTTTAAGTGCCCTGTAAAGGAAGGTATGGCGATTATAAGGGCGATGAGGAGCACTATTCCGCCAACGCCGCCTATTACAATTGTCATCAAAGGAGCCTGCTGTATCGCTTCCAAGGAGAACTTGTCGTAAAAATTGGTAACGAAAACATAACCGGAAGCAATTATGAGCAAGAGGAGGAAAAACCGCCTCAAAAGTGAAAAAAACCACTTTGTTACCTTAAACAATCCAACCAAAAAAACAACGAGGAAAACGCACAGCACTGCGGCAATCGCGATGTAAACAGGGTCTCCGGAGAGAACCCTCGGCACGGCTTCCCTTTGAAAATAATCAATCGACCCCCGCAAAAGGGAATTGAAATCAAAGTTCAGCAGGGGATCCATCAAAATAGGTGGAATGGAAAGAAATTTAAATTTTAATATGCCGAAATTCTCATAGAGTTGGTTGAATTGCGGGGAATTATTTCATTTACTCTGGCGTTTGCACTGGCTGCCGCGCTTCTCTTAACCGCCTCGCTGGAAAAAAGCGCGGGGGAAAGGCTCGGGGAAGCGAAATCTGTTGCGGTTGAAATTGAAAGGAACAGTTTCCTGAGAAGCGCGCTGGAGGAAAATATCGATGCACTCATCGAGAGAACGCTGGAATCGGAAATAAGAAAGGGAAACATTGAACCGGAAAAAATTTCCTCGGAAATAGAAAGAAACCTGCTGGAATTATTCAGCGAATTCGAGAGGGAATTCAGCAAAGAGCCGAAAATAGAGTTCTTCCTCATTGATTCCGGAACGGTTTTCCGCGGTGTCCCCACAGCAGAGGAATTCCTTGAAATCCGCGGGCTGGAAAAACTGTTCAAAACAATTGTTGTGAGCCCCGAAGAGCACGTTTTCCTCGCGGAAATCACCTACACCGGCGGCGAAGGAAGGCGAACACTGCTCGCGGGAAAAATTTCCTCTGCGCATTCGACATCATACTTCCTGCTGCCAGCGGGTTACACGGTTAAAAAAACCGTGGTGAGAATATGAGGAAAGCGCAGGCATCGCTTGAAGCTCTCATTGCGCTGGTCGGTTTTTTGCTTGTTGTGGGGCTTTTCCTTGCGGGAGCGTTTGCCTCTTTCTCTGAGGCGGGAAAAAGCAATGCGGAAATGCAATCCGTAATTGAAGCGGAATACTGCTCTTTCGTGCTCGATTCAATGTACGCTAACAGCGGGGCAAAGGTTTTGGGAATAAAAGCAGACTGCACCGCGCAAGGAAACAGCGTGCGCTCTGATGCCATGAAATCCCACACCGTGCCCGCGGAAACAGGCACAGTGCTGCGCAACGGGCAAACAATACTGAGGGTCGAAAATGAAAGGCATTATTTCAATTAACGAACGCGGGATTGTTTTCTCGATTGATTTCTGCATTGCCTCGCTCGCAGCCATGGGAATGCTTTTTCTTTTCCTCTTCTCGCTGGGCATTCTCGCGGAGGAACGGGAATCGGAATTGAGGGCATTCGCCCTTAAAAAGAACGCTCTTTTTCTGCTGGACTCCATGGTGAAAAATTGCTGCGGGCACTCTTCCCGCTGCCTTGCCTCCGCTGACCTGGAGAAAAAAAGGGTGCTGGAAAACGTGCTGGACGAAAAAGCTCTGGGAATGCTGCAGCAGGAAGAACCCTGTACAGGGGGCGTGGAAAGAATAACGCTGAAATTCAAAAACGGGGAAAAGCGACTGCTTTTCCAGGCAAGCCGCAGGGGCAAAAACTGCTATTCCTTAAACCGCTTCGTTTTTGCTTATGGAAAGAAGGCGCTGCTGGAACTGCGCATGTGCGGTGATTGAATGGAACGCGGATTTCATTTGACGGTTGAGGCATTCCTTTCACTGCTTTTTTTCGGAGCGCTTGTTTATGCCGTTCTTTCCCCGCAGGGGGAAAGCCCTGGACTAAGCGAACTCTACGTGCTGCAGAAAGAGCACGATTTGCTCAGGGCATGGATGCGCGAAAAAAATTTTTCACTGCAGGAAATGGCTTCGGACACGGAATTTGCTTTTCCTCAGCAGGGCTGGGAGCTGGAAGTGAACGGGGAAAAAATTTCCCGCGGAAACCGCCCCAAAAAAGCAATATCCGCGCATGTCTTATACATAACAGGGTGCGGAGCGGAGCGCGTAAAGCTAACCGTTTTCATGGAATAACTCCACTTCAACAACGCCGTGCTTTTTTTCAATAACAATGAAGGCATTCCCCTCAATTTCTTCCCGCGCGGTTTTGGCTTCTGCGCCCTGCGGCATCTCAAGGCAGAGCGTTCTGCTTTTCCCTGTCCCGTGCACTGTTATTTCAAGCCTGCTTTCCTTGCCAGAAAAAACCCATTTCCCTATTGGGGAGAAATGGAGCTCCTTTCTTGATCCTTCTGAAAGCACGCTGAATTCCCGCACTGAATGCTCCAAAGAAACCGCCAGCGATTCAGCATTCCTTGAGTCAAGCGCAAAGAGCGCGGAATGCCACGCGCTCAGCGCCGCGGGCAGCAGCAGGAGCAGTGCGGTGGAGAATGCCGCAAGCACTATGAGGAATTCGAGGGACAACTGCGCCTGCCTTCGCGCTTTCATGCCTCTTTCCCCAGCTTGTCGAGCTTGTTGAAGATTTTCTCCGATGTGCTCTCAAACTTTTTCGACGCGGTCTTGCCGGTGTCGTAAATCCTTGAAACCAGCAACAATGCAACCATTACGAGCGCCGCAAGCACCACTATCATTTCAATGGATACCTGCGCTCGCTCTTCCAACTCTCTCAACCAAACCCCTCCTAGCAGTTTTAAAGGTTCAAGCAGATTGGGCTGAAAAGGTTTTAAAAGGATAGCGCAGCACAAAGTTTTTTTCAGGGTGAACGGGATGCGCACGGAATTGAGGGATTTGCTCATAAGCTGGCTTGCGCTGAGCTTTGCTTTTTCGTTCATTGTTTTCAGGTCCGTAGCGGCAATGCTTGCAGAGCCGGAATTCGCGGGAATGCAAATGCTCGCCTTGCCTGTTTCACTGGCAATAAGCTGCCTGGCTGTGAGCACGGGCTTTGTATTCCATGAACTGGCGCACAGGCAGCTTGCAAGGAAATACGGAGCGCACGCCGAGTTCAGGAAATGGAATCTGGGCTTGATAATGGCTGTTGCATTGCCCTTGATTTCCTTCGGGAGGTTTCTTTTTGCCGCCCCGGGGGCGGTCTATATTTATGGACCGCACCTGAACCTGAAACAGAACGGGAAAATCTCAATTTGCGGACCTCTCACAAACGTGCTCGGCGCGCTCGGATTGTTTGCAATAATGATTGCGCTTGACCTCGCGGGAGCGCTCAATGCACTGGCATTCCTCGTTATTTTCTATGTAATACAGATAAACCTGTGGTTTGCTTTCTTCAATTTGATTCCCTTTCCTCCATTGGACGGGAGCAAGGTGATTGCCTGGAACCCCCTGGCGTGGGCAGTGCTTTTCTTCCCGCTCTTGTTCCTGTTTTTCTTTTTGTGAGGTCGCGGGGGCAGCAAAAAAAAATCAGCGCACATAGCTCGGCCTGTATTCCGCAAAATGTTCCCTGAATTCGCCGTATGCTTCCTTTGTTTTGTCGTTTATTGTGGGCTTCTGCCTGTCAAGCACCTTTTCAAAGTGCACCTTTTTCACAAGGGTTTTTTTCATCCTGCTTTCCTCGAGTGCCAGCAGTACTGCTTCCCTGACCAGGCCTTCCAGGTCTGCACCGGAAAAGCCGTCGGTTTTTTCCGCCAGCGCCTTGAATGAAACGTTTTTTGAAAGGGGAACATTCTTCGCGTGCACTTTTAAAATCTGTTCCCTTGCCTTTTCGTTGGGCGCTTCGATTTCAATTAATTTGTCAACCCTGCCCGGCCTGAGCAATGCCTGGTCCACCAAATCAGGCCTGTTCGTTGCGGCCATGAATACCACATCTTTCAATCCTTCCAAGCCGTCAAGCTCGGTGAGAAGCTGGTCCAGGACGCGGTTACCAACGCCTGAATCAAATGCGTTGCCGCGCGTGGAGGCAATGGAGTCAATTTCATCGAAGAAAACTATCACCGGGCTGACCTGCCTTGCTTTCCTAAAAATCTTGCGGACGCCGCGCTCGCTTTCGCCGACATACATTGACAGAATCTCGGGGCCTTTTACCGAAATGAAGTTTGCTTCCGATTCCGTTGCAACCGCTTTTGCTATGAGCGTTTTTCCGCAGCCGGGCGGACCGTAAAGCAGTATGCCTTTTGGGGGCGTGATGCCCATTTCCGCGAACGCCTTGGGGCTCTTGAGAGGCCATTCAACTGCCTGCTTAAGTTCTTTTTTTGCTTTTTCCAAGCCGCCTATATCCGCCCATTTTACTTTGGGTATTTGGACTGCGACTTCCCTGAGGGCGGAGGGTTGCACGTCCTTCAGCCCCTTGTGGAAGTCATCCTTGTTCACTTCCAGTTTTTCGAGAATTTCGGGCGGAATTTTTTCCTCCTCGAGGTTTATTTCGGGCAGATAGCGGCGCAGTGCTTTCATTGCGGATTCTTTTGCAAGCGCTGCAAGGTCCGCCCCGACAAAGCCGTGGGTTATTGTTGCAAAGTACGCAAGGTCGACGTCTTTTGCAAGCGGCATTCCTCTCGTATGAATCTGCAGTATTTCCTTCCGCTCCTTTCTGTCCGGAATGCTGAATTCTATCTCGCGGTCAAATCGGCCCGGTCTGCGCAATGCTTCATCCAGGGAATTCACCCTGTTGGTGGCAGCCATTACAATTACGTTTCCCCTTGCCTCCAGTCCGTCCATAAGGGCGAGGAGCTGCGCTACGACCCTGCGCTCTACTTCGCCTATCACTTCGTCCCGCTTCGGGGCAATTGCGTCAATTTCGTCGAAGAAGACAATGCTTGGCGCGTTCTCCTCCGCTTCCTTGAATACCTGCCTCAAGCGCTCTTCCGCTTCCCCGACAAACTTTGAGTTGTGTAAAACGGTTAAACTGTGTCCCCCTAAAAAGTTGTTGAAGGGCTCCACAGTAAGGTCATACAGGTTTTTTTCTCCTTGGTGTTTTATTTCTGTAACTTTTGCCCAGCACAAATGAGAGTTGAAGACTTTTTTCAGCCTCTTGTCTTTTGAGCCCAAAAGGAGTGAGATTTCCTCAAGCTTTCTCTGGGTTAAAGGGTCCCTTCCGGAGATATATCGCTCTGCGGGATTCTCCTCAAGGTTTTTTCCGTAAACAAGCCCCTCCCGCTCCTTTATCTCTTTTAAGAGCGGGGAAATGTTTGGAATAACAAGGTCGTCGCCTTTTTTCTTTCTTTTATTGTACCATTTTGAAACAAGTGAATATTTTTTTACATTTGATTTTATGTTTTCAGCGAAAAGTTCCCTTGCCCTGTTCCCGATGAGCACAAGGGCAAACATTTTGCCATAAGGAGTGCCCCAGTTTCTCACTTTTGAAACTATGCCCAACTTTCTTAAAAGTACGCAGAGGTCTTTCAAAACCTTTTTGCCGGAAGCATATATTCTTATCGTTGGGTAGTTGCCTGTCCCTTTGCTGACCGTGCCGTCTCCTTCCCAGTAGCCCTGAATAAAAGATGCTGTTTCATTACGTGTGAGCGAAAAAATCCATTTTGGGAGGGAATAATCGCCCTTTTTCCCCTCTGGAAAACCAAGGGCCTCCAAAAGATAGCGCCTGAGCGTTACAGAGTATACATTGACTTTGTTCTTTTTTATTTTTGGCTCTAATGCGAAAAGCTCTCTTACCAAATATGCGAATTCTTCCTTGAGGATAGGGTCTGTGTTTGCAAAGCAGAAGCCATCTTTCTGGAGGCAGCCTTCCGAATACATAAACCCAAGAAAGCGCATTAATTCGGGGGATGATTCCTCAGGGAGTGAAACAATTGAGGCGTCCTTCCTCTTGGAACGAATATCCTTGAATTCAAACTTGTGTTTCCTTCCCTCAGGGAGCTCCTTTGCAACAGCCAGGTAATTGCCCTTCCTGATTTCCGAAGAGGTCTTCCACACTATGCTGCCAAAGGCATCCATTGTTGCAAAAGGCTGGTTGGATGAAACCGTAAATTCATCGTTAAGCGAAGTCTTGATTTTAACTGTCTTTGCCCTGAGTTTAGTTACGTGGGTTATCTTGCCCTCAGCTATCTTTAAATTTTTGTCAAGGGAGTAAACTTTTTTTGGCTGTGAAAGTTCAACAATTTTCATTTTTCCATCGTTGATTAGTCTGCCTGATTTCCCCGCATTATTGAAAATGGATTCAGCAGTCTGCATGCCCGCGGGGTTTGTGAGTATTGGCGTTTTTGCATCAACGCACATTATTTCCGGCGCGTTTATTGAAATGAAATGCGCGTTTGTTTCATTTGCTACGGCTTTTGCCAGGAGAGTTTTTCCCGTTCCGGGCGGACCGTAAAGCAGGATTCCCTTGGGCGGCACTATGCCGAGTTTTCTGAAAAGCTCGGGGTGGCGCATTGGCAGTTCGACCATTTCCCTGACCTTTTTTATCTGTTCCTTCAATCCACCTATGTCCTCGTATGCAACGGTGGGAACTCCCTCGAGTTCCGCTTTAACGGGTTTTTCTTTGAGAACAAACTGCGTGAAATCCGTGACCTTCACGATGCCCTTGGGTTTCGTGTTAAGCACCCTGTAAACAAAACCGGAACCGAAAACGCTTATCCAGACGCTGTCGCCCTGGGTGAGCGGTCTGCCGAGAAAGCTTTTCTTAAGAATCCTGCCGTACCCTGAGGCAATTATGCGAACTTCTTCTGTTGGCGCGAGGATTACCTCTTTTGCTTCCTTGAATGCCGCTTTTTTTATTGTGACCGTGTCTCCCAGGCCAACGCCTGAATTGTGCCTTATGAAATTGTCCATTCTTATTATGCTCTTTCCCTCGTCCTCGCTCCGCGCTGGCCATATTACTGCTGCGGTTTTTTTCTGGCCTTTTATTTCAATTATGTCGCCTGAGGTTACGCCGAGTGCATCCTTTGATTTTCTGTCCAGTGTGACAATGTTCCTGCCCACATGAGTAGGATCGGAGTCCTGCACCCTCAGGTGGAGCTCTTTTTCAGACATAAAAACCCCTTTTGACTAAATTTTTTAATCATTTATAAGGAATTTTAAACAAAATATTTTTAATGTTTGCTGTTTGCGAGAGAAATTTTTCCCGCGGGAAGCATTCCCACTATTTCATCAAGGTCGAGGCTGATGCTAGAAAGCCTGCCCTCAAAAATTTTTTTTACCTTCTTTGCTGCTGCGCCCTTTCCCTCTGCGCCCTGCAAAACGCGCAAAGAAAAAAGCACGTGCTTTTTTACCGCTTCGGGCGGTCCGGAAATTATCCTGAATTGCTCGCCGCACTTCTCGATTCCAATGGAAAACTCGAGAGGCGTGCTGCGGAACCACTCCCTCTTCCCGTAAACCATGAATGCCCCTGTTGCAAGCGACTCACCGCTCGGGGCGCGCTTTGAAACCTGTTCGGGCTTGGCGGAATAAACATCAATCGAAGCAATGCCCGAAGGCCATGCCTTGCTGAAGACCGCAGCGAATTGCGCTGCCTCTCTTTTTGTTTTTTCTCCCGGTTCTTTACCCTGGGACTTTACGATGCAGTGCGCTGCGCCCTGGATTTCCGCGTGGAAGTAAAGGTCCTCCGGCAGCATGTGCTTTTTTACCACTGCCTCGTTTGAATGCGCATCCTTTCCTGCAATGACCAAAAAACCCTCGCTTGAATGGAACCAGTGGAATTTCTCAAACCACTCCCTCTGCCTTTTTTTCTGTGGGATTTTGCGGCGAATTTCCTCCTTTCCCGTCCTAGCAATTTTTTTCTCCGTTTCACGGATTGCTGCCTTGATTCTTTTCGCTTTTTCCTTTGCCTTTTTGCTTTTATCGAAGTAATCCGAGGCGTTCGCCTCAAGGGATTTCCCCAGGTCCAATTCTATTTCCATTCAAAACCCCTTTTTTTCTTTATGAGTTCGATTATCGAGGAGGTGCGGGAGGCGCTTTTGTAGACTGGTTCAGTCGTAAAAAAAATCTGCCTGTCCTTTATGAGGTCGTAGAGTTCCGGAATCTGCTTGTAGTAGTGTTCCTCGCTGTGCTTTCTATAGGATTCGACGTCCTCGTAGAGGAGCCTTGAGACCAGGTTCCATTTTCCGGAGGCAAGCATCCCGGAGCACCAGTAAGCGTGCGGGTCCTTCCCCAGCCTTTCAACAAACTTGTCGAATATTTTTTTCTTCGAGAGGTCAACCTGCATCAGGGTTGTTGCTTCAAGGTTGTAGCCAAGCTTGCGGAAGTCAATTTTGGGGCCATAGCCCTGCACAAGCTCTTTTTTTTCAAGGAAGTCCAAGGAGCTCTTAATAGTGGCCTTGTGGAAGCCCGTCAGCTGCTTTATGTGCCTGAGGTTGGGACGCGTGGAATTTTTTTGGAGCAGCGCCTCAAGAATCTTTATCCTGATGCTGTCATAAACACTCATCTTTGTGGACATAAAAAACCCATTTCAATGTAATTTTATTACACCAAAAATAATTTAAAGTATCGTTTTGGAACGGTTTAAATTGGAGAATTGTTTTATATGAGGAGGGACTTATCTATAGTGCTAAACAAACAGGAGGGATTTGCTCCAGTAAGGAACAATAGAACACAATAAGAAGAGGGACGGGCTCACCATGCTAAATGGGGAAAAAAGGAATACTTGGTCCCTCTTCTTACCTAATTCACCTCATTACCCAACCTTTTTCCTTTCCCTTTTTTCTTTCCCCCAAATACCCTGGCGAATGGGGTTATTCGCAGGAATATCTGAGCTGCGCTTCAATGCTTTTCAGCTGGGTGAGGGAGGAATAGAGAGAATCGCTTTTTTCCTTTACTGCAGAATCACCGAACCTTTCCGCAATTGACGCAGAAAGATCTGCAAGCGATTCCGCCTCCGCGACAAGGTCTGAAATTTCCGGGAGAGAGGAACAATCCGTTCCCCCGCTCAGTATTGCGCTGAAGGAGGAGAACCATTTTTCAGTGCGTTCCTCCAGTTCGACTGCATCAACGAGCAGGGAAACCCTGTCCGCCAAGGAAATAATTTCCCCTATTTTCTCCAGTTCTACACCAAAATCGCTTTCCGTTTCGCCGGCGTACTGCGCCCTGAAGGAGTGCACTGCCTGGTTTAACTGGAGCGCCGCGAGTTTTGCGTTCTTTGCCTTCTCGCGTATTTCCGAAAAACGGGAAAGCCCGGCTTGTACAGAAGAAAGATCACTGGGAATGCTCTCAAGCGCGGCCTTTACCGACTCAAGCGCTGCAAGGGGGCTTTCCCCAGCAAGGGAATTTTTTTCGCGTATAAATTTTGCTAGGAGAATGTTCATTTCAACATATTCTCTCAGCTTTGCCAGCTCGGCATCGCTCCCGTAAGAGGAAAGAGACTGCTTGAATTCGCTGAGCTTGGATTCCGCGTTGCCCAATTTTTCATTCCAGCCGGCTGCAGCGGAAGGCCCAATGCCAAAATCAACCTCTTTCATTTCAAAGAGTTCCGCCCGGGAAATGCCCGCTTCGCTCCATATAGCGTCAACCCTTGCCTTTCCGTCGGCAAAATTTGCCTGCGGCTTGTTCACGGGACATGCGCTGAAGAAAAGAAAAAGAGAAAGCGCGCAAAAAAGCAAAATAATTTTTTTCATTTTTTCCCCTCCTTCCCGTTCTTTTTGTTTTTCCATTCCTCCTTGCTCTTGCATTTCGGGTCAATGCACATTTCAAAGGAATAGCGCCTGCCGGAAACCCTTATCATGGGCTTGCCGCAGTGCGGGCACTTCTTTCCCGAAACCCTGATGGAGCCCTTCTGCGGAAGGGGATAGGTAACGGTGCACTTGGGATAATTGCTGCACCCGAGAAAGCGCTTCCTTGTGGCGGAACTCCTGCGGACGACTAGCATTCCGTCACAGGTTTCGGAGGTGCAGGAAAAAAACTGGCTGTCCTGCCTCAAAGCCTCGCGGAGCGACTTTCCTATGCTGTCTTTTTTTTCCATCAGCTGCTTCAACGCCTCAAGCAACAGTTCCCTTGAATCGCCAACAACTTCGAGCTTTTTCTTCTTCCCCGCCGCAACCAAGTCCATTTCCTTTTCGAGCTCGGAAGTCATTTTGGGTTTTACAATCATTCCGTCGTATTTTTCCAGAGAATCTATCACTGCAAATGCTATTTTGTTCGGCACAATTGTTTTAACGCCCGAGATGTATTTCCGAGAGTAAAGCTTTTTTATGGTTTCATGCCTAGTGGACTTTGTTCCCAGCCCGTTTTTTTCCATGAGTTTTATTAGAGAGCCCTGCGAGTAACGCGCCGGCGGCTTCGTTTTCTTCTCGAGCATTTCCAGCTTTAGCAATTCAACCCTGTCGCCCTTGCCCAGGGCAGGCAAAAACACTTCAACCGATTTGAGGTAAGGGTAGAATTCCTTCCACCCCTTTTCAAGAAAGCGCTGGCCTTTCGCAATGTAGGGTTCGCCTTTCACGAGTATTTCCGCGGTTATGAGTTCCACTTTTGCAGGCGTTGCGAGAGTGGCAAAAAAGCGCCTGCATATCAGTTCGTATATCCTCCACTGTTCTGCTGTCAGGGTCTCTTTCGGCGCGGAAACCGGGTGAATGGGGGGATGATCCCTTGTGGCCTTTTTTCCCCGCGAGGGAATTATTCTTTTCTGGGAGAGAACGCTTTTCACTATGGGAAAGAATTTGTCCACTGTGAGCAATTCGTTCAGCACTTTTTTAATGTCGAGCGTTGCAGGGTACACCGTGTTGTCCGTTCTCGGGTAACTTATTATTCCCCGCTGGTAGAGATTCTCTGCAATGCTCATTGCCCTGCCGACCGAAAAGCCGGTTGAAGAAGCGGCACGCAGGAATTCCGTAGTGTTGAACGGCAGCGGCTTTGGGATTTCCTTTTCCTCCTTTTTAACCTTTGCCACTGTTCCGTGCGAATCCTTCTTAGCGGCTATTCTCTGCGCTTTTTCCTTTTCCCATATCCTTCCGGCTTTGTGCATTGCGGTGAACTTTTTTGAATCCTTGCGGAATTCCGCCTCTATTTCCCAGTAGGGCTTTGACTTGAAGGCAAGGATTTCCTTTTCCCTGTCGATTATAAGCGCGAGCGTGGGGCTCTGCACCCTGCCTGCGGACAAAAACTGCCTGCCCAGTCTGCCGGAAACAATTGAGAGAAAGCGTGTCAGCACCGCACCCCACACGAGGTCTATTTCCCTGCGAGCGTTTGCGGAATTCGCATAATTAAGGTCGAGTTCGCCGGGATTGGAGAATGCTTCCTCGATTTCTTCCTTTGTTATTGCGGAAAAATTGGCGCGCTTTACTTTTATTCCTTTGTTCGATTCCTCAATGCATTCAAGCGCCTCAAGGGCAATGCTTTCCCCCTCCCTGTCGGAATCGGTTGCCATTATCGCCTTCTCGGCGCGCGGCGAAAAATCCCCGAGCAGGGAAATTATCGCTTTTTCCGTTCCAATGTAGTTTATTTTTGCGCTTGCCAGCCTGCGCAAATCCGTTCCAATCCAGGGCGCGAAAAGCTTCGGGAAATCAACATTGAAAATGTGACCCCGCAATGGTATAACCGTGTAATCCTTTCCCCCGCGGGAAAATTCGAAAAAGGGAACTCCTCCCCTGCTTTTCTCTTTAACTTCCGAGTCCGCGAGCAGGGACGCAATCCTTCTCCCCGCAATGGCTTTCTCAGCAATAACAAGAATCACTGCACCACACAAAACAATTCACACATTATGAATGGCATGAAAAAGAATAAAAACAATAGACGCATTCTTTAAGTATGCTTCCCATTTCAGGGGAAATAAGCACGCTCGCTGTGCTGAACCAGGTTGCGGTGATTATTGCAATCGGGATATTCCTCAAGCTGATATGCGAAAGGTTCAGGTTTCCCACAATCGTGGCATTGATCGTTTCCGGCACGCTTTTTGCCTCGCTCGGAATACTCAACCTTGAATCACTAGGTTTTTTGCCTGACCTCATAAGGGTGCTGGCGTTAATAATAGTGGTTTTCGCAAACGGCTTTTACCTCAAAGTGGACACCATCAAAAAGGAATACGGCATTGTGCTGCCGCTCGCAACAATAGGCGTGCTGCTCACCGTAACAATAATCGCGGGCTTCGGTTACTTTTTGCTCGGGCTGCCGCTCCTTATCGCGGCATTCATGGGTGCCGCGCTTGGAGGCACTGACCCGGCTGCAATTTCATCCGTGCTGAGCAAGACACCGGACAAAATTCAAACAGTACTTAACAGCGAATCAATAATGAACCAGCCCCTGACCGTGATACTGCCGCTTGTGATTCTCGATTTCCTTGCGAACAGCGGCAGGACAATGGAGGGAATCGGGGCACTGGCAATCGTGCCTGTCTACCTGCTCCAGTTCTTTCTGCTCGTGGGCGTGGGAGTAATAGTGGGGCTTGTGGGATTCTTCGGGGGGCAGGCGCTTCTCAATTACCTCAGGGGAAGGAACGAGGAGCTTGCAGGACTGATGATCGCAATAGGCGTTTACGTGCTCGCGGAAAACTTTTTTGGTTCGGGCATTCTTGCCGTGGGAATCACGAGCATTTTGCTGAATTCTCACAAAAAGCAGGAGAAAAAATCCTTCAGGGAATTCAACAAGGAAATGGCTTTCCTCTTCACAACATTCGTGTTCGTAATGCTGGGAATGACCTTTACCCTCGAAAAGCTCGCGGAGTTTCCCATTACAAGGCTGGAAATAGTCACCATACTCATAGCAATATTTGCCGCGAGGCTTTTGAGTGTGTGGGTGATTACTTTCAGGACAGAACTAAACCTTAAGGAGAGGCTGAGGCTTTCCCTCATAAGCCCCAAGGGAATCGCGCCAGCGGCACTCGCCCCGCTGCTTCTAATAGTGGGGGGCGGCATCCAGGGATTTGACGCAATCGCAGCTCAAACAGTGGTGAAAATAGTTTACCTTGCAATAATAATAAGCATTCTCATTTCCCTCATAGTGTTCGCGGCAACAAAGAAAAAGGAATCATAATTTTTTCTGCATAACGCTTGCTGGCAGGGAATTGCTGCGCTTTGCCCTGCGCAGAACCATCAAGGTTTTGATGTCCAGCACCCCGTCCAGGGAGCCAAGCCTGTTAATGAATTCCTCCGCCGAACCGAGGTCGGGCAAAACAAGCTTTGCGAGCAGATTGTATTCTCCGAGCACGTGGTAAAGCTCTGTAACATAATCAAGCGACTCAATCCTCTTGATGAGATCCCTGTTCTTGGACATGTCGCTGCGAATCTGCACGAAAACAGGCTTCTCGAAGCCAAGCACTTCCAGATTCACTTCAGCGGTAATGGTGGAAATCACCCCCTTCCGCTTGAGAGAATCCACCCTCTTTTTTATTGCAACATCGGTTAAATCGGTTTCCTTTGCAATAGCCCTGTAGCTTGTCCTACCGTCCTCGCTCAACCTTTTAACAATCTGGTAATCGACCTTGTCCAAAGAAACAATCATGCAAAATGCCCCCAAAAGAAAAAACACTATTAAGTATACTAAGCAAAAAGGTATAAAAAATTTGCTTTCCGAAACCGCTGCTTCGGTTTATTATTTTTTCCCTTTTGATTTCTTTGGTTCCTGCACTTTTGCGGGAACGCCGGCCATTTCGCTCCTTTTAATGAGGTCAAATTTGAGCATATAAGCATAAGTCTTCAGTATCTCCACAAAGGGCACAATGAAAACCATTGAAACAAGCATTGCCAAGTATTCTCCGGCAAAGAGCCTCGTTGCCACGAGGTCAACCCCGAAGGAAACAAGCAAAACGAGGGCAATGAGCACGGAGCCGGCAAAAAATACGAAAAGGAAGGAACGGAAATTCCTCCAGGTAAAGGAAACGCTCTCCATTACCGCCTGCGGCAAAGACACTTCATCTATTACCACTGCCTGGGGAACGAACACGAACGGCAGTGAAACAACAAAGAGAACGGCGTTAGCCAGAAACAGGTTCGCTCCAGCCAAAACAAGCCCGAAGCCGAGAAAAAAAAGCGCCAGAGAGTAAAGGAAAAAGAAAGCAAAAATCTTTAACGCGAACTTTTTGAGCATTTCGCTTAAGTAGAATTCCACCCTTATTTTGCTCAGGTCCTTCCTCACAGCCAAAACCACCAGGGAAACAAAAAAGGAAAAGAAAGCAAGGAACAAGGCAACCAGCACGAATTCGGCAAGCAAAAACTGCAGCGGGACCCCTGCATACTCTATCGAAAGGGTTCCGGAAGAAAACTGAATATTGGGAAACGCCGCAAAAAAAGGCACAAACACAAGCAAAAGACCGAACAAAAGCGCCAGCCGAAAATTGGAAACATACTCGCGGAAACATTTCTCCAACAGCATTTCAATCCCAAAAATTAAACATGAAAGGGAATAAAAACCTAATTTTAAGGCTGAACGATGCCCTCCAGGAAAGTGGGATGCACCGAGGCAATTCTCACCCGCGCAAACTGCCCTAGCAAATTCTCCCGCACCACAACCGGCTTGTAAGCATTCGTCCTGCCAACAAAACCGCCCTTTTCCCCGAACTCGGAAACAAGCACATGCTGAATGCTGCCGAGCAAGCGCTTGTTGCGCTCAAGCCCTATACCGCGCACCACCTCAGTGAGCTTTTTTGTGCGAAGCTTTTTCTCCGCGGAATCAATCTGCCCGGGAAAGGCATTCGCCCTTGCAAAAGGTCTTTTACCGAAAGCGGAAATGTTAACAACATCGGGCATTGTTTCCATGAGCAGCGAAACGCTTTTCTCAAAGTCCGCACTTGACTCGGAGGGAAAGCCCGCAATAATGTCGGTGGCAATGGAAAAATCCGAATCAAAATCGCGCGCCTCGCGGACCATTTTTTTGAATTCCGCAACGGAATAACCGCGGTTCATTTTTTTCAGCACTCTGTCAGAACCGCTCTGCACGGGCAAATGCAAAAAGCGGAACAAGCGCTCGTCCTCGAAACAGGACAGGAGTTCGGGAAAGAATTTTTTCGCCTGCGCGGGATTCATCATTCCAATCCGCACCCTGAAATCACCATCAACGGAAAGCAGTTCGTGCAGCATCTCGGGAAGCGATGAGCCGACGTCCAGACCATAGCACGCTGTATCATTCGAGGTGAGCCAGACTTCCTTCGCGTTCTCTAATGCCGAGGAAAATGCCTTTTTTATTCCCTGCACCGGAAAACTGCAGAGGTTTCCCCTTGCACGGGAAACACAGCAATAGGAACAGGCGCCCAGGCAGCCTGTGGAAACCGGGATAATTGAAACGAATTCGTTGAACCTCACAGGTTCAAGGGAAAGCACGCCCTGGGAAAAAGAAAAACCCAAGTGTTCCGCAAGAGCGCCGAAATCCAATCCTATGAGAACAGCGCCTGGGAAATTTTTTTCCAAGCGCTCCCTGCAAATTTCTACCAAGCAACCGAACACTATGAGCTCAAAGCCGCGCTTTTTCTGAAGTTCCGAGAGCGCTGAAAGCCTGGAAAACATTCTCTGTTCAGTGGAATGCTTCACCGCACAACCGTTGAATATTACAATGTCCGCGTTCCCCGGCTTTGATGCCAAGGCAAAGCCCTGCCTTGAGAGCATGCCCAGCATTCTTTCGCTCTCGCCCTTATTCAACGTGCAGCCGTGCCATTCAAGGAAAACCTTTTCGGGCATAAAAAAGGATTGCGAGGCAAGGGTTTAAAAACTCACGAGAAAAGGGTTTCGATAAATTCGGAAGGGTTTTAAGTTTAAACAATACTAAACCTTTGTATGGGCTCAGTGCGAAGATTGACCAGAGAGTATAATAGAATGCTGGCTAAAGAGAACAAACCAAAATACCAAAAGGCACTGGGCAAGATTGCATTGCCAATCGCCGATGCCCTTCTTCCAACCAATTATTCACAAGCTAAAAAACGGAGAATTATCCGCAGAAGGCTTAAAGCCATAAGAAGCGAATTTCCCGAACTCAATGTTGAGGATGGGCGACTTCTAAGAAACCACACATTTAGACGTTGGATTATCGGGGTTAGGGAAACTCCTGTTGCTGAGGAAGAAATAGACAGAGAAATCCGCTTGAGGCCTTACCTTTTAGGCCATGAATTTGTACATTCCCTGCGAGTTAAAAATCACCATATCGCTGCTCCCGCATTCTCCTCCTACATGGTTTTCAGAGGATTGGAAGGCAGCGAAAGCAGCGCAGGTGGGAAATTTAAATTAAGTGAACAAGAGATCCAAAAGAGACTTGACAAACTGAAAAAGGAATTAAGACATCCCTTGCCCTTTATGGCAAGCCGAGCAGAAAACAAAAAAGGATATTATTATGGAAAGGCGCTTGGCCAAGAAGCCCACTATATCGAAAAGCAATTGGGGAACGCTGGGGAGGGCGCTGGCCTTTTTTTCATACGGCTTGTTTGCAGGGGCACTCCTTGGAGAGAAGCAAGAGAAATCATCCTGAGAGGCGAATTACCAGAACTCAAGGAATGGCAAAGAAAGCACTCAGGTGCTTGGAAGGAAACTAGGCATCAGGGAGAGATAGATAAGCTTATAGATCAGGGGTTAAGACAGTAAACCTTTTCAGCCATAAGAAAGGAGAACGCGGAAAAAATTATAAAAATCCTTCAAGCTTCTTCTGCAGCCGATGGGACAGCCAGCCCAGCATTCCCCCCAAATAAAAAAGCCAGAAAGCCGAATGCTTGAGTTCGTGCCAGTAATCTATATTCGACCCGCCGCTTTCGCCGAAGCACGAGGGAAAGCAAATGTTTGCCGGAGAGCCCTGCAGGAGATTGGGCAAATAAAAGAAAAACATTGCAATCCAGAAAGCGGCAATAAAGAAAACTGTGAAGAGCGCCGGAAACCAAGCAGATTCAGGAAAACTGCTTTTGAAGTAATCCTTCGCCCATTCCACGGAGAGGAAAACGAAAAAGAATCCGACTGCAGGCAGAAGGAAATACATCGGCGAAACCCAGTCCGCCCATTTCATAACAGGAATCAAAAACTCGAGCACCGTGCCCTGGAGCGGGGAAACCAAAGCCCTGCTCAGGGCGGCTAAAGCAAAAATAACTGCATAGGAAATAATGAAAAGGAAGAGAAGCAAAATCCACTTTGAATCAAAACCGCTGTTTTCCGAAGCCATAGAATCACTTTTTCCTTGAAACCCTTACAGCGGTTCCGTAGGCAAGTATTTCAACCGTGCCGGGAACAATCTGCGTGGCAACAAGCCTTACGTTGACAACAGCATTCGCTCCCAGCTCCTTTGCGTTATGGTTCAATTTCCACAAAATTTCCCTCCTTGCCTCGTTGAGCAAATCGTAGTATTCCTTCACTTCGCCGCCGAAAAAAATCCTGACCATTGCCTTCAGGTCCTGGAGGAAAAATTTTGCCCTGACCGAAGAAGCCCAGACAAGCCCCTTCACTTCCTCGGTTTTATAGCCCGGAACCTTTGAAGTTGTAACAATGTGAATTGTTCCGAGAGCGTCATCCTTTTTAATATGCCTTATGCCCCTCGCCATTTTAAACCACTTCAATAATTGCAAGGAACCCTTTAAAACAATTATTGTGCTCCCGCAATACGCAAAAAAAACTCGTGCAGGCGCCTGTCCCCCGAGAGTTCGGGGTGAAAGGTCGCGGCGAGAACGCCACGCTGCCTCAAAAGAACGGGTTTTCCGCGAAAAGAAGCAAGCACCCGGGCTTTTCCCGCAGAGCGGAAAACGGGCGCGCGGATAAAAACACCGGGAAAAGCGCCCAACCCAAGCACTTCAATTTCTGCCTCGAAGCTTTCCGCCTGCCTGCCGTAGGCATTCCTCTCAATTTCCGCTCCAAGGAGGGGAAACTTTCCCGCTTTTCCGCCAACGCTTTTGCTGAGCAGTATTGCTCCCGCGCAGGTGCCGAACACCGGCATTCCCGCGCGCAGCAGCTCAGAAACACGCGGAGTCAGCCCGCTTTCATCCAATTCCATGGACAAATGCGTGGATTCCCCGCCGGGAATTATGAGAGCATCAATTCCCTCCAGTTCCTCTGGCGCTCTGATTTCAACGGTGCGGGCACCGCAGGAGCGGAGCATTTTTAGGTGCTCTGCAACGCTGCCCTGGAACCCTATTACCCCGACAAGCATTCGAATCACTGCAAAATACCCGCAGCGGTCCTCAAAACTACCAGCCGCGGTCCTGCAACCTTTCCTTCAGTTCGGAAATCTCTTTTCCCTTCATGGGCTCGCCCAAATTTTCGGACACGCGCGCTACGACCTTTGCATCCCTGTAGTGCGCTACGGCTTCGACTATGGCGCGGGCGCGCTTGCCTGGATTAGAGGATTTGAAAATGCCCGAGCCAACAAAAACTCCGTCGCAGCCCAGTTGCATCATTAATGCTGCATCAGCGGGCGTTGCAATTCCACCGGCGGCAAAATTCACCACTGGCAGCCTGCCGAGCTTTTTTGTTTCAAGAACAAGCGACAATGGAACACGATATTCCCTTGCTTTCTTTTTTAGACGCGCGGCATTCATGCCCTTGAGTGCGGCGATTTCTTCATTCACCAAGCGCATGTGCCTCACTGCTTCAATCACGTTGCCAGTGCCTGCCTCGCCTTTTGTGCGAATCATGGCAGCGCCTTCATCAATGCGGCGCAGCGCTTCTCCCAAACAGGTGCAGCCGCAGACAAACGGAATGGCGAATTTCTTTTTGTCAATGTGGTATTTGGGGTCCGCTGGAGTTAACACTTCCGATTCATCAATAAAATCAACCTTTAAAGCTTCCAATACCTGCGCTTCCGCGAAATGCCCGATGCGGGCTTTTGCCATTACGGGAATTGAAACAGCGCTCATTATTTCCTTCACTTTTTTAGGGTCAGCCATTCTCGCAACGCCGCCCTCTTTGCGTATATCAGCAGGCACGCGCTCCAAAGCCATCACTGAAACAGCGCCTGCTTTTTCGGCAACGCGCGCCTGCTCGGCATTCACGACATCCATTATTACTCCGCCCTTGAGCATTTGCGCCAGGCCTGCTTTCACCTTGAAGCTGCCCTTCACGGCACGGGAGGCATTCTGCATACTTTTTTTCGAAGCCATAAAAAAAGCCCTCTTTATTGAACTGCTTGAAAAAATATTGTGAGAAAATCCTTTTAAAAACAGTTGGAAAAGGACAGAAAAAGGCAAAAAAAGGGTTAAAATTCTTATCCATTCTAATCTATCAAGGTGCAAGCAAATGGAAATCGAAATGCCCTGGGTGGAAAAATACCGTCCGAATAAACTCGCTGAAGTGGTGGGGCAGAAGAACATCGTGGAAAGGCTCAAGAGCTATGTTGCAAGGCGCAATGTTCCAAACCAACTGTACGCGGGCTCGGCTGGAATAGGGAAAACGAGCTGCGCTATAGCGATGGCAAGGGAATTGTTCGGAGATGGTTTCGGGCAAAATTTCCTGGAACTGAACGCAAGCGACGAGCGCGGAATAGACGTTGTGCGAAACACTATAAAGGATTTTGCCCGCACTCTGGCATTCAACGCAGACTTCAAAATAATTTTTCTGGACGAAGCCGATGCGCTTACAGCGGACGCACAGCAGGCACTGCGGAGAACAATGGAAAAATACACCAAGACCGCGCGCTTTATTCTTTCGTGCAATTACTCCTCGCGCATTATTGAACCCATTCAATCGCGCTGCGTGATATTCAGGTTCACTCCTCTCAGCGGAGTGGAAATGAAAGGGAAACTGGAGGAGATTGCCAGGCTGGAGAAAGTTTCAATAGAGCCCAAGGCGCTTGAGGCGATTGTTTACGCGAGCGAGGGCGACATGAGGAAAGCCATTAACATACTGCAGGGCTCCGCGTTCATTGAGAAAAAAATTTCGGAGAAAACCGTTTTCAATGTTTCCAGCAGGGCGAAACCTGAGGAAATAAAGCAAATAGTTAAGCTGGCATTCAAGAAAAAATTCCTCGAGGCGAGGGAACTGCTGGACAAGTTGATGTACGAGCACGGAATGAGCGGCGAGGATGTTATACTGCAGCTGTACAGGGAAATAATTTCAATGCCGGAGAAAGAACTGTCGAGCAAGAAAAAGATTGAACTCGTTGATGTAATCGGGGAATACAATTTCAGAATGGTGGAAGGCGCGAACGAAAGGATTCAGTTGGAAGCATTGTTAGCGCAGTTGATGAAATTCGGGTGACTCAAATTTAATTTATTCCGTACCTTTTCTTTACTTCTGCAAGCCACGCCTGCTGACGCATTACTTCAGTGTAGGATGTACTCATTCTTCTCTTCAGCAGGTCCAAATACCTTCTCCTTTCGGCATCCAACTGTGCTGGTCTAATTCCCCTTTCTCCCAGTTTATCCTTAATGCGCGTCCATTCATTGGATAAACGCTCTCTTATTTCTTTCTCTTCATGCGCTGGACCCCAAGCCTTCTCCGCGGTCGGAATCCGTTTTCTTTCCCTCGGGTCTACTCTCCCAACATTTTTCTTTCTCGCCGGAATAATTATCGCCCTCTTTTATCCCAATTACTATAATTCACTCCCTTTCTCTATTTAATTATTTTGCTCGAAATCTTTCAGCCTGCGCTGGTGCTTTAGCCTGTCCAGCAGCATTGATTCCCTTTCGTACTGTTTTATTGGCACTTGGAGTTTCCTGCCCAGGAATGCCAGCGCGAGCGCGAAATCGGAGAAGGCGAGCGGCTTTTGCTGCAAAGCGTGGCGCACGTTTTCGCGTATCTGCCAGACGCCCAAAGGAAGGGTGTACCCCGAGCCAATTTCCCTGAACACGATTGCAGAAGCCTGGCGCTTCTCCCTGACCAGATACTCCGCTACAGCCAGGCGGGCGGAATAGTACGCGCCGGCAACATTGGAGGCATACGTTTTCCGCCCGGAATAGAATTCGTGGTCCTGCATCATGTGGTGTTTTGCTGCGCCTTCGGTCCAGGTTCCGCCGGGGAGATAGGATTCCAGCTGCTCGAAGGACCATTCTCCTGGATACAGTAGAACCCAGAAATCGTTGTCCAGGTAATTGGAATGGAACAAGCGGATTTCACCGAGCTGCGAGAACTGCTTGACCTTTTCCTCTATGAGGTGCTTTGAAATGTTTGAATCAACTGCGGTTATGCTCCATCTTGTGGGAACAAGTTTGCGTGCTTTCTGGACTCCGAGTGTGCCCGCGCTCAGGAGCTTGTGAAGGAATGAAACCGGAAGACCTGAAGAATACAGTTCCATTACCGCTGTCTGGGCTTTTGCATCAATGTCGGCATTCAAGTAATCCACTTTTTTGTGGATTTTGGGGTTCTCTGAAAGGGAGAGCTTTTTCAAAGGCGCCTGCGGACCCATTGGCGCCACGATGTCGTGGAAGGAGTTTTTAAGCGCGGGTTTTTTTAAAAGGGAAACCTCAACCTGCACCGGGGCAATGCTCATTGTGAGCTCCTGGATTGACTGCAGTGCTTGCTGGGGATTGGATGCATCCGCAGCGGAAAACTTTTTGGAGGAGCGAATCAGAGACTGTCTGAAGTTTATTATTTTTTCCTGCGGCAGACCGAACCATTGTTCCGGCGCATCGAGCATTCCCGCATTGTTCTCCAAAGAGGGCGGGGAGAGTGGAGCGACTGAAATTTTTGGATAGCTATACCAGGAAACGAAAACGCCAGGCGGAGAGTTTCCGGAAAATTCATTTCCTTTTATTGCTTTTGCCACGCGCGCGTGCGCGGAATGCTTTTCGAGAAGGGGGCAGTAATTCATTCCACAGAGCAGCTTGCCCTTGCACTTAATGCAGAGAGAGGGAGAAATCATAGGAAAAGAATGGAGCGAAAGAAAAATAAAATCGCGCGGAAAAAAGGCGAAAACGGTGTTTTTTTAATTGTTTATTACTAATTACTATTTTATTTCCTATAATGATATAGGTGTTTTTTAATGGCTTCAAAGAGTGGAGAAATTCCCGAGGAAATGGAAAAACTCTGGCATTCCACTTCACACATTCTTTCAAGCGCTGTGAAAGAGTTGTTTCCCGAGGCAAAGCTCGGGATAGGCCCGCCCATAAAGAACGGGTTCTATTACGATTTTGACGTGAAAGAGCCGTTCACGCCGGAGGATTTGGCGAAAATAGAAAAGAAAATGAAAGAAATAATAGCGCGGGATGAAAAATTTGAGAGAAAGGAAATTTCAAAAAAGGAAGCGCTCTCGCTGTTCAAAAACGAGCCCTACAAGCTTGAACTGATAAAGGACTTGGGCGATGAGAAGCTCAGCATTTATTCAAACGGGAAATTCACGGACCTGTGCAAAGGACCTCACTTGAAGAGCGCCGGCGAAATCAAAGCATTCAAACTGCTTAAAACTGCGGGCGCGTACTGGCGCGGCTCTGAACAGAGGCCAATGCTGCAGAGGATTTACGGAGTGTCCTTCGGGGACAAAAAAAAGCTGGAAGAGCACCTCAGGAAATTGGAGGAAATGGGTGAAAGGAACCACATTAAACTGGGAAAGGAACTCGACCTTTTCTCGGTACACCCTGAAGCTCCGGGCTTTCCTTTCATTCACGGAAAGGGAATGGTGCTCTGGAGGGAAATGGAAAGGCTCTGGGAAGAGGAGCACAAAAAACTGGGATATGAAATAGTGCAAACGCCCATGATTTTAAGGAAAGAACTGTGGGAGCAGTCCGGACACTGGGATCACTACCGCGAACACATGTATTTCGTTGAAATTGACGACAATGATTTTGCAGTAAAGCCAATGAACTGCCCCGGAGGCATTTTAGTATTCAAGGAAAAAAGGCATTCTTACCGCGATCTGCCCATTAAAATGGCTGAACTCGGAACAGTGCACAGGCACGAGAAAAGCGGCGTGCTAATGGGCCTGTTCAGGGTGCGCAAATTCACCCAGGACGACGCGCACGTTTACTGCACCGAGGAACAGCTGAAAGAGCAGATAATTGAAATAATAGAACTGACCATAAGGTTGTACAGGAAATTCGGCTTCGGGGAATTCAAAATAGAAATAAGCACCCGCCCGGAGAAAGCGATGGGTTCAGCGAAAGTATGGGAGCAGGCAACAGGCGCACTGAAAAACGCGCTCGAGGACCTAAAGCTTGAGTACAGCGTGAACGAAGGGGCAGGAGCATTTTACGGACCCAAAATCGATTTCCACATAAAGGATTCCCTGGAAAGGGAATGGCAGTGCGCTACAATCCAGGTGGACTTTTCAATGCCCGAAAAATTCGACCTTTACTACATCTCCAAGGAAGACAAAAAGAAGCGCCCCGTGATGGTCCACAGGGCAATTCTCGGCTCTTTTGAAAGGTTCATGGGAATACTGATAGAGCATTATGGCGGGGCATTCCCGCTGTGGCTGAGCCCTGTGCAGGTTAAGGTTTTGGGAGTGGCGGACAGGCACTTGGGGTACGCCAGGAAAACGGAAAGGCAGATCTTCGACGCGGGAATACGCACAGAGTTTGATGAAAGCAGGGAGAGCGTGGGCAAAAAGGTGAGAGAGGCAGCGAAAGAAAAGGTCCCGTTTATCGTGGTTGTCGGCGATGAAGAAGAGAAAAAAGGAACGCTTACAGTGAGGGACAGAAACGGGAAGCTTGAAAAGAACGTCAAAGTTTCGGAATTTATTGAAACGCTCAAAAAATCGATTGAAAACCGGGAAAACTGAGCGCGGAAAAAAAAGCTGGCGGAAGGTTTAAATAGAGGAAAGACCTCTTTTAATAAGGTTGAGAGAATGCCCGCTGATTACTTAAAAGACCTCATTTCACAGGCAAAAAAGAACAAAGCCCGAGCAGAGAAGACCTCTCCAAGCGGTGTTCCGCCGGTACCCGAGTCCGGAATGAAAGCGGCAAGGGCACCTTTGCCTGAAAAGCCCGACAGAATGCCGCTCGGGGGCATGGAAAGCGAGGAGGAAATAGAGAAAAAAATAAGCGAAGTGAGGGAAAAACTCAAGCAGGGTCTCGCGGAACTCGAGGGAGAAACAAAAGAAGAAAAAAGGGAAGAGCCCCGGGGCGCCGGCTTGCCGAAAGAGGAAAAGAAAGCCGCGGAAATTCCCCCAAGGGCCCCCCCTGCCGTGCCTGAAAAGAAAGAAGTGCCGCCAGTTCCGCCGGAAGTTCCAGCTGCTCCGGCTCCCGCAGCGGAAAAGCCCGTGAAGGAGGAAAAAAGCGAAGTGGAAAAGGAAGTGGAAAAGGCAAGGGAGAAAATTGAGGTGGAAGCATACGGGAATGTAAAAATTTACAAGGTTCCGGGGCAGAGGCTTCTTTACTATTTCATTCCAGTGCCGAGGCCGACTGCAAGCGAGAAGAGAATCATAAGGATTTTGAAAGAAGCGGCAACAAGGCTCATTACTGTTGCACCGTACAAAATCCGAGACCCGGAGCAGCGCAGGGCTGTTTACAGGCAGAGGATTCTGGACATACTGCAGTCCTCCTCCGAAATAGCAATTCCCAAGGGAAAAATGAATTTCTACACCGAAGCCGTTGTAAGGGAAATGGTGGGATACGGACTTATTGATTTGCTCGTAAGGGATGACAAGCTCGAGGAAATAATGGTAATAGGCGCAAAAAAGCCGGTGTACGTTTTCCACCGGGATTACGAAATGATGAAAACAAACATTGAATTTTACACCGAGGATGAAATAAACGATTTGATTAACAGGATTGGAAGGGAAGTAGGGCGAAGAGTGGACATGTCCAATCCCCTGCTGGACGCAAGGCTCGGGGACGGAAGCAGGGTTAACGCGACAATTTCCCCCGTCTCGATTTCAGGTTCAACGCTTACAATAAGGAAGTTCCGGAAGGACCCCTTTTCAATAATTGACTTAATGAATATGAACACTATTACGCCCGAGGTCGCGGCTTTCCTGTGGCTCGCCGTCGAGGGATTCCAGACAAGACCGGCAAACATTCTCATTGCAGGAGGAACAGGAAGCGGAAAAACCACTACGCTCAACGTTCTCGCCTCTTTTATTCCGGACACCGAGAGGGTTATTACAATAGAGGACACGGCAGAACTGAACCTCCCGTTAAGGCACTGGATAAGGTTCGAGTCAAGGCCCCCGGGGCTGGAGAACAAGGGCGAAATAACGCTCGACATTCTCACAAAGAATTCCCTGAGAATGCGCCCCGACAGGATTGTCGTCGGGGAAGTGAGACACGACGAGGCATTCACGCTGTTCACCGCAATGAACACGGGGCACGACGGCTCGCTTGGAACAATTCACGCCAATTCGGCGCAGGAAGCAATTGTAAGGATTACCACTCCGCCGATGAGCGTGCCCGAAATGATGCTTTCAGGACTGAATTTTATTATCGTTGAGCACAGGCTGCACGACAGGAAAAAGGGGACAATAAGGCGGCTGACGGAAATCTCAGAGGTGACAGGAGTGCTCGAGGGAAAGGCGCAGACCCAGGCGGTATACGAGTGGAATGCCGTGAAGGACCGAATGGAGAAAACCGGAGTGCCGAGCAACTATTTGCGCGAACTCGGAAAACTTGCGGGAATGAACCAGACGGCAATAAACCAGGAACTCAAGAAAAGGGAAACGTTTCTCAGGGAACTCTCGAAAGCCGGAATGAGGACAATCGAGGACTCCTCCGAAAACATGAAGGAATTCCTCGCAAAAGGAAGTGAGTGAATTGCCCGCTTTGGATTTCATTAAAAAGAAAAAGGAGGCAGTGACAGACGAGGAAGCTGAAAAAATAGACATGGAAAAAGTCGACAAGATTGTCAGCACAATGAAGAAAAAATACACCGACGAGGGAGTGAGCGTAACCGGAGCAGATGAAGGGAAGCTCGGGGAACTGCGCGGGCTTATTGTAGGGACAGGCGGGGCAAAGTTTGAAGTGCAGAAAATCGAGGATTTGAAAGAATCGGATTCAAAGGTCGTGAAAAGGCTCGGCAACCTTTTCCTCAGCATGCGCGGTCTCACAAATCCCTTGTTCGCGCTGATTTCAAAAATGCCTGCAACGAAGCAGCTTGACTTCAATTTGTATTCAGCCAACATGAGGTATTCCGCGAGGCAGTGGGTTGCACTCACCACCATTACGGCACTCATTGTTTTCCTCGTGGTGGCTATATCGCTCGGAATCCTCACGCCTCTCGTGGGAATGCCTTTGTGGCTTCCCGCAATCCTCGCGGTTGTGGGGTTCCTTTTTACGGTGGTGTTAATGTTCCTCATTCCGAGACAGAAAGCACAAACGCGCGGAAAATCGATAAGCAGGGAACTGCCTTTTGCGTTGAGGCACATTGCAACCCAGTTAAGCGCGGGAATAGGGCTCTACAGGACAATACAGACAGTGGCGAGCGCTGATTACGGAACGCTGAGCGAGGAATTCTCGAGAACGATAAGCGAAATTGAAGAGGGAACAGACACAAGGGACGCGTTAAGGCATCTTGCCCTGAGAACGCAGTCCAATGCACTCAGAAACGCGCTAATGCACACAATACGCGCACTTAAAACGGGCGGAAACCTCTCCGAAATAATGAACGAAATAGCGACCGACGTGGCATTCCAGCTGAGAATGCGGGTGAAGGAATTCAGCGAGAAAATGAACTTCATAGGGGTAATATTCATTTTCATCGCAATTGTGATCCCTGTATTCATTGCCATACTGGGGGGAATATCCGTTACCCCTATATTCAGCGGGGAAAGCGCCTTTCTGGCAAAAACCGGGGCAACGTTCGCGGGCGTTGCCACAATCGACCCCACGGTGATGGCGCTTGTTTTCCTGGTAATAATGCCGACTATGCTGGCATGGATTTTCTTCTTTATATTCATGATGCAACCGCATGTGTGAGGGATTGAATGATAAGCACCAAGGAAATATGGGAAACCTACAAGGAATACCTCAGAGAGATAAGGTGGAAATTCAAGCCCAAGTTCTGGGTTGGGCTTTCAGTAGGAGCGGGAATAGCAGGAATGGCTCTTGTTTGGGGAATTGAATTCTTGGGAATACTGCCCGCAGACCCTGTTGCGCCGTTCCTTGCGCTTGTCGTAATACTCGACGTAATGATAGGAATCCCGTACCTGAATGCAACGAGGAGAATAGAGGAAATCGAAAGGGTGTTGCCCGACGCATTCAAGCAAATGTCCGACACGCTTAAAGCAGGCGGAACCTTCGAGTACGCATTGCGGGGAATAAGCACCTCGCAGTACGGAGCGCTCACTGTTGAAATGAACGCGGTTCTGAGAAGGCTTGAAGAGGGAGAAAACCTCCAGAACTCCATGCAGTCCTTTGCCAAAAACGTGAAAAGCAGAATCATTAAAAGGTCTGTGAACATAGTGCTCGACTCAATTGCCGCAGGGGCAAGCCTTGCGGATATACTGGACGAAATTGCCGACGACGTGCGGGCAAGCCACAGGATAAAGCAGGAAAGGAGGAGCAGCACCGTAATGCAAGTGCTCTTCATGATTGGCGCAGGCTCAGTGGTCGCACCCTTCATTCTCGGGCTTGTTTCCACTGTAATAACCTTCCTCATAAAAACTTCGGGGGGAGTGATAATGACAGCCGCTGAATTTGCGAGAAGCATGGCAAAAGCGGATTTTATTCTAACTCTTCTCAGGAGTTATCTCATAATTGCAGCCGTGGCAACCGGCGGCATGATTTCTCTTATAAGAGAGGGAAATGTGACCAAAAGTATTATATATATCCCCATACTTGTATTAATAGCCTATACGGTGTATTACGGTTCGTTTATTGTATCCCAAGGATTTTTCGGAGGGTAAAAAAATGCTGAAAGAGGAGAGGGCGCAGACTGCAACGGAATACCTCATAATAATCGGCGGCGCTGTGGCTGCAGCCACAGCGGTTGGATTGTACTTAAAAGGAATTCCCAAGGGCCAGCAGCCAATCATAGAACAGACCGTGGAAGACATAAGCAAATAAAGAGCATTTTAAGGAGGTTTAGGGAATGAAGAGGAAGGGACAAGGTGCAATGGAATACCTGTTGCTCATAGGCGCAGCGGTAGGAATAGCCGCATTCGTAATCGTGATGCTTTTCAACATGGTGAGAGCGCAGGAAGTGGAAGCGGCAAAGAAAGAGATAAGAATGATTTGCTCGCAGCAAATGACGGAATCGCAGTGCACCGCTACCGGTACGGTTGAAAGGCAGGTTTCAACCGGCACAGTGAGCTGTGACTGCGTGTGGGACGATGAAACCGCTGTGGACCCCGAGAAAAATTTATGTGAAGCAGATGAAAGCTGGACCATACCGTAAACGCAATGAGTGCTTTTTCGTAACTGTGCACGGGGTTTGGCTGGCTCGCTTTAATAGGGCTGGTAAAATGGAGGAAAGGGCGCAGGTTTCATTCGACTACCTTATCCTCCTCACCTTCATTGTGTCCATAACCGTCGTAACAATCGCGCTCATATGGGTAATTCAGAGCTTTGTAAAGATTGAAACCGAGGCTTTCACGCAAACCACCGCTCCGAATACCATCAAGGAAATAATGGGAATGAGGGGATAAAATTGGAAAAAAAAATTTTTCCCGAAAAAAAGGAGGAAAAAGCACAGGTTTCGTTCGATTATTTAATAATGCTCACTTTTATAATAGGTCTCGCAATGGTTGTAACATCGCTGGTCACAACTGTGGAGGGGGTAGCCCAAAAATTCCAGGGCGAGTTGCTGCAGTTCAGGGACGATTTCATTGGCTCGCTCATAAAGTAGGCTTTTGGGTGCATTCATGCTTTTTGAAGTTGCAGCTTTCGCTGTGTCAGTGCTCGGGCTTTCTGCTGCAACTTTCACCGATTTCAGGGAGAGAATTGTGCCCAACAGGCTCAATTTTTTCCTGCTTGGCTGCGGTTTACTGATTCACGCGCTTTATTCCGTTTTCGCTTCAAGCATTGTTCCAATGCTTTTTTCCTTGATTGCTGCAGTTGTCGCATTTCTTTTCGGCTTGCTGCTTTACAAGGCGGGAGTTTGGGCTGGCGGGGACGTAAAACTTTTGACAGCACTCGGAGCGCTGAACCCTGTGAACCCGTTTGTTGCCGGGCTTTTTTTTCCCTTTTATCCACCGCTGTCCACACCGCTGCAGGTGCCGGTTTTTCCCATCACGCTGTTCGTGTTCTCCGTTTTTTCAATGCTGCCGGTGGCAGTGCTTCTATCGCTCAGAAAAATCTGGACAAGAAAAGCGTTGAGGAGAAAAGCAGTCGAGGGAATAAAAAAAAGCGCGGGAGTCAGCACCATGGCTTTTTCTGCTTTCGCCGTTGGATTGCATTCAGTGCTCGCGCACTTTTCGGTGCCGGCATTTTACCTGCTTCCTTTCCTTTTGGCATTCGGGCTTGTGAGAGGAAGAATGCCCAAAACAGCCGCGGCTGCCGCAGTATTCCTTTTACCCCTGCTGCTGGGGGCATCGAGCGCACAGCAAGCACTGGCAGAATTCATTGCGCTGTACGCTGTTTTGTTTGTGCTTTTCAACCTGTTTTCGCTTGTTTCCCTGAGCAGGGAAGCGCTTAAAAGGAGGAAAAAAATAAGCATGCTGGAGGAGGGGGAAATTTCGGCTGAAACAATAAGACTCGAGGGAAAAAAAGCCGTGAGAGCCGAGCCCCTGGGCATGAAAAGAATTATTAATTACCTAAAACATTATAGATTGGAGGAATTATCCAAAGAACTCAGAGGAGGGGAAAACGAAATAGTGAGTTCGAGGAAAGCGCGCGGTCTTACGGAGGGGGAAATAGAAAAGCTGAAAGAGTTTGTGAAAAAAGGGATGCTCGCGGACAGCATTGAAGTCAAGGAATCCGCACCGATGGTTCCCGCAATGCTCGTTGCATACGTTGTCCTAAACTTTGTTGGTGATTTTTTATGGAACTTTTTAATCTGAAGCGCAGGGGGCAGACATCCATTGAATTCCTGCTCGTGTTCGTTATAATGCTCATTTATTTGCAGACTGTCATTCAGCCCAGCGTTTTAAGAGTATCCAATTCAGCGCAGGCGGTGAGTTCCATAGGGCAAACAAAACTCTCCGCAATGAACCTCGCCGACTCAATAAACGAAATACACATGATAAGCGGGGAAAGCAAAAAAAACGTGTGGATTTTCATCGACAGAAACAGTTCAATCACCTGTGACGATATAGGAAAAAAAATACTTTACAGGGTTGATGTTCCCGCTGCCATTTCCGGGGTTTCAGGATGCACGTCCACAAATCCCGCTTCCTCAAGGTGCAGCGGGGAAATAAAGCTTTTCGATGACGTGCAGCTTGACTGCAGCAATTTTGCCGCCGCTTCCGGAAATGAATTGAAGGGCGAGGATTCCCCCAAAGCGCTTGTTAAAGTGCAAAAACTGGATACAGGGGAAATAGTACTCCTGGACATTTAGGTGAAATAATTGGATAAGGAAAACAGGGGACAGACGGCGTTCGAGCTAATAATCGTGTCAAGTTTTGTAATGGTAATAGTGTGGACAATACTGCTCAACATTCCGCACGTGGGCAATTCCACCGGCGCAATGGTTGCAGTGAAGGAATCCGTACTGGGCATTCTCGCGGAACAGGATAAATTCTACTTTATAGAGGAAGTGACCCCGCCCGAGCTGGATGAAAGCGTTGCGCCTGCGGTGTGGAGAATGAAAGTGGTGATAGGAGGAGAGGACATTACCGCGGATGCAGCGCTCAAGAACAGGATTGAAACAGAGGGAGAAAGCGCGGTAAAAGAAAAGGGATATTACGCGGACCTCAACGTTGAAGCAGTGAAAAGCCTGGCGTGAGTTTTTTGCGCCCTATTTTGCCTCGGCGGGCATTATCAAGCCGTGCCTTGGTCTGTAGAGTTCGCCCCTTCGCACCAGTTCGTTGAGGTATTCCTGGACTCTGTCGCCTTCAATATTGAATGTTTTCGCTTCCTGGGTCACGTCTTCCACCGAAACCCTGTCGGATTGCTTTGCCAAATCCTTCACTATTTTGAGCACTGTGCGCATTCCCTCGGTTTTTGTGTGGGTTTTGCCCGTAGCAACAATGTCAAAGTCTATTTTTCCTGTTTCCGGGTCAGTGACGACATCCTTGAGCGATGATCTTAGCATTCTGACAGCGCGCTCTGCATCCTCCTTTTCAACAACATCGCTCAATCTTATGCGGGCGGACGCTTCGCTCAATCTCACCAATCCCTCCAGCTGCCTGTGGGTTGCGGCATAAGTGCCTTCTTCCTTCCCGCGCTCCCGCAGCCCCACATAGAAATCGGATATGAGCTCGATTGCCTCCTTTGTGAGGTTTGGAAAAACATGCTGCCTCGTGTATGCAATGTATTTGCGCAGTAGTTCCGGCGGAATTGCCGGAGCCACGAAATCCTCTATCTCCTTTATTTCCGATTTTTTCAGTTTCTCCCCGCTCACTTTCGCCTTGAAGAGTTTTTCCCCTGCCTGGTGCGCTTTAAGCACGTGAGCGGCAATCTCCGAGTCAAGGGTGCGGTCTAAAACGTCCCTTATCATAAAAAAGAGGTCAAAGCGGGAAACCAGTGTTGCGGGCAATTCAACCTGCTCCATAAAGGGAGTGAAAGGGTCAAAGCGCGAGAGCCGGGGGTTGGCTGCAGCGAGAATGCTCGTGTCCGTTTTAAAGCGCGTTATAATGCCGGCTTTTGCAACGCTTATCGTGCCCTGCTCCATGCACTCGTGAAGTGCAGTCCTCTCCACGGGGTCCATTTTGTCAAGTTCGTCTGCCATGGTTGTGCCGCCGGAAGCGAGCACCAAAGCGCCCGCTTTAAGGGTCCAGCCGCCCTCTCCGAATTCGTCTTTGACTGCTGTTGCAGTGAGACCGGCTCCGGAGGTGGTTCTTCCTCCAACGTAAATGCTCTTGGGCGCAATGTTGTTGGCTGCCATGAGCAACTGGGATTTTGCAACGCCCGGGTCCCCTACCAACAAAACGTGAATGTTCCCCCTTATCGCCTGCTCGCCCGGCAGAATTTTTTTCACTCCGCCGAACAACTGCAGTATTATTGCCTCCTTTACCACTTCGTGCCCGTAAATCATCGGGGCAACGCTTTTGACGAGCTTTTCGTATATTGCCGGGTCACGCGCCAGCGCCTTTATTTCTTTCTCCTCTTCCTCGCCGACTTCCACTTCCTCGAAACCCCGCGCTGTTTCCTCCAGGTAATTGCATTCAAGGAATCTCCCGAACACGAGGTTGGCTTGCTTTGTGGGATACAAGCGCAGTATTCCCGAGATTTCAATTTTGTCTCCCACAGAAGCCCTGTTGACGAAATCGTCGCTTATGTAAATGTCGAGGCTTGTGGGCTGGTCGTTTCCCTTCAGTGATTCGAGGGGTTCCTGCACCTGGATTTTCTGGAAGTCAATGAAGTCGGAGTCTTCGGCAACAAGTGAAAAATCCCTGTGCCTGCAGGCGCAGAAATCGGGCTTTTTAACCTGCCTCGAGCTCTGCAAAACGCGGTACACGTTCCCGCAGCGGTTGCATTTGAATGTTGCAAGCCTGAGCTTCGGGAGCACGTCCGTAATCTGCTTTATTATTCCCTCTATTGAAATCATTTTCCCAAGGTGCTTTGAGCCTATGTCCCGCAGCAGGATCGCGCTGTCCTCCGGGAGATTGAAAAACCGCACGTGCGGCTTGAACTGCGCTTGCTCGAGCGTGGGCAAATCCATTCCCTCGAGCGCGAATTCCGCTGCCGCCAGCAGTTCGTCGGGGTTTTCGAGCAATGCGTCAGCCAACTTGAAGTCAAACTGCCCCAGGGCAGAGAAATCCAGGAGCAAAGAGCGCTTTTCGGGATATGATTCTGCGAGCTTTTCGATTTCCTTGCGGTACACCGAATGGAAAAAGCGCTGGAATTTGTTCACAAAGGGGCTTTCCTTTCCTTTTTCCTCGGTTTTCTCCGCAGCAGGCATGCTCTCACTGTAAAAATTCCTCTTTTAAAGTTTTTAAGCGCTTTTAGAGTACGTTTCCGCTAAAAGCATGGAATTAGTGCAGGGAGTTTAAATCAGCGTTGAGAGCGGAAAAATTTGAAAAAATTTTTCCGAAAGGAAATAGGTGGGAACGGGTTTTATTAATATGCAGTTATGGAACCGAATAGGTTGAATGCTACAGAGTAATAATCCAAACCAATGCTACATAAGTTGACAGATTTTAGGGGAAACCTGCCCTCCTAAGTAATTTAAAAAGCAAAAGCGTGTTTTTTGCATGGAGGGAGTTGGTTTATCCAAGAGAAAGCTTGAAGAACTTTACGTAAAGCAGGAACTCTCCTGCAGGAAAATCGGAAAATTACTTGGCTATGACCATACAACAGTGAGCAGAGCGTTGAAGCGCTATGGGTTAAAACTGAGGTCAAAATCGGAAGAAGGGAAGCTAATCAAGCATTCGATTAAATATAAAATATCAAAAGGAAGACTCAAGGAACTCTATTGGGGGAAGAACCTCTCACCCTATCAGATTGCTAAAAAATTCAATTGCTCGCCCAGTTGTATTTTCTACAAGATGAAGAAATATGGAATCCCTTTGAGGAAATTAAAAGAAGCAATAGAACTATCGATTCCCCGAAGATCAAAGACACTTGCAAGATCGATCATCAAGTATGAAAGAAAAGACTTTAACGGGCCTGGTGCCGACAAGGCCTATTTGATTGGTTTTAGACTGGGGGACTTGCATGTGCGCAAAAACAAATATGGCGAAACCATTTATGTGTCTTCGGCAACATCCAAGCAAGAACAATTGGATTTAATGGAGCTGCTTTTTTCTGGGCATGGAAAGATTTCAAAGTACAAATTAAAAAGCGGCTGCATTCAGTTCAACTGCAACCTAAACAGCTCATTTGATTTTTTACTGAAAAAAGAGGATGCCATACCCGATTGGATTCTGTCAGACAAGGGCAGTTTCATCGCCTTTCTTGCCGGTTACATCGATGCAGAGGGGCATTTCGGGGTGTACAACAATTTTGCAGAATTCTCTGTTAGCAGTTACGATCCCAATATTCTTTCTTCAATTTGCAAAAAACTAAATGAATTCGGAATTCGGTGTAGTAAGCCGAAAATAGGTGTAGAAGAGGGGTATGTGGACAAAAGAGGGGTTAGATGGAACGGGACAATCTATAGGCTGCGGATTACGCGAAAGGAGGAGTTATTGAAACTTATTAACCTAATAAAATCCTCCATAAAACATGCAAAGAGATTTAATGACCTCTGCAAGGCCGAGGAAAACATTACAGAAAGAAATAAAAGGATTCAATTGCATTCTGCTTCTTATGGCAAAATTCTATGTAACCACGCCAATATACTATGTAAATGATGTTCCCAGCATCGGTCATGCCTATACTACAATCACGGCGGACATTCTGGCTAGATGGCACTGCTTTTCAGGCGAAAAGGCATTCTTTTTAACTGGCTTGGACGAAAACTCGCAGAAAACAGTTAAAGCCGCAGAAGAACGCGGCTTTAAGGATTTTAAAAAATATACTGATGAAATGGCGGAAAAATGGAAAATCGCCTGGAAAGAAATGGGCATAAAATACGATGGCTTTATTAGGACAACCGAGCCCAGGCATGAAAAAGTGGTTAAAGAATTTTTTCAAAAAATTTATGAAAACGGCGATATTTACA
>CAZKED010000006.1:0-46194 GCA_964551725.1 uncultured archaeon | reverse complement strand
GGCACCAGTGAAAGCAGTTTAAATCTTTCTATTTTCCAGTAGAAACTTCTTTCTATTAATAATAGAAACTATGCTCTGACACGCAATTAATTCATAAGTAAATGACCTGCCTCATTTGAGCCATAAAGGTTTTGGCGGTGGGTCCGTTAAATCAATTCCGCCTCTTTTAATGTCCTGAGTATTTTCTTCATTGTGGATTGGAATTCTTCTTCCTGGATTTTGCCGTAAACCCCGGCAAGTGAGTCTGCGAACTGTACTGATTTAATCGTTTTTCTTGTTTCTTCCAAGCTTTCCTTCGGTATCCTGATTTCCCTGAACAATTCTTCCAGTTTTCCGGCATTCAGTTTAACCGAGTGCAGCATGAAAACATCGCGGATGTCTGCCTTTCTCGCGGACAGCATTTTCATTGCAACCAGCATTTCAGGGTCGGCAACCCTGCACTCAATCCTGATGGGGCTGCCTTTTCCGAAAACCGTTCTCTTTGCAGAATGCCTGAACAGCAAATCCGCACTGACTCTCTTTCCCGTTTTCCTGTCGAAAACCTCTCCGTACAGGATATCAAATGTTGCCTTGGGCTCTTTGGAGTGCTCCAGGCTCAAAAACTTGCCGCCGTAAACATTTTCCGCCTCCTTTCTCTCTAAAAAGCCGTTCTCTTTCAGAATGGAAGCGGCCTTTTCAGCATCCTTTTTGTTCCTTACAACCAAATCGCAGTCAACCGAAAAGCGCGGCAGGGTATAGGCGTTGATTGCATAACCGCCTATAAGGACAAAATTGACTCCCTTAAGCTTTTTGAGCAATTCAAAAACAAGCTTTTCTCTTTCTTCGAAAATCACAGCGCTTCACCAACCTGCGCCAAAACCTCTCTGCCGGCCTTGACCTTGCGCTTGAACTTGCGGCCAATGTAAGCCAATGGGTATTCAAACGAGTAAATGTTTTTTTCGGCAAACTTAATGGTTTCAGCCAATGGCATGACAGGTCTGCCGTTCTGCTTCGCGCACTCCAATTCCTTTACCGCTTCCAATACGACGAATTCGCCCAAGGCATTCTCCGCTTCACCAGTAAAAAAGTCAATTCCCTCCTGCTTCAAATACTTCCTCCATTTTCCCAAATCCTTTTTCTGCACGCGGACAAAGAAAGGCGAATGCTCCCAGGAGCGCTGCATGTAAACATAGTCAGACCAGATTTCAACAGCGCTCGCTCCATAAAAACAATAAGGCATTCCCGCCTCCTCCAATGCCTTCTCTGCACGGGATTCAAAAATGCTCTCAACGGCTTTCTCCGGCTTGACGCACCGGTAAGCGCCCCTGCCCACCCTCTGCAACCAGCCCGCGCTGCTCAACTTGAACAAGATTTTTTTCACCATTGCCCTGGAGTAAAACCAGCGCAAGGAGGAAACCTCAAATTCTTTGTCCTTAAACTTCAACCAGAAATACGAGTAAGCCTGGAACTCGGTCTTTGTGATTTCGTTGACCATGTAATAATTAGTGTCAGGAAAAGAATAAAAAGGTTACCAATATGGTAACCCTATGCCTCGACCGGGATTTGAACCCGGGTCACTGGCTTGAAAGGCCAGAATGCTTAACCGGACTACACCATCGAGGCACAGTTTTTATTTCCCACAGGTCTCCATAATTAGTATATCATTTCCCCTATAAATTACTTTTTAAACCTAACCCATTGTAAATTTATTTTGCTCATTTTGGCAGTACCTGAGAGCGTGTTTTGAAATGGCGACATTCCCTGAAGCGACAAAAAGGCTTTTTTCAAACGTGTGGGTTTGCATGAAATGCAACGCAAAAATGCGCATTGGCGAAGGTAAGAAACCCCCAAAATGCAGGAAATGCGGTTCTCGCAGGCTGCGCCTGAAGCGCAAGGTAAAAAAGGCTTAATTAACCTTTTCCCCCATCTATTCTGGTTATGGCATTAGAGGATTTCATCTCCATTCTCAGACCCGCTGACGGGCTGCTCGCGGCGCTCGCCGTGCTCGTTGGATTTCTCGTCGCAAGCTCTTCCCTTGAACTTCCCATAGCGCTCGGCTTTGCGCTTCTCTCCGTATTCCTTTTCTCAGGCGCGGGCATTGCCCTCAACGATTTCTTTGATTTTGAAATGGACAAAGTGAATGCACCGCACAGGCCGCTGCCGAGCGGCAGAATTTCGCGCAAAACCGCTCTTTACTATTCGGCAGGGCTTTTCGCAATCGCGCTTTTTCTTGCGGCACTCATAAACCAGTGGTGCTTGGGTCTCGCTGCACTGAACACAGTGCTCGAAATACTCTACGCCTGGAAACTCAAGCGCATTGCATTGGTCGGCAATTTCACCGATTCCTGGTTTCCTGCCTCGAGCTTTTTGTACGGCGCGCTTGTAATTCCAACGCTGGGCGCTGTCCCTATCCTCGCGGGACTCGCATTCCTCGCGAACACAGGCAGGGAAATATTCGGAGATTTGGAGGACGTAAAAGGCGACCGCAAGACGGGCGCCCGCACGCTTCCAATTGTTTTGGGAAAAAAGAAGGCAAGGATTGCAGCGCAGGCGTTCATTTTCGCTGCAGTTATCCTGAGCCTCGTGCCCTGGGTGCTCGGAATGCTTTCCTTTTATTACATGCCAATAGTGCTTTTGGCTGACGCTGTTTTCCTTTTTTCCCTTTTCCAGCCCCCCGCGAAGAACCAGGCGCTGACCAAAGCGGCAATGCTTGTTGCACTGCTCGCCTTCCTGGCAGGCACGCTGGCGGGATGATTATGCAGGAATTCAGCCGGCAGAGAAAGGAATTGGTGCAGGGAATGCTGCAGCGCGGCGCGCTTAAATCCAAGAACGTGAAGCAGGCATTCCTCTCCGTGAAAAGGGAGGAATTCTTTCCCCAAGAACTTCTGCGGAACGCCTACGTTGACTCGGCTTTCCCCATTGGATACGGTCAGACGATTTCCCAGCCGAGCACTATTGGAATAATGCTCGAACTCCTTGAAGTGCGGAAAGGGCAAAAAGTGCTCGAAATAGGCGCGGGATGCGGTTATGTTCTCGCATTGCTCTCCGAGCTCGTGGGAAAAAAGGGCAGCGTGTTCGGCGTTGACTTGGTGGAAGAGCTTGCAGGGCTTTCAGCCAAAAATCTCGCGAATGCGGGCTATGGAAATATTGCTGTAAGGCACGGCGACGGAAGGCAGAGCTGGTTGAAAGAAGCGCCTTTTGACCGCATCCTGGTTTCCGCTGCGTGCAACGAGATTCCGGCAGAACTGGTGGAACAGCTCGCCGCAGGGGGAAAAATTGTTGCCCCCGTGGGAGGGCGGTTCTCGCAGCAGATGTACGTAGTGGAAAAGAATGCGGACGGAGGCATTCACCAAGGTTTTGCTCCCGCGGGATTCTTTGTTTTCGTGCCGCTGAAGTGAGGGCGTTCTTTTTTTCGGTTTTTACAAACTTTTAAATAATACAATGCATTTACTGTTAGCATATGGTCAAAGAGAGAACGTTCTGGGCACTGGCTGTTGTCTTGCTTTTCCTTTTCCTTTTGGGACAGATTGTTTATTTCTGCTTTTACTGGTATTTTGGATTTGTATATCAGGAACAACCGCTTGTTTACGAAAGCCCTTTGATTTCCCCGGTCCTTTTTCACCTTCTCTTTTTTGGTTTTGTGATATTGGTTGGCGTCGCCGGTTTAATCGGCTTTGTTTTAAAAAAGCGTTTTGGGTTTTATTTGGTCGTTTTTTCGCTTTATTTATTTTGTCTGCTGGAAGCATTGCTTGTTTTTCCTGTTGTTTTTTGCCTTTTGGTATTTTTTCTCGTGCAAAAAGCAGGGGGAGTTTTTGGCGTTGAAAAGGTTATCCCGGATAAAGTGACAATAGGAAGGAAACCTTTTCTCGTATTTGCAGTACTGTTTACGCTGGCTGTTTTTTTCCTTCTGTATGGATGGGCTTTTGCTGGTGTGGTGAGCCTATATCTTATGTCACAGGGCGACACCTCTATTTGCGAGTTATACAGGGAAAAAAAGGAATGCGTGACCCTTGCTGTGGACCTTTCAAAAGACCACACTCTCTGCTATGAATTGGCCGATACTGATTCTTATAACTGTCTCCATAAGTGCGCTGTCCGCTTTGATAAACCGGAACTGTGCGAAGAGCTTGATGAACACTATCTTATTGCGGAAGTCTTTTACGTTGGCAGTTCTGGCTCAGGAAAGTATATAGAAGTTCCGTCCCCTGATTATTGTTATTTTAGGTATGCACAGAAAATAAGCGGAATTCATGGAGAAAGTGTAGAGAGCTACTGCAAAAAAATAAAGAATGAAGAGGTCAGAGGCTATTGTTATTCCCTTAATGAAAAGAATATTATAGTGCAGGGCGCCATTCCCTGAATTTAATCACTTCAGTTCCCTGAGCCTTTCAATTACCCTTTCCTTTCCGAGCGCGAGCACCAGCGTGCCGATTTTCGGTCCGGATTTTTTCCCGAGAATGGCGAGGTATGCCGCCCGGAAGATTGCGGCCGGCTTTATTCCGCGCTCTTTCGCCGCCTGGAAGAAAGCCGCTTGTATTTGCTCGGCATTCTTTGCTTTTGAAATTTTTTCCGCTGCGGCTTTTAGCGCGGCAAGTGTTTCCTTTTCAATTTCCCCGGCGGCGGGTTTCTCGGCGAACGAAATCCTGAAGCGCTCCGGCGCGTACTTTTCAACCCAGTTTTTCGCGCGCTTGAGTTTTGCGATTGCTTCCTTTTTTTCCTGTGCGTTGAATTTCCTCTTAATGTGGTCGGCATTTAGCAGAATGACTTCTATTTCCGAGAAGTCCTTTTCGGGGTCGTAGAGCTGCGACAAAAAGGCGGCGAACTGGTAGGAAATCCTTTCCGGCATTTCCCCGCCCCGGGATTCCATCCGCGCGTATTTGTAATTGCGCTTTATCTTTTCGGTTAACTTTTCGCTCTGCGCTTTTTCCAGCCCGTAATAAATGCGCTCCGCGCGCTCGAAATTTTCAACAAGCAAAACGAAGGAATTGTCCCTGAAGGAAAAGTCAACCTGCTTGTTGGGCTTGTAGGAGAAATTCAAGTAGCGCAGCGTTTCCGGTCCTGACACTTCAAGCCAGTCCTTCAGGTTCACCACGTTTCCTATGGAGCCCGACATTTTTTCCCCTCCGACGAGAATGAATTCCGTTGGCGTTTGGTAAGGGGGCTGTTTTTTGAATACTTCGCGCATCATTGCCTGTCCCACGTCAACCGAGCCGCCCCTTGAGAAATGGTCTTTTCCTGCTGATTCGTATGCAATGCCGCGCAGAATCCAGTGCGCGCACCAGTGCACGCGCCAGTGAAGTTTCGCGTTTCCGTCCATGGGGCTTTTTTTCCCGCGGAAGCCGCACTTGCATTCGTACTCGACTTCCTTTCCGTCCCATGACAGTGCTTTGGAATAAAGGCTTTTGCCGCATTCCTCGCAGAGCATTTGAATCGGGAGGAAGTCCGAGGGCTTTTCCGAACCGGAAACGCGGTTCCACACTTTTATGAGCTGTGGTGCTTTGTCCAGGGATTCCTTTATGAGCGCGTTGAATTTCCCGCTTTTGTATGTTTCGTACGCTGAAACTATTTCCGGGGAGAGTCCAAATGCTTCAATTGATTCCTCAAGCCCCTGGGTGAACGCCTGTTTCCAGGTTTCGAATCCTTTTATGGGGCTCGGCGCGAAGTAGATTGGCACGCCCAGAAACCTCTCTTTTTCCTTCTCCCCGAGCTTTATGTCGCTTGGAATCTTTCTTACAGCGTCAAAATCGTCGAGGACGAAAACCTGTTTTGTTTTCGCGCCTTTGTCCCTGAGCGCAGCGTGAACCGCAAAAGGGGTGAACAGTTCGGAGCGCGCGTTGCCTATGTGGAAGTGCCCGCTCGGCGTGTACATTCCCTCGCAGGCGTATTCCTTCCTTTTTGTTTCGAGCACTTTTTCGGCGACCTCGTCCGCCCATGTTCCTTCCGTTTTGAACACCTATTCCCAGGAATCCAGCCGTGCTTGGACTCCTTTTTGTTCCGCTTTAAGTGTTATTCTCTCGATAGCTTTTTCAACCCTTTCCCTGGAGAAATCGCGTTCGTCGCAGAGAAATTTTTTCAGTTCCTCGCTGTGCGGGGCGCCGAACTCGAGCGAGTAGTCCTCTGTGTGCCTGGGCTCCAGAAAAATTTTTTCTATTTCCCTGTAATCGAATCCCGGTTTGTGCTTTGTTTTCGCGATAATGTCCCCGAATGAAGCGTGTTCTTTCACGAGTTTGAGCGCTGTTTTTGGTCCAATGCCCGGGAATTTTTCGTTGAAGTCTGTTCCTATGAGCATGGCAACCCATACGAGTTTTTTCCTGTCGATGCCGAGCGCGGAGAGAGTTTTTTCCAGTTCAATCTTTTCGGGTTTCACTTCAATGTACAGGTCCTTGCCCGGAACCTTTTTCCTGCCTGTTACAGTGAGGTTCCTGAGCAGGAGCGGGGAACCGAAAAGCAATGGGTCGTAATCCTGGCTCACGCACGCGTGCACGTCGCCTTTCGCGCACATGAAGGAAACCTGTGCCTCTCCTTCTCCCGGCGCTTGTACAACTGGAAAGCCCATTAATTCAGCGAGTTTCTTTGATTCTGAGACCATTTCTTTTGAGAGGGAAACCGCCTGCTGTCCGTACCTGCGAGCTTCCTCAAGCTTTCCCTCCTTCTGCGCTTTTTCGTATTTTTTCCTGGCTTCAGTGCGAATCCTGTGCCTTTCCTCGCGCGTTTTCTCCTTGAGTTCGCTCGGCTTTCCGTCGAACACGAACACGGGCTTTATGTCTTTTTCCACCAGGTTCACGGTCCTGTAAAGCAGTCCCGTGAGATGGCTTGTTATCCTGCCGCGGGAATCCATCAAGGGAGAGCCGTCCCTGCTGCGTATTGTGGAAAGGAACTGGTAAATGATGTTGAAGGAGTCAATTCCCAGAATCCTTCCTTTGAGGGAATCGAATCCAATTTCCTCCTTTTGCACAACCTCGCCCAAATCAACGCCCATTGTTGCACCATATATTGGGAGTTGCCAAAGTTAATTAAAAATATTCCCGCCCGCAGGTTTTCCCCGCTGCCTCAAAAAAAGCCAATTATTTAAAACTGTTCGCGTTTTTATTGGGATATGGAGTGCGAATTGTGCGGTGCAGAATGCGGCAGTCCAGTTGAGGTTGAAGTTGAAGGCGCTCGCATGTTTGTCTGCGAGAAGTGTGCATCGATGGGAAAAAGAATCCGCTCGCGCGGGCTGCAGAAATCCGAGCACGGCGCCTTCATTCCGTACAGGAAGCCTGCTTTCTCCCCTGTGAAGAAGTCTGAGAACCTCGACCTCGGTCTTTCCATTGCCTCGGATTTCGGCGAGAGAATAAGGAGGGCTAGGGAAAAAAGAGGATGGAAGCGGGAGGAACTCGCAAAAAAACTATTTGAAAAGGAGTCCGTAATGCACAGGATTGAAGCCGGAAATTTCAAGCCGGATGACAGGCTAATTGAAAGGATTGAATCGTTGCTCGGAATTTCCCTCAGGGAAAAGGAAGAGGACTGAAAGGGTGAATGCGTGGATTCCCTTTTGTTGATTTTGTGCACCGCGGCATTCCTGGCTTTCCTCATTGTTTCCACCCGCTTCATTAAAAGGCACGCCGATTCAGAAACATACTTCATTCTCTCGATGGTGCGGCTTAAAAGAGCCATTCCAGTGATAAAAAAGTTCTCCTTTCTGGGAAAATTCCTTTCGCTTGTTTCAATTGCAGGGCTTGTTCTCGGTTTTGGAATTCCCGCAGTCGATTTCCTTTTCGCCAGGAAATTCCGCAGGGCAAAGCGTGCAGCGCTTCTCTCTGCTTCCTTCGTTCTGCTCTATGCGTTTTTCAGTCTGCTGGGAATTGGAACGCACATTTTTGGGGCGGGTCTTTCCCCCCTATACCCCGGGGCATTCGCTCTTTTTGGACTGATGGGTTTTGCTCTCATAAACCTTGCGGACCAGGGCATTCACATTCTCCTCAGGGCATTCCAGGGACAGCCGAGCTGCCCCGGCGTGATGCCCGTGATTCCCGGGGTGCAGATTCCCAAAGTGCCCATAGTGATTCCGCTTTACGTCTGGGCGGTTTTCCTCATAATACTCACAATACACGAGGGAAGCCACGGAATAGTTGCATTGCGTCACAAAATAAAACCCAAGAGCGCGGGCCTGCTCCTGCTGGGCTTGATTCCGATAGGCGCTTTTGTAGAGCCGGACGACGCGCAGTTCAAGAAAGCGAGCGAGAGGAAGCAGTTGAGCGTTTATTCTGCAGGGCCGTCGGCAAACCTTTTCACTTTTGTCCTGTTTTTCGCGGTTTACCTTCTCGTGCTCAATTTTTACGCTTTGCCCGTGATTAACGAAATAAACGCGTTCTATGAAACGGGAATAGACCACGTTGAAATTGCCTCGGTGCAGGAAGAGGTTGAATTCTGCCAGGAAAAGGAGGCATCACCGGCATTCGGCGTTCTCCGCGAGGGAATGCGCGTGCTCGAAATAAATGGTGAGACAGTAAAATCGAACGTGGACGTGAGCAACGCGCTGCTGGCGCTGTCCTCCGCCTCTCTTCAGAGCGGAATTCCGCAAAATTACACCATAAAAGTGGAAACCGAAGCCGGAGAGATTCTCGAGAAGGAGCTTTCGCTGAGCGAGAGGTTCGGCTTCGCGGGCTTCCAGGTAAAAAACGTAAAAAAGCCGGGTTTTTCTCCCCCCCCGGAATACGAGCAGACAGTTGAATTCGTGAGGTTTGTTGCCGGCTTCCTTTCATGGCTCTTTATACTGAGCCTCATTCTCGCGATTGTCAATTTTTTGCCGCTGCCGCTTTTCGACGGCGGAAGGATTGTTCCAATCCTCCTGCTTCCCTATTTCTCGTCAGCAAGGCATCCCCCGGAAAAAACAAAGAAGGTAATTTCCGTAACGCTTCTCTTCATTGTCCTCGCGCTCCTCCTCCTCAACGCGCTGCCGTTTTTCTTCCTCTAAATGCGCCCGAGCGCGGGGGAAAAAAGAAATAGAAAAAAGAAAAAAATAAAAAAAAGAAAGGGAAAAAGGGGTGGAAATTCACTTTATGAAGTCTATTTCCAGGTCCCTTGTGCCGTACTTTTTCGGGCCGCCTCCGGCAACCCTGCTGGAGGGTCCCTTTATGTAGGGCGACGTTACACCTGTGAAGATTGTTATTACCTCTATTTTGTTCTCGAAGGTAGGATCCACCCTGGAACCCCATATCACCTGCGCTTTCGGGTCAATCTTCTCCGTGAGCATTTCTCCCACGGCGTTGGCTTCCCCCAGAGTGAGTTCCGGCCCGCCTGTAATGTGAATCAATGCGCCTGTTGAACCCGTAATGTCCACGTCCAGCAGTGCGTTCTTGAGCGTGTCGTCGACAACCTCGTTCACTTTGTCCACTGACTTGCTTTCTCCGACAGCGATAACGCTCAGCCCTTGGTTGCTCATTACCGCCCTCACATCGGCATAGTCCAGGTTTATGAGGGATGGTTGCGTAATTGTTTCGGTTATTCCTCGCACGGTGCGGGCAATCACTTCGTCCGCAACCTTAAAAGCGTCCTGTATTGGCAGATTTGGCACCAGTTCAACCAAGCGGTTGTTGTCGATTACAACTACCGTATCTGTAACGCCCTGCAGGGAATTTATGCCCTCTTCCGCTTTTGACAAACGGGCTTTTTCCAGGGCAAAAGGATATGTGACAATGCCTATTACGATTGCTCCCTGCTCCTTTGCTATTTCTGCGATAATCGGCGCTGAGCCCGTTCCTGTTCCCCCGCCCATTCCCGCGCTGAGGAACAACATGTCCACTCCGTTGAGTATTTCCTCCAGAGCAGAGCGGGAGACTTCCGCGGCTTTGGCTCCTATTTCAGGGTAGCCGCCGGCGCCGAGTCCGCGGGTAACACTCTTGCCGATGAGAACCTTTGTCAGCTCGTCGTTTATCAGGGAGAGGTGCTGCTTGTCGGTGTTGACTGCAACAAGCTGCGCGCCGCTGACGCCCATGTTTGCAAGCCTGTTAACAGCATTTGAGCCCGCACCCCCTGTTCCAATTACCATTATTTTCGGCGTGCCGAACTCCTCGAGTTTGTCTTCCTCGGCAGTGGCACGGTCCATAGCGTTTTCAACAATGCTCTTCAAAAAATCACCCCTTTTTCCATAGGAAAGCGTTAAACGATAATATTATGCCCAATCTCCTTTAAATAGGTTTTGTTTTCCAAAAGGGGGCAGATTAACACTCCTTTCCATTCGACGCCAAATGTTAATGAAAAACTGAATTATGTATACTTATTTTTTCAGTTTTTCTAACTTTTTCAGGCGTTATTTTTCGCTATTGAAACCATTTTTCGCCCTTTATATGCCTTTCCCACACTTCTGCGCCTTTGCGTTGCCCTTTTTCCTGAAAAAGGGGTTTTTCACGGCTTTTTCGGCGGAAAAAGAAAAAATGCTCTTTTTTCACGCCTTTCGGGGAAATTTAATGCTTTTTTCGTGAAATTTTCCGGGGGCGTGAAAGCCGGGCGGGAATTCTATGTTATGTATAAGTAGTTCTCGGGGCACGTTTCCCGCTGTTTTTCGCGCTCCGCCTGCCCGCGCCGGCAGGCGGCCGAATAAGTGTTTTTAATCCTTTGCGCTTTAATTATTAGAACTCGATTCTGCAAATTAACACAAAAAATAACACATTGCCAAACCAGGGAATCAGTGAACGCGTGTCCAGGTAGCTCAGTTGGTAGAGCAGCTGGCTGTTAACCAGCAGGTCGTCGGTTCAAGTCCGACCCTGGACGCTTTCTCTTTATTAATATTATCTACTATAATTTAAGAGTTAAAAGTGGTTAAAATGAAGAAAACCGCGGAGCAGTCTGCCTGCAGGGAGTTCGGTCCGGCGCCGGAGTTCAAAACGCTTTACTGGATTAACTTTTTCGGGGCATTCGCCTTTCTTGCTCTTGTCTGGCTTTTCCCGGCAGTGCTCTTCGCGCCGCCGTTCATTTCCGTTCCCTCCCTTGTCATCGCGCTGGCAGTGTTCCTGTTCACGGCTTGGTGGATTCCGAAATACTGTTCTTCCATAACATACAGCCTTACGGGCACCGAGATAACGTGGAGGCGCGGCGTCTGGTTCAGGACCACGGGCATAGTGCCCTACAACAGGATTACAAACGTTGACATCGCCCAAGGACCTGTTTCAAGGGCGCTCGGCATTGCAGCGCTCAAGGTGCAGACTGCCGGCTATTCCGCCAATAAAATGAACGCGGAACTGAAACTCGAGGGAATAAGGAATTTTGAGGAGCTCAGAGAGATAATAATTGATTTTGTGCGTAGCAGGAAGCCGGTCGCGGTGGAATCTTTCGAAACCGAGGAAACCGGCGAAAAAATACTTAAAGAGCTCGTGGCAATCAGGAAGTTGCTGGCGAGGAAAAAATGAGGTTTTCCCGAAACCAGGGCGGATTTCAATATTTTTAAATTAATTTTTGTGCCTATTTCTGATTGTGCCGGGAAAAGGCTTGCTCGAAAGACTTGAATCGGATTTTGTCCTTTGCGCCGAGGGCTACCTGTTTGAATTAGAGCGCCGGGGGTACGTGAAAGCCGGGCCGTTTGTCCCGGAAGCCGTGCTCGACTACCCCGCAGCAGTGGAGGAACTGCACCGCGAGTTTTTGCGCGCGGGCTCGGACGTAATCGAGGCATTCACCTACTACGCACACCGCGGAAAACTGAAAGTGATTGGAAGGGAATCAGAACTCGAAAAAATGAACCGCAGGGCACTGCGAATAGCAAAAAAGGTTGCCCTTGAAGGAAAAGCCTTGCTCGCGGGCAACATATGCAACACCTGGGTGTACAACCCGGAAGAGCCGGAAACACATGAAACCGTGAGGGAAATGTTCACGGAGCAGGTGAAATGGGCAAAAGAGGAGGGCGTCGATTTCGTGATAGCGGAAACAATCGACTACTTCGGGGAAGCGCTGATCGCGCTCGAAGTAATCAAGTCCTTTGAATTGCCCGCAGTGGTCACGTTCATACCCGACCTGAGAGAAACAAGGGACGGGCATTCCTGGGAGAACGCCTGCAGGAAACTGGAGAAATCCGGAGCCGATGTTGTCGGCTTGAACTGCGGCATGGGTCCGGCGACAATGCTTCCGCTGCTCGAAAAGGCAAGGAAAAAGGTGAAGGGCAGTCTCGCCGCACTGCCCGTCCCTTACCGTACCAGTCCGCGGGAGTCCACTTTCCAAAAACTGAAAGACGGGAAAGGAAAACAGGCATTTCCCCTGAACCTTGAGCCCTTCCTCTTGAACCGGGAGGAGGTGGCGGAATTTGCAGTGAAAGCCAGAAAACTCGGTGTAAACTACCTCGGCTTGTGCTGCGGTAATGCCCCGCATTTCACGAGGGCGATGGCGGAAGCGCTCGGCAGAACTGTTCCGGCAAGCAGGTATTCGCCGGACATGTCGAAGCACGCAATGCTGGGCGCTGAAGATTTTGTGAGAAAGCAGGATAAAGAGCGGCTTGCGGACTGGAAAGGGGCAAAAGCCCATACCTGAAAATTCATTTCACTTGCGCCAGCCGAGTATTCTGTCCAGCGGGCTTTTCTTCAATCCGAGCATTTTTTCCACTTTGTTTTTCAGGTCGCTTTCTTCGGGAACGCCGACAATTCTTTTCACCTCGTTTCCTCCCTGGTCCAAGAAGATTATTGTCGGAGTCGCGTTTATGTTCATTTCTCCCACTAAAACTTTCCCCTCTCTTGTTTTTGTCCTGACTTTCCTGAATTCGAGACCCTTTCCGGAATAGTTTCTGGCGATTTTTTTGACTATCCTTTCCGCCTTCGGGCAGACAGGGCAGCGCGATGATACGAACAAAAGCAATTCCACGGTTTCACTTCACGAAAAGCATGCAGTGGCAGTAGCCCTGCCTTCTTATTTCTTCTCTGTGGTAAGCGCAGGGGCAGATTATTTTCTTGTCTTTTTCCCTGTCGCCGGTGGTTCGCCTGCAGGGGCAGTACCTTTCGCCCTCTCTTTTTTCGTTTTCCAGCAGTCTTTTCACATTGCCTTCCACAATTTTCTTCTCCGGATTCAGTCTGAACCCGTTTTCCTCTGCGTATCTTTTGCATTCTTCCACGAGTTCTTTTTCCTTTTTGTTTATTTTACCGCTTCCTTTTTCAATTCAGGTTTTCTTCCAGCCACGCCCGCATGCGGTTTTCGGGAATTGCCCCGACGAATCCCGCGGCAACCCTGCCGTTCTTGAACATTTTAACTGCGGGAATGCTGGAAATGTTGTAGGCATTGCTTGTAAGGGGGGAGTGCTGTATGTCGAGCTTTGCCAGCGTAAATTTTCCCCCGTATTCCCGGGCAATCTTTTCCAGCATTGGGCTTATAATCCTGCAGGGCATGCACCAGTCCGCGTGAAAGTCCACGACAACAGGCACTTTCTTCGACCTCTCCAGTACTTCTTCTCTGAAATTTGAATCGCTGACTTCCATTTTAGGGTCTGCGCTTGTAATGAACCTTTTGTTTAGGATTTCCCTTATCTTTTTTTGCCTTATTTCGTCCAATTCACTCATTGCTCCACTCCCGGTTCAAAAACATGTTTTTTTCCTTCTCGCCAAAAAGCAGGGAATATAACATCAATGGGGCAATAAAATTAAAAAATGCAGTCAGTTAATGCTGGTTATGGGCTCTTGTTTCGGGGAGAATAATGATTTTTGAACTCGCTGCATTTGTTGTTTCGGTTTCGCTGGTGTTAATTTTTTCGAGGAAAAGCCTTCCCGCGGCGCTTTTCCTGGGCGCATTGTCCCTCGGTCTCCTGCTTCTCCCCCTCGGGGAAATGCTTTCACAGTTCGTTTTTACCATTACAGAGCCTTCAATTGTCCTTCTTGCCCTTGCCGTTGGAATAATTCCTTTAATCGGCGGAACAATGGAGGAAACCGGTCAAATGGACAATCTGGTCAGAAACCTGAGAATCGGAAAAAAGCCCTTCCTTGCCTTTGCGCCGGCATTGCTCGGAATGCTTCCAATGCCCGGCGGAGCGCTGATGTCGGCTCCGTTAATTGAAAAAGCCGGGAAGGAAATTGCCGCGAAACTGAAAGTTGCAATCAATGTGTGGTTCAGGCACATACTCCTGCTCGTTTACCCCCTCGCCCCGAGCCTTATCGCCTCGGCAAAAATTGCGGGAGTCGAGCTTTATTCCGCCATCGCGTTCCTTTTCCCCTTCTTTCTGTTCTCCCTGCTGCTGGGTTACTGGTTTTTCCTGAGAAAGGCAGGCGGGAAAATAGATTACAGCGAAAGATTCTCCCTCAAGTGGCTGCTTGTTCCCTTGGCGGTAATCCTTTCCGCGCCGCTGCTCGATTTCGCTCTCAGGGCTTTTTTCAATCCGCAGATAGCGGAAGCCGCCACGGTGCTTGCTGTTTCCTTCGGCTTGCTCCTTGCCTTTATTGCAGGAAAGCCGGGCACGAAAAGATTAAGAAAGGTTTTCGTTGAAATGACTCCCTGGAATTTCTCGCTCATAATTTTCGGGATGTTTTTCTTCCTGCACGTGTTCCAGGCTTCGCCTCTGCCGGAACTGCTTGCTGCACTTCCTTTGAATGCCGCAACTCTTTTGGTTCCCGTCGGCTTCTTTTTGGGGTTTGCAACCGGCAGGATTCAGGTGCCGGCATCCATAGTAATCCCCATATTCCTCGCGAAATACTCCCTGGCATCGATGCCCCTGCCCGGCTTTGCGGTAATGTATTTCTCCGTGTTTCTGGGCTATGCGATATCGCCGGTGCACCCGTGTGTCTCGGTTTCTCTGGCTTACTTCGGAGCGGGTTTCAGCAATTACCTCAAGACCCTTGCGGTTCCGGCTCTGCTGGCGCTCGCTGTTTCCTTTTTTCTCGCGCTCTCCCTTGCATAAATTAAGTTAGGCATGCCTAATTTCACAAAAGGTTTTTAAACACATCAGGCATTCCTAACTTATAGGACTGCTTTCAGGGTTTTGCCTGTGAGAAAGAAAACAATCGAGGATTACCTTTTGTCGGTTTATTTTATTTACGAGGAGCAATCCGACAAGTCAGAGGGAGTGAAATCGGCGGAGGTTGCAAAACTGCTCGGGATTTCAAAGCCGAGCGTTTCCGAGGCAGTGGGAAAACTGAAGAAAATGAAACTGGTGAAGGCAAAGCCCTACGGCAACATTTTTTTCACCAGAAAGGGGCTGAAAGAGGTGAGAAAAATTGTTCACGCGCGCAGGGTAATCGGCGTGTTCCTTGTCAAGTGCCTTGGATTCGACCCCGACAAAATATACGACGACATCCACGTGCTGGAGCACGCGCTCTCCGACAAAGTTGTGAGGAAACTGGACAAGTTTGTGGGGCACCCCAAGGTCTGCCCCCACGGAAAAAAAATCCACGTGCTGGGGATGAAGAGTGAGTGAAAAAGTCAGGTTAAAAAAATTAAAGCCAAAAAAAAACCAGCGATGGTTGCGGAGGTAATCTGAATGGCTGAACCGCTTGCAGAGGTCAAGGAAGGCAGAGAAGTGGAAATTAAGGAAATCAGGAGCGGCAGGTGCTTGAAGAAAAGACTGAGCGAACTCGGCTTATACGAGGGAACGAAAGTTGTGGTGAAAAAGAACGACGTTTTCGGTCCCGTGGTGATAAAGGTTCTCGATTCAACGCTTGCCCTCGGCAGGGGCGAGGCGCTCAAAATACTGGTGGAATAAATGGAAGAGTTTACCGTTGCACTGGCGGGAAACCCCAATGTGGGAAAATCGACACTGTTCAACGCCCTTACAGGGCTGAGGCAGCACGTGGGAAACTGGCCGGGAAAAACAGTGGAAAAAAAGGAAGGAATCCTTGTTCGCAGGGGAAAAAAAATCAGAGTAGTTGACCTGCCCGGCGCCTACAGCCTCACGGCTTACTCGGCGGAGGAAATAATCGCGAGGAATTACATTGTTGAGGAAAGCCCCGATGCCGTAATTCACATAGTCGATGTAGCCAACCTTGAAAGGAACCTCTACCTTACAGTCCAACTGATTGAACTGGGAGCAAACGTTGTGGTCGCATTGAATATGGTCAAACTCGCCGAAGCGCAGGGCATAAAAATCAACGAAAAAAGGCTTTCAAGACTTTTCGGTATACCTGTTAAGAAAATCGAAGCGAACAGGAATTCCGGCATCAGCGAACTGATGGACAAGGTTCTCTCCTCGGGCAAAAAACCGAAAAGAAGAAAACCGATTATTGGGTACGGAAACGAAATAGAAGACCATCTTGCCAAAACGGAAAAATTCATAAAGGAAACAATAAAACTTCCGGAAAAATACAGCCCGAAGTGGATTGCACTGAAAGTGCTGGAGAACGACAGGGAAGTAATAAAATTGGTGGAAGCCCTGGACGGCGGAAAAGATGTGCTGGAAAAGGCGGAAAAGGACAGGAAGCATTTGGAGAACGTGTTCGGAAAGGACGTGGACACAGCGATTGCCGATGCCAGGTACGGCTTTGTCATGGGCGCAGTTAAGGAATCCGCAAGCAGAACCTGTCCCGACAGGCTCTGCTTTTCAGAAAGAATGGACAGGGTCCTGCTGAACAAAACGCTCGGAATCCCGATTTTTTTGGCAATAGTGTGGCTGATGTTCACTATCACATTTGAAGTAGGACGCCCGTTTGTTGAATTAATTGACGGGTTTTTTGCAGCAGCGGGCGAGAATGCCGCATCACTCATTGCCGGAACAAATTCTCCCGCGTGGCTTTCTTCATTTGTATCGGACGGCGTAATCGGGGGAATAGGAAGCATTTTGGTGTTCCTTCCGAACATTGCGCTTTTGTTCCTCATAATCGCTTTTTTGGAGGATTCGGGATACCTGGCAAGGGCAGCGTTTATAATGGACAGGCTTATGCACAAAATCGGGCTGCACGGCAAATCCTTCATTCCAATGCTTTTGGGCTTCGGATGCAATGTGCCCGCGGTAATGGCCACCCGCACGCTTGAAAGCAGAAAGGACCGCATACTGACAATACTCATAAATCCATTGATGTCCTGTTCGGCAAGACTGCCTGTTTACGTGCTTTTCGCCGGCGCGTTCTTCTCCGAAAACCAGGGCATTGTGATATTCTCCCTTTACCTTACAGGCATAATGCTGGCGATTCTCATGGGATTGCTGTTCAAGAAATTGTTCTTCAAGGGTCTTTCAAGCCCTTTTGTAATGGAACTGCCGCCTTACAGGCTGCCGACAATAACCGGCTTGGCAATACACACATGGGAAAGAAGCAAGCAATTTGTCGTAAGAGCCGGAACAATAATCTTCGCCGCCGTAATACTGATATGGTTTTTGGCAAACCTGCCTTTGGGAGTGGAATACGCTTCACAGCAGAGCGTGGTGGGACAGATAGGAACGGCAATTGCCCCGGTTTTCGAGCCATTGGGCTTTGGAAACTGGCAGTCCGCCGTTTCCCTTGTTTTCGGCGTTGTGGCAAAAGAGGTTGTAGTGGGAACCTTCGGCACTCTCTACGGGGTGGGGGAGGAAGGGATTGGGGAAGCGTTAAAGCGGGATTTCACGCCGCTTTCAGCATATTCCTTCATGCTGACGACCCTTATTTACATTCCATGCATTGCAACGATTGCGGTAATCAAAAAAGAGACCGGGAGCTGGAAGTGGACTGCTCTGGCAATAACATACAGTTTGGTTCTTGCGTGGATTGTTTCATTCGTTTTCTACCAGGGAGGGCTGCTTCTTGGATTTGGCTGATTTTCTGTGGACCATGGCATTTTTCCTGACGGGAATTGCTTCGGCGTACTTCGTCTGCAGGAGCATTAAAAAGCAGCTGGAGGAGAAAAGCAACTGCACCGGCTGTCCTTTCAGGGGAAAATGCATAAGAGTAGAATAATTTTTTGCCTTATTCCATTATCTTTTTTATTTGCCCCGACAGGTTCACCCTGTTTGTCTTGCCTTTCTTTTGCCTTTCAATTATTCCCCTGTCCTCGAGCTTTTGCAGAACGCGGGTTGTTCTCACCCTGCTCAATTCTGCCAGAACGCCGATTTTTGCCTGCCCGAGCTCCTTGTTCTTCAAAAGAAGTTTTACCACTTTTTCCTCGTCGGCATTCAACAACTTCAAAAAAGGCTCAAGCGCTTTTTCAAAGGATTTGTTGTTTCTGTAATTTCTCACAATCCTGTCAATAAGGAAATAATAAGCGAAAGAACCCACAAAAAGACCGGCGGAAGCAACCATTATTATTACAACAGGAATTGTTTCAGTGCAGCTGCAGAAATCCCCGGTCTGGAGCATTGAGTAGGTGTAAAAAACAGCGATGGAAACCACAAACAGGAATCCTGTAATCAGCCCGATCGCAAGGGTTATGTCTTTTATGCCCGTTTTCTCCATTCCTGTCACGATTTCATTTTTTGAAACAAAAGTATATATATTGTTTCAGAAGAGATTATCATAAAAAGGTTAAAAAATTTTCGATGCAAGCGGTGACCGGATGGATTTCAGGGAAAAAGGGGTTTTTCTGTGCCTGGCGGCTTTTTTGCTCCTGGCATTCCCTAACAGCGTTTTTGCTGAAAGTGACGGAGAAAAAAATTGCGCGGTTTATTTTACCAAAATCGGCTGTCCCGTTTGCTCGAAGACCGATCCAGAGGCGCTCGGAAGCTGGCCGGAAAAGTACAAGAACCTGGTCATAATAGAATATGTTTTTGAGAGCTGGAGCAGCGAGAACGCGGAACTTCTCTGGGAATATGCAACCAGCTTCGGTTTTTCTTCCTCGGTTCCGACCATCGTGTTCGAAAAAGAGCACGCGCAGGGGCTGCCGCCGCTCGCCGACATAGAAGCAAAAATTCCCTCTGTCGGAAAAAAGTGCCGTTTTCTGGACGAACCAAAAAGTTTTGAAGAAACAGACCTCGGCGACCTCCCGGCAGAGCCAAAGGTTTGGGCAAACGGAAGGGTTTTAATAAGGCTCGGAAAAGGGAACGTCGAGAGCGATTTTCTCAAAGAAGTGCTTTTCACTCAAAACCTTTCCGAAACGCTGTGGGAATCGGATTACAGGATTGCTGAAATTGAAGCGTCGCCGGAGGCAATTTCCTACGGGCAAATCGATTTCAAAAAAGCTTTCAGAATAGGGGACAGCTGGGTTTTGAAATGCAATGAAGAAATAGCCCCGAATCCGGCAGCCACTCCCACTCCAACAGCCACTCCTGTCCCGGCTGCCACTTCCAACCCCGGCAGCGGAAACGGGAACAGCGGCGGCAGCGAAGGAAATGGTTTTTACAGCGTTGTGTTAGTTTCCGTAATAGGAGTTGCTGCGCTTGTCCTATTGCTTTTTGCTTTCATTGCGTTCAGGATAAAAGCAGGGGGCGTTAAAAAATGACAGCCGAGCTCACAATACCGGCAATAGTTTCCCTTGCGGCGGTTGATGCTGTCAACCCCTGCGCTATTGCAGTGCTCACATTAATGCTCATTGCTTTTTTAACCCACAACCCAAAGGAAAGGAAAAGGGCATTGCTTGCAGGGCTCTCCTTCACTTCTGCGGTTTACATTCTGTACCTTTTTTATGCGGTGATATTAATAGGAGTGCTGAACGCGAGCACAGAGGTCTTCGGTCCAATAGAGGGCTGGATTTACGGCGGCTTCAGTCTTTTCGCAATAGCGCTGGGCTGCTCCAACATTAAGGATTTCACATGGTATAGGCCAGGGGGGCTAATGACCGAAATGCCGCTGAAATGGCGCCCCAAAATTAAAAAAATAATGAGCGGCGTCACAAGCGTAAAAGGCGCTTTTTTGGTGGGGTTGTTTGTCACATTGTTTCTGCTGCCCTGCACCGCCGGTCCCCTGGTGACTGCCTGCGTTTTGCTTATGAGGTACGGCATTGCCGGGGCTTTGCCGTGGCTTCTTTTATACAATGCAATATTCGTTTTGCCAATGCTTGCAATTGCCCTTGGATTGTATGCTGGCTTGCTCTTGGTTGAGAATGTGGCGGAATGGAAGGACAGGAACATAAAATACCTGCACCTGACAGCGGGCAGCATAATGCTCCTCATAGGGCTTTACCTTGCATGGGAGTCCGAAAACATAATTTCGCTTCTTGTCGGCGGCTTTGAACTGAATTTTTTCAGAATTGGCTTGATTGAGGTCCCTGTTCTCTTCATTTTCTTTTACCTGACCAGGAAAAGGGGGCAAAAATAGTTTTTCTCCCTTATTTCCAATTTTGTTTCAAAGCCCCGCTTTTTCCGCAATCTCCTCGAAGAAAACCCTTGTTTCCGGCTTGAATTCAATCACCGGCTTTAATTCCACGAGCGCGTCCACAAAGCTTCTGTCGTAAGGTATTTTTGCCAGCACTTTTGCGTTTTTTTCACCGGCGAATTCCTCTATTTTTTGAGTGAATGCCGGATTCAAATCGTGCTTGTTTATCACAATGCCGAAGGGAATCCCGAAATGCTCTACAACGCCCAGAACTCTTTCGAGGTCAGACAAAGCCGAGGGACTCGGCTCAGTGACAGCGACAACAAAATCGCTTCCCGTAACGGATGCAATGACAGGACAGCCTATTCCTGCAGCGGAATCAATGACCATTAATTCGCTTTCTCCGGCGTGCTTTTCGGTTTCCCTTTTCACCTCCGCAACAACCTTCCCGCTTCCGGATTCCCCCATCTTGAGCTGGGCTGAAACAACAATGAAACCCTGCCTTGTTTTTCCGACCGAAAGCTCGGCGTTTTCGCATTCCCGCATTTCAATCGCGCCTTGCGGGCACGCCAGGGCGCAGGCGCCGCAGCCCTCGCACTTCAACTGGCTGACGGAAAATTCCGAGCCCTTTTCATTTATTGCACCGAAATAGCAGGTTTTTTTGCATGTCCCGCAGGAAACGCATTTCTTTTTGTCAATGAACGCCTTTTTTCCGGTTGCAATTTTCCTTTTCTCGGTTCTGTTCTCGTCCACTCCCAATGCAAGGGAAAGGTTCGAGGCATCAACATCGCAGTCAGCGCACACTATTTTCTTTCTCTCGGAAAGCAGTACCGCCAGCGAAGCGGCAATACTGCTTTTTCCCACGCCGCCTTTTCCGCTTAAAACGCAGACCTTTTTCATTCAACCAGCCCCGCTGTTTTTTCAATGCTTTCATGCTCCACCGGCTTTCCGGCGGAATAAGATTCCATTATTTTTTTGGAGTAAGGCATTCTCGCGATTATTTTTGTTTTTTTGTCCGAGCAGATTTTTTCAACCAATTCGTCTTTTCCTATTCCCGACCTGTTCAGGAATACGCTTCCTTTTACTTCCAGGACATGCAGTAATTCAAGTATGAGCCCGAGGTCGTGTGCGCCGAGAGGAGTCGGCTCCGCGACTGCAATTGCGAAACCGCTTCCCTCCAGCGCGGAGATTACATCGCAATGCGTTCCGGCAGCGGTGTCGACAATAACGTAATCGAATTCCTTTTCCTTTTCTTTTATTAATTCGTTTAATTTTTTCACAACGAGCTCTGAAACGGGCTCGCCTATTTTGAGTTCTCCCGACAAAAGGCTTATTCCCTTTCCTTTTCCCTCGAAAATCCTTCCGACCTCTTTTTCCTTCCATTCAACAGCGTTTTCAGGGCACGCCAGGGCGCAGGCGCCGCAGCCGCTGCACATTTTTTCCAGAACCAGCGGCTTTCCCGAAACCATTGCGATTGCGTTGTATGCGCACACGGAAGCGCATTTCCCGCAGCCGGTGCATTTTGAATCGTTGATTTTTACCACTCTCTGCTTTACCACTGCTATTTCCTTTCTTTCGATTCCGAGAATCAGGTGGTCGTTGGGGCAGTCTGCATCGGCATCCGCCAGAAGCACGCGGTGCCGTTTTCCGAGTTCAACCGCGAGCGCTGTGGCAATAGTGCTCTTTCCCGTGCCGCCCTTTCCACCAGTAACCGCGATTCTCTTCATTGTTCCCACATCCTGAACCCCTTTGGCTTTACAAATTCACGCACCCTGAACAAGTGGCTCTTGCACTTGCAGTCACTGCAGCCAAAGCCCTTTACGGGAAAGCCGCGCTTGGCAATTTTTTCCACTGTACCGCATTCCTCTTTTTTTGAGGACTCTTTGTAGAATGCTTTTTCCAGTTTCGCGTTACTGTTGCCGAGAAAAAAATCGATATGCCAGTGCTTTTTTTTCCTGCTGCGGAAATGCCTCCCGATTCTTTTCTCCAGCGAATTCATCGCGGAGCCGACGTAAACGTAGTGTCCCTTGGGGAAAAAAATTTTCCCGAGAGCGCCTGTTTTGATTTCCGAATCCTTCCCGAGACCGATGAGAAGGCAGTAGGTTCCCTTCATATATTGATTACCTTTCCCGTTCCGTTTTCAATGAATTTTTCCCCGTATTCCTGCCGTAACATTTCCCTCGCCAAATCCCCACTGCAGTGCGAGGGAGCAATGCGTTCAACTCCCAGTTCCCTGAATTTCTGGACGATTCCTTTGATTTCGGTTTCGCTTTTGCCGAGCAGGTGGAATCCCCCCATGACCAGGAACACTTTTTCTCCTGTCGCTTCCTTTGCCTTTTCAATTATTTTCACTATGCCGGGATGCGCGCAGCCCGTGACAACGACAAGCCCTTTGCGGGTTCTCACTATAAGGGACTGCTCTTTTATTGAAAGTCCGAGTTCGCCTGTCGAAAGCGCGTTCCCGGAAACTTTTGCCGGACCGCTCACTTCCGTAACGCTCGCCCCGCGCGATTTAATTCTTTCCTTGAATTCCTGGGGAAAGGATGCCGACACAAAAACGTTCAAATCGCTGTTTATTTCAAGCACTCCAAACAATCCGCCGGTGTGGTCCCCGTGAATGTGCGATAAAACTATCGAATCGATTTCCCCCGGTTTAATGTTCAATTTTTCCATGTTTGACAGGAGGATTTCCGCATTTCCCCCCGTGTCGAACAGTATGTTCCCGTTCTGGGTTTTCACCAGGCACGAGAAACCCCAGTCTGTCCTCAGCCCGGGAATGCCCTCATAATTGTCGTAAATTGTTATGAGGCTCAGTTCCCTGTTTGAATCATTTTCCGCAATTTGAACGGTTTCCTCCGTTTTTTCACCCCCCTCTGCTTCACTCTTTTCCTCCATTTCTTCAAAGCAGCCTGAAAAGAGCATTAACACAATTGCTGCGAAAGCAATTATTCCCTTCATTATTTCTCCTTTGATAAAAATTCCCGGTTAAAAATGCTCGCAGGTTGACTCCGAGCCCTTTAATTTCCCCTTCAGATAATCATCGATAACTTTGTCAATTTCACCGCTCACTCCCGCAATCACTTCAATTCCGAGTTCTCCGAACAGGTCCATGGCTCTCGGACCTATTCCCTGGCAGATTATTTTTCGGGCGCCTTTTTCGTTAAGGAACCTTGGAATCATTCCCGGCTGGTGCGGCGGGCTTCCTATTTCGCTCCTGCTTTTCAGTTTTCCGTTTTCTTCCTCGAACAAAACGTATTTTTCACACCTGCCGAAGTGTTGGGATACAGCGCTTCCGTCGCAGGAGATTGCTATTTTCACTGCTGCCCTCTCCTTCCTCTTCCGAATCCGCGCCCCGCGCCTCTGGCTCTCCCGAGTCCTGCCCTGCCCATTCCGCGCATTCCGAAATTGGGGCTGACGGAGGCATTGCCTGTTTCCTTGAGCGCTCCCTCTGCCATTTTTTTTACCGCTTCCTGGATTCCCATTCCGGAGGCGGGATAGAACTTTATTCCAGATTGCTTGAATACCGCGAAAGCGTTCGGTCCAACGTTGCCCGAAATAACCGCCTGCACGCCCTGGTTTATGACCGTCTGTGCAGCGGCAATTCCCGCTCCGCCTGCGGCATTCATTGCGTCATTCCCGACAAACTCGTGTTTTTTTATTTCAGAGTCCTCGACCTCCGCTATTATAAAACCCGGGCATCTCCCGAACACCGGGTTCACCTGCCCGTTTATGTCCTCTGAGTTAGCGCTTATTGCAACCTTCATTTTTCCTCACCTTCCTTTTTTTCTTCCTGAGTTTCCACTTCCATTTTTTGCCTTCCCAGTCCCTTGAATCCGAAGAATGCCAGCAGTGCAGCGGCAAGAAGCAAGAGCACTGCCAGTTTGTTTTCAGCGTAGAGCAATGCAAGCAATGCGAACAAAGCCGGGAAAACATAGCGCCTGTACCAGCATTTCCCGAGAGTGCCGGTGTAATAAAAGAAAAGGGCGAAAAGGAAGACAACTACCGGTGCAAGCAATTGGTTAAATCCATTCATTTCCATTCAACTCCTTCCAATCTTTTTTTCCAGCCAGCCGATCTTGATTTTTTCCGTGTTGTCGAATTCCGGCACATACGGCTTTATGTCAAGCAAGGGCGTTCCGTCAAGGCAGTCAATGCCTTCAACCGTGAGAATGTTTCCGTTCACTTCCACAAGCCTTACAACCGACAACCCCAGCGGGTTTGGCCTGTTGGGAGCCCGTGTTGCAAAGAGCCCTTTTTTGTTATTGTCCAGAAAGGGTTTCACTGAAAGGCTGTATCCTTTTGATTGGTGGAATGCATAGAGCAGTATTATGTGTGAAAAACCCTCAATGTCCTTCAAGCCATCCGAGAATTCCTTGAACACTTCCACTTTTCCGGCAGCGCTTGATTTTAACGGCTGAATGGGGGTTTTGCTTTTTTCCGTGAAGGGAGAGCGTATAATTCCAATCTGCTTCATTGCAATTTCCATTTTTTCAGACCTTTTACTTTTAAAGTATCTGTTATCTCTCCCTTGTCATGGGAGACCCGCATTTGGGGCATTTTTGCTCGTAGCAGGGAATTCCTCTCGCGTGCGGCGCTTTTTCGCCGCAGTTTGGGCAAACGCAGTTTCCGCCTGGTCCCAGCCCGTAGCCGCCCTGTCTTCCGCGGCCTCTTTGAATCGGGTTTTGCATTCAATCACCTTTCAATTCTTTTATTTTTTGTTTTATTTTTTCAAGTTCTTTTTCCAGTTGGCTCAGTTTTTCCTCTGTTTTCCCTTTTTCCTGCATTTCCCTGGAATCACCCTGAACTGGTTTTCCCTGTGCCTGCGCAGGCTGCTGCACTAGCTGGGCTGCCCATCCCGGCACTCCTGTTGCGAGATAGCGCCACCTGAATCCGCGGCCCATGCCGCGTCCCCTTCCGGCTGCTCTCCCGTAAAAGCCCCTTCCGTAAAAGGGCGCTTGGGCTGCTGTTGCTTGGTTTCCGTTGGTGTTGACAGGCATGCAGTTCCTGAGCGTTCCGAAAGGTCCTGTTCCGTCTCCTCCTGGCATAAAATCACCTCTTTTTCTTCACCGAATATGTTCCGCCCTCGATTCTTATCGCTTTTCCGTTTGCCAGCGCGTCGGCGATTTTTTCTCCAGCCGCGTTCAGGATTCTGCTGAAAGTGCTTCTGCTTACTCCCATTTTTTTCGCCGATTTTTCCTGCTGCAGTTTTTCGAGGAATTCGAGCCTCAGCGCCTCTGTTTCCTCCACGCCAAGGCGCACTTCTTCCAGTTCGCTCAGCGGAATCGCGCGCGGCTTGAAGTATGTCGCGCCTGGCTCGGCTTCCACAAACCTGCGCTTCCTCGGACGGACCATAATGAACATATGACCATAACTCTTTTTAACCCTATCGCCGGGCAGTGTCAAGAACTCGGTGGATTTGCCCGATTTTTGCGAAAGTGTCAAATCGGTTGGTGGCAAAAGGGGGTGTTTTAAAATGCCCCTGAAACACCAAAAAAACGAATTAAAAGGAGGTGAAGAAAAGAATAAAAAGAGAAAAGTCCTAATAGGAAATGTGTTGCCAAGAGGAAACTCTAAATTACAATTTCTCGGCGTTTTGTTAGGCGTTTTTGGAATTTTCTTATTGTGGAGTGGTTATAAAGCCTTTGAAGCGAACCCTTCTTATTTAACTGGAACAGCAATGAGTGGATTTATCGGAGGAGGTCTTTCCCTACTTTTGGCGTATCTTTTTTTGCGTGAGTAGATGAGAGAGTGGAAAATAAAAAAGAACCGAATTGATATGGATTACCAACAAACCTTGCAAAAATATCAAGTTTTATTGGCTTCTAAATGGGCAATTCCATTGGCTATATTGGGTTTATTTTTTCAGATGGGTATTGCACCAAATGATGCCTTTTTTTGGGGCGGGATGATTTCTTTTGTTGTTTATTCTGAATTGGATAATAGAACTGAAAAGACAACAAAAAAACTATCTAACCTAAAAGGAAAAGTTACCAAATTAGAAAAGAAATAATCAATTCTCTATCAATCCTTTCCATTTATTCCCATTCAATTCAAGGTTTATTCCTGCTTTTTCCGCAGGTGTTTTTCCTTCCAGGTCCCGCGGGTCATCCAATTTTTAGCTCCATTTTGTTGCTTATTTTTATTATCTTAAAATTAGGGGAGTATTTGTAGCCCTTTTTCTCGTGAAATTCCCTCTTAACCAAGCCGATCTGGAGGAGTTTCTTCAACGCCTTAAAAACGGATTCACGGTAAACAATGCCGTGCTGATTCAATTTCTTATACAACTCGGTGTTTGTAAGGGGCTGCTCTGCCAGCAAGCCCAGTATTTTAAGCCTTGTCGGGTCACACAATGCCTTCAATTTTTCTGTATCCATCCAAATGTAACGCTATTGCCCGATAAATACATTTGTTGCCTGACAGGCAATAGGATTTAAATAGTTTGCCGTCCTCTTTTTTTATGGTTCAGCAATGGTTTGCGCAAACCACTGGAGGGCAGGGAACGGCGGAGTGAATGGGGGAGATTTTTGTTAGTGATTTGATTTCGATGATTTCACCCACGCGGAAAAGAATCAACAGGGAAATAAGGACTCTTGTCCCTGAATTGAATAGGGGCGGGGTTAAAATTTTAGAGGTTGGTTGTGGAAAGCATTCGCGTAAGAAATTGTTTCCTTTGACTAACTGGTTGGCAACCGATGTAAAGAGGCACGAGGGCGTGGATGCAATTGCCGATGTTACTCGTTTGCAGTTTAAGAGCAATTCTTTTGATGTTGTTTTTTGCATTGCCGTATTGGAGCATGTTTTTGAATGCAGGAAAGCAGTCAAAGAAATTCACAGAGTCCTAAAACCCAACGGCTCACTAATACTATCAGTCCCCTTCCTATACCCCATTCACGACCCTCCAAATGACTACTGGCGTTTCACCGAGTTCGGGTTAAGGGAATTGCTTTCAGGTTTTCTCGTGACAGAGGTTAAGTCCTTGGGGTTTTTGTGGAAAAGAATGCCGTTATCTTATTTTGCAAAAGCAAGAAAAGGAAAAAATGAAAATGGTGGCTTTATTTGCGTGATTTGCGGCAAGGCAACGAATAGCCCAAATGGTTTTATGAGGCACCCGATTTGCCAAAAGTGCTTTAAGGATAAGAAAAAGCGAGAGGAATGGAAACGCCAGTTGAAAATAGTCCACCCTGAATTGTTGGAAGTGGGAGATTGAGTGACTCGGAGTGCGTTGGAGATTTGGCTAGTTTTTTTCTCGGCCTGGTTGTTGGAGTGAGCCTCTGCCTTGTCACCTGCCTTTGCGGGGGGCTGACTTGCCTGGAGAGTGGCTGAATGCGTTTGGATAGAGTGTTTTCCCGCTCGGGAAGGATTAAGCCCAGGTTCTCCCATGTCAAGAATTTTTTTAGAGGAGTGTTTTTTTGGAAGAAAGCGAAAGACTTGGACGGGGAGTTAATGATTCCCTGGAGCGTGCTTGAGAAGGAAGTGTCAAGGATTTTAAGTGACCCGGAGTTCTGGGGCTATCCCTCTTCGCCGGAAGCGAGGGCGATTGAAAAGGCATTTGATGCTCTGCTTAAACGCTTGGAGTAAATTATTTCTTTTTCTTGAGCACGCCTTGCGCTGCAATCATGCCGGTTACTCCCGCGTAGACTATGCCGCGCGAGTATCCTGAGGCGTCTCCCGCCACAAAAAGGTTTGGAGCGCTTGTTTCAAGGAATTCGTCCGTGAAATACTTTGTATCATAAAATTTTATTTCCGGCGCGTAGATGAGAGTGGTGTCGGAAGCGATGCCGGGTATGACCAAGTCGAGCTTTTCAACCGCTTCAATAATGTTTGTCACTATGCGCTGGGGTAAAGCCATTGAAATGTCCCCGGGAGTAACGTCTTCAAGCGTTGGGCTTATGGGCGAGCGGCGCAGTCTTTCCCAGGTGCTCCTCCTTCCCTTCTCCAGGTCTTTGTACCTCTGGAGAATGGGCTTGCCTCCGCCGATGTTCGTGGCAAGCATTGCAATGCTTCTCCCGTATTCCGTGGAATCCTCCACTGGATCGGTCAAATGAACGCGCGTGAGCAAAGCGAGATTGGTATTGCTGCTTTTTCTCTCGTGTTCCGCGTGCCCGTTCACGAGAACAAATTGCTCGTATTTTTCCGTTGAAACGAATCCGCGAGGGTTAGTGCAGAACGTGCGCACCATGTCGTCGTAAGTGCCTGTATAAAGCCTGAATTTTGCGTCATACATTACCTTTTCGATTCCCTCGTAGACTTCGGCGGGAAATTCCACTCTCACGCCGACATCAATGGGTCCGAATTTTGTTTTCGCCCCCAGTTTTTTTGCCTGTTCCCTCAGCCAGTAGGATTTTGCCCTGCCGCAGCACGCTATGAGGTAAGCGCACGAGAATTCCCCCTTGCCCGTTTTGAGAATGAATTCCTTTCCTTTCTTTTTTATTTCCTCAACGCTTGTTTCAAGCTGGAATGAGATGCCGCTCCTTTTGAGGCTCTTGTACATTTTGTCTATTACTTTTTTTATCCTGTCAGTTCCAATATGCCTCTGTTTGCCGGCGACAAATTCTATTCCCGCCTTGTTAGCTTTACGCTTCAGTTCGCTCAGTTCTTTGCCGTTTGTTCCCGAGTACGATTTGGGTGCGCCGAAGTGCAGCATTGTTCTGTCCAGCTTGTCAATCATTCCCTGTATTTCCTTAGCGCTGAATTTCAGTTCCAGGGGTTCGCCGCCTATTTCGGGGCTTAAATTCATTTTCCCGTCGGAGTACGCGCCTGCTCCTCCAACGCCGAAGACTGCGTCTTCCCTGTATTTTGCGGCGTTCCTTTTAAGCGGCTCCTTTCCCTGTTCTATTACAAGCACGCTCTTTTTTTTGCCCGCGAGCTCGTTTGCTGCGAACAGCCCCGCGGGACCCGCTCCCACAATTATTACGTCGAATTTTTTCATCCAAAACCCATTAAGTATGCCGAGAAAAAGAATAAAAAGGGCGCTCTTTCAGCGCTTTCCGCCGACAGCGCGATGGAGCCTTCTGAGAGTTTCTCTTCCTAGTATTCCCCGTATTTCTCTTTGCTCTGCCGCTGTTATGAACCCGCTATTGACATGTCCTACAAGCGTATGTATTCTGCCAGCCATTTCAATATCGGGGTGGTGCAGCCCCACTCGGGCTATTCTGGACGCGCCATCCGAGGTCACGGAAAGCCGGTGCCTTTCTTCCTCCAGTGCTTGAACAATCCTTTCCTGCTCTTTGAATTCTAGGGGCACCACGACCTGTTTTATTTCAGCGTGCTGCCTCCTGTTAATTCTCCCGCTTTCAACCGCTTCAATAAGCGCTTTTATTTCGTGCTCCATGGCTGTCCTGGCAAATCCATTCAAATCCCTTCTCAGGGGGAGTTCTCTCAGCACTCTCCCCAGAGTGTTGCAGTAACCTGTTACTTCGCCTTCAAGAAGCCTCATTTTCAGAAAAGGCGAAGGCCTGCCTCTTCTGGTTTTCACTTCTCTCTTTTTTGTTTCCTTTCTTTTGCTTCCGCCTCTCGCTTTGGGCAATTTAACACCACCTTTAAAATTAAACCCGCTTTCCTATTTAATCCTTTTGCCTCCCTTTTTCTTGCGATGGAAGCGGGTGAAGCAGGAATGCTTGAGGAGTGGAAGATTGCAAGAATGCAGCGGGCGCAGTTCCGCGTTGTCGGAAACCATTCCGCTGTCAAGATATGCCACTGGACAAAGCAGGTGCTGCGGGGCATTGCACCGTGCTACAAGCAGTCCTTTTACGGAATTCACACCCACAAGTGCCTGGAGATGTCCCCCGCGCTGACATGCAACCAGCGCTGCCTGCACTGCTGGCGCGATACATCCATTTTCTCGAAGGACTGGACAGGTCCAATAGACGAGCCCTCTGACATAATCGAAGGATGCATTGCCGAGCGAAAAAAGCTTCTGACGGGATTCGGCGGCAATGAAAAATGCGACCCTGAATTTTTTCAGGACGCATTGGAACCGGACCAGGTCGCAATCTCCCTTACGGGAGAACCCTGCATGTATCCCCGCCTGAATGAACTGATTGACGAATTTTTCAACAAAAAATTCCGCTCCGTTTTTTTGGTGACAAGCGGCACCGTGCCGGATTCACTCCGCTCTCTGAACAGGCTTCCCACTAACCTGTATGTTTCACTGACCGCGCCCGATCCTGAAAAGTACAGGGAACTGTGCAGGCCCGTTATCCCTGGTGCCTGGGAAAAATTGAACGAATCGCTGGAATTGCTTTCAAAAATGAAAACAGGCACGGTGCTGCGCCTGACATTAATCCGCGGAATGAACATGTCCGAGCCGGAGAAATTCGTTCCGTTGATTGAAAAGGCAAAGCCGGAGTTCGTGGAATGCAAGGCATACATGTTCCTGGGGCATTCGAGGAAAAGGCTGTCCGAGGAAAACATGCCCGAAATGCCCGAGATAAGGGCTTTTGCGGAAGCGATAGGGGAAAACTCGGATTACAGAATAGTGAACGAGAGGAATGATTCACGGATTTGCCTGCTTGGGCGGGATTAGTTTTTCCAGTGCCTTTCCCGGCTTTTTCTCCAGTTCCCTTAATTCAAAGGTTTTTAGTTCTATTTCCGCTTTAAGCACTCTTTCCCTGTATTCCCTTTCGGAGATGTTCCTCTTCAGGTATTCCACTTTGAGCTGTTTTATCATCCTGCGGAGTCTCGCCTTCTCGAGCATTACCTTTTCCATTTTTTCCCCGTGTACCCTGAACCTGTTCTTCAGCGCATTGAGCAGGAAAAGGAAGACCATGGCTGTTATTGCCAGCGCCACAAGAAACGGCCAGTCAATCTCCGGGTTGACGTCCACGATTATTTCCTCGCTTCCTTCCAGCCCGTTTTGTATTTCCAGTCTCAGCGAATGCTTTCCTATGGGGATTCCGTTCTCCAGCGCTATTTTGTAATAGGGCGAGTCTCTCTCGGATTGCAGCATGAGGTTTACGTCGCGCGGCTCGCCGTTTACTTCAAGTACAGCGCCAATTTTTTCCTCTTCCACTTCCTTTCCGTCGGGGTAGAATACTTTTACCTTTATTTCCTCTATTTTGCCCGTGGGGGTGAGGAAAGTGCCCTGGCTCGGGTCAATGAAGTTTATGTCCACGTGCTTTGAGAGCAAGAGTTCTCTTTCCGTGGAATAGTTGAGGGGAGTGCTTTCGAGCCAGGATTCAGCGCCTATTTCCAGGTCAAATTTTTGAATGCCGGATTCCAGGGGCGGAGCGTCAATAACCGCAGTGAACGCCCGTCTTTCCGGGTCGAATTCCATTGCTTGGTCCAGTCCGAGGCTTTCGGATTCCATTCTCACGGTGGTGTCCCTGAGCCTGTTCCAGGCGGAGGACTTAACCGTTACCACAACCTCTATTTTTTCACTGTACCCGAATTTGTCTTTTGCGGGGGCGATATTGAGGCTGAAAAGCGGGTTTTCCCCTTTTTTGAGGGGCACTTCCGCGAAAAAGCCTTCCAGAACGTTTCCGAATTCATCTTCGCCGAATACCTCCATTAAAAGCCCGTTCTCTATGTCCAACTGCGTGGGCGAATAGTCAATGAATGCCCTGAATTCCCCCCCCGCCCAGACCAGGGGCGTGTCAAGTGTTTTCACAGCGCTCTTTATGCTTGCGGTGAAATCTCCTCCCTCGACCTTCTCTCCTCCGGGATATTCCGCGGTGAGTGTTATTTTCCCTATTTTTTCCCCGCGGTAGTATTCCTTTCCCTCGAAACAGTCCGAAAAAATTATTTCCTCGTTTTCAAAAAACAGAGCAAAGGCTCCCGATTCCTGGAGTTCTTTTCCCCCCAGTTCAACGGATACGAGAACCTCGAGCGGCACAATGCTTCCTTTCATTTCCCCGGGCAAAAGCGTGACAGAAACAACGCATTCGTCCTCCGCGGTTTCAAACTCCTTTTCGTTCCCGTTGAAATTAACCTCAAGTGATTTCACGTTTTCCGGGTGAATGCTCGAGCCATCGACTTCGCTTATGCATATTTTTATTTCCTGCTCCTTCATTCTCCCCAGCGGCGAAATTTCCGAAATCACGGGCTCGGTTATTTCAATGGAGAGCTTTTCCTTCTTGACAGAAACAAAAGCCTGCTTTGTTTCAGTGCCGCCCCTGCCGTCCCTCACGGTCAAAATAACGGCAAAAATCTTTGACCGCATTCCCCCCGGCAGTTTACCGAACGCATGGGAAACGCTTTGCCCCTCCTTCCGCGTGCCGTCCTCGAAAACCCAGGAGTAATTCAGTGCGTCCCCGTCAATATCGGTTGCCCTCGCTGAAAAATAGAAGGCATCGCCCTCATGGAGTTCCTTTCCGGGTTTGATGTCGATTGAATGAATAACAGGACCGCGGTTCTGCAGTTCTCCACCGCTTGGAGAAGGACTCGGACCGGGAAAAGGGCTCGGACTGGGAGTCGGCTGGATTGCCGGCGACGGGCTCGGCGAGGGCGAGATTCCGAAAGGACTCTGGCTCGGCGACGGGCTGGGGGAAGGGCTAGACGACGGGCTCGGTGACGGACTCGGAGATGGCGAAGGGCTCGGTGACAGACTGGGAGATGGACTCGGTGAAGGACTCGGGGATGGTGAGGGGGAAGGAGAAGGGCTTGGTGACGGGCTTGGTGATGGAGAGGGGCTCGGTGACGGACTCGGTGAAGGGCTCGGGCTGGGGCTCGGCGAGGGCGAAGGGCTCGGAGAAGGAGAAGGACTCGGCTCGGCTTCGGGAATGCACTGGTTGCCTGAACAATAGTATCCTTCGTCACAGTTCCCGCAGTTAATTGCAGTGAGACAGCTGGGTTCTATTATGGTTCCGCATTCCGCGCCCCATTCCTCGCAGGTGTCGGGCGCGCAGCAGCCGGCCTGCTGCTGGCAATCGCTTCTGTTCGTAATGGACGAGCATTGCGTTGCAGTTCCAGTGCAGCCCTCCCAGCTGCAACCCCGCTGGTCTGAGCAGTTTGAGGGGGAAAGCTGTCCGCATTCCACAGCGGTTCCGTAGCAGTCGGCGGTTGATGAGCCGATCCACGTGCAACCCACTCTCCCGCACAACCAGGCGCTGTCATAGGTGGAGCAGCCAGCCGCTGTGCCGACGCATCCAGTGAGAGTGCATCCCTGTTGTTCCTCGCAGTGCAGTGCTCCCACACTGGAGCAGCTTTTCGCTGTTCCGTTGCAGTAACCCCAATCGCAGCCCTGCTGCGAGCACTGGCTTTCACTTGAAATGCTGCTGCAGGGAGCCGGGTTCCCCTTGCAGTATCCATCGTAATAGCATCCTATCACTTCCTCGCATACGCTTATGTGAAGTCCCGCGCAGTACTGCCATTCCGGCGTTCCATAGCAGGGCGTGCTGTCGCTTCCGGACCAGCTGCATCCGTCCTGCTCGTCGCACTGGTCCCTTTGCAGGAAGGAATAGCCGGAGCACTGAATCGCCAGGCCCGTGCACCCTTCCCAGAAGCAACCGCTCGCATAGCCGCAGTCGGTGCTCAGCGTTATGTCGTCGCACTGTGTCGGACTTCCGCCGCAGTGGCTCCAGCTGCATCCCTGCTGGTCGAGGCATTCTCCCTCGGTGTTGAAAACCGTGCTCGCGCAAGGTGTCGGTGTTCCGGTGCAGCCCTCCCATTCACATCCCAGCTGGCCTGCGCCCGTGCTCAAACCGCACTCGCTTTGGCTCAGTCCGCTGCATTCTTCCGCGCCCCAGCCGATGTCAACGCATACAGCCGCCTGGGCGCACGCGCACAGCAGTAAAAGAAATGGCGCAAGAAAGTACAAATTGCTGTATTTTCTCATTTCAAGTCAATAAATAAAGCGCTTTGCTTTATTTAATTTTTGCGGGTTTGATTCCCGAGAGCTATTTTATGTCCAGCAGGCGGAGCATTATTGCCTTTTGTATGTGCAGTCTGTTTTCCGCCTGGTCGAATACGATGCTCTGCTTTCCGTCGATTACGTCCGCGGTCATTTCCATGCCGCGGACAGCGGGCAGGCAGTGCATGAAGTTCGCATCAGGTTTCGCCAGCGCCATGAGTTCAGCATTCACCTGGTATGGTCCAAGTATTTTTTTTCTCTTTTCCTTTTCTTCCGGCGGAACATAGTAGGAAACCCAGGTGTCTGCTACAACGATGTCTGCATTCTTTACCGCTTCCTTTGGGTCGTGCCCGATTCTTATTTCGCTTCCGCTTGTGCTTGCAAATTCCTTCGCTTTTTCAATTACCTTTTTTTGCGGCTCGAATTTTTCTCCCTTGGGAGTCGCAACGGAAAGTTCAATGCCGACCTGCGGGCAGGCGTAGAGCAGCGAGTGGGTAATGTTGTTGTTTCCGTCGCCGACAAACGCAATCTTCAGCCCTTCAAGCTTTCCTTTTTTTTCTTTTATTGTAAGAAAGTCCCCGAGGATCTGGCAGGGGTGGGCGAATTCGGTCATTCCGTTTATTACCGGAATGGTTGAATTCTTCGCAATCTCTTCCAGTTGTTTTTGTTTAATTCTCGCCATTATTATGTCAACATACCTTGAAATGTTCCTCGCGGTGTCCTGAATGCTTTCCCCCTTCCCCATGGGCGAGGTGGCTATGTTGAAGTAGATTGCGTGCCCTCCAAGCTGGGTCATGCCCACTTCGAAGCTGATTCTTGTGCGCAGCGAGGCTTTTTCAAAGAGCATTAAAAGAGTTTTATCCTTCATTTTCACGTTATAATCCCGCGGGTTCTTTTTTATTTTCTCCGCAAATTCAATCGTTTCCAGAATTTCTTCTTTGTTCCAGGTGTCCAGTGACAACAGGTGCTTCATTTCAAACCCGCTAAGTGAGAAAGAAGGAAAGAAATTTAAATTTATGGAGTAAAAATCGCACCCTTTTTAAACTTTTCCTAAAAAAAGGAAAAATATCGGCAATCGCCGGCTTTTGCCCAAAAACTGCCTTTTTTTGGCGGGAAATCATCCCTCAAGCGCGAAGTACAGCCTGCGGTTGTTCGCGCCCTTGCTTTTCGTGCGCGTGATTTTTATGCTTCCGATTTCCTTTGTGTTACGCACATGCGTTCCGCCGCACGCGTTCACGTCTTTCCCGATTTGAATAACTCGAATCATTGGAATGCTCGGCGGCAGCACATCCTTGAGCTTGAACAGCTGCGGAAGTTTGAAGGCTTCCTCCCGCGGCAGTTCCTTTATTTCCACTTCCTGTTCCGCCTGCACTATTTCGTTCGCCTTTTTTTCAATCTCCGAAACCATTTCCTGGCTCAATTCCGGCACGGAGTAATCGTCGCGGCTTTCCTCGAAGCCCAGCTGCCCGCCGGTGACTAGGGCGTCGGGCACGATTGCCTGCACCGCCGTTGTGATAACGTGTGCGGCGGTGTGCATTCTCATCATATTGTACCGCGGAGCCCAGTCGATTTTTCCCTGCACTGCGTCGCCGGCTTTAGGCCCCTCGCGGTCGATTTCGTGCATTACTTTTCCGCCCTGCTTTCGTGCCTTAATGACTTTGAATTCCTCTTCCCCGCGGTGTAGTGTGCCTGTGTCGGAAAGCTGTCCCCCGGATTCGGGATAGAATGCTGTGCGGTCCAGTTCGACCATGTTGCCCTCCGCATGCTTAACGGTTGCATCGAATTCCTTCATGTAGCAGTCCCGCAGGTACAGCAGTTCGGTCATGGAAAACTGGAAGGAGGGAAGGGATTAAAAGTTTAATTTCCCTTTCAGTTTTTGCAGGGCAAAGGAAAAAAATTAAAAACCATTGTTCAGATTATTATATAAATGATTAAATTCTTTAGACAGTGATTTTTGTGTCTGGTGGGAGCAAAAAGAAGGCAAAGCGCCCTGAAGGGAAAAAGAGTCCTCTGAAGGCATTGAAGGGCAAAATAAGGGTGCTTGAAGGGGAAATGGAAAAAAGGGAAAAAGAATTCGGCGAACTCAAAGAGATTCTCCAGAGAGTCCAGGCAGACTACGAGAATGCAATGAAGCGAAAGGAAAAGGAGACGGAAATAGAGAAAAAAAGGGCGGAAGCGGAAATACTGAAAGCATTCCTGCCGGTGCTTGACTCGGTGGAGCAGGCATTGAAGCATTCGCAGGATTCCGGGCTGAAGGAACTTCACTCGCAGTTGCTCAATGCTTTCAGGCAATGCGGCGTTTCGGAGATAAACTGCGGGGAAAAATTCAATCCCGATGAAATGGACTGCGTTCTCAGGGCAAGCGATTCCGAAAAGCCCGAAGGCGCGGTTCTCGAGGAATTCCAAAAAGGCTACAGGTTCGGCGGCGGAATACTGCGACCCGCAAAAGTGAAGGCAAATTTCCCCGAGGAAAAAAAGCAAGGAAAAGAAAAATAAAAGTGAACGGACGTTTATTCTTTTAATTGGCAAAGGTGATTTGTTATGGCAAAGGTTATAGGAATTGACCTGGGAACAAGCAACAGCGCTGCAGCCGTGCTGGAAGCGGGAAAGCCCCGCATTATTCCGAGCGCTGAGGGCACAACGCTCTACGGGAAATCCTTTCCGAGCGTTGTCGCATTCACAAAAGACGGCCAGCGCCTGGTGGGAGAGCCCGCGAAAAGGCAGGCGGTGAACAATCCCGAGGGAACGATTACTGCAGCGAAAAGAAAAATGGGCTCAAAGCACAAGTACAAGGTTTTCGGGAAAGAGTACACGCCCCAGCAGGTTTCCGCCTTCCTTTTGCAGAAAATAAAAAAGGACGCGGAGGAATTTTTAGGAGAAAAAATTGAAAAAGCGGTCATTACAGTGCCGGCTTACTTCGACGACAACCAGAGGCAGGCGACAAAGGACGCGGGAGAAATAGCGGGGCTTGAAGTAATAAGGATTATAAACGAGCCGACAGCGGCAGCGCTTGCTTACGGTCTGGACAAGCACGAAAAAGAGCAGAAAATCCTGGTGTTCGACTTCGGCGGCGGAACCCTGGATGTAACGGTAATGGATTTCGGTGAAGGGGTTTTCGAGGTAAAAAGCACGAGCGGCGACACGCAGCTTGGCGGAACCGACATGGACAGCATGCTGATGGATTACGTGCTTGAAGAATTCAGGAAAAAGGAAGGCGTTGACCTCGCAAAAGACAAGGCGGCAATGGAGAGAGTCAGGGAGGCATCGGAAAGGGCGAAAATCGAACTGAGCACAGTGCTTGAAACAGACATTAACCTGCCGTACATTGCCTCGGCAAAACAGGAACCGAAGCACCTGAACGTGAAAATAAGCAGGGCAAAACTCGAGCAGCTGGTTGAACCTGTAATAAAAAAATGCGAAAAGCCGGTGCAGCAGGCGCTGGCGGACGCAAAACTGACCGCAAGCGAAATAAACAAGGTGATTCTTGTCGGCGGTCCTACGAGAATGCCGTGCGTGCAGAAATTCATAGAGCATGCCCTGGGCATAAAGCCCGAGCGAGGCGTGGACCCGATGGAATGCGTCGCAATGGGTGCCGCGATACAGGCAGGCGTGCTAAGCGGCGAAGTAAAAGACGTGCTGCTACTTGACGTCACGCCGCTTTCCCTCGGAATTGAAACGCTCGGCGGGGTTTTCACAAAACTCATAGAGCGCAATACGACAATTCCCACGAAAAAATCGCAGGTTTTTTCAACAGCAGCGGACAACCAGACCGCCGTTGACGTGCACGTCCTCCAGGGCGAAAGACCTATGTCGAAAGACAACAAGGAACTGGGAAGGTTCCAGTTGATTGGAATTCCCCCGGCTCCGCGGGGCATTCCCCAGATTGAGGTCACGTTTGACATTGACGCTAACGGAATAGTGCACGTGAAGGCAAAGGACCTCGGAACCGGAAAGGAACAGAGCATTAAAATAGTCGCATCGCAGAAACTCAGCAAGGAAGAAATTGAAAAAATGAAAAAGGAAGCAGAACAGCACGCGGCGGAGGACAAAAAGCGCATGGAGGAAGCGGAAACGCTTAACCAGGGCGAGGCACTGGCATATGCCGCGGAAAAAATGCTCTCCGACCTCGCGGACAAAATTCCGGACGAAAACAAGAAAAAAATATCCGAAAAAGCCGAGGCGCTGAAAAACGCCCTGAAAGACAAAAACGTTTCAAGCGTGAAAACGGCAATGCAGGAACTCAACAGGGAAATGCAGGCATTCTCCGCAGAACTCTACAAAAAAGCGCAGGAAACCAAAAAGCCCGAAGGCGCGGGAGAAGCGCGGCAGGAAGCCAAGGGAAAAAAGGAAAAAAAGCCGAAGGACGGCAAAGTAGTGGACGCGGACTTCAAAATGGAAGACGATGACAAGGGCAAAAAGTAAAGTGAAGGAATTGCATGGCGGAAAAGGACTACTATAAAATTCTCGGGCTTGGAAAAGGGGCTTCCGAACAGGAAATAAAGGCAGCGTACAAGCGCCTGGCGAAAAAATTCCACCCCGACATAAGCAGGGAGCAGAACGCGGAGGAAAAATTCAAGGAAATACAGGAAGCATATTCGGTTCTCTCCGATTCGCAGAAAAGGCAGGCATACGATTCCTACGGCCACGGATTCGAGGGATTCAGGGGCTTCAGCGGCTTTGGCCCGGGCTTCAGCGGTTTTTCGGGATTCTCTTCAATGGACTTCGATTTCGAGGACCTGTTCAACATGTTCACCCGCGGCGGTTTCTCAGACATATTCTCCTCGCAGTTCCGCAGGGAAGGCACTCCCGAAAAGGGAAGCGATTTAAGGGTGAACATGCCGGTTTCATTCGAAGAAGCGGCATTCGGCGCGGAAAAGGAAATTTCCGTGCAGAGAATTGTGCAATGCGGTGAATGCGGCGGAAAAGGCTATAGAAAGGATTCCGACATTGAAACATGCAGGCACTGCAACGGCCGCGGCGTCGTGACCAAAACGCGGCGCACCGTTCTCGGAATGTTTCAGACCACTTCAACCTGTCCGAACTGCCACGGTTCAGGTCACGAAATAAAGAACCCGTGCAGGAAATGCAAAGGCAGGGGTTCATTCGATGAAAAAAGAAAAATCAAAGTGAAAGTACCTGCTGGAATCAACACCGGCAACTTTTTGCGCCTTCGCGGGCAGGGAAACGCGGGAGAACGCGGTGGGACTCCGGGCGACGTTTACGTAGTAATATTCGTGGAACCGCATGAAATATTCAAGCGCGACAACTCCGACGTGTACGTGGAGATTCCCATTTCCTTTTCCGAGGCAGCGCTCGGCTCGGAAATCGAGGCGCCGACACTGCACGGAATGGCGAAACTGAAAGTGCCAAGCGGCACGCAGAGCGGGACAATTTTCCGCCTTAAAGGAAAAGGCATTCCGCACCTTAATGCCCAGGGAAAAGGCGATGAATTCGTCAAGGTTACAGTGCAGACGCCCGAGAGACTTTCAAAAAAGGAAAGGGAACTGCTGGAACAACTGCGAAGGATGGAAAGACTCCGCAGGAAAAGAAAGAGCGTGTTTGAAAAATTCCACGAAAAAATAAAAAAGAAATTCGGCGAATGAAAACAGGTGGATGAAAATGCAAAGGGCAAAAGGACTGCTGCTTTTGAGCGGAGGCATCGATTCCCCAGTTGCGGGCAGCATTGTGGCAGAGCAAGCAGAGCTTTTCGCTCTCCATTTTTCAAACGAAAAATTTGCCGGCTCTGAGTCGGTTGAAAAATGCCGCAGGATTTCAAAAAAACTCGGAATAAAAAAGCTTATTGTCCTGGACATTTCGGAGCAGCTTGAGGAAATAGCGAAAAAAACCGCGGAAGCGTACTATTTCATTTTAATGCGCCGTCTGATGTACAGAATCGCGGAGCGAGTTGCAGAAAAGGAAAAATGCTCCTTCCTCGTTACAGGCGAATCCCTGGGGCAGGTTTCAAGCCAGACTTTGTCCAATCTTGCAGCAACAGCCCGCGCCGTGCAAATTCCTGTCGTCCGCCCCCTGCTGGGCTTCAACAAGCGGGAAACCACGGCGCTCGCCCGGAAAATTGGCACGTTTGAAATCTCCAAAGGACCAGAAATGTGCGATGTGCTCGGGCCAAAGCATCCGAGCACCCACGCCTCGCTTGAGCGCGTGGAAGAAGAGGAAGCCAAGCTGGATTTCGGGAAGTTAGTCCAAGAAGCAGTTTCCAAGCTTTAAGTACTTAAAAGCTCTATCTTTTCAGATTTCAGCCATTCCAGGAATTCTCCCGGGAGGTCGATTTTTGACTTGTCCGCCCGGTAGTCAAGCAATTCTTTCTCGGTGAAAGGCGCTCTTTGGGCGATAAACTCTTCAGCCAGTTTTGCGCCTTCTTCTTCCCAAAAGTGTCTGGCGGCAGAGACAAGGCCGTTCCGGAGTTCGCTGTTAGCGCGCGCAAACATATCCCTTCCCGATATGCCCAGCACTCTTTTCCTCGCATTGTATTCATAGAAATCTGCAAACCTTCGCTTGAAGACAGTAATAGTCAAGGCATTTCTCAGTACGTAATTGATTGCCGATATCCTTCGAACCCCTCTCAATTCATTTTGGGTAAGCGGGGGGTGCCTACTGTGTTTCTTATACGCTTCTCTCCCCTGAACTCCTTTTTGGCTTATATTTCTCCGGTGGGAGTGCTTGCCGCCCTTCCTTTGCTTTCTCCTGCGCCTTAAATTGTGGCGCTTGTGCTTTTTTTTGATTTGGTGACCTTTCACAATGGGCATAACCAATTTATGGCTCCAATGCTATTTATTTGTTTCTCACAAGAAATAGACGAGCGAGAGAATCCCGTAAACTATCCCAAAGCCGATGCAGAATTTCGAGAAGTTTATTTTTTTCGCTGCGCGGAGCAGCAGGGAAATGGAAACAAAGCCGACCACTGCTGCAACCAGCACTCCGAGAAGTGCTTCCGCTCCAGCCGGGAAGCCTTCCCTCATTCCGTAAAGAACGTCCATGACAAGAATGCTCGGAATTGAAAGCAGGAAGGAAATCCGGAACGCCTGCTCCGGTTCAAAGCCTTCGAACAAAAGCGTGCTCGTGGTCATGCCGCTCCTGCTTATGCCCGGCAAAACCGCGAGACCCTGCCCCAAGCCCAGAAAGAAAGCGTTTTTGTTTCCCAGGGAGGTTTTTTTCACGAATTTCTTCTTCCGCTGGATTATTCCCATTACCACGAGCAACGCTCCTATTAAGAGCAGCACGCCCGCGGGATGGAATTCCCCGACCGCGGTTTCCAGGAGCAGATACATTGGAATTCCGGTGATTGCTGTCGAGAGCAGCGCGATGAGAAGGAATTTTCCCAGCGCCCTGTCTTTTCCCTTAAGGATTTTTGCTGCCTCCCTGCGGAAGTAATAAAGCGCCGCGAAAAACGTGCCAATGTGCAGGAATACTGCCAGGCGCAATGCCTCTTTTGCGTTTTCCCCGAGCGCAATCGCGAGAGCCATTACCTGTCCCTGGCTGCTCAGGGGCAGCCATTCAATTGTTCCCTGTACCAATCCGAGTAATAATGCCTCTACTGGCTCCATGAAATTATACAGGGCAGAGAAATGATTAAAAGGAAGTGCAGCAGATAAATTTATTTGGCGAATTATGTCGTTGAAAGGAATTGATTGGAAAGCCAGGCAAAGGAAAAAAAAGCCCCCCGAAAGAAGGGAGATGAGGGCTTTAAGGCGTACTGGAAGAATTGCCAGACGCACCTATCGCTGGTACCAGCGGGTGGGAATTAAATTCATTTCAAAATCCGTTGACTGGGCTGAAAGCGAGGGCAGGATAAGCGCGGAAAAAGCCGCGTTTTTCCGAAGCCAGATTGGAAGGGGAGAGCTTGCCGATTTCCTTGCGGGATACAAGGCACATTTTCTCCTCGGAATAATCCCCGTCCTCAGCGCTACCTGGTCTTCTGTGATAAGACCCTCTTACACTATAAGCGCAAGGCTGAAATCCGAGTACCGCAGGCGCATTTCCAGGACTATTTCCAGGGAAGAACACAAGCGCGCTGTCCAGCTGCACAGTCCCGAAGCGGTTATTGTTTCCGCAATCCCCTTTTTCGGAAGCGTTGCATACCTGCTCTCGAATTCGGTGAGGGACCCGGAATTGATGCAGATAATCGCAAACTATTCCGCTTACAGGCTGCTCGGGCGAAGACTGTATGAAAAATCGAGGGTGAAATTCGGCATCGAAAGGGCGGGCAGGCAGGTCCAGAGATACTATACATTCAGGGTTCAAGTGGGTGAAAGACTGGTGAAAGTGTTCTGGCAGCCCTCGCCCGGCGGACCGCTCATGCCAAGGGAGGTCAGGGAACTGGAGGCCGAGGCTGAAAGGGTTCTGCGCGGGCAGCAGAGAATGCCCGCTGTGCCGCATGTTGAGGAATATTTGAAATGCATAGAGGAATTCCTTGGCAGGGAGAGAATAAAGCCCAAAGAAGTAAGCGAGCTGGAGCTTGCGGCAAGGAAGGAACTCCGCGAGCAGGGAAAGATCCCTGTTGCGCCCGCCATTGGCGGGTATGTGAAAAAGCCCAGTCGCAAAAGAGCACCTATTGCGCCCTCCATTGATGAATACGAGGAAAGCATAGAGAAACGCCTGAAGAAAGAGCGAAGGAAATCTGGCTAAATGCCCCTGCTGGGGCACAATTCGAACAGAACGCATTCCCCGTGCTTGGGATTGCGGGCGGTGCATACAGCTCTGCCATGGAAGATTAGGATGCTGTTCACAGTGCCCCATTTTTTCCTCGGCAGCAATTCCATTAAATCCTTTTCCACTTTTTCCGCGGTATTCGCACTGCTCAATCCCAGTCTGCGGCTTAACCTGAACACGTGCGTGTCGACCGCTATCCCTTCATCCTTTCCGAAGCCGTAACTGAGAACGATGTTCGCGGTCTTCCTGCCGACGCCGGGCAGTTGCACCAGTTCATGCATGGAGCGCGGGACCCTGCCGCGGTATTTTCCGGAGATAATTTTAGCGCTTTCCTTTATGCGGCGGGCTTTCTGGTTGTAGTAGCCGGCGCTCCGCACTATTTTTTTCAGTTCCCGCAAGTCCGCGCGGGCGAATTCCGCCGGTGTGCGGTATTCCCTGAACAGTTTTTTTGTAACCCTGTTCACTTGTGCATCAGTGGACTGAGCGCTTAAAATTGTTGCCACGAGCAGCTGGAATGCGTTCCCGTGCAGCAGGCGGGTGCCTGCTTCCGGGTATTCCTTTGCAAGCCTGCGCAGCACTTCGCGTGCTCTACGTTTACTTGTTCCTTTCGAGGTCAATTCTTTCCCCCACTTTGCGGAAATGCCCTTTTGCCACGTGCATTATTGGGTCTATTGCATCGAGGTCCGGCTTGCCGTCTTTTTCGCATTCGCATTTTCCTCCGAGCACTTTTCCGATTAGGAGCACGTGGTCTGAATCCTTCGGGTCCAAAACTTCAGCCAACTCGCATTCAATTGTTGCCTTTGCTTCCTTCACGCTCGGTACAACAACCTTGCTGCTTGCGGTCATGTGCAGTCCGAATTTTTCAAGCTCGTTTTCTCCAAGGGCAAGTTTTGCCTCGCAGTTCACCGCTTTCTGGGCAAAGTCAGCGCTGACAAGGTTAACGACAAACTGCCTTGTTTCTAGGGCGAATGCCTCTGTGTCCTTGCCTCCCTTTCCCACGGAAACATAGCAGAGCGCGGGATTGATGCTCAATGGACCTACAAAAGAGTAGGGCGCAGCATTCACCCTGCCGTTCTTTCCCATTGTTGTAACAAGCGCGGTCAGGCGCGGGCTTAAGAGAAACAGCGCCTTTACCGGTTCAAGTTCCATGAAAAACACCTCTTTTTTCCTTGCGCAATAAATGAATGGAAGAAAAAGTTAAATTGCTTTTCACAGCACAGTGAATGCCACAAAGAGCGAAATGCCGGCGCACATTGCCGCCATAATCCTGAATTTTGTGGAGCAAAGCAGGTGCTCTTTGACTCCTTTTCCCTTGAGGTTTTTCCTCTCCACGCAGGCAAGAAGTGAAAGGAACACAAGGAACGAGATTATTCCTCCGGCGTTGGGTTTTACGGAAATTTTGTGTATTCCCTTTACCAAAAGGAACCCGTATTCTTCCCCGGAAAAACTTGCCGTTCCCCCGCCTGCGTTGACGCAGTTGACTACTCCGGAATTTTCAAGCTGAATGCTTTCCTCCTCTATTATCCAGGGGTCAATGTTTAACGCGTAGTTTACAGAAGACCATTTTTCTCCCTCGCCTATTTCCTCGCCGTTAACCCTAGGTTTTCCGTTGTCCCTTTCAATGGTGAGACCGCCGTTTGCCGGCAGGTAAAGCGTTTTTTGCTCCGTGGTGCGCCAGTCGCAACTTCCCCCGCACGTGCCGTCGGAAAAATAGTTAATCGCGGCAACAATCTGCGTCTGCGGGGTGATGCCCTCCTTTGTTCCGATATAGCACTTGTTTTCCGAGCTTATTTGGGTGAAGCAGGGATAGCCAATGGTCTGAGGGCATCCCATAAAGGAAAAAGTGAGAAAAAACATCACTATGTAATAAGCGATGATAGCGTCCAGCGCAAGCTTTGCAATCCAGCGCTTGCCCGGGACTCTCTTTTTTTTGGCGTTTCCCGAAGCCTTTTTTCCAGCCATCCCGAAAGCAATAATGTTCTTTCTTATATTTATTTTTTCTCCTTTTCCCCGCGGAGAGGCAGGGAAAGATTTAAAAAGCAAAAACGCTTAATAGGTGTGATGGAAGGCGGAATAAGCGAAGTTTCCTTAAAGGAAAAATCTGGAAAAACATCCCTGCCTGAAGGCAAAACCCCTGAGCAAAGCGATGTGCAGAGCCTGAGGCAGTCCATTATCTCGGAGAAAAAAAAGCAGTCCGAAGCAGGGAAGAAGGAAACGCAGGGCAGGGAAGAAGGTGAGGAGGAGTACGAAACAGACCTGATTGCAGCGCTCTTCGCCCTGCTCGTTGTAATAGTTACCGCTACCGCCGGCTTTGTTTTTTTCTCCTCGTTCGTTTAGCGTTCAACGAGAGAAGGGGCAAATCTTTCCTTTTTTACATTCTTCCCTGGTTTTGAATTAGAAAATTGTAGAATTCTTCCGCATGCCTGATGTAAATGGTTGCGTATCCTCTTGTGCGGCTTTCCGCATATTGCGGGTCGAGGAACACTTTTGCCCTGTCCACGAGGTATTCCAGTACTTGGTTTTCTCTCTGCAGCCTTTCCTGCAGTTCTCTGAACAGCGGCTCGTTTCCGAGTTTTTTCGCCTTTTCCAGTTCCGACTCAAGGGTTTCCTTCAGTTTTCTTAGCGTTTCCATGTCTCTTGGATTGCTTATTCGTTTTGCAAGGTAAGTGGCGCGCGTTACCTGAGGTTTTTCTTCCGTCGGGGGCTTGAATATACCCTGGAGGTGCCTCGCTCTCCTCCGCCTTTCCTCGATAACCTCACTCATTCTTATTCTTGAGCCGATTTCCCCCGGCAGCGGAACCCTTTTTCCGGCTGCTTTCCTGTCTTTCCCGGCGGGCATGTCGCGGGGTTTTTCTCTCATAAAATAACCATGAACAGAAATCAATTAGTTTTTTTCTCAAGCGAGCAGCCCTGCCTGCCAGAAAAGGGTTGCAATTCCCAGGAATGCGAGGAAGCCCATTATGTCGGTTGCGCCCGTTATGAGAACGCTTGACGCCAGCGCCGGATCTATTCTGCGCCACTTGAACAGCACCGGCACCAGAGTTCCGGCTAACGCTGCAGTGACCTGGTTTGCGAGCATTGCCAGGAGGAGCACAAAGCCGATCATTATGTTTCCTTTCCACAGCGTTGCAATCGCTCCAACCAGGAAACCGATTATTATTCCGTTGATCACTCCCACCACGATTTCCTTTTTCAGGGCGCGCTTGTATTCCTTAATGCCTATTTCCCCCAGTGCAAGGCTGCGGACCATGACCGCAAGGGTCTGCGTTCCCGCATTGCCGCCGAGATTGGCGACGACCGGCAAAAACATTGCAAGCACAATCAGTGCGGCGAGCGTGTCCTCGAACAGGCTGATGACCGAAACGGAAATCATTACAATAATGAGGTTGAACGCGAGCCAGGGCGTTCTGCGGGCAATTGAATTTTGGGGGGAGGAAAAAACGCTTTCCTCTTCGTCCAGCCCGGCAAGGCGGTAAATGTCTTCCGTGGCTTCCTCCTCGATTACGTCGATTACGTCATCAACCGTAATAATTCCCAGCATTTTTTTTTCCGAATCCAGGACAGGCATTGAGACTAGGTCGTATTCCTTGAATTTTTTTGCAACGTGTTCTTGGTCTTCGTCGGCATAGGAGAAAATTACGTTGGTGTTCATGAGGCTTTTTATTTTTT
>CAZKED010000005.1:0-57940 GCA_964551725.1 uncultured archaeon | reverse complement strand
GCCTGAAACGCTCGGGCTTTTCCTCTTCAAAATAATGCCGAAAGCAAACAAGTTTCTAATAAAGGGGGGCATAACGGTGCCAAATTTAATTGCACTGTTCGCATTTTACCCGGCAATACTCGGCTTTTTCGCTGCAATAAAAGAGAAAAAAATGGAAGAACTTGCCAATTGGGTTTTTGCAGGGTTTCTATTCATTGGATTTCTCACGGGCTGCGTTGTATTAAATTTTATCATGAGGTGGAGCCCGATTGCTTCAATCCACCAGTTGTACATGCCGGCAAAAATTGCCTTTTTAATGTTTATCCCTGCAAGCATTTTTTCCGCTTACGGGTTAAAAAAATTGCTTGGAAAAAAAGGCAAAAAAAAGAAGAGAATTGTAAAAACGGCAATCGTTTTAATCCTCGCCTTTCACCTTCTTTACTTTGCGGGCTTCGCTTTGGTGGTCAGCCAAGCGCGTTCCTTTCCTGTGGGATTCTACGAAATAGGGGAAAAAATAAACCAGATGGAAGGACCTTTCACTCTTGGAATCGACAATTGCTTTTTGGATGTTCCGGCAGGAGTAAACAAGTACAGTTTTCCCTACAATTCCCTTTACGACAACCCTGACCCGCAACAGGAAAAAAATTACTGCCGTTACATGGAAGCGGGAAGAATTTTCCACTTCCCTTGGGCGGTGCACAAGTTCACGGATGAAATTCCCGGCGCGGACATATTTGACAAGGAAGGCAACAGGGTCCTGTGGTTCGGTTCAATAAATGCAGGCGATTACTCCATGGAAGACCCCAACGACCCAAACAGGAAAGTGTTTGTTGATTATTTCCTTTCAGACTGCTCCACGCTGGACAAGCCGGTGGTAATGGAAAAAAATGGCATAAAATTGTATGATTTGAGGAATCACAAATAGCCAAGACCCTTCAGGTTATTAGCAGTGAAACCATCAATTTGCTGGTTTTCAATTGTCTCGCCTGATTCAATCCATTCAAAAAGCATTTTTTTCATTTTCTCCGCCGTGTCCTTTTCCTTTTCAAGTAAATTGTTTTTTTCAAACTGGTCATTCCCTAAATTGAAAAGCTCGTCTTCCCTGTCGGCGTTGAAAATATACTTCCAGCCATTGTGCGTCCTAAGACATTTTGAGTCCCTGTATACTGGATATGATTCAACAAAGGCATCAAGCCCCAACTCCTCTCCATTTAAAGCGGGCAGAAGGCTTCTGCCCTGGCAGGTCTTGGGGATTTTAAGGGAAAGCAGTTCAAGAAGCGTGGGCATTACGTCAATTGAACGCACCTGCTGTTCAATTCTGGCTTTGCCCAGTTTTTGAGGGAAGTGGAGAATTAGGGGAATTCTTATCTCCTGCTCATACAGTGAATGACCGTGCTCCTCATAGCCGTGCTCTTCCTTGAATGTTTCGCCGTGGTCGGATGTGAGCACTAAAGCGGTTTTTTCAAAAATGCCGGTTTCCCGCAATTTCTCTGTGAGTTTTCCAACAGCTTCGTCCACAAGTTTTACCCCTGAATCATAGTTCGGCTTGTAGGGCTTGTGAATGTCAAAATAATGAATCCAGAGGAAAAAATTTTCCCCGGCGTGCTTTTCAATCCACGGCAGCACTGCACGATTTGTTTCGCTTGATGGACGGCAATGGGTGTTTTTAAGCAGCCCGGCTTTTCTCAACAGGGAGAACACGCTGAAAAACCTGTATTTGCCCAGCCTGAAGCCAAGCCTGCTGAGCGAATGGTATGCGCTGTCAAACTTGTTGTTGTTGAAGTAATAATCAAAGCCGGAATTCCAGCCAAAATAAGAGCTTAAATGCTCAACGCTTACTGCTGCGGCTGTTGCATAACCGCCTCTTTTGAGTTCGCCTGCAAGCATTGGAATTTTTTTCTTCAATTTCCAGCCGTTCTCCCTGACCCCGTGAACGTTGGGATAAGTGGCGGTGAAAAAAGAGGCATGGCTCGGGTCAGTCGTGTTTGACACTGTTACGGCATTCTCAAAGACAATGCCTTTTTCTGCAATTGAATCAACTGCGGGTGTCAAATTTCCCTTGTGACCGTAACATCCAAGCCTGTCCCGCCTCAAAGCGTCAAGCGTTACAAAAACAACGTTCATACTGGGAAAAACACAAGAAAAGATTATAAAAAGAAGTCATATATTCTTAATTTGATGAAAAAAAGGTTTATTTTTTACCTTGCAGGAATTGCGATTTTCGCCTATTTTATTTATTCCCAGAAAATTAACATTGACCAATTGCTTGATTTGAAGAACCCGGAGTTTTTCCTGCTGGCAATTGTGCTTTTTCTTTCAGGCTTTTTTTTGCTCGCATTGAGAATGAAAATTCTCTCAAAAACGCTCGAAGAAAAAAGCCCGGGTTTTTCAAAATTCCTGCAATTGGAATTCTTCAACCGGTTCATTTCATACGCCTTCCCCTCAAGGCTCAACATTCCAGCAAAAGCGATTGCACTCAACAAAGCAATGGGCATGGGAAAAGGCAATGCGCTTTCCCTTGCCTCATTCGAATACGCAATGGACACAGGCACCCAAATACTTCTCGCCTTTTCTGCCCTGTACTTTTTTTCCCGGGGACTGCCCTATGTTTCATTTGAGAGAATGCTGGCATTTACCGTCCCTGTCCTGGTTGTCCTTATTGCTTTTTTCAAAATTCCTGTTTCATTCTTTGAAAAAACCGTGCAAAAATCGGGCAAAATAAAAAACGCTTTTATTAAAAGCGCTTCCTTGATTTTATTCAAATCACTCAAAAAAATACGCGAAACATGGATGCAGATACTCTTAAGCAGGAAAATGTTTCCTGTGCTGGTTTTGGTTGCTGCATACTGGGTGGTGCAAACACTTGTAATGGAGTCTTTTTTTCTCTCCTATGGCACTTATGTTCCAATGGGCTACATTCTCGTAATTGTCGCCATTTCTATCTTCGTGGGCGGGCTTTCACAGATTCCGGGCGGGCTCGGAGTGAGGGAATTCGCCATGATTTTAATGTTCGAGTTCCTAGGCGTTCCTTCGGGAATTGCACTCGTTGTGGTAATTGCGCGAAGGCTGGTTATACTGCTGCCAATCGCCCTTGGCTTCATTGTTTCTCTTTCCTGGGGTTACCGCTTTTTGGGGAGCCCTAAAAAAGGGAAAATCACTTCCGGCAGACAAAAATAAAGCCCGGCACAAAGCATCTGAAGGGAAAGAAATAAAAGTGCTTCAAGAACTTCATTTTTAACCCGAAATCCTTCCGCGCGCAAAACTTTTCTGGATCTCTTACAATTTTGCCCGTGAAATCCTCGAATTGGAAACCGGTTTCCATAAGCAATTGCGCCAGTTTTTTCCGCGAAAGAAGTTTTATATCATATTCTTTCACGCCCCTTGCCCTTACAAAAATGTTTGCAAGGAAGGAAGGCATTAAGGCAAGGAATGGAATCTTGTAATGCGGTTCAATTGGGTAAAATCTGTTTGGTGTGGCAATATAGAGAACGCCGTCCTCCTTAAGCACTCTCTTCAATTCCTTCAAATATCTTTTCTGGTTTCCAACATGCTCCAATACCTGATAAGACACTACAATGTCAAATGAATTCCCCCCAAATGAAAGCCTTTCAGCATTTTCGTTGAGGAAACTGCAGTTCTTAACCCCCTTTTCCCTCGCAGCCCGCTTGGCAAAATCAATCGCACGCCTGTTGGTGTCAACACCTGTCACCTCCCCGCACTTACGCGCAAGCTCCCTTGACACAAAGCCGTAACCGCAGCCAGCATCCAGCAAACAGCAGCCCTTCAATTCCTTGAAAAGGGAAAGCACTCTGAGAATCCTTTTCGAACGGGCTTTTGAGAAGCGGAAATGCGCCTTGCTTCCGCTGAAATCGGAAAAAACAGGCTCCATTAAAAAATAACATTGCAGGGTTCTTTTAAATACTTTCAGAGGCACTATTACTAACATGAAACTGCTCATTGTTTCAGCAAACTATCCGCCGAGAATAGGCGGTCCCGCGAGCAGCGTGCCGGAACTCGCGGAAAGACTTGCTGAAAAAGGTCATTCGGTCAAAGTGGTAACGCTCAGATTTCCGGCTTACGCCAAAACGGAGAAAAAAAAGGGCTTTACAGTGCACCGCGCCCGGCATTTGAGCGGTAACCCAAAAAAAGCCTCCGCGCTCGACAATATTTTTTCTGTTTTTTCAATGGCTTTTCTTGCAACGCCGATTATGAGAAGATGGAATCCTGACGTGGTCCACGCACACGATTTAAACCTTAGCGCCGCAGCAGCGGTGCTGGCAAAAAAAATTGCACGGAGCAAAGCCCCGCTTATAACAAAATACACCGGCGACCTTTCCCTCGAATTCCTCATAAACTATTCATCGCTCGGCTTTGAAAAAATAGGGAAAAGGTACAGGGGCGGAAAAGCGGAACTCCCGCTCAAGGCGAGAGTGCTCGACTCACTGCAGTCCTGGCTTGTAAAAAAATCAGCGCTTGTCACATGCCCGAGCGAATTCCAGCAGAAACAGCTGCTACGCAGAGGCGTGCCGGGAAAAAAAACCGTTCTGCTCCGCAACGCGGTTGACCTCGCGCTTTTCAATCCGAAAAAGTACGCGCGCAGCGAGAAATTCGTTCTTTTTGCCGGCAGGATTGTTCCCTGGAAAGGACTGGATGAATTGCTGGAGGCATTCACGGGGATAAATGGAACAAAGCTCAAAATTGCCGGCTCGGGAAAAAGCGAGGCATTCTACAGAAAAAAAGCGCGCGAGCTCGGCTTGCAGGACAAAGTGGAATTTTTGGGCGGGATTGAACACAAAAAAATGCCTGCGCTGATTTCAAAAAGTGTGCTTGTTGTGATGCCCTCTCTGTATGACCCTTTCCCCCACGGAATGTTAGAGGTATTGGCAATGGAAAAACCACTGCTTGCCGCAAGGGTCTGCGGAATTCCAGAGGTTGTGAAGCACTTGGAAACAGGGTACTTGGTCAGGGCGGGTTCCGCAGAGGAACTTAAAAAAGGGATGAAGGAATTGCTGGGAAAAAAATCGTTGAGGAAAAAAATTGCGAAAAATGGCAGAGGACATGTAAGGAAAAACTATTCGTGGGAAAAACTCCTCGCCGACTTCGAACTGCTTTACGGGAAGGCAGTGCAGGAAAGCGAAAAAATTCACAAATAGCCGAGCCCTTTAAGCATTTCATTGGTTCTTCTGTCTTTCTTTGCCCTGGCAATTTTTCCCCCTTCAAGGAAACCGAGAAGATCTTTCCTGAGTTCTTTCGCTTTTTCAGGGAACTCCTCTGAAAAATCCTTTGTTTCGCTGGGGTCTCTGAGAAAATTTAAAAGTTTGAAAGAACGGCGCTCCCTCAAATAAACAAGCTTCCATCCGTCTTCCCTTCGAACACTCCATTTTTTCGCGAAAGGGAAATATGAAACAGTAAACGCGTTTTTGCGGAATTCAACTGCCTTTTTTCCTTCAATAAACGGTTTGAGGGAACTTCCCTCGCTCTTAAATCCTGCACCAGTCAAATCCAGCACTGTTGGAAAGATGTCAACGAGCTGCACCTGTCTTTTTACTTCCTTAGAGCCAAAGGAACCGTCCTTGAAATAAAAAACAAGCGGAACCCTCAATTCCTCCTCCTTCAATGTGTGGCCATGTCCTTGCTGCTTATTTCCGTTTTCTTTAAAAATCTGCCCGTGATCCCCGAAAACAATAATGCAGGTGTTCCGCGGGACCATTTCAACCATTTTTCCAAGGAAAAAATCTATTTTTTCCAAGCTGGATTCATACTTTTTTTTGTAAATTACATGAGCGTCAAAGAAATGGACAAAGGAAAAAAACGGCTGCCTGTTTTCCATTTCAAACCATTTTCTGAAATCCGAAAAAACCTCCTTGCATTTCCTACTGTGCTTTGCAAAATTCAATCCAATTCTTGACAAAATCTTAACCAAGGTTATGTGGTGCTTTCCAATCCAGAGACCCAGTTTTTTGTTGAACAAATACCTGAAAAGACCCCAAGAAGAGGATGAAAAAAAGTCAAACCCCCTGTCAAACCCGTAAAGCGCGCCCATGTGTTCCACTCCGACAAATCCTGCGGTATGATGGCCTTTGCCTTTAAGGATTTCCTGCAAAAAAACGTGTTTGAAATTTTTCTTGTTGAGGCGTATCCCGTTCTCGTGTATTCCGTGGGTTCTGGGGTAAAGGCCTGTGAGGACGGACAAATGCGAAGGATCGGTTGAATTTGCAGCGGTGATTGCGTTGGTAAACTGGATTCCCTTTTCTGAAATTTTTCTAAGAGCGGGTGTCTTAAGCCAGTCTGCCCTGAGGCAGTCAATTGAAACAAGCAAAAAATTCATTGGCTTACGCCGAAGCCTGGAAGAATTCATTTCTTTTCCCCCACAAAAAACTCATTAATTGAAAAATTTTTGAATTCCTTCCTCAGAACCCTGAAACCCGCTCTCTCGAGCATCGCCGCAAACTCTTCCAAGCCGTAATACCTTTCGTGCCTGAATCTTCCCAACAAGCCGAGAGAGGAGAGCAGTTTCAAGAGCCAGTCGGACTGCGCTGTGGGCATCCAAACGAGAATTTTTCCTCCTTTCTTAAGCGTCCTTCTGCACTCGCGCAGCGCTTTATTCGCATCCTTTAAGTGCTCGACCATTGAATTTAGGACAACAACGTCAAAGCTCGCGGAAGGAAAGGGCAGCGAGTAAACGCTTGCCTGGAAGAATTCAATTCCTTGCATGGAAAGCCTTTGATGCCTTTGGGTATCCAAGCCAACTTTTCTTTTTGCTTTCAATGAATGCAAAAGCCAAGCATCGCCGCAGCCCGCGTCAAGCACTTTTGTCTTCGTTCCAACAAAGGGCTGCACGAGCGAAAGAATTTGTTTTCTCCTAAAACTCCTCAACATTTTTCCACCAAAAAAATCATGAAAATTTTCCCCTCAGAACGGCTTTGAAGAAAAGCCACAAGTGCCTGAAAAAACTCAAAGTAGAGCGGCCTTTCCTCATTTCAGCGACAATTTTCACCTCTTTGTAACGGAAGCCGTTTGAAATTGCCCTTGCGGTAAACTCCGCCTCAAAGTCCAGCCCTTCAGCTCTTATTTCAGGCATGCCCTTCAATATTTTTTTCCTGAAAGCGCGCAGTCCCGTGGTTACATCCGTTACCTTTCTGGCAAGCAAAACGCTTGCAAATAACGCCCCAAGCTTGTTTGCCGCAACCCTGTGCCACGCCAGGTCGCGGGGCCACATTCTCCTAAAGCGCGTTCCCACTACAAGGTCAGCGCCCTCCAGCTCGGCGAGCATTTCCGGGAACGCCTCCGGAGGATAAGTACAGTCTGCATCAATCGTTGCAACTATTTCGTTCGCTGCTGCCTTAAAGCCGGTTTTCAGGGCAAATGCTTTTCCCTTGTTCTTTTCATGCCTTACAACCTTGGCGCCCGCGCTTTTCGCCTTTTCTGAAGTGCAGTCCACACTGCCATCGTCCACCACGATTATTTCGTCACCCTTCCGCATTACCTTTTTGCACCTGTGGATTACTTCCGCTATCCCCTGCTCCTCGTTGAATGCGGGAACAATGATTGAAAAATTCTCCCTTTTCATAAGCATTACCTTCTACTGCTTTGAGCATACGCAGACCAAATCGCCCATTCCAAAAAAACCGCGAAGGCCGCCGAAAAACCCAATTGAATGGTTGCCACAATACTCCACATTCAATCCATTTATTTTTCCCGCAAGAAAAACAAGCAAGTATTTTGTAAAAGCAATTTTGTGCTCGTTTTTGTAAGCCGGCCCCAAATCAACCTCCCGCAGTTCGGGAACCACGATTATTATTTTCTTTCTGGCAACCCTCTTAAGTTCCACCACAACCGAGTTAGCGTCCTCATAGGACTCAAGGTGCTCGAGCAAGTGCGAGCAGACAACAAAATCGAATGAATCCCTTGGGAAGGGAAGATTTCTCGCATCCCCGCAAACGTCAACACCGGGCGTTTTTTCCAGGTCCAAGTGCAATACGTTTTTTCCTCGCAGGCTCCTGTGAGGATGGATGCTGCTTACCCCCACGTCAAGCACACTGCCTGAATCAAGGTCGGCGAACCTTTTGAGGTAATCCAAGTGTTTTGGGATGACAACCATTCAAACCACTTTAATTCCATAAAAAAACATTTTTTAAACCCGCCCCGCTTTGCGTTCCCCCTTTTCGGCGAACGCCCCCAGATGCGTTCCGAAAAAAAACCTGAGGGGGGAACGCCCGCACAGCCATTTCACGGGCCTTGACTTCAAAATTCCCACGAAGGGCAGGAAAACAAAGTCAAAGCGCTTTCCTTTAACTGCAACCTCGAACCATTCTGGCACAAAACGCATTTTGATTCTGGGAGAAAAACCCGCTCTGCGCAAAGAAGCGCGCAGGGAAAAATAATTCTTTTCATTCACATGCATTTGCTCGTTCAAGCCGCGTTTCATTCCCAGCAGGCCTGCAATTGCATACAACGGCTTTGAAACAAAACTGCTCGGCGAAGTGGTGACAAAGAGCTTTCCCTTCCCGCAAAGCACCCTTTCAATCTCGGAAAACAGCCCTGCTTCCTTTTCCTTGGGAACATGCTCTAGTGTTTCGAGAAAGAATGCCTTATTGAATGCTGCAGAGCGGAAGGGCAGTTCCGTTGCGTCAGCGAGGACAAAAAATGCTTTTCCTCGGGCGTTCCCTGCCGCTATCCTGAGGGCATTCATCGAAAAATCCGTTCCAATTGAAAGGCAGCCCCGCCTTCCGCATTCAATTACCGCTTCGCCGCGACCGCAGCCAATGTCAATAACCCTGTCTCCCTTATGCGGCTTGAGTTCGCTGAGGGCTCTTTTGAAGGAATGGTGCAGTTTGCCCCCTTCAAATTCATTGCTTCCCCTACAGCAGTGCCTGAAGTATTTATCCGAGTAAAGTTTTCTCAGTTCCGCGCTTTCATTCACGGGCTTTCACCGCCCTGAGAACTTTTTCCGTCACGGCAATCCAGTTGTATTTTTCGAGCACTTCGGTTCTGTTGCGCTTTCCCATTCTCTTCCGCAAAGCAGAACTGCGCGACAGCTTTAGGACAGCGGCAGCGATTTCCTTTGGGGAATTGCTCACGAGCAACCCGTTTTTTCCGTGCTTTACCATTTTCCTGAGGTTGCCCATTTTAGTTGCAATGACGGGCTTACCGCACGCCTTGTACTCGTGCACTTTGAGGGCGGAGTAAAAATAGGAGCATTTCCTGAACAAGGGGTAGTAGCAGCTGAAAAGCGCGAGGCAGGTGTCGCTTGAATTAATGTAGGAATTCATTCTCGAAAAGGGCACTCTGCCGAGGAAAACAACGTTGCGCCGCAGACCTTTTTCTTCCGCGAGTTTTTTTGCTTCCTGGAATTTTTCCCCTCTTCCGGCGAAAAGGAACTTGAGCGAGCGGTCCCTTTTAACCGCGATTGCGGCTGCTTCGATTGTTTCTCGCAGTGCGTGCCATTCGCGGAAAGAACCGGAGTAGAACACTGTCTTTCCCGTTTTCAGGGAAAACCTTTTCACTATCGCGGGATTCCTTCTCGCGGGATAGAACTTCTCGGGATTGGCGCCGTAATGGATTTTCAGTATTTTTTCTTTGGGCAGCCCGAAAGCCATGCACTTGTGCGTTACGGTTACAACGTCCGCGAAGCGCGCGGTAAAATAAAACCACCACTTGACAAAATAGAATTTGGGCGAGTGCCCGAATTCCTGCTCCGCAGCCTGCACCAGGGGCTCGTTCATTTCAATAACGCATTTTTTTCCCAGAATTTTGCCGAGCACTACGGCGCAATTGCCGAACACCCTGTTCCTTTCGTACACAAAATCAACCACCTTGAAAGAAAGCAGGTAAATAAAAAGCGGGATTGAAAAAAGCCATAAATTCAGCACGCGCAAAAACCCGTGTTCGAAAAAAACGGGCACGCGGTAAATTGAAACGTTCCGCTTCTTCTCAGCGAGCGGCTTTCCCCACCCCCCTTGGGAAACAAGGAACACCTCGTGCCCAAGTTTCTCCAATGCTGAAACGCTTTCCTGCACGTGCGATGCCCCTCCGTGAAATGCAGGAATGCCCACATCTATTGCGGAATAAAGCACTCTCACAATACCACTCCCTTTATTGAATTTTTGTAAACTTTAAGCAGCTGTTTTATGCGTGCATCCCACGAGAACTGCGAAGCGCGCTTTTTTGCCGCGCGGGACATTTTTTCACGCCGGGCTTTTCCAAGGGCGAACGCTTTGCCGAGCGTTTCCGCTGCCTTTTCCGGATGGGAAAAATCGGCAATAAAGCCCGCATTCCCCCCCGAGAGAATTTTTTCAAATGAGGGAATGGCGTTCAGCACAGGAATGCAGCCCGAAGCCATTGCCTCGAGCGCGCTTACCCCGAAGCCCTCGTATTCCGAGGCGGAGGCAAAGAATTCTGCCCTGGAGTAATGCTCCAGCAGTTCGGCATCGGAAACTTTGCCTGTGAACTTCACTTGCTTGGAGATGCCGAGCTTTTTTGCCTTCTTTTTAAGGCCGGAGAGCAATCCTTCAAAATCGCCGCCTACCACAAAGAGCTTTGTGCTTTTATTTTTCTTCGCAGCGAGGGAGAATGCCTCGAGCAACAGGTCAACGCGCTTGTTTTTGCTGAGCCTGCCCACGAAAAGGAAAGCATTCCTCTTTTTTTTCTTTCCCAGCCCCGCAAAGGGCTGCAGGCGCAGCCCGTTTTCTACGAGTGCAATTTTTTCATCCGGCAGAATGCGCGAGAACAATTCAAGGTCGTGTCCGCTGACCGCGATGACTTTGTCCGCAAACCGCAAAAGAAAACGGTTCCACAAATAAAAGTAGAATTTTTTAAGCGGGTTGTTCGGCGAGGTGTGGAATATTCCGCCGTGCGTGCTCACGATGACCGGCCTGCCGTGAAAGAGCTTGAGGGGAATGAGTTTGTCCGCGAAATAGCCAATGCCATGCACGTGCAATACATCGCAGTCCTTTAAGTGCAGGAGAATGCTCGGAGAAATCCTGTAAAAGCCGAGGTCGAGAAAGGGCACGCGCTCGACCTCAATGCCCTGCTCAGTGCTCTTTTTGGGGAGTTTTTTCCCAGAATGAGCGCATTTGTTCAGGCACACAACTTTGCTCTCGTGACCGCGTTTTTTCATTTCAAGGCAGTAGTCCAAAACCACTTTCTCAATGCCGCCCTCGCAGGGCGCAAAACGGTTGGAAAAATGGCAAATTTTCACTTTTTAGCCCTCCAAATCCCGCACAGCGTGCCCTTGAGCAGTCCCGCTATAAAGGCTGTATCTCTTGCCAGGAGAATGAAAAAAGACGCTGCACCCAGGAGAAAACCGCGTTTCAGCGCAAAGAAAACAAAGGGCAGAGTGGAAAAAACAAAGAAAAACAGGCACAACAGGGCGAAAAACAGGGAATTTTCATTGATTGCTGAAAGCCCTAAAAAGGCAAAAAACAGCCCCAAAAAGCCGATTTGCGCCTTTAAGGGCTGCGGCGTGTAACTGTCTTTTGCGGCTTTTGAGGAATGCTTTTTGTAAAGGAGAACGCGCCAGAAAGCGTGCACGTATTTTCTCCTCAAATAATCGCGTATTGAAACAGGGTGGGAGTGGTAGACCACGGCAAGGGGATTGAATTTTAGCAAATAGCCCTTTTCGGAGAGCTTGTAGCTCAAGTCAGGGTCCTCGCCGCTTGCTTTGCGGAATTCCCTGGAAAAGCCCTGCTCTTTAAGGAATATGCTGCGGCGGTATGCCGCGGAATAGGAACCAATCCAGTCCATTCGCTCAGAGTCCAACATTTTTTTGTACCTGTATTCTATTTCAATCTGGGAAAACCTTGCCATAAACTCTTTCTGTTTTGTCCTGTAAGCGCCCTGCACTCCTGCAACGCTTTTTTCGCTGAAGGGCTTTACCATTTCCTCAAGCCATGTGCCCGAGGCGACACAGTCCGCGTCAATGAACGCGACAATTTCATAGCGCGCATTCCTCGCCCCTTTGTTCCTTGCGGAAGCGGGACCCGAGTTTTTCTGCCTTATTATTTTTATTTCGCGCATTCCTTCCAGTTCTTCAAGCGTTCCATCCGTGCTACCGTCGTCCACGACGATTATTTCAAATTTGCCGGAAAACCTCTGGCTTTTAAGTGAAGTAATGCATTCGCGTATAGTGCTCCGGGCGTTGAAAACAGGAACGATTATGCTTGCGTTCATTCAACCAGCTCATTTTGTTCCGCGGACAATGTATTTAAGGAATGTTTTGCCGCCTTTTGCCAGGCGCATGAACTCCTTGGGGTCAGCCAGCCCTTCCTTCACCTTTCCCGCAAGGAATTTCGGGCGGAGGTAGAATTCCCTGCGGCCCATGTCGCACAATTGCACCAACTCCCTGCTTGAAAGCCAGGGTCTCGAAACCATGCAGTTGTGGCTTCCCTCCTCGTTGACCCATTGGGCATAATCCTCGCTGACCAGGAAGCCTTCCCTGCGGAAGTACTCATAGGCTTCCGTGCCGGGGTAAACCATTATGGGAAAGAACTGCGCCGTGTCAGGGTCGAGTTCTTTTGCAAAATCAATTGTCTTGCGTATTGTTTCCTTTGTTTCGCCCTTGTTGCCGAGCATAAAGCATCCGTGAACCAGAATGCCAGCGCGCTTTGCATCAGCCATGAACCTGCGAATCGTTTCAATGCGCGTGCCCTTGCGAATATTGTTCAGTATTTCCTGGCTTCCCGATTCAATGCCCACGCACAAGAGCCTGCAGCCGGATTTCTTCATTTTTTTAAGGGTGAAAAAATCAACGTCAGCGCGGGCATTTGTGCTCCAAGTTAACTGCAGGTCTTCTTTCAGCATTGCATCGCACATCTCGCGCACCCTGTAAGGGTTCGCGGTAAGCGTATCATCCTCGAAGAAAACCTCTTTTGCTTTGGGGAATGCCTTTTTTATGTATTTGAGTTCTGCGATAACGCTTTCAATGCTCCTTGTCCTGTAGGAGCGGGAGAACATTGTCTGGGGCAGCACGCAGTAAGTGCACCTGAACGGACAACCCCTGCCTGTGACAATAGTTATCTCGGGATACAGGTTCGCGGGATAGAAGTAATTGCGCGGGTTCAAATGCTTTTTGTAGACCGCGCTGACGAAAGGAAGCTCGTCCAGATTCTTGATAAACGGCCTGCTCTCGTTCCTTATAATTTTTCCCTTGGAGCGGTAAACAAGTCCCTTGACCTTTGCAAGATTGGGTTTTTTTTTGCCCAGTTCCTCTGCCAGTTCCCTGAGCGTGTAATCGTATTCGTGCACGGCGACAGCGTCAACCGCGGCATTCTGTTGCAGAGTCCACTCGGGAAGAGCGGAAACGTGCGTTCCCATCATTGCAGTGAAACAGCCCGTTGCATCCTTCAATTTCTCCGCAACCACGAGGTCGTTGAAAATGCTCGCCGTTGAAGTGTCGAGCGCGCACAATTCCGGCTTGAAGCGCTTGGCAATCTTTAGCGTTTGAGCGCGGTTTTTTCCCTCTGCCGGCGCGTCAAGCAATTTCACTTTGTGCCCTGCCTTTTCCAGCACGCCCGTGGCATAAGCAAGCCACATGGGATAGTACACGCAGCCGCCCTTGCTTACCGCCGGGCTTCTCGAGGTTCTGGAGAACTTCGGCTTGAAGGGCGGGTTCAACATTAAAATGCGCATTTTTTACCACGTTTTCCAAGATTTGCACTAAAACAGGCGAATTATCCAATAATGCCCCTATACTATTATAAAGGGCAGCAAAAACTATTTTTATGGTATTGGTACAAAAGTGGAAGCATGTCTTCAAGGGAAAAAATTGACAAAGTGCTGCTCCTAGACCTTGACGACGTAATAACCGGCGGAGCGATAGGAAAAAGGGTAATATCGGAAAAAGCGCTTGAAAGAATGAGGGAATTCCAGGCAGGGGGATTCAGTGTATGCATTATTACAGGGAGGAGCCCGGCTTCGCTGCAAGAGTTGGGTCTGGGAAAAGCGCTTGAAAAACACGGATTGCATGAAAGCGTTTTGGTTTACGCGGAGCACGGCTCGCTCCGCTATTTCAGGCACGCCCAAACCGGCGCATGGGAGCACACGCCAATAGGTCAGGCAAAAATTTACGCGGAAACTGAAAGGAAGAGAATTTCGGGATTCGTTGAAAGAACCGTGGAAAAACTCGGCGGACGGTTCAGGGTTGTGCCCACAAGGGTTTCCTTCTGTTACACCACCCGCGGTGTTCCGGGCGCAAGCCGGCGCGAACTGGAGAAAGCGGTGAAAAAAGCGGTGAGACTCGCCAATTTTTCAGGGGAATTCTCAACAAAAATGGCAATGATTCCCACTGCCGCGGGTTGCGACATTGTGCCGGTGCATTCCACAAAGCGTGCCGCTGCAGGGGAGTTCCTTTCCTATTTTTCGAATCCCAAGGGCTATGCCTTCGGCGACCGCCCCTCCGACCGAGAAATGGCTTGCGCGGCAGGAATTGAATTCATTGAAGTGAAATCCCCGAGGGAATTCATTGAAAAAAGCCGCAAGCTCGCCGCGCCAGAAAAAAAAAGAAAAACTCTCCCGCGCGTGCGGGGAGCGAGAAGAGTCCGCGATTTGGCGCGGAAATTCGCGCGCAGGCTCCGGCGCTGAAATCAGCCGATTTTTTCCTTGAGCTCAAGCAATCTTTCGCTGTCGATTGCTTTCGCTGATTCAGAGAATTCGGCATGGTATTTTTCAATGTCCTGCATTGTTTTCGCGCTGTCGCTCCACTCCATTGAAAGCGCTGCAACAAACACGAAAATCAGAAACATTACAATTTCAGAGCCCCAGAAAAGGGCGAGTGCCTCAAGCGTTCCCCCCGGCTCGGAAAAAAAGACTGCAATGAACAAGAGCTGGGGAAAAAGAAAGACAAGCATAAGCCAGTAGCAGAAATGAAGGAAAAACTGGAAAAGCTTTCTCTGGAGCGCGGAGCTTACGGCATGCCTTGCAGGGGAAAAGAAAAAAATTCCCAGCAATCGCACGGGATGTGACACTGAATCGAGGACGAGCATGCCCTCGTCCCCGGAATGCCTCAAAAAAATGCCGCGCTTCAGGGAAACTCCAAAGAGCACTGAAAGGAAGCCGGCAATAAAAACAACCGCCGAAGCAATGGAACGCGGGAAAAAAACCCCGAAAACCAGAGCAAGGCAGAAAAGGATTATTGCGAGGGAAACCGACAAAAGCGCGTGCATGTGCCTTTTCTTCAAGCGCGAAAAAAACTCCTCTTCTTTGGCATCCAGCATAATCACACCAGCAGTTTTCCGTATTTAATGCTCCCGTACAGGCGCGAAAGTTTCACGGCGAAAGCGTAAAGCACTCCCACGAAAATAATGAACAGTGTGTGCACTGGAGTCCTGTTCTCGAGCAGGGGAACGCCCTGCGGGGAGGCGAGCACCACTCTGGGATTCTTTTTCCACCATAGACCGGTTGCATTCTCAAAGTCACGCAGGGGATTCCTCACAAAGCCGAGCTTGATGTCAAGGAATTCTTTCGTGCGCGCGGGGTGCTTCCTGTAAAGTAAGGGATCGACCTGGTGCACTTTCACGCGCGCCCAGCCGTATTTCGCTTTTTCCCAGAAGCCTTTTGGCTGCGAGTGCTCGTGCACGAATTCCGCGCGCGGATTGCGCTCCAGGCGGTAGCCCAGGTCAAATATTTTGAACACCGTGTCAGTATCCTCGCGATAGCTCGTGGGAAATTCCTCGTCAAAAAAGCCGATTCTTTCAAGCAGTTCGCGCCTGTACGCAGTGGAAGTGCCGCCCCAGTCGTTGAAGGAAGACGTAATGCCGACTTTTTTTCCTTTGCTGAACGGCTTTAGCAGTTCGGAAAGCCATTTCCGCGAGGGAATGCAGTCGTCGTCCATTATCACTATGAATTTTCCCTGGGACAATTCAATCCCGCGGTTTCTCGCGAACGCCGGACCCCTGGAACGGGGAAAATTAAGCGCTTTTATTTTCCCGGACCCTTTTGAAAAACCCTCCAGCAGTTTTTCCGTTTCATCGCTGCTGCCGTCGTTCACGACAATTACTTCATAAGAGGGATGCCGCAATGCAAGCATTGCGTCAAGCGTTTTCCTGAGGATGGGAGCGCGGTTTTTTGTGGCGACAATTATGCTTGCCTCAAGCACAGCAATCACTTGCCCTTTTCTTTCTCCATAAGCAGGTGCAAAGCGCGGAAATAGGATTCAAACGTTCCCGCATCCGTCCAGAACCCTTTGAGGAATGCCGCCCCGAGGGTGCCTTTTTTCGCAAAATGGTTGTTCACATCCGTTATTTCGTACTCGCCGCGCTTGCTCGGCTTAAGCCCGGCGATGATATCAAAAACCTTGCTTCCGTCGTACATGTAAAGTCCGGTGACGGCGTAAGGGCTTTTGGGCTTTGCGGGCTTTTCCTCTATTTTAAGCACGCGGCTGCCCTGCACTTCAGCCACGCCGAACCTCTCCGCGTCCTGTACTTCTTTGAGGAAAACGCGCGCTTCCTCTTTTCCCTTGCGGAATTCATGCAGCGCGCCTGAAAAAGAGTCCTCGAAAATGTTGTCCCCGAGCACAACCGCAAACTTCTGCCCGTCAACAAAGTCCTCGGCGAGGCGAAGCGCGTCCGCTATTCCCGAGGCGGATTCCTGTATTTCGTATGTGAAATTCACCCCGAAATCCCTTCCTGAGCCGAGGAGCCTGACAAAGTCTCCCACGTGCTCTTTTCCGCACACGAGAAGTATTTCCTTTGCACCCATTTCAACGAGTTTCTCTATTGGGTAATAAATCATGGGCTTTTTGTACACAGGAAGCAAGTGCTTGTTTGTAACGCGCGTTAAAGGCATGAGCCTTGAGCCGGTGCCCCCTGCAAGAATAACTCCTTTCATAGAACTCCCTCCTTTTCCATCTGCCCCCGCATTTTTTCCAGTGCAACCGAAGGGGGGGACATTTTTATTCCCGCGGAAAGCAGCTTGCCTGTGTCAAGCGATGAGTCCGCGGGCCTCGGGGCAACCTGGCCCGGCAGCTCTGCAACCTCTTCAATCAGCCCTGAATCCAGGTCAAAGGATTCCGCGACTTTTTGCGCCCAGGCAGAGCGGGAGAATGACTCGGGACCAGCAACATGGAATATCCCGCACTGCTTTTTTTCCACCAGCGCAAGGGCTGCCCTCGCACAGTCGTCAATGAATGTGGGCGATGTTACCTGCTTTGACGCGAGTATTTTTTTTCCAGCCCGCAGGTTTTCTATTATCATTCTCGTATAAGTCATTTTGTCCTCGCGGGAATTGAATCCGTACAGGGTGGAGACCCTGAGCACGAGGAAATCGTCCAAGCGCATTGCCTCCCTTTCGCCTTTCACTTTTGATTTTGCGTAAACGCCCAGGGGATTGACTGAATCGTTTTCGTTGTAGTTGCCTTTTTTCCCGTCGAAAGCGTAATCGGTTGAAAAATAAACAAGCTTTGCTTCCGGGCTGAATTCGCGTATTGCTTCCGCGACATTCTTGACCCCATAGCCGTTCACCGCGAATGCTTTTTCCGCATTCCTTTCGCAGTAGTCCACTCCCGCCAGGGAAGCGGTCAGAATTACTGTTTCGGGGCTTGCCTTGCGCATTGCCCTGGAGCACTGCCCCGGGTTTGTTACATCGAGGAAAAAATCAGTGCCGGGAACAATGTCGGCGGTCTCCATTGTTATGCTGGAACCGAAAAGGGAATGAATCTTTTCGCCCAGAAAGCCCTTTCCTATGAGGAGAATGTCAGACAAGGTCCTTCCACCACCATTCATTGGACAGATACCACTGCACTGTTTCCCGCAGTGCCGCATCGAATGAGTGCCCGGGCTTCCAGCCCAGCTTTATGAGTTTAGTGGAGTCGATTGAATACCTGAAATCGTGACCTTTCCTGTCCTTTACGAATTCAATCAGCGTGAGGGGCTTTCCCATTATTCTCAGTATGGCTTTCGCCAAATCAATGTTCCTTTTCTCCGTGCCCATTCCAATGTTGTATACCCCGCACCGCCTGCTTCCCTTTCCCAGCACTGTGTCAATTCCCGCACAATTGTCCTTTACATACAACCAATCCCTCATGTTTTTTCCCGTGCCATAAACCGGAATCTTTTCGCTTTTGAGGGCGCGGAGTATTACAACAGGAATGAACTTTTCCGGGAACTGGCAGGGACCGAAATTGTTGGAAGAGCGTGTAATGGAGATCGGCATTTCATGCGTTACATAATAAGCGTTGCACAAGAGCTCGGCGGCAGCCTTTGAAGCGGAATAGGGCGAAGAAGGATTGAATTTCGCGCCCTCCTTGAAGCTCCCGCTCTTGATGCTCCCATACACTTCATCGGTTGAAATCTGAATGAATTCGGTGCCGGAGCGCAGGCATTCGTCCAAAAGCCTCTGCACGCCGAGAACATTGGAGTGAATGAAAGGCGAGGAATCCTGAATGGAGCGGTCAACGTGCGATTCGGCGGCAAAATTTATTACTGCATCATTTTTGTGAACCCATTTTTTCAGCATTCTGCGGCTGCAGATGTCGCCCTTTACAAAATTGTAGCGCCTGTTCTTCTCAATATCGCGAAGGTTTTCCTTCCTCCCTGCATAGGAAAGGTTGTCCAAGTTCGTTATTTTAATTCCTGTATATTTCTCCAGCATGAAGCGGATGAAATTCGAGCCAATAAAGCCGCAGCCGCCTGTTACGAGAACCCTGTCGTACTTCATTTCAGCCGCCGCCCTTTACCTTGCCCCAGTCATAGGGCACTTTTTTGGAATCATACGGTTCGCGCAGTTCGTCAGGTTTTTCATAATTGTAAAGCCTGTCCGGCACATTCACTATGAGCGCGGGCTCGCTGCCCAAGGCAGTGAAGCCGTGCATTACCATGGGGGGTATCTGTATGAGCAAGGGCTCGGAGCAGGAAACGATGAATTCGTTCATTTTACCATAAGTGGGGGATTTCTCTCTGAAATCGTAAAGCACTATTTTTGCCTTTCCCCAGACAACAGCCATTGAATCTGTCTGCTTTTCGTGGAAATGCCACGCTTTGACCCAGCCGGGATTGCAGCATGTCAGGTATGCCTGTCCGAATTTTTTGAATTCGGGCCAGTCCCCGCGCATTATTTCCACGAGGAAGCCCCGCTTGTCGGTTATGCGCCTGAGTTTCCTTACCCTGACCCCGTCTATCTTGTCCATTCCGAACAAACTCCTGCTGAAAAAACAGTTATAAAATTATGTTTTATATGGTTTAAAAAGGGTTTGGTGCAATTCTTGAATATGAAAATTTTTTACATAACCCACACCTTCAACCTAGAGCCGAAAGGCGGAGGCGGCGAAATATTCTGCAACAACCTGCTCCGCGAACTGCTTAAAAAAGGGCACGAAATTTTCGTTTTCACTCCCTACACAGACCACAGCGCGCGCCTGCCAAAGGGACTGCGCGTTTATTACAGCCGCGCAATAGGGCACCACGCATTCCACAAATTCCAATACCTGCTGAATGCCCGCCGGGCGGTGGAGCTCGCGCGGAAATTCAATCCTGACGTGGTGCACGCCCAGAACGACGTGTTCCCCGCGCTCATAGGAAAAAAAATAAAAAAGGCACTGGGCGTTCCGCTTCTCGCGGGAGTGGAATATTTGAGCGAAGAGGGGCAGAGCTTGAACGCAAAGGCATTCTTCCTTTTGAACAAATGGCTGCTCAAAGGCACTGGCTTCGACCTGCTTGTTTCAATGAGCACCCACAATATTGAAAAATACCTGCTCAAATGGGGCATTCCGCGCAAAAAAATAAAAATGATTCCCAACGGCGTGGACACGGAAAAGTTCACGCCCAAAAAGCGCGCTCCCGGACTCCTGGAAAAATACGGCCCGCATTTGATAATTTCCCTGAAGCCCCTGCACTCCACGAACGTTAAGGGCATTTCCCTCATTGTAAGGGCGATGAAGTCAATCGCTGAAAAACACCCGGAATACAAATACCTGATATTCGGCGGCGGCAGGGGGAAAAAAGAATTATTCCGGCTAGCGGAAAAACTCGGGCTGGAAAAAAACGTTTTCTTCTTGGAGCGCGTTCCCTATGAGAGCACGCCGCGAATTTACGGGAGCGCCGAGATAATGGTCCACTCCTTTGCTTTCGAGGCAACGGCAAGCATGTCGCTTCTGGATTCAATGGCTTCCGGGAATGCAATAATTGCAACGGACACAGGGGAAATAAAAAACGTTGTGGGGAACGCCGCGCTTTTGGTGAAACCGCGCAGCGTGGAAGCGATAGCGGATGCAATGGAAAAATACATACAGAGCAAAAAACTGCGGGAGGAAAAATCAAAACGCGCCCGCGGATTGGCGGTAAAAAAATACTCCATTAAAACCGTTGCATCAGAATTCGAAAAAGCATACACGAAAATCATTTCAGCGCAAGCAAAAAAGAGCTGAGCCTTTTCTCCAGTTTCTCGCGGTCCGATGCGGAGGAAGGCCTGAAAGAATGCGCCTTTTTTATCGCCTCTCCCAGTTCTTTCATATCCTTTACGTAAAGCGTTTTTTTCCTTTTCGCGAGCGCTTCCGCCAGGTCAAGCTGGTGGTCGTTGGTGTGCTCGCCGTAGCGCTGGAGTCTGGGAACAACAACCACGGGCTTTTTAAGCAAGAGAGCATTGATTATCGTGCCCGCGCCTCCATGCGCTATTATTATTCTCGCCTCCTTCATCCGGCGGTCGTATTCTTTCTGGGACAAAAAGGGCTTCGCCCTGAAATGCTCCGGCTTGTAGGCGCATGCTCCGCTCTGTGCGAAAATTTCCGCGTTCAGATTTCCGCTTTCGAGCAATCCGTCCAGTTCTCTCAGCAGGCGGTCGAATGGCTGCGGGTGCGTTCCAACGGAAACAAAAATTTTTTCCTTCATTAAAACACGCTCCCCGAAAACTCGGCGCGGGGGAAAAACTCCAGGTTCTCCACCCACTGCACGAGGAAAAGGTCGGCGAGGGGGTACATTATTTTCCCGCTGAGCGAAGGCGTTTTCACCCTGCAGAAAGATTCAATGAAAACAACCTTTCGCAGAAACAATTTTGCGATAAGCATTAACGGAACGGATACATCTGCACCAGTGCTTATTACCACGTCGGGCTTTTCCCTGAGGAATATGCTGAATGCCTGGAAAAAATTAACCAAAAGGTTCAGGGGATTTCTCCTCGGAACAGCAACGTAATACATTTTAACCCGCTTGCCTAATTCTACAGCATTCGCCCTGCGGTCGGAAACCCAGAAATGGTCGAATGCCTTCCAGGAATTCTCCAGCTGCAGTAATTCGGTTAAATGACCGCCTGCCGAGCAGGTGAGACAGATTTTTATTCCACGGGACAAAAAAACACCCAATTCAGATTACAATTAACCTCATAAAGGAAAGGAACGCAACGGCGATGCAGACAACAAACTGCATTGAAAGAAGGACGAGCACGACCTGTTTTTCGGTAAAGGAACCGCGGCGCATTACCCAGTGCGTCAGGGAGCCGCCGGAACTGCACGGTTTCAGTGTACCGTTTTTTTGCGGGATGCCGAAGCACTCCGCCTTGAATTTGCTCTTCGCCTTGAAAACAAGCTCGACGAAATAGAGGAGCATCAGCATTATTCCTATTTTCTCCAGGTCTCCGATTATTGAAATTGTCGCGATTCCCGCGCCGGTCATTAGTGTAAGAGTGTCACCGCCGAATATGCGGGCGGGATACCAGTTGAACCACAGGAATGCAAGCAGCGCGCCGAGCAATGCCGAGGCAAGAATTATCCCCTCAACGCGGTTCATGGAGAAAGACACGGCGAGAAGCGTTGCCACAATCATTGCGCCGAGCCCTGCTTCCAAGCCGTTGAAGCCGGCAAGCATGTTTGTTGCATTGCTCGCCCCGGTTACGCCTATGGGCACCAGGACGAGTGAATAAAAAGTTCCAAAACTCACCGCGCCCAGCAGGGGAATGAATACTTCCGCGGGCATTCTCCCGAGAAAGGGAACCATTATCGGGGGATTGTCAATGCTTACCGCCATCAAAGGCAGTGCGGCAAAAACGGGAATCAAAGCGTGCTGCCATTGCTTCAATCCGTTCTTCCAGCCGATTAGGTCATCAACCAATCCAAGAAAGCCGACGATTATCATTGTGCTAAGCCCCGCCAGCAGAACGGTAAGGTTTATTTCAATCAGCCCGAAATAAGTGAAAATGAAAATCGCAAGCATTACGCTGAAGGAAAAACCGAACCACACGCCTATGCCGCCCATTTCGGGAACTTTCCTCCCGTCATACTTGTTCAGGTCAGCGCTAACCAAACCGCGCTTTTTCATCCTGTCCCCTATGAAGGGTACAACGAGAAAAGCCAGCAGAAAAGAGGAAGCAATTATAAGCAGTGAAACAAAAACGAGCATTCAAATCCCTTTACTGGAAAACAGACTCCTTCACCCTGAAAATTTTAACCACACCGTTGGCGAAAACCTCTTCAAAGTATTGGTCCAGCGAGGGATCACCCAACCAGAGCCTTGTGACCATTGACTTGTTTGCCCCGGGGGAAAACAAGAGCAGCGAGGAAAAGTCCGGACCGTTAGCATATGCTGCAGCCGTGTCATCGCTGTCTATTGTAATGTTCGGCTCGGGCTGCCATCCCGTCAGATAGGAGCGCATCTGCTCTTCCGAGAACTGGAGACCGGAGCAGTTGTAAGTGCCCGCCTGCTTCACGCAGGGCAGCTGCAAAAAGCCGGGCACAAACTGCGACACGCCTTCGCCATAGGAAATGGTGAAAAAATAGGGCCTGTTCTCCGGCTTTGCCGGACCGTAATCCACCTTGAGTTTTGCGTAAATGAGCATTGAATGCTGCCCCGCGAGTTCGCCGCTCTCTATTATAATGTAATCCGAGCCGAACTCCCTTATAATCGGAAGTGCTTTGTTGACATCGTTCTCGAGAATGAACTGCGCGTAGTTGGCGTCGCCGTCCAAGCTCCAGTTCCTGTTGTCCAGCGAAACCTGCCTTTCTGTAACAAACGCAAGCCAGTGCCCGTAACTCCACCAGTTGAAGAGTTTGGAATCCTCCGGCGTGTTGTCCCTTATCCAGTGCATTGCTTCCTTCCAAGCAGGGCTTGTTTCAATGCTTGGTGGGCGCTTGCTCACAAAGTAGGAACCCGCGGCAACGCCTGTAAATAGAATGAATGCAAGTGCGAGCACCACGACTTTTGTTTCCGCCTGCTCCCTGTCCTTGAAATAAAAGAAAAGCACCGCGGCAACAAAGCCGGCGGAAGCCGCAATGGGCAAGCCGAAAACATAGGTGAACTTTAACTTGTACCACGCCATCACAAGCGTTATCCAAACCCACCAGAACACAATGGGGGACAGAAAATCCTTCCGGCTAAAATAAAGCCATGCCGGTATCGCGACAAGTGCGATGACTGGCAAAAATATGAGCGCGTTGTACTTGTAGCCGAAAGTGGGATTACCCAAACTTTCCTCCCCGATTGTTGAGCCCAGAACGCTCTTTTCCGTGAATTTTGAGGTAAAAATTCCTTCCTTCACGCCTGTCTCGGGATCGGTTACCTGCGGGTCAATTATTGCAATTGAAAGCGCCAGAAGCGCAACATAGAGAACAACCATTGAAGCAAGCAGCGGAATCCTTGAACGCGTTTTTTTTCCGTGCGCGCTCTTTCCGCCGGCAAGCATCAAAAAGAGGAAAATTCCGAAGATGAGCACAGCGAACGCGCCGACTATGACCAGTGCCGCGCCCATTGTTCCGCCTGCCGTTGCTCCCAATGGAAGCGAATTTACTATGTATTTTGTTCCGCGGAAAATCCACGAAGCGCCGTCCTGAATGAAAGTCAAAACAGTGAAAACCGCGGTGGTAACCGCGAAATTTACCAAGAACGCGCCTGTTTCCTTCCTTTCCTTTTTGCCCCAGACATTCAAAAGCATGAAGGGGAAGGAAAAACCTATGACCACGGGCACTATGAGGTAAAATTCCCAGGTGAAAGCCATTATTCCGAAAAATACGCCGCCGAGAACGGCATTCGCCAGCGAGCGCGCATTGACTTTGAATTCCTTGAGGGAGCGCAAAAAGAAAACAAAACCGATTGCGAGCCAGAGAAACCCCAGTGAATCCTCTTCAAAGAATCCCGCCATCGTCCTATAAACAAAGCTCGGAACGACCGCGGCAACAACCGCTGTAGCATAGCCCGCTTTCTTTCCGTACAGTTCCTTGCCGAAAAAAAACATTGCCGCAGCGGTCAACGCGCCGAACAAAGCGGGCAAGAGCTTGACGAAAAAAATCCACGTTTCCTTGTCGTATGCCGCGCCGAGCGTTCCTATTTTGTAGAGTGCCGCGGAAAAATACCAGAAAAAGGGTCCTGTGGCAGGCAGAGCGGCATATCCTAACTGGTAATACGCGAGGGGGTCCCTGTCGGGGATTGCGCCGTCCTGGATAATGTAGGAGGTCATTCTCGCGTGGTAGTAGGAATCAAAACCGAAAAAGTACTCGTAGTTGGGCTGAATGTTCTGCGCCCTGATTCCAAATCCGAGAAGGAACACCAGCAGAAGGAAAAATGCCTCTTTTTTCCCTATTTTTATTCGCTCCAAAAAAGAAAGGCTCAAGCCCCGGGGCACCCTGATTTTTCCCATAAAACCACGACAAAAACAACGCCTGCGAACGGCAAAATTTACCTAAAAATAGGAGAGCAAATGAATTAAAAAGTAACCGCTCCCGTTACTTTTTTTCAGTGGAGTCCTCTTTCTGCAGGAATTCCCTGTACCTTTCCTCAATCTGCTTTATTTCCGCGACAATTTTCTCGTGCCTTTTCTGCAGTTTTTCCGGCACGGGCAAATTGTTCTTTTTCATGTAATCGTAAATTGCTTCACCGAGCGCTTCCTCCGCGAGAACGGAGCAGTGCAGTTTAACCGGCGGCAGTCCGCCGAGAGAATCTACAACGCTTTTGTTTGAAACCTCAAGCGCCTGCTCCAGGGTCTTGCCCTTTGCCAGTTCGGTTACGGCTGAAGAAGTGGCAATCGCGGCAGCGCATCCGAAAGTCTGCCACTTGATGTCCGAAATCACGCGTTCGCCCTTGCTGTTCCTTGCAACCTTTATGTAGAGCCACATTACGTCGCCGCACACTATGTTTCCCACTTTGCCAGTGCCGTCAGGGTTCTCCATTTTTCCCATGTTCTTCGGGTGAAGGAATGTGTCCCTAACCTTCTCGCTGTACATTCTTCTCAACCTCCGTGCTTCCCGAAAGGGCTTATTTTCCTCAGTTCCGCAACTGCGCCGGACAGAACCTCGAGAGCGTAATCAATTTCCCTCGCGGAATTATGCCTGCCCAGCGTCAGGCGCAGCGAGCCGTGCGCTTCGCTCGGCTTCAAGCCCAGGGCGAGCAGAACGTGGCTCGGCTCTAGGTTCGGGGAAGAGCACGCAGATCCTGTCGAAGCCGCTATACCGCGCTCGTCCAGTCTCAGCACCAATGCCTCACCTTCAATGAAACTGAAGGAAAAATTCGCATTATTGCAAAGGCGCTTTTTTGGATGACCGTTTAAGCGCGAGTCGGGAATTTGAAGCGCTCCTTCAATGAGCCTGTCGCGCAGAACGCGCTGCCGTTTGGATTCCTTTTCGCGCTCTTTTTCCGCCAGTTCAACTGCCTTTGCAAATCCCGCTGCTCCGGCAACATTCTCGGTGCCGCTTCTTTTTCCGCGCTGGTGCCCGCCGCCGTGAATCAGCGGTTCGAGTGCAACGCCCTCTTTTACCATCAGCAGCCCTGTCCCCTTGGGACCGTAAATTTTGTGCGCCGAAAGGGAAAGCATGTCCACGTTGTCCAGGGTGAGGGGAATTCTTCCGAACGCCTGAACTGCGTCGGTGTGGAATGGAACGCCGCGCTCCGAGCAGATTTTTGCTATTTCGCTCCAGGGCTGTATTGTTCCGATTTCGTTGTTGGCTGCCATAACGGAAACAAGGAAAGTGTCATCGCGTATTGCCCCTGAAACCTGCTCTGTTGTAACCAAGCCGAATTCGTCAACAGGCAAGTATGTAACGTCAAACCCCTGCGTTTCAAGCCACTGCGCGGTGTGCAGTACTGCGTGGTGCTCTATTGCTGTGGTGACCAAGTGCTTTTTGCCCTGCTTTCTGGCTGAGAAAGCCGCGCCCTTCAGTGCGAAATTGTCCGCTTCCGTAGCGCCGGAAGTGAAAATTATTTCGCTTGGCTTAACGCCGAGAACCGAGGCAATCTTTTCTCGAGCTTTCTCGATTCCTTCTTTCGCTTCCAGTCCGAAGGAATGCAATGAGGAGGAATTGCCGAATTTCCCGGAAAAAAAGGGCTGCATTTCCTCGAGCACTTCTTTTCTCACAGGGGTTGTTGCGGCATTGTCCAGGTAAACTTTCATTTTTTCGCCTCCTCTTGCCTGCATTTCCCGTGACAGTGGTGTTTTGCGTGCATTTCCATTATTTCAAGTAACGTGCCTGTTTTCTTCATGTCGTTCACAATGCAGTTGCTCAGGGAGTAAATCTGCTGCCTTCCTTTTTTTTCGCTGACGACAAAATTGCATCTTTTGAGCATTGCAAGGGAATGCGACACATTGCTCCTTTCCTCCTTAAGCCGAGAGGAAAGCCCGCTGACGCTCGCGGGTTTTTCCTTCAGCGCTTCGATTATGCGGATGCGCAGCGCGCTGCCCAGAACGGAAAAGCATTTCTCAACAGGAACCATAAGTGAAAAAATATTCACATATCCTTATAAACCTTTTGTGAAGGAATTTTCACGCTTTTTTTTCGTGCGCCACGCACAGGGCAGGGAAGCAATAATTATTTAAATTCCGCAACCTTACTATTGGTATGTCTCTCGCTCTGCCCTTAGCGTTGTTCGTGTTTCTCGCCAGCGCCTTCTTTCTGGTGAAAAGCAGCGAATGGGTAATAAAGAACAGCGTCGAACTGTCCAAACTGCTCGGAATTTCAACCTTCGCAATAGGCTTTATTCTGATTTCCGTTTCAACTTCCCTGCCGGAATTAAGCGTTGCCATTTTTTCCTCGCTCAAAAATGTGCCAAGCCTCTCGGTTGGCAATGTATTGGGCGCCAACCTGACCGTCCTGACACTTATTTTAGGATTGTGCGCAATAATTGGCTCAAAAATAGTTCTCAAAAAAAAGGAATTTGAGGGATTGATTGAATTGCTTTTCATCACATCCATTGTCACTGTCCTCATTTTCTTCACCTCCTCGCTTTCAATCGGTCATGGTCTAATACTCTTCGCACTTTTTGCATTCCTCCTGCACAGGCTGTACAAGCGGGGAAAAATAGGCAAGGCGGTGTTCGACGGCGCGGCAAAAGCAAGGGGATGGAAAGCTGGAACAAAACTCCTAATAAGCATTGCCGTGCTGCTTGCTGCGGCGCACTTTTTGGTTGAATCGGCTGTATCAATTGCAGGAGAACTCGCTATTGCGCCCGCCGTAATAGGCGCTACCGCTGTAGCGTTAAGCACTACATTGCCGGAACTTACTGTGGAACTGCGCGCAATAAAGAGCAAGCAGTATGCACTCGCAATGGGTGATTTGTTTGGGTCAGCGGTTACAAACATTACTTTAGTATTGGGCACTCTTTCAATCCTTAACCCCAGAGAAATAAATACAGTGGCACTGGTAACGGTTGTGCCGTTCCTTTTCATCACCATTTTCGCTGTCTGGTTCCTTTTCTCCAAAAAGGGCAAAATCGACACGCGCGAAGGCATGGTTCTCGTGGGAATTTACGCGCTGTACTTGCTTGCAGAATTCGGCATTCTGCCGATTTTCGGGTGAACGGACACGTGTTATTTAAAAAATAATCGCGCAAGCCGCAGAAATAGGAAAAGTGATTAGCAGCTTTCGGGCCGCTCCACTCGAAGAGCAGTGCGAACCCATACCCCACAGGTCTTAACTTCCGTGTTCGGGATGGGAACGGGTGTAACCCCTGCGGTATGACCGCTAATCGTAAGGAATTCTGTCCAGAAAGGAATAAAAAGGATTACTTTTTCCCCTTTGCTTTTTTCCCTGCCTTTTTTGTCGCTTTTCTTGCAGTTTTTTTAGCGGGCTTTTTTTTGGAGCGCTTTGTTTTCTTCTTCCTCGGATTTGCAACTGTTACCTTGGGCTTGTTTATCGCCTTTATCATTCTCGCCGCCTTGTTCAAGCCCTTTTTGAGCAAATCCTCGGTTTTTGCACCCGCACAAATTATTTTGCCGTTCTTGAAGAGCAGTAGAGTCAGCTTCGGATCGGTAATGCGCACTATTGCACCTGGAAACTGTTCGGGCTCATACTCGACGTTGTCCAGGTTCAGCGCTGCCTGGAACAAGTCAACGGTCTGGTTCAATGCGGCTGTTGCAACCAGGTTCACGACGGTGTACGTAACGCGCTTTAACGGCTTTATTTCCTTCTGTATTTCGTGCACGAGCTTGGACGCCTTGCGAATCCCGGCAGCAATCTCTTTCTCGTTGTCCGCTCCAGAGCAGATTACTTTCCCGTTCTTGAAAAGGAGCATTGAAACCTTGGGTTCCTTGAGCTTGAGTATCGCGCCGGGAAACTGTTCGGGCTCATACTCAATATTTGGAATGCTCATGGCAAGGTTGTAAAGGTCCAGAGTGCCGCGCAAATTAGCCGAAGCAACCAGATTAACAATAGTATATTTCACATAAAAACCCCACAAGCCTTTTAAAAGGGAATTCGGATTCCAAACCCCCTTTTTAAATGAACAATACATTTACCAAAAAGGTTTAAAAAGGTATTTAAAAAGGGGCTTTTTGTTAAAAATGTTAAAATTCGTTAAAAAAGAAGCGCGGGCACGCGGGAGGCAAAAAAAAGCCCTTTTAAATATTTTTCCTTTGAAGAATTCTTAATATTCCACTAGATTTGGGTAGTGTAAACTCTGGAGGAAACACAATGGCAAGCAAGAAAGCAAAGGGAAAAAGGGGAAAATCGCGGAGAAAAATGAAAAAAAAGGACAAGAAAAAGGCAGTCACCAAACTGTTCTCGGAATTCAGCCCGGGAACAACGGTCAGAGTAAACATCGACAGCTCCATCCACGGGGGGATGCCGCCGGTGCTGTTCCAGGGAAAAACAGGCATTGTACTGGGAAAGCGCGGAAACTCCTTCGAGGTTGAAATAAAAAACGGGAAGATGAGAAAAACGATCGTAGCGGGGGCAGCACACTTAAGCGAACTGGAGGCAAAAAAATGATTGGAGAAAAAATGGTCGAAGAAAAACCGATAACGCTGTTCCAGGTAAAGGAACTACTGAAAGCGAGAAAGAAGGAAAAAGAACTCACGTACGAACAGGACCAGACATACAAGTACGCTTCAACATTCAGCAAACTCCCCAAAGCAAAAACAGCAAAGCTTCTGGGAGAACTTGAAAAACTGGAAACAATAAGCGAAGAACTCGCAATAAAACTGGTTGACGTAATGCCGACGGAGGAGGAAACAATAAACCTCTTCCGCGAAAAAAAGGACGAGGTCAGCGAGGAGGACCTCAAAGCCGCGCTTGAACTGCTCAAAAAATTCGCGCCGAAGAAAAAATAATCAAAAAGAGGAAAAAAACAGAACAATCAGAAAAAAACTGGATAAAAAAAAGGGGGGGCTCTTATGGAAAAAGGCAATGAAAAAAAAGAGATGCTCGTAGAGGACTTTGCGCTCACGCTTGACTATCTGCCCAAAGGAAAGAGCACCTCCTTCAAGGAAGAGCCAATAGCGCAGTTGCTGGGGGAAAAATATTTCACCTTGCTGGAAGTGGTGCCCAAAGGCGAACTGAAAGCAATGGAGCGCGTTTACATAGGGAAGGAGGAAAGGGACAAAGTGCTGTTCATAAAAAAAAGAATAAATTTTGAAGAGCTAACTTCTACGGCACAGAACGAACTGGAGAACGCGATAAATGAAATAGTGAAAAAGGAAAGCGAAAAATTCCTCAAATTCTACAACGAAGCAGGACCGATAACAATCAGAAGGCACCAGCTCGAACTGCTGCCCGGGCTGGGAAAAAAGCACATGCGCGACATTCTGTCCGAGCGGGAGAAGCAGGCATTCAAGTCATTCGAGGACATGGAAAAGCGCGTTCCGCTTATGCCCAACCCCGAAAAAACAATAATAAAAAGAATAATTTCAGAACTCCGCGACAAAGACCTAAAGCACTACCTTTTCGCAAGACCTCCCAAAAAGGAGAGACTGCGCTTCCGGTGAAGCGCTGTGCAAGGGATGGTTCAATGAGTTTGTTCACAGAACTGAACAATTTGATGGTGAAATACCGCTTCCGCCCCTCGAAAAAATTCGGGCAAAACTTCGTCGTAAACTGGCGGGCAATAGAAAGAATCGTGCGCGAATCCGCGCTGAAAGAAAAAGACACAGTGCTCGAAATTGGTGCGGGCACGGGCTTTTTAACCAGGGAAATCCAAAAACACTGCAGGGTAATAGCGCTTGAAATAGAAAAAGGATTCTGCGAACTGCTGCGGAAAGAACTGCCCAAAAAAAATCTCACAGTACTGAACGCGGACTTCCTGCACTGCGAACTGCCGGCATTCAACAAGGTCGTTTCATTCCCGCCCTACAACATAAGCAAAAAAATTGTCATGCGCCTTCTCCGCGAAAAATTCGAACTCGGCATTCTGGTTTTCCAGGCGGAATTCGTGGAAAAGCTAATCGCGCAGCCCGGCTTCGCGGAATACGGCGCGTTAAGCGTTCTGTCGCAATACCATTTCTCCCTCAAGCCCCTCAAAAGGCTTGGACCCGGCTCCTTTTTTCCTAAACCAAAAAGCGATTCCGTCATACTGAGAATGAAAAGAATCAAGCGGGAACCCCCTGCAGCGGACGAGGAAAAATTCGAGCGCTTTGTCGAGCAATTGTTCCGCTACAAAAACAAGAATCTGAGCAACGCGCTGCAGAAAGCGTTCCCTTTTATTTCAAGGGAGCTCGCGCTTGAGAAAAAAAAATTCGGGAAAAAGCGCGCGGAACTGAAAAACGCGCAAAAAAAAGTAATGCTCCTCGGAGTGGAAGATTTGGTGGAATTATTCAACTCCCTTACCTCAAAGAGGACCCTTTAAGAGAGTTTTAAATTTTTTCAATAGATAGATTTAAATACCCCTTGAGAGGATATTGTATAGAGGCCTCCCATGGAAAAAACATTAAAATTCTTTAACATAACCCAAGAGCAAAAAAGGGCATTACTTAAAGCTTTAGGTTATGAAATTTTGGAAGACGGTTTCTTATACGATAAAAAAAATGGAAAACCTTACATTTGCCCAAATTCAGATGAAAAAGTTTCCTTTGACAGTGCCACAATTGTTCCTGGTTCCCTATTGGTTATCAAAGGTGACCCTCTTTCTGTATCCAAATATCTTTCTGAATTTGAGGAGAAACAGGTGAAAAAATGAGTGGGGATGAATCCCCACAAAAAATCCTGAAAGAATTAGTTTATTCAATGTCTAAGGGGGCCACCGCTGCTGTAATTGATAAGATTTTAGGCAAACTTAGCAAACTTGCTAATAGGAAAAAATATGGCTTTAGCGCATCCCACAAAATGGGAAATGCTCTTGCTGAAATATCAAAAAGAGATGCGTTCAAAAGACTCAAGGAATGTGTAGGCGCTGATCATTGGGCAATTGATTTCTGCCGTGTGGGGCTAGTCGTTGCAGAAAGCAACAGGTTGGGTGAAAAAATCGATATTTCTTCTATAAAGACAGAAGCTCTAAGCAGAGAGGGCCCCAAGGGCGTAACTGTAATAAACATGGGGTCTACGGGGGCTATTCATAGCGTTATAGCATATCTAAGCAAATTAAAGTTAGAAAATCTACTTACAGAGGATATCGCTAAAAAATTTGACAAAATGATTGAAAATTGGGACAGAATAACTATTTTTGTTAAAGGAGATGACTCTATCTCCTCCACTAAATCAAAAATTTTAAAATTAATAAAAAATGAAAACGAAGTATTTTGGATATTCGGATATGGGTCGGCTAGAATGATTGCTTGCAAGGCTATCGCCGAATTAAACAATGAAAGGAAAATATTAGAAAACGATTATATTTGGGACCCAGATCACATCAAAGATGGTTCTGGAAAGGATGTCGTTTCTTTTGCGTTTAAATTGTGTTACTAAATAAACCTTTCGATTATTATTTTTTCCATCTGCACGGCTTTGTCCTTTGCCGCGTACTTTGCCGCAAGGTCGAGTTTCCTGCGGTTCTCCGCGTGGATTTCGTAAAGCAATTCGCCTGCCTTGACTTTCTGCCCGACCTCCACGTTTAGGAGAACGCCGGCAGTGACATCCGAGGGAGCGCCCGCAATCTTTGCGATGTTTATCATTTTCTTCACGTTGATATAGCTCACTTCGCCGGCTTTGCCGGCGTGCACTTCCGTCTTGTAAGGCGCTACAGGAACGTCCTTTGAGCGGTCAATGCGCTTTCCCTGCGCTCTTATTATTTTCTGGAATTTCTTGAGGGCTTCGCCCGATTCCAAGAGTTTCTTTGCGTAATCGTATCCCCTTCCCTGCTTTCTCTTACCGGCCAACTCGAACAGCACTCCCGCCAACTCGCAGCTCTTCTGCGCCAGGGAATCGTAAACCTGTCCTTCGAGGATTTTCAAAACGTGCGCCGCTTCAAGGGCGGAACCGAAAGCCGAACCGCTCGGCTGCTCTCCGTCGGTAAGCACGGCTTCAACCTTCATTCCCAGCTTGCTTCCCACCTTTATGAACATTCCCGCGAGTTCCTTTCCGTCCTGCCTGCTCTTGACCTTAAGCATCTTGCCAATGGGAATGTCGACAACAACGTACTTCGAGCCAACAGACGCCTTCTTTGCCAGAACGCTGGCAATAACCTGCCCCTTGGGGTCCATGGAGAGCGGTCTTTCAATCTTTATTATTTTGTCGTCCACCGGCGCGAGGTCAAGGGAACCACCCCAAGCAATTACGCCGCCGTGCTTTTCCGTAATGGATTTTATCTGCTCTGCGGAAAGGCTCACATTGGCGAGCACGTCCATTGCGTCAGCGGTGCCGGCAGCCGAGGTAATGGAGCGCGAGGACGTTTTGGGAATGTAGAGACCAGCGCAGGCAACTAGCGGGACAATGAGCATTGTCGCCCTGCCGTTCACGCCGCCTATGGAATGCTTGTCCACGACAGGTTCAACGTCCAGTTTAAGCGTAATGCCGTTTTCAGTAAGCGCCCTAGCCATTGCAACCGTTTCGTTCAGTGTGTAACCGTTAATGAACACCGAAGTCATGAAAGCGCTTGCCTCTATATCCGACAGCTTGTTTTCGCCGAAGTCCTCGACGATTTTTTTAATCTCGGTTTCGCCCAGGGTTCCGCCGTGCATTTTCTTCTTTATGAATTCCAATGATTCGGGAGTTGAAACGCCTGAAACCTCGAGCTTTTCCCCTTCCTTCACGTTCAGTTTCTGCCTGACGTCCTCGAAAATCCCTATTTCGTCCCTTTTAATCATTGAATCGGTTGTGTCCACCACCGTGATAACAGAGCGGTTCTTTTCCTCGTGCACGAGCTCCGCCCGGTCCAGGGGAAGAATGCCCAGGCTTTTCGCGGTCTCCTCGTGGAGTATTGAAATGAATATTTTTGCAACAACCGGAATGGTTTTGACCTTAAGGTTCATCGAATAGTGTTCCTGTTCCTCCATGCGGTCACCGTAAAACAGCAATGTAGAACAATAACGCAATTCACTTTAAAAAAAGTATCGGATTCAATTCTTGCGGTAAAATGGTGGCAGAAAAAGAACTGCTCGAGGAAATTTCCGCGGGAGAGAGCAAAATATCCTCGCTGCTCAAGGAACTCATTTCAGCAAAAACAGTGAACCCGCCGGGCAGGGAATACCTTGCCGCTCGCATTATAAAACGCGAGCTCAAAGCGCGGGGAATAAAATTCAGGACTTACGCAAAAGAACGCGGACGGACAAACGTTATAGCAAGAATCGGCAGGGGAAACCCCAAACTGTGCATTGCCTGCCATTCGGATGTTGTTCCCGCAGGCGAGGGCTGGAAAACCGATCCTTTCAGGGCAGTGGAAAAGCACGGCAGGATTTACGGCAGGGGCGCGGAGGACGACAAGGGTCCGCTTGCGGCAACGCTTTTCCTCATGCTCGCAATGAAAAAATACGAAAAGGAAATGCGCGGAACGCTGACAGCGGTTTTTGCCGCGGACGAAGAACGCGGCTCGAAACTCGGAGCCGCATTCCTGCTCAATGAAAAAAAACTCAATTCGGATTATGCAATCATTCCCGACATCGGCTCGGGAATGAGGGAAATAACAATAGGCGAAAAGGGAATAATGCGTGTCAGAGTCGAATCCGTGGGAAAGCAGGCGCACGGTTCAAGACCGAAAAAGGGAGTGAACGCAATAACGAACATGGCGGAATTCCTCCGCAAACTGGGCAAATGGAACATGAAATACAAAAAAATGCGCTATTTCGGAAAACCCACGCTCAACGTTGGAACAATAAAGGGCGGCGCCTCTTTCAACACCGTGCCGGCGGACTGCGTTGTGGAATTTGACATACGCTATCTGCCCTGCCAGAACCCGGAAAAAATGCTCAGAAAACTGGAAAGGTTCGCGAAAAGCGTTGAAAAAAAGAATCCGAAGGCGAAATTCAAAATAGAAATCGAGGAAAACCAGCCGCCCTTCCTCCTGAAAAAAACGCATCCCTTGGTGCATTCCCTCATCAAGAACACGGAAGCGATAGGCAAGAAAACCCCGAGGGTAATAACGGAAAGCGGCACTACAATGGCAAAAAAATTCGCCGCAAAAGGGATTTTCGCGGTTGGATTCTGCCCCGGGGCAAAAAAATTGCACAAGTCAAACGAATTCATAGAATTAAGGCAGCTCACCCAGTTCGCGGAAATAACCGCGCTGGCATGCAGGGATTTGCTCTTTTAGCGTTCCGTTTCCTTTGCCAGCAGTTCAACCAGTTCTTTCGCATCGGCTGAACGGAAAATTTTAGCCCCTGTTTCCTTACGCGCCCATTCCGCTATTTTTTCCAGGTGCTCGCCGATTCCGCGGATGCCCGAGAGAACTCCTATGGGCTTTCCCTCCTCGAACGCAATTGTGAATTCGTTCAAAGTACCCATTCTTCCGCCCAACACAGCAACCGCGGAAGCGCTTCTCACCAGCACGAGGTTCCTGCCCCTGCCAAAGCCGGGAAAAATAATCGAATCGAATTCCTGCACCGGATAATCCCATTGCTCCACGTGCGCTTTGTAGTCCGGAGCGGGAGAAATTCCCACGACCGTGCCCTCTGCTTTCCTTGCCCCGCGCGCGGCTTCAAGCGGGAACCCCGGGCAAGCGCCCGTAAGCAGGACAAAACCTCGCCCTGCAATCGCTTTTCCGAGTTCCCTGCACAATTTTATCTCGGATTCGCTGGGTGAAACGGCTGCGGAGCCCACGACAGCGATTGCCTTTTTCATTTGAATCCAATCTCCGAGTTGAGCTTCTTTATTGCGCGCACCGCCGCGCCCGCAAAATCATCCGTACCTTCCTTTTCGTAGGCGAAATTTATTCCGCTACTCGAATTTATACGCTGCAATGCGAGAGGCATTCCCGTTTTTTTCAGTACAGCGCAAACCTCTTCGGCGGAACCGCCCTGCGCGCCCACACCGGGAATGAGCAGCGGAACCCCGAACTGGGAATTTTTAACAAAGTAATTACAAATTGCCTCCAATTCGGCTGGAGAAGTGGCACCTACAACCGCGCCGAGATTGCCCCTGCTTTTCGCACCCCATTCAACGAGCTTTTTTGAAATGTCCAGATACAACGGATTGCCTGTCTCGGTTTTAAGGTTCTGAAAATCCGTTGCACCTTTGTTGGAAGTCCTGTTCAGCAAATACAAACCCTTGCCTTTCTGCTCGCACCATTCAACGAATGGCTGCACTGAGTCAGAGCCCATGTAGGGCTGGATTGTTGCACAGTCCGCCTGCCAGAACTCGAAAATTTCTCTGCCGTACGCTTTGCTTGTCTTTCCTATGTCAGCGCGCTTCACGTCCAAAATTAACGGAACGCCTGTTCCCTTAACCAATTCAATTATTTTCTTGAGCGCCCGGAGACCCGCAAAACCGTACTGTGCAAAAAAAGCGTAATTTGGCTTGAAAGCGGAGGGCATGCAGTTCTCTTGGCTGGCTGCCTCAATTATCTGGGAATAGAATTCAACAAGCGTGTCCTCCACCGGCTTTCCCTTCAGCGGAATCCTGTCAAGCAAAGGGTCGATGCCCATGCACACAATGCTCTTGTTTTTTTCCGCTGATTCTTTCAGCAATTCAGAGTACTCCATTTTGCCACCTATTCAAAACCCATTTTCTTGCCCCAGTCCGCCGGGTCCTTGTTCCACTCCAGTGCGATTTTTTTCTCCTCTTGGGAGATGTAATTCCCGGCTGCGGCGGTTTCAATCATCGTTGAAAAGCCGGTGAGGGCATTCAGCCTGATTTTTTCGGCGGAGAATTTTTCCTCTGACGCCCGCATTTCGTAGGTGAAAATCGCCACAATATCGTTCACCGTCAGACCCGCGCCGCGCAGCCCCTGCACTGTTGCAATTGAACTGCCGCCCGTGCTTATGAGGTCTTCGACCACAACCGCATTCCATCCTTTTTCAACGCGACCTTCTATTTTGTTTTCCTTTCCGTGCTCTTTTTCTTTCGAACGCACGTACACCATGGGCTTTTCAAGTTTTCCCGCGAGCCATGCTGCATGCGGTATTCCCGCTGTCGCGGTGCCCGCAACAACATCCGCCTTTATCCCCTTTCCCGCAATCAGCGCTGCCATTGAATCGATTATTTTCGCGCGCTCTTTCGGATAGCCCATCAGCAGCCTGTTGTCGGTGTAGATTGGGGACAAAATGCCCGAAGCGTAACGGTAGGGCTTGCCCGGACTCAATGTCACTGCTTTTATTTTGAGCAGGATTTCAGCAACCTCCCAGGAATCCAAAAAAAAACACCCCCTAAAACATTAACTCGCTTCCTTTTTTATCGCTAACTATTTGCTCGCCGTCAAACAAGATTTCACCTGCCAGAAGCGTTTTTTCCACACAGCCCTTCAGGCGCATTCCCTCAAAGGGAGTCCACATGCACTTTGAGAACAATTCCTTTCCCCTGAGGGAATGCTCTTTTTTCATGTCCACGACAACCAGGTCGGCGTCAGCATTCACTTCAATCCGCCCTTTTCCCTGGAGACCGAAGAGGCGCGCGGGATTCTCGCAACAGCATTCAACAACCTTCCCCATCGGCAGCAGCCCGCTGTTAACAGCGTTAAGCAGCAATGGAAGCATTGTTTCAACTCCCGGAACGCCGCTCGGCGCGCTGAAATAGTCGGTATTCTTTTCCCCGAAAGTGTGCGGGGCATGATCGGAAGCAACCAGGTCTACTGTGCCACGCAAAAGCGCGTTCCACAACGCCCTGCAATCCGCCCTGCTCTTGAGCGAGGGGTTAACTTTCGCGAGGTTTCCCAGCGATACCGCGTCGTCTTCCGCGAGAAACAAATGGTGCGGCGTGACACCGCAGGAAATCTTTCCCGCTGCCTCCGGCTTGGCTTTTTTAAGAAGTTCGAGTGCACGGGCGCTTGAGACATGGCATACATGCAGCCTGTTCCCGCATTCCCGCTGCAACTGCAAAGCGCGCTTTACAGCTTTTTCCTCGGCTTCAACCGAACGGATTTTTGAATGGAAGCGAATGTCGTTCTTCCCGTTTCTTTTCGCCGTCGCCAGGTTTTTTTTTATTATCTGTTCGTCTTCGGCGTGCACCATTGCGATTTTTCCCGCTTTTTCTGCAAGGGAGAACGCCTTTTTCTGTTCAGTGCGCTTGTCCAGGAGAAGCGTGCCTGTCGAGGAACCCATGAATATTTTCAGCGCTGCGAAATTCTTTGCTCTTTGAATTTCATCCAGGTGTTCGGGCGAGGCACCGAAGTGCAGGCCGAAATTCACTCCCGCTTTCTTTTTTACAATGGCGCGCTTTTTTTTGAGTTTCCGCGCGGTGCAAATTCCCGGCGTATTATTGGGCATGTCGAGAACGGACGTAACGCCGCCGTGCAGTGCCGCCCTGGAACCGTGCAGCCAGTCCTCTTTTTGTCCCGCTCCCGGCACGCGGAAATGCACATGCACATCAACCAAACCGGGCAGGACAAAGAGGCGCGAGCACCTCATTCTTTTTTCGGCGGTGAGCCTGCCTTTTACCCGCGAAATTTTTCCGTCGCGGATTCCTATGCATTTTTTGCGGGCTTTTCCGCGGTACAGGAAATTAGCGCTGTCAAGCACTAGGTCGAATTCGGCGCCCATTCAATTACCCTTTAATTCTCGCGGCGATTTCCTCTTCGTTCATTGTTTTCTCGCAGTACAGGCACTTTGCCTCGACGGGGTCCTTCGAAATTTCGAAAACCGTCTGTATGTCTTTTTCCTTGTTCGTAATGCATTTGGGGTTGATGCATTCAAGGATTCCCACTGCTCTCTCGGGGAGACCGAGCTTTACTTTCCTGAAAACTTCCCCCTTTTTTATCAGGTTCACCGTGGCGTTCCTTGCAACGAGTGCAACCTTTGCGATTTCCTCGTCGCTCAAAAACTTGTTCTCCACGAACACCAAGTCCTTTACCCCCATCTTGTGACTCGGCACCCTAATTGCCACGGTAACCGCTGCCTCACCCATGCCAACAATCCTGAGAACCTTGAGCGCCGAATTCGGCGAAAGGTGGTCGATTGTCGTGCCGCGGTCAATCGGCTTTATGTAAAGCCCTTTCTCCAGTTTCTTCACCATTTTCTCACATCCCTCAACAGGTAGAGTAACGCCTCCCTCACGGGTACGCCGTTCCTTGCCTGCTCGAAGTAAATCGCGTGCTCTGTTGCATCCAGTTCCGGATTAATTTCGTTGACCCTCGGCAGGGGATGCATTATTTTTAGGTGTTTCTGCGCGCCCTCCAAAACCGAGAGGTCGAGCACGAATGCATCCTTCACCTTTTCGTATTCCGTCGGGTCGGGGAACCTTTCCTTCTGAATCCGCGTTGCATAGAGCAAATCAAGCTTGGGAAGATAGCGCTCCAGGTTCGCTGTTTCCTTGAAGAACACCTTGTCCTTTATTTCCGTTTTGACGTGATGGGGCATTTTGAGCATTTCCGGGGAAATGAAAACAAGCTTGATGTTGTCGAATTTTGTCAATGCCACAGCAAGCGAATGCACTGTCCTGCCATACTTCAGGTCGCCGAGCAGTCCTATTGTGAGACCGTAAATTCTGCCGAACGCTTTCTGTATGGTGTACAGGTCCAGCAATGTCTGTGTGGGATGCTGGTTGGCACCGTCGCCGCCGTTGAGCACCGGCACCCTTGAAACCTCTGCCGCCCTGCGCGCGGCGCCCTCGATGTAGTGGCGCATTACAATAGCGTCGCAGTAACCTGCCACGGTGCGGATGCTGTCGCTTAAGGATTCACCCTTTTTGGTGCTTGAAACGCCCGCGTCCGCGAACCCTATCACTCTTCCGCCGAGATTCTGTATTGCTGTTTCAAAGCTGAGGCGAGTGCGGGTGCTCGGCTCGAAGAACAAGGAGGCAATAACTTTGTTTTCGAGAATTTTTGCTTTCTGGGCGCGCGGCATTACTTCCATTTCCCCCGCTTGTTTTAACACCGCGAGAATGTCCCGCTTCGAGAAATCTTTGATGCTCACGACATCGGTCAAAGAAAAAGAATTTTTTTGCTTTTTTTTGCTTTTTGTTTTCCGGGTTTTTTCCTTCTTTCTGCCCTTTTTTGCTTTCAATTCAAACCCGCTATTATCCAAGCAAGAAAAAGGATTTAAACCTATGCCGCGGCATTCGCTCCCCTTTTAAAACTTTCCCGGAAAAGGAGGAAATTTCGGCAAAAAGCGGAATTTTTGCAAATTTCACCGCATTGCGGCGTGCTGAAGAGACGCAGCCAGCACGCAATGCAAAAAGATTTTTTAGATGTGCAAAGTTTATTTCTTTTGCTCCTGCGGAATCACGCCGAGTTGATGCATAACACCCAGCATGTCCAGGATTTCCCAGTGCTCTGTAACCTTGCCGCCGGCAATTCTATAAACCGACATCCCCCTGTTCGTAACCTGCTTCTTTGTGGGCGGAATGCCGCCCAGAACGCCTTTGTGTGTGCCCTTGGTCGAGAAACGGCACGCCACTTTATCTCCCTCTGCAATTATGTCCTCAACCGTGAGATGAAAATCTGGAAAGGCAGCATGGGGCTGGGAAATCAGTTGTTTGAATCCCTCGGGACCGCGCAATTCGCGACCGCCAGAGCCATGGAATAAATAACCGGGAGCAATGAGTTCTTCCACCACTTCCAGATTCCGCCCGTTGATAATCTCTTCAAAAATGCGGCGGGCAACAGCCTTGTTTTCTTCCGTTGACATATTTATCACCTCTCTCACTTATATTAAATTTTAATCGTTAAAAAGATTTCTTTTTTAAGGATGACAAGAGAGAACACTTTTATGCACATTATTTATTGTTCCGATGAAGAGCTGACAATTAAAGCGAACCACTCTAATTAATATAAAACCCCAGTAATGCCCAAACAATACATTTAAAATAAGTATTGGCACATAATAATTATGTGATTTGTTATGCCCAATATTACCCTTTCCGTAAGCGACGTGACAAAGCAGAAAATGAAGCAGCATCCGGAGGTTCGATGGTCTAACGCAATCCGCACAATGATCGAAAAGAAACTGCACGACTTTGAAACAGCCGAAAAACTGGCGAAAAAAAGCACACTGACAGAAAAGGACATTGAACTGCTTTCAACAAAAGCGGACAAGTCAATGGCAAAACACGCCAAGAGGCTTTTGGATGAAGGCAACAGTTGATGCCAATATCCTTTTCTCCGCATTATTGAAGAAAAGCCTTACACGGAGAATCTGGTTTGTTCCGGAGATAAGGCTTTTCGCTCCGCGATTTTTGCTCAAAGAGTTCCAGAAATACGCTTCATACCTAGAGAACAAATACCATGGAAACACTGCTGAATTCCAATCGCTCTGCGAAAAACTCTTGGAACAGGTTGTTTTTGTTGAGGACGGGGAATTAAAGCCCTACCTGCCGGCAGCCGCATCCCTTTCCAAGGACCCGAAAGACTGGCTCTACCTCGCATGCGCCCTCAAAGAAAACACAATAATCTGGAGCGACGACAAGGAATTCAAGAAACAGGCAAGAGTGGAAACAAAAACAACAAAGGAAATGAAAGAAGAAATCGGAATGCTCTAGACGCTGAAACAAAAGAAATCGCGCCGGCACGAAACCAAAACCCCTTAAAAACACTTTTATGCACATTATTTATTGTTCCGATGAAGAGCTGACAATTAATTGCATCCACTCTAATTAATATAAAATTGTCCGCCGGGCAGAAAGGTTTAAAATAACTTATTATATCAATTGATACAGTGATTAAATGGCTGGAACCAAAACGGTTTTCGCTCCCAAAAACATTCTCCGCTATCCGAGGCTTGACACTGTCTTAATGGTTGAAGAGGCAATACAGAAAGCGGAGGAATACCCGACAAAAGCGGAATTATGGCGCAGCCTGCCAAAAAAAACAATGTACCAGACGTTCAACCTCATCCTCGACTACCTGGAATACTCAGGCAAGATTCTAATTGACAAGGACGGCGCAATAATCTGGATTTGGAACCCGAAACTGGTCGAACATTACACGAAAAGACCGGATTTGCGCTGGAGGGCAAAGAAATGAAACTCCCCTCGCATGTTATTTTTGCCGATGACAAAGTAAAGAGGGCATTCGCAAAATTACTGGAAGGCAAAACAGAAGACAAGCAGCTTTACGACTTTCTAGCCAGGGCGTTTTCGGACATTGAGGAAAACGCGTTCTGCGGAATAAGAATTTCAAAGAAACTCATTCCGAAAGAATACAGGAAAAAATACGGAATAGACAACCTGTGGAAATACAACCTTCCAAACGCATGGAGACTAATCTATTCCGTAGGAAAACAAAAACTCATCGTAGTGAGCATTGTTCTCGAATGGATGGACCACAAAAAATACGACAGAAAATTCAAATACAGGAAAAAATAGAAAAAAATCCCTTTTTTAAACACTTTTATATTAATTAGATATTGTTCCGATGAAGAGCTGACGATGAATCCGACGAAAGAATGAGGATTGATGGGCGGACCGAGGAACAATTTTCACTTCCTTTTAACAGCCACAAGAACCCATGGCCATTTTTCTGATTCTTCCTTTTTCATCATTTTACTTTCCCCGCGCGCGGCTCGCCTCTTATTCTCTTCTTCAACTTCCTTTTTTGCCTCGTCAGCATAATACTGCTGCCAATAAGTTGGAAGTCTTCCATCTTTATAGACCGATTCATCGGCGGGCCACCTGCGAACCTCAAAGCCTGCTTCCTCCAAGGTTCTAACAGTTCTCTCAATGGAATCCCTGAAATCCACAATTCTGAACCTGCCTCCAGGCACAAGCGCTCTGTAGACTTCTCTTGCAATCTTTGCAAATGCCCTTTTTGAGCCAAACAATTCCGTCACGCTCTCTGCGGGAAGCCTCGAAAGAACATAACTCATTCTGAAATGCGGCATGGTGTTGGCGGGATATTCCTCAACTCTTTTCTCGATTCTCGCAGGCACAAGAGCTATGCTACTCTCAGAGTTCAAAGCGCCTTTCCTTTCTCTCTCCTTTAAACTTCTCTCTGGAACACCCGCAAAAGAAAGGCTGACTCCTTCAAGCGCCCTCCCTGGTTTTTCGGAAAATCTCCTTATCTCACCAAAAGTATCCTCGGACCCCAAGTCCACTGCGGAAATCCCTTTTTTCTTTCGCCGAGGATGAAAGTATCTAAACGGGTTGAACCTTGAAAGGTTGGGCATAAATAAATAATACCATTTAACCTATTATAAATAAATAATACCATTTAATCTATTTATCCTTTGCTGTTGGCTACTTTCCCGGCTTAAACTCCCCCCCGAGCCTTCTCTCCGACAATTCGCCGCGCAAATTTTCGGGCATCAATTCAGCGGCGCGCTTGGGCTCATTGCCCAAAAGCCAGGCGAGCTTTATGAACGCTGTTTCGGGAAGCATGTCATTGAGGAATACTGTGCCCAGCTCATGGAGCCTGCGGGCGTTCGTGTAAATGTTCTCGTGCACTCTGCCGTAAAGGCATTGTGATGTAACGCAAACAATGCAGCCGGAATCAATCAGTGCCTTGAGCGCCTTGCGGTTTTTTTCAGTGCCCTTCGTGTTAATCGGCATGTGCCCAATGCCTGTGGCCATCAACACCAGACCCTTGTATTTGTTCTTGCGGAAGAATTCAATCTGCTCCGGCAGAATGACGGGATGCGAGTAAAGCATTCCCACTCTTTCCTCAAACCTGTCTTTCAGCACGAATTTGCCGCCCTTCTTTTTTCTGGCGCGCTCCTTCGAGAGGAATTCGATTTTTTCCTCCTTGAAATTCACGAGCGCTATCAGCTCTGAGTCAATTGCCTTGAACGCATCCCTGCGCGAGGTATGCATCTTGCGGGTGCGCGTGCCGGGAAGAATCGCGGAAACGTTATCGTTGGTTGAATTGTGCATGCACAATGCAACACCGGTCCAATCGCTGTTGGCAATAAAGTATACAGCGTTGAGCAGATTGTCCGCTGCATCGGAACTCGGTCTGTCGCTGCTCCTCTGCGAGCCCACAAAGAGCACGGGAACAGGCAGCGCGGAAAAAATGAAGGAAACCGCCGCAGCAGTATAATGCATTGTGTCCGTGCCGTGCGTTACAATCACGCCGTCCGCACCGGAATCGATTTCTTTTTTTATTGCGCGGGCTAACTTAGAGTAATGCGAGTACAAAACGTCCTCCGACATTATGTTCTCGACAAGCACCGGGGCAGTTCGGGCTATTTTCGCAAGTTCGGGAAACTTGGACAGCAATTCAGCGGGAGTGAAATCCGTTATCACTCCGCCGATTTCATAGTTTACGCGGCTTGTGACAGTGCCCCCCATTCCGAGAATGCTTACCCTGGGCAGTCCGGACAGGGTCTTTACCTTCACTTCCATTTCCTTGCTGACGCCCTTCCCCGACCCGAGCTTTCTCACTTTCCCGACCAGCCCGAGGTCAAAGCCGGAATTGTAACCGTTCTCCAGTTTGAGCACCAGCGTGCTTGGATTGCTGTCCGGCAGCACAGTGCCCCTGAACTGCCTTCCCTCGAACTCCAGCGAGATAACATCCCCGTATTCCAGCGAATGCTTTTTCAGAAATTCCCTCAACATAAACCCACCGCTGAAAGAAAGAGGCAATAAATCTTTTTAATTAAATCCTTCCCCTGCATTGGTATGAATTGCGCTGCATTATTCAGCGGGGGCAAGGATTCGGTGTTAGCGTTACACCGCGCGCTGCAGACAGGGCATTCCATCGAATGCCTCGTAACAATCCGCTCGCTTGCAAAAGACTCGTACATGTACCACCTGCCAAACATTGCGCTGACGGAACTTTCGGCAAAAGCAATGAACCTGCCGCTGGTCATAGGGGAAACAAGCGAGGGAAAGGAAAAAGAACTCGGCGTCCTAAGAGAAATACTCTCGGACCTCAAAAAAAGCGCCGGCATAAAAGGAGTGGTCAGCGGCGCAATAGCATCCAATTACCAGAAGAAAAGAGTGGACAGCATTGCCTCGGGGCTGGGCTTAAAATCGATTGCCCCGCTCTGGCACCGCGACGAGGAAAAACTGCTGGAGGAAATGCTGGCAGAAAAAATGGAAATAATCATCGTGGGCGTTTACGCCGCTGGGCTGGACGAAAGATGGCTCGGAAGAAAACTGGATGGGGCAGCGTTGGGCGATCTCGCCGCGCTCAGGGAAAAGTTCGGGCTCTCACTGGCGGGCGAGGGCGGCGAACTGGAAACGCTTGTCGTCAACGCGCCGCTTTTCAATAAAAGGATTGGAATAGAGAAAGCGGAAAAGGAGTGGGACGGCGCGAGAGGCGAACTCCGCGTGAAAAAAGCCACGCTTTGCTAATGAGTGCGCTCGAAACGGAACTCCCACTGCAAGAGCTTGACCAACAGCAGTGTAATGCCTGTTGCAACCGCAAGCACGAAAACAAGCTCAACCCATTTCTCCGCGCGGAACAGATAGAATGTCCATTCAATGTTCCAAATCCTGAAAACCACGCCGAAAAATAGAACCGCGGCAAAAGACAGAACAAAAATAATCACTTTTTCCAAAAACCTCAGTTTCCTTCCAAGCATTCACTCCGCCTCCGTTGAAACCTTCCCCTGCTGCCCGAACATCCTTATTATTTCAGAGGTCGTAGTAGCCTGTTCTGGCGCGCGATCGGAACGCAACTGAACCATTCTCGGAAACCGCAAAGCCAAACCCTCGCCCATTTCATCGCGGGCACACGAATGCACCGGGCTCTTGGTTATTTCATCCGCCCTGACCTCAATAACGTACTTGGGGTCAACCCATACATCTGGCTCAAGACCGGATTCCACTCTCGCGGGCTTTTTCTGCACCCTGGTTCTGCTGAGGGCATTCTCCAACTCGGACAACTGCTTTTCACTCATTCCCGTTCCAATCTTTGCAACCGATTCAAAGCGGTCCTTTTCGTCGTTGTAGGCTGCGACGAGCAGTGTGCCCAGACCGAATTTGGTGCGCTGACCCCTGCCTTTATAGTAGCCGATTATCACCGCGTCCACGCTGTCACTGAGCTCGCCCCTGTAAGAGCGCTTGAGTTTAATCCAGGCAAATTTGCGCGCTCCGGCAATGTATTTCGCGTCCAAGTCCTTTGCAATGATTCCCTCCAGTCCGGCTTCAACGCTTTCCTCGAAAAACCTGTTTATTTTTTCAACCTCGCCTGTAACAATCTGTTTGGTCAAAGCAATTGCCTTTCCCTTTCCAATAATGCCTTTCAGTTTTTTCCTTCTCTCGCGGAAAGGCAACTGCATCAAATTCCTGCCCTCCAAAAACATGAGGTCAAAGAGGAACAGTTTCAGGGGAAATTTCCGCGAAAATTCCTCCACGCCGTACTTGCGCTTTCTCTGAATCGTTACCTGGAAAGGGTAAAACTGCTCGGCTTCCTCGTTGTAGGCAACCGCTTCCCCCTCGAATATAGCGCGCTTTGCCCTGACCTGCTTTTTTACCGCGCTGACGACTTCGGGAAACATCTCCGTCATGTCCTCCATTCGGCGGGAAAACACTGTCACTTTCGAGGAATCCCTGTGAATCTGCATCCTGAAACCGTCGATTTTTTGTTCCACAGCACACTTGCCCAGTTTTTCCACTATTTTTTTTGAAGTCGGCAGCCTTTCCGCAAGCGTCGGTCTTATGGGGATACCGGGAGTGATTTCAATTTTTTTAAGTGCCTTGAGTCCGCTCTCCTTGAGCTTCCCCGCAATGAAACCCAGGTCGGAGTGAATGTTGTACTTTGCCTCAATCCTTTCCCTCAACTTCGCGCGCAACTGCCTGTGCAGTTCCGCGCCTTCATACTTTTTCGAAAGCGCCTTCACGAGCGCAGCATTCTTCTTCCCGAACTCCTCCAAGTGGTTCTCCGCGAGAGCATCCATTATTGTGGGATCGCCCGCGCCCAAGCGCAGTGTTTCCAACGGAACGCGCACTATAAACTTTGCCTCCAAGGGCGAAGCAGAGTTTAACAGTTCGGCGAGCAGTCTTTTCTTTGCTTCCTGCGAACCCCTTCCTTCCGCTCTGGCAATCCTCAAAAAATTGCCGAAAACCTTTTCAAGGGACAGCGATTCGGCAAACAAACTTTTCTGCTTTTTTTGCTGCACCAGTTCCTGTGCCACCAGCCCGAGGTCGCCTTTTTCTTTGTAGAATGCTTTCACCTTCTGCTCGCTGTGCCCCGTGATTTTCGAAATCGCCTGCACGACGAAATTCTCCCCCATTCCGGATTCCAAGCGCTCGTAAGCCGGGCCCAACTGACCCTGGCACAAATAGACAACGCGTGCTATTTCGCTGCTTCCCGCTTCGGCGAAAAGTTCGGCTAGAATGCCTGTCATTTTAATGCGCGAGCTTGCGGCTTCAACGCGCTCGAACGTTTCCGCTATTCTGGAGAAAAGCATTTTGAACCATTTAAAAAAGCGCTGAAGTGGTTAAAAAACCTTCCCGATTGGCGCGGGGAAGGTAGCGCGGAAAGACGAAAAAGGTTTAAAACAACTTTCTCGGGGAATTATAAAAGTGTTGAGAGCAAAGGGGCGGCATTTACGCCGCCCTGCCGCTAATTTTAAATTTAACCCCTGCACAATTACTTAACCGCGAAAGCGTGGGACCGTGGTGCAGCCCTGCCTTTTCTTTTTAGGAAAAAGAAAAGGTACGCTCAAAAAATCAAAAGATTTTTTGGCGCCCATTTGAGCAAAGCTCAAATTGGGAGTTGCGAAAAGAAAAAATTTGTGAAAAGAAACGCGAAAAGAAAAAATGATTGGGGTTCAATAATCCGGCATGGGGCCGTGGTGTAGTCTGGCCAGCATACGAGCTTTGGGAGCTCGCGACTCGAGTTCAAATCTCGGCGGCCCCGCTTTTGCAGGAGGCAGAAGAAATGAACTTAAGGATTCCCGGAGGCAGGAGAAGGCAAAGCTCAATCGAAAGGGAAGGGCGCCAGGTTAAACAGCAGGCGAACAAGGCGGGTGAAAGAATTGACAGGAAGCCGCCGAGAAAAAGACCCGGCTGGATTTCAAGGTTCACGCGCAGACCGAAATAGGAAAAAGAAAACAGGCAGGGGAAAGCGGTTTTTGGAAATCCTTTTTAAATTATGCTGTGCAATTTAATAGTAAGAATGCTAGCGGGCCCGTAGCTCAGTCGGCAGAGCACCAGACCAATTTTCTTATGTTCGTTGTGGGAATTTTGGGGTGACGCTCTTAGGGCTTAAGCCGGGTGAGACCTGGGTGTCGCGGGTTCGAATCCCGCCGGGCTCACTTTTCTTTTTTCTGCACTGAAGTTTTTCTTGGCTGCTTGCTGGCGCGCTCTATTTTTTTCTTCTTTGTTTGTATGAATTATGAAAAACCTGCCGAAAACTGGCAGCGGACTGCTGCGTTGTTTTATTTCTTTATTTCTTTGTACAGCTCAATGTAGCCGCAGTCATTGCATGAGCAGGCAATTATTTGGTTTCCTCTTGCAAGCACTTTAGCACTGCCGGGGTAGTAAATAACTCTTCCCCTGCCAGTCATATGCCCAGTGTTATCAATATTGGAAGAACCGCATTTCGGGCACACAGTCATTCCCATAAAACCACATTCCCTATAACAATTCCATCATTAATAAACCTATCCCTCCCTAACAGGAATGCCGCGGGTTTGCGAAGCGTTAATTATATTAACCAATTAATCCCTTATTTTTGCTGGTTTGAATGGAACTTCGCTGGATGCTGTCAGCGCTGGCAATTCTGCTTTTCGCACAGCAAGCCGCGGCTTTCAACTGCTCAATCAGCCCCAAGGAAACCTATTACGGATGGGGCGAGGTGAGTTTTGAAACCGAATGCAGATGGGGCGCGGGGCAAAAAGTAACCGGAATAATTATTGCCATACCAGGATGCAAATTCGAAAACAATTCCAGCGAGCTGGTGCAGGACTGCGAGCCCTATTACAGCAACATAAACATTGACTCAGTACAAGACCTGAGGCAGCCAGAATGCGTGGGCTCTCCAATCAACTGCTATGCCGAGCAGAAACGAATCGTGTGCGACATTCCCTGCGAGGAATACTGCAACGGCGGAATTGTGCTCCAATTCACGGCGGACAACAGGGATCCAGCAGGAAAAAGGCACCACCGGCGCCTGGGCTCCGAGGAATGGTGGTTCAGCGCGGTGAGCGCCTACCAGCACCCCGCAAACAAGAGAGAAAGGGTTAACGTGAGCGCGCCGAGAGTGAAAATTGTTTCACCGGAGGAAAACGACGAAGTGAGCGGAACGATAACGATAGTGCTGGAGGAACTGGAAAACTCCGGACCGGAAATCGGGAGGTTCTGGTACAAAAAAGAAGGCGCGCCCTATTCGAGTAAGATAAGCATAGGTAATGACACCGACGCAAGCGACGGGCTGAGCATTGAATGGGATACGACAAAAGTGGAAAACGGAAGATACAAAATTGATGCGGATGCCTGCGTTAACGGTCCAGGCTGGTGGTGCAACGGCAACTGGCACACGTGGGTGGAAGTATTCAACCCGATACAGGAATGCTGGGACTGCGGGCACTATTATGATTTGGGGCAATGCGGTGCAGGTCTCAGCGACAACTGCGGTCACGAGATAGCCTGCCTCGAATGCCCTGAGGGAAAGCACTGCCCGGCAGGAGAATACGGTCAGGCAGAAGAATGCGAAGCGGACTGCAACGACCAAGAATGGGTGTGCAAGGACGAAAAATTCTTGGGGCGTAAAAGCAAGGAATGCGAGTGGGCGGAAGTGGTGCAGTGCCTCTACGGCTGCTCGGACGGGGAATGCAGGCAACACCAATGCGAGCCCAAAACCTCGTGCACCCAGGGATTCGAATGCGGCACCGAAAGCGACGGATGCGACGGCACGCTTGAATGCGGAACATGCGACCAATACCACATTTGCGAGGAAAACAAGTGCGAGTGCAAGAGCAATGCACTAGTCTGCCCTCTCGAAAACTGGGAATGTGGTTCTGGTTCCGTGGGAGACTGCAGCGTGCAGTGCGGGGAATGCGAGGAAGGATGGCAGTGCTCCCAGAACCAATGCGAGTGCGTTCCAAAGTCCTGCGGGGGAATGCAGTGGGAGTGCGGTTCAGGCACAGAGAACAGGTGCAATACGGAAATCGAATGCGGAGAGTGCGCAGCAGGAGAATACTGCGAAAACCACCAGTGCTTCGAACTCGAATGCACAAACTGCTGCTCCGCGGAATGGGAATGCGGTTACTGCATTGACAACTGCGGTAACGCCGTAATCTGCGGCACCTGCGACATTTACCACGAATGCACTTCCGAGGAACTAGTTACGTTTGCCCCGGAAGGATTCCTCGGCTTTTCAGCAGAACAGGAGCACAAGTGCGTGTGCAAAACAAGCGAAGAAATCTGCGAAATAAAAAAATGGGAATGCGGTGCAGGAACTGTGCAGGAATGCGGCGTGCAGTGCGGGGAATGCCCTCTGGGAAAGGAATGCCTTGAGCACAAATGCGTTCCGGTGCCCAGCCCGCCGCCGTCTCCGAGTCCTGAAATTTCTCCATCCCCCTCGCCCAGCCCTTTGCCTTCTCAATCTCCGAGTCCTTCGCCCTCGCCTTCTCCTTCGCCGTCCCCGAGCCCGAGTCCGCCCGAAGAGGACTCTGTCCCGCCAAGCACTCCCGTGAACCTGAGAGCCGAAGCCGGAGAGGAAATTGTTTTCCTTAACTGGAATTCCTCCGCTGACAATGCGGAAATGGCGGGATACAAGATTTACAGAAAAGGACCCAACGACGAGGATTACGTGGAAGCGGGATTTTCCGGCTTCAACGAATTCGACGACACCGCGGTGAGCGCGGGTCTCATTTATTATTACAGGGTTACAGCAATTGATGCTGCAGGCAACGAATCGGCTTATTCGAACAAAGTCGGAGTCAAGCCCGTTCCCCAGAACAAAAAGCCGGAAATAAAAAGCCTTGCGGTTAATCCCTGGGAAACCCAGAGGGAAGGCGAGCCCTTCACTTTCACTCTGGAGGCAGGCGACCCGGAAGGGGAGCCGATAAAAATCGAATGGCATTTCGGAGACGGAACAACCGTGGAAGGCGGTTATGAAATAAGCCACACCTATTATTTGGGCGAAGGGGAAGCGGAGAAAACGTTCACGGCAACAGTGGTTGTGACCGACGAATCCGGAAACAGGGAACAGCAGAGCGTCAAAGTTAAAGTGAAAAGGTCCGCACTGAAGGCAAAGCTCACGGAACCCGAAATTTCCGCAAAAGCACCCTTTGAAAAGGACAAAAAATACTCCCTCAAGTTAAAGGTTTTGGACGAAATGGGCAATCCCGTCGCGCTCTCGCAGATAGAGAAACTGAGCGCTAAAATAAGGGGAAAAAAGGACCTTTCCCTTGAAAGCGAGGGTGCGGGAGAGTTCAGCGCAACGCTCGAAACAGGATATGCTTTCGACCCGATTGAATACCTTGAAGTGGAGGTTGAGGCAACAATCGACGGATTGCTGCACGAAACGCACGCTCTCCTGCCCATTTACTTCCGGTCCGCGGAACTCGAAGTGGGCAATCCCTTCAGGGACGAGCTTTTCCTGAATTCCCCCGTAGGCAAAATAGAAGTGAGGCCGCTCCTCCCCAATAATGCAATGCCTGAAGAGGTTGAATTCTACGCGGAACTCAAATCGAAATTCTTTTCAAAAAAGTACAGGATGAAGCAGTACGAAGAGGCAACGATTGCGACAATCTCCCACACAATAACGGAGGAGGACCTCGACTACGGCTTGGTGCTTTTGCTCAGGGGGGAGGACTCGCACGGAAACCGGCTTGAAAAGGAATTCGCAATCCCCATACAAAAGAAAAACCCCTTCCTCAACGTCGAATTACTCGAACCGGAATTCACCGGGAAAAAGTACGGATACCGCCAGCCGGTCTCGGTAAAAGCGAGGGTTTTCTCCCCGCAGGGCATGGAAACAAGCCAGGACAGGATTTCATACGCAATAGAGGGAACAAGGGAAAGGGGAACCTTCAAAAAAGGCGAAGGGGACGAATTCACTGCAACCATTAAAATGCCTTCCGCCGAATACGGATTCCGGGAAGCGGAACTCAAAATCTACGGGCAGGCAAGAGCGGGAGAAAACTCATACATCGACAGGGAAACCGCAACAATTCCTCTCACGGGTCTCTTGAGCGTTGAAATGACCTATCCCGGGGAAGGAAGAGCGGCATTCGATTTTTCAATGCCCGACACCGTGAGGGCGAAACTCTTCTATCCCGACGGAAGCGAAGTGAAAGAAAACACGGTAAAGGCAACAATTTCAATAGACGGCGAAGCACAAAAAATCGAAATGACGAGGAATACCGCAACAGGGGAATACGTTGCAAAGCTTTCCCAGTCGCTCGAAGGACAGCATTCCGTTCAGCTGTCGGTGGAACAGGGCTTCACGGGAAAAACCTCGGTGCAGACCTACATTGAAAGGGTGTACGACTGGACCCTTCCCACAATTCTCGCTCTCGCAGTGCTTTTCATTGCCTTGGCTGTCTTCTTCGGCTTCCAGTTGTACAGCATGCCCTCCAGAGCGGAAGCACTGGAAAAAGGGCTCGGCTCTCTCGCAAAAAGATTCAAAGAGCGGAAGAAAAAGAAAACCGGGCTGCCGAAGGCAAAAAAAGGAAAGCCAGCCGTGCAAAAACGAAAACCCAAAAAGCCCGGGAAGCCGGAAAAGAGAAGCGAATTCGACGAATTCATACTCCCCAAATACCGCTGAATCCAGCGGTATTTTAAATTTCACTGCCGAAAAAATCAGTAAGAGTTCTGGGGCCGTAGTGTAGCCTGGTCTATCATTCCAGCTCGGGGAGCTGGCGACTCGAGTTCAAATCTCGGCGGCCCCGCTCGGCTTTTTCTTTAGCAAAGAAAAAGCACGCTGCAAAAAGAAACTGAGCAGGTTTTCTTTTTTTGGCAACTTACCTTTTTTCTTTTTTAAAAGAAAAAAGGCAGAACCCAACCCTTAAAAACAATAATGTCGTTCAATTATTACGTGTTCTGAATGGAAAAAGGCGGTCTGGGTTTGGCTGTTTTTCTGGCGCTGGCCTTTTTTTCAATCAATGCTTTTGCTTATCTGCCGGCGCCCGACGAAATGCCCCTGCGTGAATGCCAGGCGAGATGCCTCACAGCGGCAACACAGCAAAAATGCCTGCAAATAGACTGCGAAGAAGACCAGGAGCCGGATTGTGCGTGGACAGGCGGGCAGTGTAGGATATCGCCGCAAAAAAAAGAATACTTGACAGCGAAAATCAGCGAATGGCACCAGAAAAGGCAGGTGGGAACGCTTTTTGTCGTTTCAGTAATCAGCGCACCGTTTATTGCGGTTGCTGCTTTTCTGTTGTACAAGGGCCGCAAAGCCGCAAAAAAACAAAAGTGGTACTATTTGTTCGCCGTGCTACTGCTGCTGTTTGCACTATTCGTTTTCTCCCTTCCATGGCTGCTCATGTTCTAAAACCAACCATTAAAAACAATAGCGCTGTTGAATTATTACTGCAAAAAGAAAAGCAGAGTGGTAAAAAATGGCAGGCAAAAAAGACTGCTTGGAAGACGACAAGCGCGCGCTGTTAGGTCTGACGGTAAAAAAGGAAGAGGACTTCAGCGAGTGGTACACGCAACTGGTGCAAAAAGCCGACTTTGCTGATTACACGAGCGTGAGCGGGAGCATGGTCTTAAAGCCCAACGCGTATCAGATCTGGGAAAAAATCCAGCGGGCATTCGATTCAAAAATAAAGAGCACGGGGCACAAAAACGTTTACTTTCCCCTGTTCATTCCAGAGCACCTGTTCGAAAAGGAAAAGGAGCACGTGCAGGGCTTTGAACCGGAAGTCGCATGGGTCACGCACGCGGGAAGCACAAAGCTGAGGGAACGCCTTGCAATCCGCCCGACCTCGGAAACAATAATGTACGAATCATACGCGAAATGGATTCGCTCCCACAGGGACCTGCCGCTTTTGCTCAACCAGTGGGTGAACATAGTGAGATGGGAATTCAAGCACCCTCGCCCTTTTCTCCGCACTCGCGAATTCCTGTGGCAGGAAGGGCACACAGTGCACGCAACACGCGAAGAAGCCTTAAAGGAAGCATTGTACATACTGGACGAATACGTTGACCTCATGGAAAACTGGCTCGCGGTTCCCGTGCTAAAAGGCAAAAAAACCCCCATGGAAAAATTTCCGGGCGCGGAGGAAACATTCACAATGGAAGCCTTAATGCCCAACGGAAAAGCACTGCAGATGGGCACCTCCCATTTCCTGGGGCAGAATTTCTCCAAGCCCTTCGGAATTAAATTCTTGGACGAGGATGGAAAGGAAAAATACGCATGGCAGACCTCCTGGGGCATTTCAACGCGCCTAATTGGCGCTATAATAATGGCGCACGGCGATGATCGCGGGGCAATAATTCCCCCGCGCCTCGCTGAAAACAAGCTCGTTATCGTGCCCATTGTTTTCGAGGAATCAAAAAAGGAAGTCCTGAAAAAAGCCCGCGAACTAAAGCAGGCGCTTGCAGCATTCAACCCAATTCTGGACGACCGCGACGTTTATTCGGCTGGGTGGAAATTCAACGAATGGGAATTGAAGGGCATTCCGCTGCGCGTTGAAGTCGGCCCAAAAGACCTCGCAAAGAAGCAGGTTGTGCTCGTGCGCAGGGATTCGCACGCGAAAGAAACGGTAAAGGAAAAAGATTTGGAGAATGCAGTAAAGCAGACGCTTGAAAAAATACAGCGCTCATTGCTCACAAAACAGAAAAGATTCCTGCAGGAAAACACCGTGGAAGCAAAGAACAGGAGTGAATTCCTGCAGGCGCTGGAAGAAAACAAGCTCGTTCTAGCGGGCTTTTGTGAGCGCAGGGAATGCGAGGAAGCAATAAAGGACGAAACAGGGGCAAGCAACCGCTTAATTCCATTCCATGCCCAGAAGGCAGAAAAATGCGCTTACTGCGGAAAGCCCGCCAAGCGAAAGAGCTATTTCTCAAAAGCGTACTGAATCCCGCGGTTAATGCTTGGATTCAGGCAATCAAAACAAATAAATTCCCTAAAACCCCCTAATTATTAACAGGTAAAAAAAGCCTTTTGCCCTCCTAAAGACAAAAAAAACTTTTAAGGGTTGGTGTTTTAATGGAAAAACTGTTTTATTCTGCAATCGTGTTAATTCTGGTCCTCTCCCTTGCCCCAATGGCAACAGCAGAGAAAGAGAACGGAGAGGAAAACGCTGACTGCTTCGGCTACATACTAACAAGCTCTCCAATGGGAGACCCGGAAAAGCCCTCATTGCTCGAAGTGTACGCGCAATCACAGGAATTGCAGGGCAGGATTGAAGGAAAGCTGGCAAAACTCGAAGAAACAGAAGCGCTTGTCCCATTCAAAACGCAGATTTCACACTTAAAAAACGCCAACCAAAAAATGCAAAAAATAAAAACAGATATAAGAGAAAAACAATTGAACAATGAATTGGATGCGGAAATAGAAAAAGCAAAAGGAATGCTGGAAATACGCCCCGGCACAGACCAAGACAAATACTTCGAACTCGGGCAAAGAAACCTGCTTCTAACAAAATCAACCACTCTGGCTATTTCACTAGAACAGGCAAAAACCCTGAAGGAAAAAGGATTGGACGTAATGTGCAATTTTCCCATTTACATGTCAAAAAACCCATTTAAAGAAAAAGAAGTAAGCGAAATTGTCGCCAGCCTCTCGGAAAAAAAAGCCAGCCTCCAGGAAACAGGTATTGGAACAATGCCCCAAACACTCATACCAGAAAACCTTCAAAACCAGACAGGACAAGGAATAACAATAGCAATCCTCGGCACAGGAATAGACTACACACTTGACGAATTCGGAAACTGCGAAGAAAACGATTTTCCAATGCCCTCAGATCAAATAGGATTCCACCCAAGACCATCCACTTGCGAAAAAATAAAATATTTCCAAAACGTGATAAGAACAGCACAAGATCTGGAAGAATACGACTTCTGGGATAACAGATACCCCGAACCCTCAAAAATCTACGAAAGAACTGACATAATGGATGACGAGGGCCACACAACTACTCTTGCAACAATAATTGCGGGAAACGAAACAGGAATCGCGCCCAACGCAACACTATACAACTACAAAATAGCAGACTCTGAAGGAAAATCATACTTGGACACCATTCTCACAGGGATTGGAATGTCCATTTCTCCAGAGGGGAAAGGAGAAACCACCAACAAACCCGATTTAATCCTGCTCGCTATCAATTATGAAAAACTAAAACAAACAACAGACCCGGTCCAACCACAAAAACCATATGAATCTCTTGAGGTTAGAATAAGAGACCACGCAAGCAGAAATAAAGTATTAATAATAACCAATTCTGGAGATGAAGGAAATACTGAAAGCGAATTTATTTTCGGTCCTGCTGGAAATGTTTATGCTTTAAGTGTTGGTTCAATTTATTCAAAAAACTACAACCAAGAACTAGTTTATGAAAACTGCTCGGATGAAAACCCGCAAAAAAGCCAACTCGCATGCTACAACTCACACGGACCCACACTACAAAAAGAAATAGTTGGAAAATATACTCAAATAGTGCAGGGAATGAATTCCTACAGAGTAAAGCCTGATTTCGTTGCGCCCGGAGACTTTATATGCGGGGCAATGTCTGGAGAAGCGGTTTTGCAAGCACCCGAGAACTCCCTATGCCCCGAAGGTTATTTTCCAGAAAGCGGGACAGGGGTTTCCGCCAGTGTTGTGACTGGTTTGGCTGCTTTGGCTCTGGAGTATTTCAAGGGCAAAATCCCCCTGAGCAACGCAAGGGATATTGATGAATGGATTTATTTAAAGCAGGTGCTTAGAAATTCCACTGAACCAATCGAAGAGTTTGATTACTCCTTCAACGAACAAGGCTTGGGGGTTCTTGAACCAGAAAAAACAACCGACCTATATTTCTACCAGCCACTTGCCATACTAGAAGGAATATACCCCGAAGGCAGCAATTACTACATAGCAGGCATAGCCACCAACGACTACAGAAACCTAACCCAATTCTGGCCCACAGAAGGAACAGCAATATTCACTGGATACACTATTGAATACGGCGAAGGAGAAAACCCAAATGAATGGTCTCAGTTATGCAACGGATATGAAGGAGAAACAAAATATATTGGGTACGAATATAGAACAACAAGAGGCTCATTTGTAACCCAAAAACTATGCAACATCAATCCATCAAACTTTGAAGACGGCTTTTACACCTTAAAATTAACCTCAAAGGATTTGAGAAATGAAAGCACTGATTACCTGCAATTCGCAATAAGAAATGGGGAATTTGTAACAGATGAAATTCCCCCACTGCCAGTACAGGAAGCAACCGCGTTAAAAGCAAAAGAATACGGGTTGGATAAAGTATTACTGGCACAAGACTTTGGCTCGGTTACAACAAACACTTGCGGAGAATATTTCTGCAACGCCTCTCAGTTGACCATCTCGCTGATAAAAAGCGCAGCAGAAGCAAGCAAGAACATTGAAGAACTTGGGGAAATAACGCTTGCCGAAACACAGGCATTCCTAATAGGAGACTATTACAATGACGCGTTCAAAAACAATTTCACACAAGAATATGCTAGTGACATCCAAGAACTTGAAACACAAAACAACCTACAAAACACAAACCTACTGGACTTAAGCCAATGGAACTACAACGTGGGAGAAACAGTAAGCGGGCAATACTCAATAACCTTGGCAACCACAAAAACAGAAACAGGATACGAAAACACAACCGTTTCCCTCTCAAAACTAAAAAGTCTTGCAGAACTGGATTCGGAACAAGGAACAAAATATTCACAAAACCTGTTCCTCAAAAAAAGAAATTCCACACCCTTAGTGGACGAAATAAAAGGGGAAAGCATTCCCGCTTACGCAAGCGAAGAAACAATACAACCCCTCAGCACAGACTCACTCGGAATAGGAATAATCCAAACATACCAATACAATACGCCGGCAGAACTACAAGACGGAACAATAATACACCTAAAACTCGAACAGGAAGGAGAAAACCCATTATACAAACTCTACTACAAGGAATCATACCCACTAAAATTCCAAACACAAACAAGCCAGCCGACAGAACTATACTATGCTTTGTTTGAAGGAGATACCATTATAACAGAAAACACTGAGGAAACATACGGAGAGGGCATTGATTATCTGGTTGAATGGAGGAAGGGCTCGGAAACAATTAACACAACACTTGAGGAAACAACCGCTTGCAACCAACCGGAAAACAAATACATGGAACACTTAACAGCGGAAGACACAACAACAGGAACAACCTTCCTACCAAACGGAACAACAATAGGATTCACTTGCAGTGAAACAGACACAACAATCACGCCAACCCACTACACAGAAAAAGCACTTCACACAAAAACACCACTACAACTCACAGGAGAAACATGGTACGGACAAGGAGGAAACAC
>CAZKED010000004.1:37325-80349 GCA_964551725.1 uncultured archaeon | reverse complement strand
CACTGCCCATAGATGAAAAGCAAAAAATTTGGGTTTGGTTCGATGCGTTAATTAACTATGTGTCCGGAGCGGAAGGAAACTGGCCAGCAGAACTGCACCTCTTGGCCAAGGACATATTAAGATTTCACTGTGTTATTTGGCCCGCAATGCTGATGAGTGCTGGATACGAGCTGCCTAAAACATTTTTTGTGCACGGCTTTTTAACAATCAATGGGCAGAAGATGAGCAAATCTCTTGGAAACGCAATAAACCCTATTTACTTAAAGGAAAAATATGGTCTCGACACCATAAGATATTTTATCGTTAGAGAAATCCCCTTCGGCGAAGATGGAGACTTTAGCGAGAAAGCATTGGCGACCAGACTGAACAACGAGCTTGCAAACGATTTGGGCAACCTTCTGAACAGGACTGTATCCATGATTGAACAATACAGCGATGGAAGCATTCCCGCGGGAGAAATGGACCCAGCGCTTGCAAAAAAACTCAAGCTGGAGAAAATAAAAAAGCATATGCAGGCATTCGAACTCCACCTGGCGCTCGCTGAAATAATGTCCTTTGCAAAGGCATGCAACCAGTTCATTAACGAGAAAAAGCCCTGGGAATCGGGCGGAAAAAAGCTTGACGACACCCTTTACAGTTTGGCGGAATCCCTCAGAGTGCTCGGGCTGCTTCTCTCTCCTTTCATGCCCGAGACGGGGGGAAAAATCCTCGAGCAGATCGGGGCTGGGAAAGGCAGCATTGCGGAATGCGAATTCGGAAAATTCGGGGGCGGGGAGAAAACCCGCATGGGAAAAGTGCTATTCGAAAAGATTAAATAGGTTTGAGCATTAAATCTAAAGGAATTATGAGGTGGTTTCATTGTTTGACCCAGTGCTTATTGCGGGAATAGTTTTGCTTGTAATAATAGTAGTGGTGGTGCTTATTTTCTTCGGGCTTTACAACGTGCTCGTTGCAAAAAAGAACCGTGTCAAAAACGCATGGCACCAGATAGACGTGCAGTTGAAGAAGCGTGCTGACCTGGTGCCCAATTTAATTGAAACGGTGAAGGGATACGCAAAGCACGAAAAGAGCGTGTTCCAGCAGGTCACCAGGGCAAGGACGGAATTCCTCAAAGCGGGAACTGTGGCGGAAAAAACAAAGGCAACCAACATGCTGACAGGAGCACTAAAGTCATTGTTTGCTGTGGCGGAAAACTACCCTGACCTAAAGGCAAGCAAGAACTTCATGATGCTGCAGGAAGAACTCGCGGGGATAGAAGCGAAGATCGCCTATGCAAGGCAGTTCTACAACGATTCGGTGATGAATTACGATGTTGCACTGCAGAGCTTTCCTACGAACATTGTGGCAGGGCTATTCGGCTTCAAAAAGGAGAAGGAATACTTTGAAATAGAGGAAGTTGAAAGAAGCGTTCCAAAAGTCAGCTTTGAGTGAACCCCATAACTGCAGGCACGGAAGTGAAGCCCATGATTTATGAAGAGATAGCGGGAAACAAGAGAGCATCCTATCTCCTCTTCTTTTTGTTTATTTCATTCATTGTTTTCCTCGGCTGGATTTTCGGCGAGGCATTCGCTCTCGGTCATCTCGGCATTGCAATTGCAATCGTGCTGGCAATCATCCTTTCCATTGCAGCGTACTACAATTCCGACAAAATCGTGCTCGCGATAAGCAGGGCGAGACCCGCTTCAAGGGAGGAATTCCCGCACTTATACCACACGGTGGACGGGCTTGCAATAGCCGCAGGAATTTCGAAGCCGAAATGCTACGTGATTGACGACACTGCGCCGAACGCATTTGCCACAGGCAGGGACCCAGAGCACGCGGTAATATGCGTAACCACTGGCTTGCTGAAGAAAATGAACCGCGCCGAGCTTGAAGGAGTGATTGCGCATGAAATGTCGCACATAAAGAATTACGACATACGCTTCATGATGCTCGTCACCGTAATGGTCGGAATTGTTGCATTAATGAGCGATTTCATGCTGCGCTCCTTTATATGGGGTGGAAGGAGCAGGAACAGAGGCGGGGGAAGCATGGTAATAATAGGAATTGCGCTGCTTCTCGCAGTCCTTGCGCCCATTGCAGGGGTGTTAATGAAAATGGCTTTGTCGCGCAGGCGCGAATACCTCGCGGATGCAAGCGGCGCGCTGCTGACGCGCTATCCCGAAGGGCTGGCTTCCGCGCTGGAGAAGCTTGCAGCGGACAAGGAACCATTGGAAGCGGCTAACAAAGCAACCGCCCACTTATACATAATAAATCCTTTGACCGGGCGAAAAAGCCGGTTGAATAACCTTTTCAGCACGCATCCCCCCTTAGAGGAAAGGGTGAAAAGGCTGAGGGCGATGTAAAACTTTTACCCCGTCCCCCAATCTGTTTTTCTTTACGCAACTTACGCTTTCTTTTTCCTGAAACTATTTTTCTTTTTGGCAACGTACCTTTTTCTTTTTTTAAAAGAAAAAGGCCGACGCCGAGGGAGGGATTCGAACCCCCGCGTGCCAGAGGCACACCAGCTCTCCCGCCGCGCCCTAAGCGAAAATTTTTCTTGAAACTATTTTTTCTTCGGGCAACTTGCCTTTTTTCCCTGAAACTATTTTCTTTTCTTTCCGCAACTTACGCTTTCTTTTCTTTAATAAAGAAAAGAAAGGGCAGGGCTCGAGGCTGGCGGATTAAGCCGCTCTCCCACCTCGGCATTTTCACTGCAATAATTAGTGCGCTTGGAATTTAAAAAATGCTCCCCTCAGAGCATTCTTTCCAGTCTTTTCAGCTGGAAGAACGATTCCAGCTCTGGGAGGGAAATTGCCCCGGCGAGCTCGCCTTTGTGCATTACAGGGATAAGCTCGGCTCGCTGGGACAGCACTCTTTCAACCAGGACGCTTGCCTTTGCTTCCAAGGAAACGGGCTTCACCTTTGCCGCGGTTTCTCCCGCTGGGCTGTCCAAGTTTTTCCCTGCTTCAATTATCTGCCTGGCGGAAAGGACTCCGTAGCCCTTTTCCAGTTCAACGAGCAACGCGGTCTTTTTCGCGCGGAGCATTTCCTCAACTGCGTCCCTGAGGGGGAGGCGCGCTTCAATCAAAACCGGCTTCCTGTCAAGGATTTCGGAAATCCGCGCGTTCCTGAAAAAGTGCTTCATTTTAACAATGCGTTCCTCTTCCCTGGAGCCGAAGAGGATTATTATTCCCACAATGGGTGCGAGAATTCCGAGCGTGAAAACCGAAAGAAAGAGCAGTATTGCGACAAAAGTGCTCGTTCTCGCTATAATCGAGGTTGCCCTGACATAGCCGAATTTTACGCTGAGCAGGGAACGAAACACGCGCCCGCCGTCAAGCGGCAGTGCCGGCAGCAGCAGGTTGAAAGCGCCGAGCACTATGTTTATCCAGAGCAATGCGAACAAAGGATATGAGAGCAGGGATTCCTCAAAAAGCAGGGAGCCCGAAAAAAAGCTTTCAATTAATTCCGCGGCTGAAGCGCTCGGGAAAGGCAAGGGGAATGCCGATACGAAAAGGAAAAGCAGTGCCGCAACAGAAAAATTGAAGAGCGGACCTGAAACCGCTATGAGGAATTCGTCCTTGGGTTTTTCGGGCATTTCCTCCGTGAGGGCAACGCCGCCTATGGGCAAAAGCATTATTTTTTTCACGCGGATGCCGCGCTGCAGTGAGACAACGCTGTGCGTGAGTTCGTGCAAAAAAACGCTCATGAAAAGCAGTGAAAAGAACATGATGACGGGAAGCAGGTTCCCGGGCTGGAATAATGCCAGGGAAAAAACCACCAATGCAGCGACAAGCAAAAAACTCCAGTGCAGTTCCAGTCCAATGCCGAAGAGTTTTCCGAATTTAAGCGAAGGCAACACTAACACCTTTCGAAAGGGTTTTTAGGGAAAGAATGCTTGAAAGAAAATAAAAACCAATAAGGATTGCCTGCAAAGAGAAAAATAAAAAGGGAAAGGAAGCAACTCACTTTGCTTTTTTGAATGCTTCCCCGTACCATGTTGCCATTGTTGTCAGCAGTGTGAAATTCCAGAATCCCCCGAAGAGTGCGGATATTACAAGCGCGAGCAGGGGCACTGCCCACAGGAATTCAATAACTGAATAGGCAATCAGTGCAATCACCGCAGTGTACACAAAAAACCACACAATGCAGTAAACGAATGCCGTGATACCGGGCAGGGAAGTGCTCTTTTTGAAAATTTTTCCGAGCGCGAATGCTTCTGAAAATTTTCCGCTTTTTGCGAATGCCGCGAGAGCCATAGGAACCATGAGCGCTGTAACCAGCGCGACGAGCATTCCCAAGTATAATGCTATGCTGCCCGAGCCGAGCAGTGCCGCAAGAGATTCAGCGAAATCCGCCGCGCCTGCAATTGACTTCAGGGACAGGACAGGAGTTACCGCTAGGAGCATTATGAGCGTTGCGGGAATGGAGTAAAGGAAAAATATTATTATTCCGAGAATTGATTTTATTATTAGTTCGGGGAAGTTTTTCCATTCAGCAGGCATGCTTTTTCCCTTCATCGTTTCCCCGAATGTTTTGAGCACGTATCCAACCAGAAGAAACTGCACAACGGGAATCGCGCCAATGATTGTGCCGATGGAAAGGGTTTTTGTATTGGAAAAGGGCTTTTTTATCGCTTCAATGCATTTCATCCAAAACGCCTCCGTTTAATCCTTTAAGGCAATAAATAAACAGAATCAGAGTATTTAAACCTTCCCCTGAAAAAAGGGAAAAGGGGGGTTTTGCCCCCTGATTTGCTTGTTTCCTTCAGGCGCCTGCTTTGGCAAAGTAGGCTTTTGTATCCTTGTTAAACAACAGGAAGTACAGAATCACGATGCCTATTATTGTGCCTATCGGGAAGCTCAAAAGCGACAGAATTGCGAGTATTACCGCAACCCAGCGAGCCCATCCGGCGCCCTTCCACACGAATATCCCTACAACGATTTCAATGAGCCCCATTATGATGGCTATTACTCCCGCGGCAGCCATAATGGCTCCAAACATTCCTGCGGCCTCTGCTCCTTCTGCTCCTGTCACTCCAGCCAGTCCCACCATTCCGCCGAACGCTGCACCGAAAGTAATTATCAGTATTCCGCCTACTAGACCGAGCAATCCCATTATCACAAGCAAAACTGTTGTCAGAGTTACTCCTAGCGGTTTGTCTGCCATTTCTCTTACCCCCTTTGAATTAAAAAAATCGTAATTAATAGGCAGTGCAAATATTTAAACCTTTGCAATGCGCTTGAAGGCACTGCAAAAGGATTGAAAATGGAAAAAAGAACTCAATCGAGTTCTATTTTTATTCCGCCTATTTTGGAGGCAATAAAATTGTAAATAAGCGCGCCAATCACGCCCATTACAAAGCCGCCGACGAGACCGCCGATTACCAGAGCCGCTGTGAACAAAATTCCGCCAACAAAACCCATTCCGGCGAAAAACGCTGTTCCAGAGCCAATGCCGCCCATCGCCCCGAAAACAGTGAATACAATTGTGAAAAATATTCCCTCAACGAAGAGAACTATTGCCATTATGACAGCCATTACCTTTCCGTACTGAATAGGGTCAACGCTCTTAATTGTTTTCATAGGCATTCCTCCACCTCCCCCAATGTTTTAATAAGAAAGGAAGGCGGAAAATTTAAACCTTTGCAATGCGCTTCAAAAGCGCTTTGAGGGCGCTTTTCGCTTCCTTTTCTGTCCTGGCACCCTTAACCAAAACCCTGCCTGTGGAAAACAGGCTTAGTGAACAGTGCGCGTGCTTTAAGAGAAGCAGTCTCGGGGTTTCGGAATGCAGAGAGAGGGAATTGCTGCAACGCAATGCCTCTGCAGCGCTTGCGAGGTCCAGGCGCACTGGTTTCACTGGAACGAATTCGGTTGCCGCACTGCCCTTACAGGCACGCGGGGAAAAATCCTTAAAGGAAAGATTCATTGAAACCGCCAATCCACTGCGGAATTCACTCGGACTGCTTTTTTCTCAGCACTCTTGCCTGTTCTCCAAAGCGGATGTACTCGAGTTCAACGCCGCTCTTCAATCCGCCCATTTCCTTGGGCTTCTGCACATTGAAGCACTCATAGCTCTTCAAGTCCATTATTTGCACAACGTCGCCCATTACTGCAACAACCTGGGCATTCCCGCGCTGGATTATCGGAACTTCTATTTCCGCGGAAGTGGGCTTTAACAGCTGGCGCTTCTGCCCGTCGAACAAGCCGAACGCGGAAATGCGCGCTTTTGTCGAACCGTGTCTTCCTGCCTTGCTTACCTCCATTCCCTTAACCCTGCAGGGAACCCCGTCGATTAAAAGGTAGCTTCCGTCCTTTAACTGCGAAACCTTTTTGAAAGTTTTTTCCATTGAACCCACCTCGGGAAAAAAACATGCAAAAAAAATGCACGGAAAAAAAAGCGCTTTTTGCGCTTTGCGCTTTAAAGTAATATAAAATAAATGGTTTTAAATAACTTGTGAGTTAATATTAGGAGTTTGGACTGCAAAAGCGCAGAGCCAGGTTGGTTTGAATGGACTTGCCCGCTGGACAGAAACTCGAGGAAGGACTGAAAACAAGCGAATTGAAAGCCGAATCGAAATTGCTTTCCCTCATGGAAGCCCGCTTCACAGGATATGCGATTGTAACAATTGAGGGCTATAAGGGAATAGAGGAAGGCGTTCTCCTTTTCAAGCAAGGCGCAATAATCGGCTCTTTTTACGATTACGTAAACCGCGACATGGAAATGCTCGGCGATGACGCTCTTTCCAGGGCATTAAACTGCCTTCTGGCGAGAAAAGGAATAATGGACGTTGTCGCACTAACCGAGCAGCAGCTTGACCTCATTACGGCATTCCAGGAAAAAATTCTGGTGAAAGAGCCCCTGGATTCAAAAAAAGTGCCGCGCCTGATTCCCGCAAAGTATTCGGAGAACTACGCAAAGCAGGCAATGGAGGGCAAAAAAGGGGAGGAGAAAACGCGCTTTGACATATTCAAGAGAGCGGGAATTTTTGGAGTAGAAGAGAAATAACGCGTAAAAAGAACCGGAAAAGGCAAAAAAGGGGAAAAAATCACAACGGCGGGTTTAAAAAAAATTATGCCTTAATTGTATAAAAGAAAAAAACTGCGATAAAAGTGGAAGAATGGGCAGAAGCATTACTTTTGCATCGGGAAAAGGAGGCGTTGGAAAGACAACGCTGACCGCAAACATGGGCATAGCCCTTGCAATGACGGGACAGAGGGTGCTTCTCGTGGACGCGGACATTGCAATGGCGAACCTCTCTCTCCTGCTAAAAATGCAGAACTCGCCCATTACACTGCACGAAGTGCTAATTGGTGAAGCGTCAGTTGAAGACGCAATTTATTCGGGTCCGAAAGGGGTTGACGTTATTCCGAGCGGTTTGAGCCTCGAAAGCTACAGGAGCGCCGACTCCGAACGCCTCAAGGGAATAATCGAGGCGGTGCAGGACAACTACGATTTCGTTTTGCTTGATGCCCCTGCCGGAATCGAAAGAAACGTAATGTCCGCTCTGAGCTCGGGAAAGCAGGTCCTGCTCATAACGCACCCCAATTCCCCGAGTCTGGCCGACGCGCTGAAAACAAAAATGGTCGCCGAAAGACTGCTCTCAAAACCATTCGGGGTAATAATAAACATGGTCCGCGGCGAGAAAGGCGAACTCACAAGGGACGAAATAATGAAAATGCTTGAACTGCCGTGCTATGGCGTGATTCCCTACGATCCCGAGGTAAGGAAGACATTTATTGAAAAAGACCCAAAGCCAGTAATACTGAGAAAGCCGAATTCGCCGGCAGGAAGGGCATTCCAGTCAGCGGCCGCACGCCTGAGCGGGCAGAATGTCCAGTTCGAGGAAGTTGGCAGACAGTCAATATTCTCAAGAATTTTAAGCATTTTCAGGAGAAAACAAAAAAAGCCGAAGAAAGAGCCAGAAGCAAAGGAGGAGAAAAAATGACAAAAAGGCCATTCGACGATTTGAACAACGCTGTGGGAAAGCAGGTGCTGGTGAAATTGAAGGACAACAAGAGCATCCGCGGAACGCTGAAAGCATTTGACGTGCACTTGAATCTGGTGCTCGAGGAAGCGGAAGAAATAAAAGCAGATGAAGTTAAGGCAAAATACAGCAAAATAATGCTGCGCGGCGACAACATAATACTCATTTCAATATGATTTCCTGCAGCATCCAGGCAGTCTAATTGTTTAAAACTTTTTGCTGGCACATTCTTTAACTGAGAAGGCAAAAAAGAGGGCCGGTAGATCAACGGTAGATCGCGTCCTTGGCAATCTTCAGAAAGGAGACCACGCTGGACGAGGCTCCGGGTTCGAGCCCCGGCCGGTCCAATCAACGGGAAAGGTTTTTGCCCCCAATCAGGGCGGGGAATGGAAAGGATATCTTTTTATAAATCCTTGAACTATTATTTGATTTGAAATGGACAAAACGGAAGTAATACTGGAATCCATAAGGAAACTCCTGGACCTCAACCTCAGCGAAAGCGAAATAATGCAGAACCTCAGAGACGTCGGCTTAAACGAAAGAGAAGCAAAAAAAATGATTGCGCGGGCAAAGGGAGAACTGTCAGAGGACATCAAGTTCGGGGCAATCCCCGAAAAGCGCGCGGAGGAGGCAATGAAGGGCGTCGTGGAAATAAAAGGGGAAACCCTCGCGGAAATGGAGGACAGGGAGAAAAGAAAGAAGGAAGACGAGGAAAAAATAAGGAGGATGTGGGAAAAAGGGGTAATGTCCTCCATGAGTGCAAAACTCGAGGAAATGAAAAAATTAAAAGAGGAAATGGAGAAAAGACTTTCCGGCATCTCGGAAGGAAAAGAAGCCGAGAAAAAAATGGAAAAAATGCTCAAAAGCGAAATTCAGAAAATGCAGACCCTCGTGGATTCCAAGAATGCGCTGCAGACCGAAAAAATAAAATCACTCATCGAGGAGAAAGAAAAAGGGCTGACTGAAACAATAGACGCAAAAATTGTCGAACTCAAAAAACTGAACGGCAGAATAAAATCAAACCTTGAAAAAATAAAGGAAGAGCAAAAGAAAAGCGAGGAATTCTCCGCGGAAATAGAAAAACTCGAGCAGTTGCAGCAAAACACAAAGGGGGAAATTGAAAGGCTAAAAAGAGAGCAATCCCACCTGGAAGAAGTCCACAAAACAATAGAGCAGGCAAGGCAGGAAACCGTCGCGGAACTCAGAAAAGGCATACGCGCAAAAGTCCGCAGCACGGAAAAGGAATTCGACGAACTCAAAACAGAAACAATAAAGGAAATAACAGAGCAAACACGCCAAAAAATAGGCGAAATGGCCTCCCAGTTCTCGGAAATGAAAAAGGCGCACCTAGAGGAAATGGAGGGCGTGCTCGGAAAGGCAAAATCCGACTCCTTCGCACTGATAGAAAGCTCGCGGAACGAAATAAGCGAACTGATAAATTCGTCAAAAAAAGAAACCGCTCAGTTAATAAATTCCTCGAAAGGGGAAACAACTCAGCTCATCGCCTCCTCAAAAAAGGAAATAAACTCTTTTTTGGACGACGCCGAAGGCAAACTCAAAGAACTGGATGAAAGGGTCACAAAAACACTTGAACTCGAATCCGAGGTAATAGAAGACCTCATGGACGAAGCGAAGAGCAGGATTGAAAGAGTGAAAATGTCAAACCTCGACGAATTGAAAGGGATGGTTGACAAGGAAGTGAAGGACCTCAAGGCACTGAAAAAAGACCTCTCCCCGGAAAAAATAAAGCAGAAGCTCGCAGAGCTCGAAACCACCAAAAAGAAACTCATGGAGGAAATCAGGGCAAAGGTAAACGAGGGGATAAGCCAAAAAGAGAAATTCCTGACCCAGTCAATCGACAAAAGGCTTTCGGGGGTGGATGCACTAGAAAGCGAAATGAAAAAGGAAATAGAGGAACTCGAAAAGGAAAAAACCGGAATGAAACAGGAATTCGAGAAAGGAAAGGATGAAATAAGGAAAGGGCTCTCTGACGACATCAACGCAAAACTGGAAAAATCCGCCAAGGAATTCAGCGGCAAAATGGATTCAAAGCTCGAAGAAGTAGACAAGGCAATGAAAACCTACATTGAGAAACTGGTGCTGCTGGAGAAAAAGAAGAAAGAATTGAAGGACGTGGAGGACCACCTCGTGTCCTACATGAACTCCGAACTGATAAAAACAAAGAGCGAAATGAAGAAATTCATGGAGGAAAACAACAAGGAAATGAAATCTCTGGAAGACAGAGCCAATGAAATAATACGCAGGAGAGAGGAAATAATACAGGGACTGCAGCCCTACAGCAAGCTGAGCATAGCGGAAATAAGGGAAAAACTCGTATCGGATGCAATGAAGCCCTTGTCTGCTGCAGTGGAAAAGCGTGAGAAGGAGTTCGCACACAGGGTTGAACTCACGGTAAAGCAGTTGGAGAGGGAAAGGGAAAAAATAGCAAGGGAACTCAAACAGGAAATCGACTACGAGAAAATAAAGCGCGAAACAAAAGAACTGGACGTATTCAAGGAACAGTTCATTAAGGTAATAGACCAGAACATTTCTGCATTCAACGAGAAAATAAAGAAATTCAACAGTACAACCAAACAGATGCAGGAACAGTTCAACGACAGGGTGAAGCTCATTGACGCCAAAATACTCGAACTGGAAAAATTCGAAAAACAGTTCGCCGCAGAAATGGGGCTCGCAATAAGCAGTCTTAAAGGGAAATAGGCGCAGAACTGATTCTGGAAAAAATGGGCCTGGGCAGAGTCGAACTGCCGTCACGACCATGTCAAGGTCGCATCCTAACCGCTAGACTACAGGCCCTCAAACTAATAATTTTAGGGAAAATAATTAAAACAAAACAGTCAGCTTTTTTTGCCGTGCTTTTTCCTTACCGGTCTTTTCAGGGCGCGGAGCTTCCTGCACGCATCGCACTCTTTGCCCTGCGCGGGAGAACCGCATTTCGTGCAGGAATTCAGTTTTGCCGCCGAAAACTTCCCGCTCTCCAAAAGCAATGGCTTCACCTCGTTGAAGAAATTCCACAGGGAATGCTTAGAGCCCGGATAGGATTCCTCCAATTCGTCCAGCAGAGTTCGAAAGCGGTTCCTCTTTGCCTCCCCGCGGTAGGGACAGCGTTCTCCGAAATGGAAGGGAATGTCCTTGAAGGAAGCGTAAAGCACTATCTCGTGCTCCGGGATTTCGCTCAATGGCTTGACGCGCTGCACGAAACCCTTGAATTCCTTCACTCCTGAGACCGCGCCGCTCCTAACAAACCTCGGCAAATCGTTATCGAGGGAATTCATTAAAATGCTCTGGCATTCGTCGTCCAAATTGTGGCCTGTCACCAGCCTGTCGGCACGCAGTTTGCGCGCGTACCTGTTCATTAGAGTGCGGCGCAACGTTCCGCAGAACGCGCACGGCGAGCCCAAGTTTTCTTCCGAGGAGCGCATTTTTTTAACAATGCCGTCCATCGAAAGACCGAATTCCTCGCGGAAAGAAATGCGCGTGAAGGGAATGCCCCATTCCCCGCAGTTCTTTTCCGCCACCGCCAGAGCTTTGCTGCGGTAACCGCGCACTCCTTCATCAATAAGAAGGGCGGAAATTTTGTTTCTCTGCGAAAAAAACTTTTGTCCGAGATACAGCGCTGTGAGAGAATCCTTGCCCCCGCTGACTGCAAAAAGCAGTTTGCTGCCGGCGGGAAAGAGGGAGAATGCCCGCACGGTTTTCCCGTACCTCGCTTCTATAAGGGAGCAAAAATGCTCTGCGCAGAACGCCTGCGGTCCGTAGGGAAGGAGAACTTCCGCGGGCTTGCCGCATTTTATGCATTTCGCATCCTTTTCAGGCATTTGCTTCACTCCGAAGCGCTTTTCCCCTAACATGAAACCATTTCCAATTCCTGCCTCCGCGCAGGGGGCGGCGAAAGGATTAAAATCCTTGTCCAGCAGAATAATTAAAATCCAGAAAAGGTTTTAACCTCTTTTTGCATTTTCGAACACGGGGATAAAAATGGGTTCAATGAAGTATGTGAAGGAAACATTCCAAAAGGAATTTCGGGGAGAAAAAAGCGGGGAACAGGACTATAAGCAGTTGTACAGGCAAAGAATAATGGGGTTCAGGAGACAAGAGCGCACAGTGCAGAGAGTGGAAAAACCCACAAATATTGCAAGAGCGCGCGAACTCGGGTACAGAGCGAAAAAAGGAATCCTCGTTGCAAGGGTGAAGGCGAGGAAAGGCTCCGGAGCACACAAAAGACCGAGGCACGGGCGCAGACCCAAAAGAATGGGAGTGAAAAAACTCACGAGAAGGAAGAACATACAGGCAATCGCTGAAGAAAAAGCCGCAAGGAAATTCCCCAACTGCGAAGTGCTCAATTCTTACATTGTGGGAGAAGACGGCAAGCACAAGTACTTTGAGGTCATTCTCGTGGACACCTCCGCTCCCGAGATACGCTCCGACAAGGAACTCAAGTGGATTTGCAGTAAAACGCAGAAAGGAAGAGCGCACCGCGGCCTGACCAGCGCGGGAAAAAAGCACCGCGGACTGCGCAGAAAAGGGCGCGGAGCGGAAAAGGCGCGCAGGAAAAAGAAGAGATAGAATACCTTAAAACTCTTTTCAAACTAATTCTAAAAGCATGCTCGTCAAATTCCGCGGGAAAAGGAAATGGTTCCGCGCTGTCTGGATGCAACATTCAACCGTAAAAATGATTGACCAGTGCGCGCTTCCCGCGCGCTTCAGCATTGCAACGCTCGAAAGCCACAGGGAAACAGCGAAAGCGATTGAGAACATGACCGTAAGGGGAGCGGGCTCAATCGGAGCGGCAGCAGCATTCGGCGCGGCACAGGCAGTATTGGAAGCCCCGAGAAAAAAATTCAACGATTATGTGGAGAAAGGTTTTGCGCGGCTGCGCAGCACAAGGCCAACAGCATTCGACCTGTTCTGGGCAATCGGAAGGGTGGAGCGCGCTGTAAAGGGAAAGAACTTGGAGAAGGCGGGAAAGGCAGCGGTGAAAGAGGCGGAGAAAATAAGCGACGAGTACGCAAAACGCGGGGAAATGATAGGAAAGCACGGTCAAAAACTGCTGAAAAACGGAACGCGCATGCTAACGCACTGCAATGCCGGCTGGCTTGCATTGCAGGACTGGGGTTCAGCGCTCGCGCCAGTCTATGCAGCGAAAAGGCAGGGGAAAAAAGTTTTCGTTTTCGCGGACGAAACAAGACCGAGAATGCAGGGCTCGCGCCTTACTGCATGGGAGCTTGTGAACGAGAGCATTCCGCACAGAATCATAGCGGACAACGCAGCAGGCTATTACATGCAGCGCGGCGAAATCGATTTGTGCATTGTGGGAGCGGACCGCATCGCGGCAAACGGGGACATAGCGAACAAAATAGGCACTTACGAAAAAGCGGTGCTGGCAAAGGAATGCGGCATTCCGTTCTATGTCGCCGCTCCCACGAGCACTTTTGACTTGGAGTGCGAAAAAGGCGGGAACATACCAATAGAGGAGCGCGCCGGAAAAGAGGTTCTCTTTTGCTCCGGGAAAAGAATTGCCCCCAGGAAAAGCAAAGCATTCAATCCAGGATTCGATGTTACCCCGCGCAAATACGTGCGCGGAATTATCACCGAGGAAGGAATAATAAAACCGAACCGCAAATCAATAAAGGGGCTGTTTTAATGGCAGAGGAATACGCTGGAACAAAATTTGAAGTGGAATTCCTGGAAGGGGAAAGGGAAATGCAGAATGCCGCGGAACTAATAAAATGGTGCCGTGAGTTCCACAGCATGGGGGTTGCCTCCCCCGGCGGAGATGTCGCTGGAAACATTTCCGTAAGGACAGGCAGGGGCTTCCTTATAACGCCGAGCGGAAGGAACTTTTCCAGCATAACTGAGGACGAGCTCGTGGAAGTGGTCGAAGTGAACGAAGCATCTCTCACCATAAGAGCCATAGGAGACAACGAGCCATCAAGCGAAGCGTTCCTGCACGCGGGAATCTATGGCGCGAGAAGCGATGTAAGTGCAGTATTGCACGGACACAACGCCGCAATAACAAAACATGCTTCGGAATTGGGGATTGTGGAAACGGAAAAAGAGCGACCTTACGGAACCCTTGCATTGAAGGACGAAGTGCTTAAAGTGCTTTCAGGAAACAATGTCCTGCAGATGAAAGGGCACGGATTCATTGCCTTGGGTGCAACGCTGGAGGAAGCCGGGCAAAGGGCAGTCGAACTGAACAAAAAAGCGGAGGAAGCAGAGGGTTGAAAATGGAGTTTGAAAAAAAGCGTAAAAAGCAGGCCTTTTTTGCATTGCTCGAGGTATTGCTCGTGGCAATGGTTTTGCTTGGACTGCTGCGCTTTCAGTGGCGTGTTGAATCTCTTGTTTACAGCGAAATGGCTCTCGCTGTAGTTTACCTGGCACTGCTGGCACTCGGCGTTTTCGGCGAATTCAAGGAGGACAAGTTTGCCTTCGTGGTTCTCTTCGGAGTGCTGCTACTTATAGTGCAGGCAGCGGTTTTTTTGGTGTTCACCTCGGAGGGATTCCTGGCGGGCTTCAATGCTGCGCTCATGCTTGCAGTTTCACTTCTCGCATTCGTTCTTTTTTTCAAAGCATTCTTTTCGAAAGGAAAGGTGAAAGGCAGGGTAATACTGTGCGACAGCGAGAACGCTGCAATCGAAATCCCTTTCGATATCTTTTCGGGGGTAAGGGAAGGAAAATACGTGGTTGAGACGAACAGGAAATACGGGAAAGGAGAAACGGTGAAAGTGAAAATCGGAAGGAAGCTTTTTGGCAAAGAGCCTGTTGCAATCACGGGAAAAGCGGAACAATAAGTGTTTTTAATTTTTTCCGAGCGCAATTTTTTCAATGCTGGGAGAGCACAGGTTGAACCAGTTCGCTTTGCTGTGCGGGCTGGCGGGGATAGTTTTCCTCTTTTATTACTCTTATTCGGGGGAATGCCCGCCCATTCCCGCGGGAAAAATAAACGAGGGAATGCTGGAAAAAGAAGTGTGCGTCCGCGGAATGGTGGAATGGGCTCATCTGGGGGAAAGCGCGTTACTCTTCGGAATCAACGACGGCAACAGGGTGAAAGTGGTTCTTTTCAATCCGCGCCGGGAGCACGCTGAACTCGTAAAGGAAGGCGCGCTTGTCTCCGTCAGGGGAAAAGTGCAGGAATACAGGGGCGAACTGGAAATTGTTGCGTTGGAGATAAAATGATTGAACTGCTCTTTTTCATTTTTGCCGGATGCCTGCTAGGAACTCTTACGGGAATGGTGCCGGGCATTCACGTGAACACAATGTCCGCTTTAATACTGCTTTTTGCATTTGCTGCCGGTCCCGATGGCATTGCACTCATTGTTGCAATGGGGGTAACGCATTCCTTTATGGATTTCATTCCGAGCATTGTTCTCGGAGCGCCTGATTCTGAAAGCTTTCTGGCAGTGCTGCCGGGGCATAGGTATTTGCTGAGGGGAAAGGGCTTCAGGGCACTGAGCCTTACCGTGACGGGCGGGCTCGTGGGAGGAATTCTCGCGCTCGCGCTCTCCCCTTTTTTCCTCTTGTTCATTTCAAGGATTGAATTTCTGCTTCCGGCAATTATTCCCCTTGTGCTTGCGGCGGTGCTTGCCTCAATGCTTTTCTCGGAGAAAGGAAGGAGGGGAAGCGCTGCACTGGTGCTTGCACTGAGCGGATTGCTAGGAACAATCGTACTCAGGGCAGGCACAATTCCCAATCCATTAGTGCCGCTGATAATAGGGTTTTTTGCTGTTGCAACGCTGCTGCATTCGCTGAGGAAAAAGCCGTTGCTGAGAGAACAGGAAGTGGAAAGGGAAAGCGTGGGAGCGGGGGATGCACTGCAGGGTTCCTTTCTAAGCGTTATGGCGGGAAGCACGGTTTCACTGATGCCGAGCATAGGACCGGCGCAGGCGGCATTCCTTGTGAAAAAGGTTATGGGGAAAATGCGCACCGAGCAGTACTTGGTTCTTTTAGGAGGCATCAACACCGTGAACTTGATTTTTTCCTTTTTTGTTTTATTCGCGCTCGGAAAAACAAGGACAGGGGTTGCCGCAGCAATCAGGGAAATTGTCGTGCTGAAGGAAGCGCATCTCGCGCTTATTTCCGGAGCGGTGCTGATTGCAATGTGCTTTTCCGTTTTCGCCGCGCTCTTTTTGGGAAGGGCTTTGCTCAAAAGAATTGCATCGATTCCCTACCGCGCTCTAAACCTCTCGGTGCTCGGGTTTCTTTTTCCTCTCGTGCTTTTTCTGAGCGGGTTTTTGGGCGTGATTGCAACGGCAGCAAGCGCCGCAATAGGGTATTACTGCATTGCCTCCGGAATCAGGAGAACGAACTGCATGGCTTTTTTAATGGTGCCCACCGTTATTATTTACCTGGGGTTCTGAAGAGGAAACGCTCACTTTAATTAAGTGCGGGGGGTTATTAGTACTATGGCGGTTAAAATAAAGCGCGCAACGCTTGAAGCGATCGCCCAAGCCGCGCGAAATCTTTATCCCAATGAATTCTTTGCATTGCTCGGAAGCAGTGGAAAAAACGGAATAATCGACGAAATTGTAATGATTCCGAGCATTTACGGAAAGCAGCATGCTTCATTCCGCTTGGACCTGGTGCCGGTGGATTTTTCAATAAAGGGCAGCGCGCACTCCCATCCCGGTCCTGCTGCAACGCCGTCTCGCGGGGACTTGCGGGCGTTCGCAAAAACTGGGGAAATACATTTAATAATCTCCTACCCATTCAATATTGAGAATGCGAGGATGTTCGACGTGAAAGGGCGCGAAATTGAATGGAGCGTGGCGGAGTGACCGTGAAAGGAAAAAGGGCAAAAATAATGCTTGTCGTTTGCGACGGGATGGGGGATTTGCCCTGCAGGGAACTCGCGGGAAAAACCCCGCTTGAAGCCGCCAAAACGCCCAATCTGGACCGACTTGCTGCAGAGGGAATCACCGGGATAATGGACGTGCTTGGCAAAGGTCTCACCCCAAGCTCTGACCGCGGCCACCTTGCTTTATTCGGCTATGATTTCAAAAAAATAAGGGTCGGACGCGGTCCAATTGAAGCATTGGGCATTAAAATGAATTTAAAGCACGGTGATGTGGCGTTTAGAGGCAATCTGGGAACGGTTGACCGGGAAAGGAGGATACTGGACAGGCGCGCCGGAAGAATAAAAAACGCGGTTAAACTGGCAAAAGCCCTCAACGGAATGCGTATTCAGGGCATTCAATTTTTAGTGAAAGCAGGCACTTCCCACCGCGTTGCAATTGTAATGCGGGGTCCCGGTCTCAGCGAAAAAGTAAGCGACAGCGATCCGCACGAGGAGGGAAAAAAAGCGCTCAAAGTAAAGGCAACGGACAGATCGGGGAAAGCGGAATTCACTGCCTCCGTTCTAAACGAATTCCTGGAAAAAGCGCACAGCATTCTGTCAAAACACCCGCTGAACGCTGAAAGGAAAAGGAGAGGACTTCCTGAGGCAAATTTTGTGCTGACACGGGGCGCAGGCGCAATGAAAAAAGTCAGGAGTTTCAGGGAGAAATACGGATTGAATGCGTGCTGCATTGCCGGCGGCGGTCTTTACAAGGGCGTCGCAGCACTGGTCGGAATGAAAGTGATTGATGTAAGGGGAGCCACGGGAACGCCGCAGACAAACATAAAAGGAAAAATCTCCCGCGCTGTAAAAGAACTTAAAGGAAAGCACGATTTTGTTTTCGTGCACATCAAGGGAACTGATGTGTTCGGGCACGACGGAGATGCGCCTGCAAAAAAAAGGTTCATTGAAAGGATTGACGCTGAGCTTAAACCCCTGCTCGCACTCGAGGACGCAATTGTAATTGTTACCGCGGACCACTCGACGCCCTGCTCAAAAAAAGACCATTCTTCAGACCCTGTTCCCCTGCTTTTATGGGGAAAGGGAATTAAAGCGGATTCCGTGCAACGCTTCGGGGAGAGGGAATGCGGAAAAGGAAGCATTGGAAGAATTCGGGGAATTGAATTAATGGGAAAGGTTTTGAGTATTGCCGCGGGAAAAAGGCAATAGGATTAAATACTTCTTTTTTTATTATAACTACATGCGGGCTGGAAAAGGGCAGATAAGCATTGAATTCATTTTCACAATTGTTTCATTCTTCTCAATCGCAATAGTTCTCTCCGTGATTTCAGCGCAGTTCACCGAACACCAGAGCGAAATCCACATAAGGAGCCAGGAGAAAAAAATAGCAGAATCCGTGGCGGAAATAGCAGGAGTCAGCGCAATATACGACCAGCAGGAAGCCAAGGGCACAGTACGCTACAGGATTCCGGAAATGCATCTGCTGGGAAAGTCTTCGGGGATTCCCTGCACGGTTGCAATAGAAAACGCCCCCGGCAGCGGGCAAATAGTGAAAGTAAGCGCGAAGTACAACGAAAAAACGATCGAGGAAACCGTTTCCCTCGTAAAGCCCTCCTCGCTACCCCTCCTCACAGTGCACAGCGGGGAATATCTCGACATTGACTACACGTGATTTCAATGGAAAAAAAGGGACAAATAGTGAGCTTGGACTTTGTTTTCTCACTTGTGCTTGTGATGCTCGCGCTAGGTCTTGTCATGAGGGCGGCTGAGGCAAACAATTACAAAATGAAACAGGACGAATTGTTCTGGGAAACACAGAGAGTAGGCAGGGTTGCAAGCGCAATGCTCCTAAACCACGAGGATTTCAGCTGCGAAGTGCAGGATGAAGGAGGAATAAAACTCTACAACATAATAAACTGCGCTGACAAGGGCAGAATCGCGGCTGCATCAAAAAGCGATTTGCTTATTCCTGACGATTTCAAGTTCAGGGTGGAAATAAGCGATGCCAGCGGAGGGCTCTCAATGGGGGATGTCGTGGGAGACGCGCCCTTCGTTTACTCGGAGGAAAGGAAAGCGCTGACATCAAACGGCCCGATTTCAAAGAAAAACCTTGAAAACTGCATGAGTGGGGCGTGCGGGATAGACACCGGAACGGTTACTTTATGGGTGTGGCGTTCGCAATGAACAGAGGATTCGTTTTCACAATCGACAGCATTCTCGCAATTACAGCGGTTACGACAATACTCACGGTGTGGGTTTTAATGCCCGCCTTCGAAAGCACCACCGCGCTAAGGAACCTCGAACTCAAAGCACAGGATGAAGTGACAGTGGGGCTTTACACTGGCAACACTTTCCCCGGAAGCGTGCCCACGCAATCAGAATGGGACGATTTGAATTACGGAGTGTGCAAAAAATACTTCTATGTACAGGACTTTGTAAGCGGCGCGGTAGAGCACAACACTTACTGCGAGAAGGTGTCGTGATGGAAAAAGGAATTTACACTGCGGCAATGGGGGTGATGGCAACCGCGGTCGTAATACTCATCGTTTTTTCAACCCAGGCAAGCATTGAAAGGAAGACTTCGTCGAGCTACGCAACAGTAATAACGGACGTTAAAAGAGTGTGGCAGAACACGCGCTTCGTGCTCGACAAGGAAACAACAAGCGTTTTCCTCCAGAACTGCAACGACTCAGAGGACCCGAGCGCGGAATTCAACAACGCCCTCAACGAAATATTCAACCAGACGGGAATTACATGCACTGCAAGCAATTTGACCGCGGCGGGGGGCGCGGTGAACTTGGACCTGGAATGCGAAAAAAAGCTTGAAGTGGACGGAGAGGAAATTTTCCGCGCCTCATATTCAGGAAGCATTACATTTGAAAAAACCGTTGCAGGACCTCCGTGCACAATCACCGACGTGCAGTCCGGGATTCAGGAAGCCCCCTGATTTTTCCAAATGCCTTTTTCACTTCCCCCGCAATCCCTGCATCGAACTGAATTGCCTTTTTTTCCATTGAACAGATTTCCTCCGGCAATCCTTTTCTGCGCGCAAGTTCGCGCAACGGATGCTTTCTCAGCGCATCACCGGGGAAAAAAATTTTTTCCTCCGCCGGAAAAGCCAGCGCCTGGAGCATGAAGGCACGGTCAAGGAAAGGCGTTTTTGGCTCAAGCCCGAAAAAGCGCGCAAGAGCCGTTTCCCTGCAAGCATTCCTCTCGTAAAAGCCGAGCAGTTTCTCCCTTATCTTTTCCTCCACAGCGGAATAGCCGCCCTGCTCAAGCACCGAAAGAAATTCCACGTAGCCCGCAAAAAGCTCGTCAGCGCCCTGCCCTGAAAAAATTGCATGGAAAGAATCCCTCTTCACCGCGCGCAGGGCACAGAATGCGGGCAGGGCAATCTGCAGCTGGAGAATGCTGCGGGAAGCAATCGCTCCCGAAACGGTTTCAGCAAGCAGGGGAATTTCCCCTCTTTCAATCGACGTAATTTCGAGCGGGAGACCCAAGAGCCCCGAACTTTTCTCCGCTCTTCCGAGCACCGGCGAATCAACCATGCCCGAACAATAAAGCTTCACTTCCGTGAAGCCGGAGAGAGCGCTCGCAATAAGCGAGGAATCAACGCCGCCGGAAAAAAGCACTGCTGCTTTTTCCAAGCCGCGGGCACTGCGCGCAATGGATTCATCGAATGCCCTTTCAAGCGCGGAAAGGGAATGCCCCCGGGGAACGCGGGAAAGAAGGGCGCGAATCTTTGCACGGGATTTGAAAAAGCCGAGACTCATGGGAATAATACGGCGGAAAACCTATAAAAACAAAAACAATCGCTCAAAGAGAAAGGAACGACCCTTTTTATTTAAGTCAGGCGTAATAGTACTTGTCTTTCTTTTTCTGCTCCTTGTCTTTCTGTGAATCGAACTTGTTAGCGCGGGGCCTGCCTGTTTGCGGATCGCGCCTGAAAGTAATTCCCAGAGCGGAGAGGAACTCGTTCATTCCCGATTCCATTTCCTGCGGCGGGAGGGCATGACCCCGCCTTGAAGGAACTCCCTCAAACACGATGAGCCTGTCGCTGAGAAAATCCTGGAACAATAGATCGTGATCAACGACCAGGCAGGCATTCTCCCTCTTAAGCGTAATCGATTTAATCAGCGAGGCGGCATTCAACCTTTCCTCAATGTCGAGGAAAGCCGAGGGTTCGTCGAGCAACACCAAATCAGCATCCCTGCACAATGCAACGGAAACTGCAACTTTTTGCAGTTCACCGCCGCTCAGTTCTTCAAGATTTCTTTCAAGGAGTTCCCTGAGATTGAACGCAGGGAGCGCTTCGCTGTTGAACAGTTTTTGCTCGACATTGCTTTCGGCAATGAACTCCTGCACTGTTTTTTCCCTTTCCGGCTGCAGGTACTGGGGCTTGAGGGAAACGCGCAGAGAAGAATCCAGCGAGGTGTTATCCGGCTTCAGGATGCCGGCAAGCATTTTAACGAATGTTGTTTTCCCTGTTGCATTGGGTCCGAGGATCCCCAAAACCTCGCCTTTCATTATCGTCCCCGGCTCCGCTTTGAGGAAAAACCCCCTGAACTTTTTTTCCAGTGCAGGGTAATCCATTGCCTTTTTTTTCGCGCTGGACTTCGCGGGAGAACGTACATCAAAGCGTATTTCCCTGTCCCTGAAACGTATGTTCTCCGTTTTGAGGTATCCCTCCAAGTACTGGTTTATACCGTTGCGGACACTCTGTCTCGAGCCTATCGCCCCGTAAACGGCTTTCTGTCCGAACAAAACATGGACAAAATCGCTCAAGTAGTCAAGCACCGCCAAATCGTGCTCCACAACCATTACCTTTTTTCCCTTTTGCGCAAGAGCCCTTATCTGCTTCGCCACCCTGAGCCTTTCTCCCACGTCGAGATATGAAGTGGGCTCGTCGAAAAAGTAAAGCTCCGCATTCTTCAACATTGCCGCGGCAATGGCGCAGCGCTGCAGTTCACCGCCTGAAATTTTCGCAACGCTGCTTGAAAGAATTCCAGCGAGGGAGAATTCCTCCGCTGTTTGCCGCAGGGTTTTCTCATTACCTGATTCGTTGAACTGCTGCAGGAGTTCTCGAACAGAACCCTTGAATTTTTCCGGAATGGCGGAAATGCGCTGGGGCTTGAAGGAAACCCCTGCCTTTTTTCCCGCAAGGCTTTCAAAAAAGGCCTGCAATTCCCTGCCCTTGAAGAACTCTGTTACTGCAGAATAATCCTTTCCCCGCCCTTCCCCCAGGTTAGGAATGATTTTTCCGGCGAGAATGCTGAGCGCAGTGCTCTTCCCAATGCCGTTCCTTCCAATCAATCCGACAATGCCGGTATCGGAAGGCGTGGGCAGCCCGTACAAGCGGAAGCCGTTTTTCCCGAACTGGTGCACCGGCTTTCCAAGAGAAGCGGACAAGTTCACAATGCTTATTGCATTGAAAGGGCACTTGTGAACGCAAATCCTGCAGCCCGTGCAGAGCGTTTCAGAAATCTGCGGAGCATTCTCCGCACTCTTGACAATGCATTCCTTCCCGAGCCTGTTCACTGGACAGACATTCATGCACAGGTATCCGCATTTCTGCGGGGCGCATTTCCTGTAATCAATTACCGCTATGCGTATCCTTTCATCGCTTTCCTTTTTCATAATAAAACCGTTTGTGAAAGAATTTAATTGTTTTTTGGTGGATAGTTTGGTGTGAGAAGATGAGAATAATAAAGTTAAACAGGGAAAAGGGCTTTGCGCGTGTAATGCCTGAATCAAAGGACGACCTCTGGCACCTAGAGAGAGTGATTGAAAAGGGCGATTTGGTCAGCGGCAGCAGCACCAGAAAAATAAAAGGGGGGGAGGGCGAGCAAACTCGCAGGGAAAAAATGTTCATAAAGCTCAGGGTACAGGAAACGGAATTCGACAAATTCAGTGGCGTTCTCAGGATTCACGGAACAATCGCCGGGGGAAAACCCCAGGAAATGCTTGAACTCGGGGCAGCTCATTCGCTTTCAGTTGAAGCAGGCACTGTGGTGAAAATTGAAAAGGAAAATCTTTCGCAAAGGCACATTGAAAGGCTGAAAAAAGCGGAAAAAACCACGCATGCAAAACCATTGCTCTGCATCCTGCTGGATGACGAAAGAGCGGACTTTTTCGAACTGCGCGCGTTCAAGGTGGAAAGGAAAGGCTCGTTGAGAAGTGGCAAGAGCGGAAAGCAGTTCGACGCAGGGGACTGGGAAAATACATTCTTCCAAAAATTGCTCAAAAAGATTGAGGAAACGGGAACAGAGCAGCTGCTCGTTGCCGGACCGGGCTTCACAAAAAGCGATTTCGCGGAATTCCTCAGAGAAAAGGGATTCGGGGGAAAAACGCTGGTGGAGGGCACCAACAGCATTGGAGTAACGGGCCTGAACGAACTGCTCAAGGGCAAGCGCGCTGGAAAAATAATGGAAAAAATGCAGGTTGCACTGGACGCAAAAATAATGGAAGAAGTGCTGGCAGAACTGGGCAGGGAAACAGGGCTGGCAGAGTATGGCCCGGAACAGGTAAAGAAAGCCGTGCTTGCGGGAAGCGTGAAAAAACTGCTCCTGCTTGACAAATTCTTTCTTGAAAAGCGCGCTGAACTGGAGGAATTGATGCAGCAAGTGGAGCAAGCGCGCGGCAAAGTGCACATACTTGACGCGGAAAGCGAAGCGGGAAAGCAGCTCGAAGGAATAGGCGGAATTGCTGCTTTGCTCCGTTACAGAATCAGCTGACAATTAATTACATCCGCTCCAATTAATATGCTCCTTTCAGGCAGATTAACCCAGAAAATGGCAAATGTTAAATTATGTTTGCCTTTCCCTCTTGTTATGGAATTTGAGTTCACGGAAAACAGGATAAAGTTTGAGCGAGAACTGTCAAACCTGGATAGGCTTGTCATAAAATTCGTGAGAGTTCTTGACCGGCTTGAAATTGAATACGTCATTGTTTCAGGGTATATAGCAATACTGTTCGGGAGAAGCAGGCACACCGAAGATGTTGACATGTTCATTAAAGAAATGCCGCTTGAAAAATTCAAGTTGTTCTGGAAAGAACTCGAAAAAGAGGGTTTCCAGTGCATTAATGCCGCAAGCCCGGAAAGCGCTTACAAAGATTACCTGCAGGAAAAACTGGCAGTAAGGTTCGCGGAAAAAGGAATGATTCAACCCAACTTTGAACTGAAGTTTCCGAAGACAAGATACAACATTTACTCCTTAAAAAACAAAGTGCAGGTAGTCCTCAACAGGAAAAAACTGTGGGCATCCGAAATAGAATTGCAGATTGCATTCAAGCTGAGCCTTGGCAGCGACAAGGACCGTGAGGATGCGAGGCACCTCTACCAGGTTTTTAAAGAACATTTGGACATGAAACTATTGAAAAAGCAAATCAGTGAACTAAGAGTTGAAAAGCAGGCAGAGGCGGTTTTATGGAAAAAGGACTGGAATTAACGGAAAAAGACCTCAAAGAACTGGAAGAGGAAAAGGAAAGAAACAGAAAACAGCGCATGGAATTCGTCAACCAATACGCTGAATGGCTGAAAAAAACCCCGAACAAAAAATGGAGCAAACAACAAGCAAAATACCTGAAGTAAAAAATCCTGGCTTGAAAGTCAGGGCGTTCTCTTCTGCTATAACCAAGGTTTCTTCGAAATCAGTTAAAATCATTGATAAAGCGAAGGGACCGCTAAAATCAGGCTTTTTAAATCCATGACCCATCCAATCAACAACACTCTGGCCCTTATCTTGCCTACTATAGCTGCCCCCAGCCATGCCAGTTGTTCCCACTCTCCATTAAAATAAAATTCAATTTCATATCTCCCTTTATATCTCTCCTTTTCCAAATGCTTAATCCGAAATTTAGTCATCTCAAAAACCTTGACTTTCTAGCAGTATATAACCTCCCATGGATTACAATTTTTATTCATAATGCGAAAAAGCAAACCTTCTTTAAAACTCTTTATACAAATTATTCAATACCCTAATGATTAGCTGACCTTTAACTCTAACCATTCCACCATTTTTTTCCGCACTAGTTCCTTTATGCTTTTCTGTTTTTCCGAGAGGCGGGAGCCCGCCGCCTTGAACTCGCAGAACACTATTCTGTCATCGGTGAATGCTACTCCGTCCACGGGCGAACCAATAAAGCGGAATTCTTCCGCGGGAAAAGGGAATTCCGCGGAAAAAGGAATCCATTGCTCGGTGAGTTTGCCGTATTTCACGGACTGGGACTGCTTTTTGAACTCGAGAGCGGAGAGCTCTGCCTCGAGGGCGCGGAACTTGCGGTAGAAGAACAGAAGAAAGAGGGCGAGCACTGCCACAACAAGCAAGAGCACAAGGGAAAGGAATGCAAAAATTTCTCCAGGCATTAGTAAACTGGAGCGGAAGGAAATAAAAAAATTGCGCGGAACGCAGGCGCGCGTTCCGAAAATCAGTAGAACTTCATTCCGTCCCCAGTGAGCACTACAATTTTGAACTCTCTGCCGGATTCTTTCAATGCGGCGAGCAGTGCCATGTGCTCTTTCCCTATCCCCGAGGAAAGGGAAACCGAAATTTCACCCGGAGGCAATGCTTCCTTTATCTGGTCCTTCATTGCATCAAAGCCCGAGCGGTTGTTTACCATTACCCAGGAGCATTCTTTTGCCGGGGCGAAATTCTCTTTTCCGAATTCATTGCTTATAAGCAGAATTGTGCTCCAATCCCCTTCTTTGATTATGCGCGCAACATGCCCCCATGTGCCTCGCCCTTTTCCCAGCGTTGCAATAAAAACACTGCCCATAAAAAAAACCTCTAAAATTACAAAAAAAGCCTCAAAAAAAGGCGTTTTAAAAGTTAGAGAAGAAAACATTTAAAACTGTTTTCACGTGCCAAGCATGCTTGTTTTCGCCTTTTCGAACACCCCCAAGAACGCTTTTCCCTTTTCATTCAAATAATACATTTCCGAGGAGGCAACACGCATTTTGTTCACGAGCCCTGCTTCGAAAAGGGACTCAAGTATGAGTTCCAGGTCAGACATTTCAACCTGGGGGAATGCCCTCATCAGCTGTATTTTCCCCTTTGCCCCCTGGGCGAGGGATTTCACCACCGCCATATGCACGGGGGAGCGCATTATCGAATAGCATGCGGGATTCTGCTGCACGAATTCCATGAATTCCTTTGGGGCATCCATTGCATTCCTCCAGTCAAGAAAAGGCAGAACTCATATTAAAGTTTTTTGTAAAGGTATTCCCCCCTGGAACGGTAGCCAATGTTCCTGTAATACTCTTTCACGCCGAGTCCCGAAATAACTATTACGCCGCGCTTGCCGAATTCCCGGGAAAGGCGCTCGGCTTCAAGCATCAGCCTCTGCCCGATTCCCTTGTGCTGCAGTGCTGAATGCTCCCTTTCGTGCAATGGCAGCGCCTTACCGAAAACCCTGAGTTCCCTCACAACGGCATTCGCTCTTCCGATTTCTTTTATGTAAGAAGACTCAGGAACGCGGAACCGGCAGAAACCGAACAGTGCATTCCTGTTCCTGTTCTCGAGGGAAATGAAAAGCTCAGTGCCATTGCTCGCCGAATATTCGTCCAAAAAAAGCCGCGCTTTTTTTTGTGGGGCATGAATGCCTTTTCGCTCCAACAGGCCGGCTTCCCTGCATCTTATGCAATTACATTTTTCTTTCCTCTCTTCAAGCCTTTTGAGAACCAGCTGGCGCAGGTTGCTCTTTTTTACTCCCCCCTCTATGAGCTGTGCGGGAATGTCGCGCTGCACTCTCATTATTCTCACCCAAGGCGGCACAATTCTCTTCATTGATGAAATGAGTTCAATTGCTTGCTCTGTGGAAAGAGGGGAGAATGCTCCGCGCTTGAATTTTTTGTACAGCGGAGTGCCCTTTATCACAAGGCAGGGATACAGCTTGAGCATGTCGGGCTTGAAGTCCGCATTGAAAAACATTTCCTTGAAAGAATCGAGGTCTGTGCCGGGAGAAGAGCCAGGCAGGCCGGGCATTATGTGATAGGCAACCTTAAAACCCGCGTCTTTAAGACTGCGGGTTGCCGATGCAACGTCCTTTACAGAATGGTTTCTTTTGATTTTTTTGTAGACCGCGTCACTTAAAACCTGCACGCCGAGCTCGCAGCGCGTGCCCCCCAGGAGAAGCATTTCCTTAACCTGCTCCTCAGAGCAGTAATCTGGTCTTGTTTCAAATGTTATTCCCGTAATCCTTTTTTTCGAGGACTCGGCTTTTTTCTTTGCGCCGGCGAGAGTACGCGCTTTTGCGCCGCTCACGGCGTTTATTGCCCTGCGCATGAAATCGTCACGAAATTCTTTGCCCTGCGAAAGGAACGTGCCGCCCATCACAATCAATTCAACCTTTTCAGTGGAGTGCGCGGTCTGCTCCAGCTGTTCCAGCCGGGATTCAACCTGTAGCGCGGGGTCAAAGCGGTAGCGCAAAGCGCGCATTGCTGCCGGCTCCCTGCCCGTATAACTCTTTGGGGTTTCCTCCTCCACCATGCTCGAGGGACAGTAAACGCATTCCCCGGGACAGGAATGCGGGGAGGTCATTATTGCTATCACCGCTATCCCCGAAAGGGTTTTAACGGGTTTTTTTCCCAGGATTTTCACAAGCGCGGGGCTCTTCCTGCGGGCGCACTTCAAAATATCGGGGTTTGTCGGCAGTTCATTCAAAGAATGCTTTTTTGCCAGGCGCTGCTTCCAGCGGTTCAGTTCACGCTTGCTTTTTATTTTGCCTTTTTCTATCATTTCCACGAGTTCAAGGCAGAATTCCCGCGAGGTCATGAGAAATCCGTCTCAAAAGAAACAGAGGAAAGGAAGAAATCAACCAGGTAATAGGGAAAGAGGGTTACTGAAAAGAAAGGGAACCCGCTTCCAATCGAAGTGTACTTTCCCTGCAGTGTCGGCAGGACAACCATTTCCTGTTCCGAGGAAAGGAACCTTTCCCCGTTGAACGCCGAATCAACAAAGAACGCGAATGCCCTGTAGCCAGGGCTTTTTCCGCAAACCTCCAGGTTTGCGTCAAGGGATTCATGCGGGGCGAGGGAAATTTTTCTCGGGAAAAACCAGTACTCTGGCAAATCGCTCTTTATTTCTATTTCGTGCGCGGCTATGCTCTCGTTAAGCGCCCTGAGCCTGTACTTTGCGCATTCGTTCACGTTAACCTCCATTTTAAGGGCTCGGATTTCCGGAACAATTAGTCCTTTCCTCACATTCACCAATGCATTAAACCTCTCCTCAAGCATGTCGTTGAACGCTATTACGCCCAGGTTTTGTGTTGCCGTTTTTGCTTCCGCCGGAACCTGCACTCTCAGAAGAATTGACCTGTCCCTTTTCTCTGAGGAATAATTCCAGCCCGGGGGCAGGAGATCGGTGTCGATTCTCGCCGAAACCCATTCAATGCTTCCCGATTTTTTCTCAATTGAAATTTCAAGGGTTTCGCCCGGCTGCAATCCGCCCAATGAAACCGTGCCGCCTGATTCCACTACCTGCTCGACCGGCAGGAGTACCGAAACAGAGGAAAAAGAGCACTGCAAAAGGAAAACAAGGAAAAGCACGGGAAAAATTTTCCTCACAATCAAGCACCCAATAATTAAAACCGAAGAAAGAATAAAAATCCTTTGTATTAATGCGTTTTAGGGGAAAAAGCATGAGAATTCTGGCGCTGAGCGACATACACAACTCCCTGGGATTACTTAAAAGGGTTGCGGAAAAAGCACCCGAGAGCGATATCGCGTTAATATGCGGGGATTTGACATCGCTAGGTCCCAAAGAAAACTGTTCGAAAATAATGAAAATTCTGCACCCGCGCAAAGTTCTCGCTGTTCCCGGAAACATGGACTCCAACGAAGTGCTTGAAACGCTTGAGGCAATGCATGCATCAATCCATTGTTCAGAGCAAGTGCTGTTTGGAAAAAAATTCTGCGGTTTCGGCGGCGGGCTGTCGGGGAGAGCCGGGCTGCTGAATTTTTCAGAGGAAGAAATAGAGAAATGCCTCGCCGGGCTGGTGCAGGGGGAAAGCATACTCGTAACGCACCTGCCTCCCTTCGGGAGCAGTCTCGATTTGGCGCAGGACAGAGAGCACATAGGAAGCAGTGCGGTAAGGAGAATAATAGAGGAAAAAAAACCGCTACTGCACCTGTGCGGGCACGTGCACGAAGCATTCGGGGAAGAAAGGCTGGGAAGCACGCTTTCAGTGAACGTTGGCGCTGTAAAAAACGGAAAAGCAGCATTTATAGAAATAGGCAAAAGAGGAAAAATGGAAATTGAAAGGATTGAAGCGGAATGAACATGGAAAAAAAGAAGCGCGGAAAGGAAAAGGGAAAAACCCGATTCAAAATGGTGAAGAAAAGACATTATTCAACGCTGAAGCGCGCGGAGGAGGAGAAAAAAATGGACCCCCAACTGCTGGAATTATGCGATTTTCTGGCGGAAACAAGGGAATACTTCACTTCCTCGGGGTGCAGCGGAAGGATAATGCTTTTGGGACTGCAGGGCACAAAAAAGCGAGATTCATACTTCCACAGGAAATGGCATTCTGAAGTGAGCGCAGAAAAAGTGTGGAAGGCATTGCAGGAAAATACCAAGGGAGAAATATGGTTCAAAATGGAGCCCTTTATACTGCACATTGGAACATGCTCTCTGGAGAACGCGGGGAGGATTCTGCGCGTTAAGGATTTGAGCGGGGTGAAGCGCGGCGGTGTGATTGTTGCAAAAAAGGGGAAGTTTTTGGTGGAACTCGTGGGAACGGAAGAAATCGCCTTCCCCATGAAAAAAGAGCGCAAAGTACTCGTGGAAAGGGAATTCGTGGACTTCATCGTGAAGGAAGCGAACAAAAAAATAAAAAGGAATTACGCGCGCCTTAAACTGTTCGAAAAAAACCTCAAAAAGGAGCTCTCTGAATGAACACTAAAAGGCTCTTTGTTGCTGTCAATCTCCCCGAGAAAACAAAGGAAAGTATTGAAAGGGAACTGCTGGGGGTGCTGCCTGAAAAGGAAGTGAAAAAAGTTGAAAGGGAGAACCTGCACATTACAATGAAGTTTTTGGGGCATTTGCCAGAGGCAGACATTCCGAGAATAGCGGGAAAAATAAAATGCGTAGGGGAATTCAGCCCTTTCGAGGCAAGGCTTGAGGGAATAGGGCACTTCAACAAAAGAGTGATATGGCTCGGCGTGAGAGAAGGCGGAAGCATTCTTGGAAAAATCTCGGAAAAAATAAACGAGGCGCTGGGACTGACGGAAGAAAGGTTTCACGCGCACGTGACGATTGCAAGGAACAGGCACTTGAAGTTTGCGGAAGTGGGAATGCTGCTTGAAAAACTGCGCGAAGCGAAATTCAGCGAAGGGATACGCATTAAAAGCGTTGACTTGATGGAATCGCGGCTGGGCAAAAAAGGACCAAAATATTTTGTTGTTGAAAAAATAGGGCTCAGTCCTTAGCGGGAATCCTGCCCGCAACCATCTGGAGGACGGACTGCGGGTCAAGGTAGTATTCCTGTATTATTTTTTCCACTTCGGGAGCGGTGCGGATGTTGTTCTCAAGCATCCATTCGAGTATCCTCTGCCTTATGAGCAGTTCCTCCTTTATTTCGTTTTTCTTCATGTTTACTTTTTCAGCGAGCTTGTCAAGGGTGCGCGAGGGAACATTTGTTTTTTCAACCGAATCCGAGCGGCGGTTCCACTCGAACACGTTGCTGAGCAGAATTTTTTCCTCCATTCTGTCAAGTTCCGCGATTTCCTTCACCCGGCGGATTAAGCCGCGGTTTCTGTCATACATCCTGAACATTACAACGGAAATATTCACCAATGAAAGCATGTGGTTGGGCACGTTCATTGGAGCGCTCTTAAGCCTGAGAAGCAGTTCTCTCGAAGTGTTCGCGTGCACCGTTCCCAGGATTCCGCGATGACCTGTATCCATTGCCACAAAGAGGGTCTGCGCTTCCTTGCTTCTCACTTCTCCTACAAGCAGCCTGTCGGGGCGCATTCTCAGGGAATTCCTCAACAAATCGTCCATTTCAATCTGTTCGTATTTGTGCGTTCCCGGTCTTGATTCCATTTGAATCCAGTTTTCCCTTGAACCCAAATCGAGTTCCAGGGTATCCTCTATTGAAATAACCCTGTCGTCATAGCGTATGAATGTAGCAAGCGCGTTCATCAGCGTGGTTTTTCCACTGCTCGCCCCTCCCGCAATTATTATGTTCATGGGCTCTATTTTGAGACCCTCAACCATAAGCCAGAGGAAGGATGCAGCTTCCGAAGAAATCGTGCCGCTGGCTATGAGGTCAACGATTGAAATGGGCATTTTCGTGAACTTCCTTACCGTGAGAGAAGTGCCAAACGGAGTGACAAGGGAAAATGTTGCATTCGCCCTGCTCCCGTCGGGGAGCCTTGCATCAAGCAGGGGATTGGCTTCATCAAATTTTTTTCCGACAGTGAAAGCGATTTTTGAGCAAAGCTTGAGTATCTGCCTCTCGGATTCCATCACTATGTTTGTCTTGCACATCCCGTGCTTTTTGTGGAAAACGAACACAGGCAGATTCTCGCCGTTCACCATTATTTCCTCGAGCAGCGAGTCGTCCACCAGCGGGGAAATCGGGCCATAGCCAATTGAATTGCTGAGTATTTCCGAGGCAACCTCGTTCTTTGCCTTCATTCCTGGAAAGTACCTCTCGAACAATTTCAAGAGGCTGTCACTGAGTTCTTTGTAGAGTTTTTCGTCCGGAAGCTTGAGGAGCAATTCGTTTATTTCAATCGTCTGGACTATTTCGCTGTTGAATTCGTTTGAGAAATCCATCGCGTTCTGTATTTCAATGCTTTCCCTTATCTCGTCCAAAGAATAGGTCCTGCTTATCGACGCGGAAAGAGTCTTCACAAGCTTCTTTTCCGTTTCGCTCAGTGAAACCGGAATTATTTTATAGCGCTTGTAGGGGAATCCCTCGAAAATCTGCACCCTGTCATAGGAATCAATCATTTCGCCTTTTACTTCAAGGAGCCCAGTACGCGACAAAATCCCACCAAAAGAACCAAACGATTAAAGTTTACAAAAGGTTAATTTAATTAATAATAATGCCTTCTTATATTAAAGTTTTGTGGTAGGTGGGAAGAAATAAAGCGCTTGCTGAAAGAAGTTTTAAGGAACGCCACACCGAGCGAAAGGGAAAAAGCCAAGGAAAAAGAAACCGCGGAAAAGGTAATGGACAGAATCAAAAAAATGAAAGGAAAGCACACGGGAGTGAAATTGTGCGGCTCGATTGCAAGGGACACTCACCTCAAAGGGGACAGGGACATTGACATTTTCGTTCTTTTTCCTGAAAGCATGCCCCGCGCGGAGTTCGAACGCGAGGGGTTAAGAATAGGGCGCAAAGCGTTCCGCGGCAACGAATGCTGGGAGGAATACAGCGAACACCCATACATAAAGGGAATAATCGACGGCTTCGAAATAGAGGTTGTACCATCCTACAAGGTAAAGCAGGCGTCAAGGCTCAAAAGCTCCGTGGACAGGTCACCCTTCCACCAGCAATTCCTTTCAAAAAGGCTCACTCCCAAGAAAAAAAGCGAAGTAAGGCTTCTTAAGGCATTCCTCAAGGGGATTGACTGTTACGGTGCGAAGATAGAAAAGGAGGGCTTTTCGGGTTATCTCGCGGAACTTTTAATACTCAAATACGGCTCTTTTAAGGAATGCCTCAGTGCGGCGAAAAAATGGAAACCCGGCATTTCTCTGGCACTGTCAAAAACAGGGAGCAAAAAAAAATTTGATGCCCCGCTTGCATTCATCGACCCGACTGACAAGAAAAGGAATGTTGCAGCGGCATTAAGCGAAGAGCAGTTCGCGAGGTTTGTGGCTGCGGCACGCGCTTTCCTTGAAAAACCGCACAAAAAATTCTTCTACCCCAAGAGGAAGAGCAGCATTTCAAAAAAGCGAATGCGAAAGCTTATTGGCGTTGACCAAATGTACGCATTGAGGATGCCCTTTCCGAGCAAGGCGCCGAGCGACGTAATATGGGGGCAGATGCGCAGGTTCAGCAAACTGCTCCAAAAAAGGCTTGAAAGCGAGGACTTTTTGGTGAGAAGGATTGCACTCTTCGCCGAGGACGGAAAGGAAATAAACTATTTTGTTGAACTTGAATCCATGGAACTGAACGATACCGCGATTTTTTTGGGCCCGTTTGCCTGGGACGAGGCGAACTCAAAAGCATTCAAGAAAAAACATTTCACTCCGCTAACAGGACCGAGGATTGAAGCAGGGAGATGGGTTGTGGAGGAGAAAAGGAGGCACACCAATGCCTTGGGGCTCGCCAAAATTTTTCTCAGGGAGCGGAGGAAACTGGAAAAAATGCCGATGAAAAAGGCGCTGGCAAAAGCGGAATTCCTCGAGAAAAAGGAATTCCTCCGCAAGGCAAGGGCGAATGCCTTCTTCAAGTACAACCTGTCGCGTTTCCTTGAAGGAACGGAAAGCTTCCTTTGATTCCCGAAACTATTTCCTTTTTTGGCAACACGTCCTTTTCTTTCTGGATTGTTTTTTTCTTTTGGGCAACTTACCCTTTTCTTTTTCTAAAAGAAAAGGGCAGATGACCCCGGGGGGACTCGGACCCCCAGCCTCCCGGTTTCTCCAAGCGTGGGGGAATTTCTTTTTTCATGCAATTTTTTCTTTTCCCTAGGCTTTTCTTTTTTCCAAAAAGAAAAGGCTATCCGAAGCCGGGTGCTCTGTCCAATTAAGCTACGGGGCCAACTGCGGTATTTCTGGGAAGATTTAAAAGTTTATTCCCCGAAAGAATTAATACTGTTTGAATTTTAAAAATGAACTCTTTGGGTTTTTTTGGTGGAAGAATGAGAAAATGCACTTCATGCAACAAGGTTGTTTCAAGCGATTACACTGAATTCAAGTGCCCCAAATGCCTGAAGGGCACAATAATCCGCTGCGATACATGCAAGAAATCGAACAGGGAATACAAATGCGAGGAATGCGGCTTCATCGGGCCCTGAAGTGAGGGTGGAAAAATGGGCGAAGTAATGGTTGTACTCAAGGTTTTTCCCAGCGAACCCGGAAAGGAGGGCGAAGTGGAGCGGGCGCTCAAAGGTCTCAAAACAGGGGAAGTGGCGGAAATAAAGAAAGAGCCCATAGCGTTCGGGCTTTTTGCACTCAAAGTCGGGGTTGTGCTGGCAAACAGGAAAGAAGGGGAAATGAGCTCCCTGGAAAAAGAAGTCAAGGGGATTCCCGGAGTGAACGAAGTGGAAGTTGAAACTACGACGCTGCTCTGATTCTTATTTAACATTTCCGCATTTTAACTATTTCTATGATTAAAAAGCTCAGGCTGAAGAACTGGCGTTCCCACAAGGACTCGGAGTTCGAATTCGGCGCTGGAACAAACGTGTTAGTGGGGAGAATGGGCTCCGGGAAAAGCAGTGCAATGGATGCATTGTGCTTTGCATTGTTCGGAACGTTTCCCGCGCTGCAGAGAAGGGAGGCAGAGCTAGATTCAGTCATAATGGACAAGCCCTCGGTGGAAGAGAGCGCGGAAGTGGAAATGGATTTCGCCTACGCTGGAAAAGAGTACAGGGTGGAGCGGATTGTGTTCCGCGGGAAAAAAACAAACGAGGGGAAACTCTACAGGAACGGAACGCTCATTGCAGGACCCAAAGTGAGCGATGTAAGCGAAGCGGTTGAAAGGGAGATTGAACTGAACTACGAATTGTTCTCGCGTGCAGTTTACTCGGAGCAGAACCAAATGGACTACTTTCTGCGCTTGAGCCCCCTGAAGAGAAAGGAAAAATTCGACGAATTGCTGGAACTGGACAAATATGAAAAAGCGAGAAAAAACGCTGTAAGCGTTAAAAACACTATTAAAAGGATTGCGGAGGAGAGAAACGCGCAGCTCAAAAGCATTAGGGAAGGATTCAGCGAAAAGGAACTGCTTTCCCTGGAAAAGGAAATCTCGGAATTAAGGGAAAGCGTTGCCGGACGGGAAAAAAGCGCAGAAGAAAGGGAAAAGGAACTCTCTGAAGAGGAAAAAAGCGCAGAGGAACTGCGTAAAAAAAGGGAAAAATTCAACTCGCTCAGAGAGAAAAGCATTTCCATAAAAAGCAGGATTCAGGCACTTGGAGAGGAAATAAAGGGAATTGAAAAGGAATACGGGGAAAAACTGGGCTTGGAAAAAAAAGAGAGCATTGAAACGAAAGGAAAGGAACTGGCGGAAGAACTCGCCTGCCTGGAAGAAAAGGCAAAGGAACTCAGGGAAACCGAAACAAAACTCAGGGAAATCAGAGCCCGCACTGAACTTTTGCTCGGGGAGAAAAAAACCCTAAGCGCGAGAATTCCCAAGGGAATGGAAAGCAAGGAGAACATAGAGAGAGAGAAAAAGAAACTGCGGGAAAAAATAAAGGGAAATGCAGAAAAAAGAGGGGTTTTGAAAAAACAAACCGAAGATGCCCTGGGCAAAATCTCGGCGATTGAGGAAAAGAAGGCATTCAGCGATAAAAGGAAGAAAGAGGAAATGCAGCTGCTGCAGCATCTGGAAAAGTCCGGGGCAAAGTGCCCGCTGTGCAGGACTGAACTTAAAACAAAAACAAGGGAAGAACTCATACGGGAAAAAAAGGAACTCATAGGCAAACTGGGGGAGGAAATCGAAAAAAGCGAAAGGGAACGGAAAGCCCTCTCCGAAAAAGAAAAGGAAATAAGGAAAAAGGAGGAGGAAGCGGAAAGGGAAGCGGAAGAGCTGAACGAGAGGAGGACAATAATTGAAAACCTGGCTGAAACCGTTGAAAGAACGGAGGAAATAGGAAAAAAACTCCGGCTGGGGGAAAAGGAAACCAAATCCGCGCGGGAGAGGAAAGGAGAGCTTGAAGAGTCCGCCGGCGAAAAACAGCTCGAGGAAAAAAGGAAAGAACTGGAAAGAATTGAAAGGGCGCTTGAAGGAATCAAAAGGTTTGAAGAAATCAGCGGAATGGAAAAGGAGCAGAAAGAAACAGAAAAGAAAATTGCGGAACTGGAGTTCGACGAGGAAAAGGCACTGAAAATGGAGAAAAAAATCGTGGAAAAAAGAGAAAGACTCAGTTCACTGCTTGAGGGAATACGCTCCTCGAAAAGCCTCCTGGAGGAAAAGGGAAAAAGGGAAAAAGAACTGGAAAAAACAAAAGAGCTGATTGAAAGACTTGGGAGAAAAATAAGCGCGCTGCGCTCCGTGGATGAAAAAATGGCGCTTTTCGTCAACGCGCTGAAGGCAGCGCAGGCGGAACTGCGCGCCTCCCTGATTGAAACAATAAACAGCGCAATGGAAAGCCTGTGGAAAAAAGTGTATCCTTACAGGGACTACGAGAGCGCCAAAATCGAAATAAGCCAAGGAAACTATCTGCTCAAAGCAAAAACCCCCGCGGGAAAATGGGTGAACATTGAGGGAACGCTAAGCGGCGGGGAAAGGAGCGCTGCTGCAGTTACCCTGAGGATCGCTTTCTCTCTCGTGCTTGCTAGAAACCTGGGATGGATTATTCTCGACGAGCCGACCCACAACCTAGACGAGAACGCCGTAAGCAGGCTGAGCGAAATGATGCGCGGGGAACTTCCGAAAATAGTGGAGCAGGTTTTTCTCATAACGCATGATAAGGAAATGGAGAAAGCCGCGAATGCATCGCTTTACATGCTCAAAAGAAGCGGGGAAAGAGAGGGAATCACCCGCGCGGAACTCGTTCCCCTGCGCTGACTTTTTTCCTTGACTTTGAAAGCTTTCTTGAAATAAAGCCAGCCATGAGGTTCTGCTCTACCTTTGAAAAAGGCAGATTCAGTTCGCGCAAAGCCGCCTTGTTTTTTTCAAAATCATCACTGAACGACTCGGAATATTTTTCCAGCAATGTTTTTGCGCGCTGCTTCACTGCTTTTGGTACTGCCTTGCCCATCAAAAACCACTCAGTTTGCCTCTATTTTTTTAGTGCTCCCGTCAGGCATTCTCCTGATAACGCACATTGGAAGTATGCCTTTGGCGAGTTCCTCTTTTGCCAAAGCATAAGAAGTTGAATCGTCCCTTGGCTTTACAAGGGGAGGAGCGCCCAGTGAAAGCTGTAAAGCCCGTGCACTAATCAAGCGCGTTATTTCAAACCTTGTTATTTTGTCCATTAAAACACCAAACAGCAGGGATTCACAAAAAAAGTTACTACCAATTAGTGCAGGGAAAGGATTAAAAAAGTTAATCTCAGCACGCCCTGCCTGCTTTTGCCTGTCCGGACTCCGCTGCTGGTCCCGGACCTAAAAAATCACTGTTCTTTTTTTCCAGGCAGTCTAGGGCAGCATTTTCAAGGCTCTTACGCGCCTTTGCGAATGCCCTGAGCATTGAAAGACTGGAGGAACTGTTGAGGAGCGTGAACGCCCCAAGACCGTTTCTCACAAATGCGTTCCTTTCAATTTTTGAAATTTTTTCCTCGAGCTGTTTTCTCTCCATTGCGCTTCTTTTAATCGCATTGTAAAAAAGGGATTCTTTTTTCATGCAGAACCAGTGGAATTCTGTGCTTTTTCCGTCAATCCTTGCAAACCCTTCCCTTGAGATTTTTTTCGCATCAGCCAGGGGAATCGTTTCCCTTTGGCGGGAGAAGAAAGGTCCGACAGGAAAGCCGGGAAGACAGAATTCTTTTTTCCTGCGCATCCTTGCGTCTTTTTTTGCATGCGAATTGTGGAATGCCCAGGCGAATGCCGGAAAAAAGGACTGGAAGTAAAAGCCGTCGGCGAGAAATTCAACCTGTACAGTGGAAGTGGGAAGGACATTCCTTTCATAAAGCGAGGCAGGCTTGCAGCACTCGCAGTCGATTGTGTCCGGGCCAACGCTTAATCCGGAGAGCAGTGAAGCGGAAGGCACGGCATTCTTTGGAACTTTTCCGAGGAAGAGAAAGAGAGAATTTTCAAGGAACAACTCGCCCTTTTCCCAGTTTCTTTCGGGAACCGATTCCAAAGGGATTCCAAGAACGTTCGAAAGCGCTATTTTTCGGAGAGCGCTTTCGCCCAGTTCTCCGCCCAGAATCTTTTCAAGCACTGAAACGCCGCGCTCGGAGTCCGAAGCGAGAGGGTAATGCCTGAGCGGGGAATTTATTGTGAAGATGTCGAAGTAATTCCATTTTTTCTGGAGCAAAAACTGCCTTTCGGGTTCAATCAGCGAAATTGCTTTTTGGAGGGAAAGGGAGAGCAATTTGTGCAGTTTTTTCAATTGAGAAAAAGTGGCGGCCGTAACAACTGCACAATTGCCGTCCCTCGACATGGAAAAGGTTTCGGGGTCATAATGAGCGAGAATTTCGGAAAGCGCACTCTCTTTCTTTTTCGGGAAGGGAAATTTCATGGAGGGAAAGAAGGCGAATTTCCTGAACCTGCTTTTACCCATTCCCCTGAATTTTACTTCCACTTCCCTCCTTTCTTCCGAGTATTCGGTTCTTTCCAGGTAAAACGTGTTGAGAGCCATTTCAGTAAAAAATGCTCTTTCCGGCTTTAAAAAGGTGCTGAGAGAGCGGGTTTCCCCTAAACTTGAAACATTGTCAGAGAAACTGCTCGGTCTCTTTGTCCTTTGCGGACTGCGCTTCCTCGAATTTTTTGGCGGCTTCTTCCAAGGAAATTTCGTGCTTGCTTGGAGCGGACTTGCGCTCCCGCACCTTGAAGAAAAGGGGATAGTTCACGGCTTCCCCGATAATTAGTGCTTCCCCCACCTGCAGCGAGGTAATCATGTCCATGCTTCTCTGGTCGAGAGCTTCTGCCGATTCAGCCAAATGCTTCAGATCATAGGGGTTCGTCACACGGAGAATGAGTTTAGTATTGCATTGCGATAAGGCAGTGGTGTCCAGCTGCACCGGTCTCTGGGAGATAAGGCAAAGGGAAGCGCCGAATTTCCTTCCTTCCCTTGCAATTGTCCGAATGATGCTGCGTGAAATCGCTGTTTCCTTTGCCGCCTGCTCGGGCGCGAACTGGTGGGCTTCCTCCAGAACGAGCAGAAACGGCGGAACGAACTTTTTTCTGCGTTCCTCGAACAATTTCTTTGCAAAATGGCTCACGATTATCTGCTTTTTGCGAATGTTTATTATGTCCGAGAGGTCAATAATCGTAAGAGTGCCGGGGTTCACCAAATCAGGCAAACTCGGGGAACTCACCTTTCCGAACAAGCGCATCGCGCTGAGTTCCGACAACCAGCCGAGTAATGGGGCTTTTGTGTTCTTTTTTATTTTTTCGCTTTTCTGTATTGCTTCCTTTACTTCTGAGAAATCGAAAGGGCCTTTTCCTTCTTTCATTTCCGAGCGCAGTTCTGAAAATATCTCGTCCAAGTCCCTTTTTTGCGCAGCGCTCAGCCCCGGAATTATTCCCGCAAGAATTCCGATGCTCAAGCTCGACACACCGATGCGTATGTTTCTTCCCCTGACTATGCGGCTCCTGTCGCTGTAATCGGCATGGGGCTTTTTCGCCGGCTCGGCAAATGAACTGTATTCCCCGTGAGGGTCAAGCACTATGCACGCAATCCTTCCGTGCTCTTTTTTTCTGTCCAGGAGTTCTTCGAAGAGGACACTGGTTGCATAACTTTTTCCGGAACCGCTTATTGAAAGGATTGCCAGGTGCTTCTTGAGCAGGCGGGTCATGTTCAGGCAAACATCCAAATCGTGGAACTGCACTCTTCCGAGCATTAAGCCTGAGTCGGTGTCAAACCTGAAGAAACTTTTGAGGTTTTCATTTCCCGCAATGCGAACCTTTGTTCCCGGCGATGGCGGGAAAGTGGAGCGCGCGATTTTTTCCTCCGTGAAAACTCCGAGTGGCTTTGTTTCCGCCACAAGGTATTCCCACTCTGAAGTGGGAAACTGTTCGAAGAGCGCGGAACCCCTGGCTTCGAATTCTTTCACCGAGTCAGCCCTCTCAAAATACTTGTTCGTTTTCACCACGTTTGTAACAAGCGAAATGAGCGTTCCCTCGGAATAATCCGCTTCAACAAACTGCCCTCGGTGTACAATGCCTTGGGAAACAACAAAGTTCATCCTGCTCGGCGAGGGCGAATCCATCGTGGAAATAATCGTGCCGATTTCTTCTTTTTCCTTTTTTTCTTTTTTCATTGCCACACCATTCAGAACGGTCTTGCTTCCCTTCTCAGACCCAAAAAATGCCTGCCCAGTCTGTCAAATATTTTGTCGCAAACAACATTTATTTCTTCGGGCTTGAGTCTCGCCCTTAAATCCGCTTCTATAAGAACGCTGGGATACGCGTAAGAGCGGTGCATCGAGCTTAGAGCGAACGCCACGGCGGAGAGCTTTTCCGCTTTTTCCGCAACCCTGCTTTTCTCGGAAAGGAATTCAATTCGCAATGGTCTGTCGAGCGCTGACGGCTTCAGGTAGAGCACATGCACTCTCTCTGCCCATGTTTTCGAAAAATCCTTGAGCACTGGATGCACATTCGCATTTGAAGCATACGGGAAAGCGAAAGTGCGCTCCGATTCCCCGAGCAGATAGTTGAGTATTGCCGAATCATAGCATTCGTTCAATGCGTCAAGCCCGGGAATTCTGCCGGAAAGGCATTCCTGGAGAATGCCCCCGAAGCGCGTTCCCCTTGAATCCTCAACGCACGCAACGAGGTCGCATTTTTTTTCTTCCGCTGTTTCGAAGAGCGATTCAAAGCAGCGTATTACCTCCAAATAAAATGGCTTCATTTTGGAATTCTCCCTCGGCTTGTCGGCGTGCTGCGGCACGATTGAACCGTCCAAAAAACAGTACCGGGGAGAAAATTCCTCAACCACTTTTTCCGCGAGTGTTATTTCCTTTTTGAGGCGCTGCAGTGATTTGTTTGTTGAAATGTCGGATTTTTCCAGTGCCGCATTGCTTATTAAGGGCTCCGGAAAGGACGCAAAGAGCGGGAAGTATTCGGATTTGGAGAGCTTTCCCCGGGAGTAAGTGAAGATTGCTGAGCGCGCCCTAACGAGCAGAATGTCAAGGGAATAGAGGTTTTTCCCCACAAAGCCGGAGTCAACGCCCGCAATTCTCTCGTTGAGCAAATGCTTTTTCACAGGCAAAACTATTCTGCTTTCCGGCATTCCGGAATTTTTCAATTCCTTCCGCGCAAAAGGCGTCATTGCCGCGGCAGTTTTTTTCCTTTTTTTCTCCGCCGCAATCGCGGAATCTATTGCAGAGTCAAGAAAACTGCCCATAGGGAAATAATAAGAAAAAAGGGGTTTTTAAATGTAGTCAAAGCGGAATTCCGCTAAAATGAAAAACAGCAAATCCTGTCAAGAAGTCTCAAAATTCAATACAACCTTGTCGTTTACCACGCCGGCGTTCGAGATTGTGATATTGTGCCCGCCCTTCGGCAGCCTCAGGTCTCCGTTAATGTCAACGTCCGACCCATAGTAGTCCAGTCCGACGGTTATTTCGTACTCCGCATCCTCGCCAAAGCAGAAAGCTGGCTCTTTCCTCTGCGTGAGGAAAGTGTAATTCCTCACCATCACCATCATTGAATCCAGGTAGGAAAAAATGCAGTTTCCATGCATTGCCCATATTTCCCTTTTTGTATTGGTGTCATAGCGCTGGTGGAAGTAAATGTTGAAAGTGCCGGGATTCACGTTTGTGATGTCCACATGGAACACTGGGTCGCTGGGAACAATGCCGAAAATATCGCTCGTGCCCTGGAATGCGGCGTAATCAATCCTGTTTGAGCTTGTAATTGTTTGCGTTGAAGTCTGCTGCACGTTCTGGTCTGAAACAAAGCCGGGAATCTTCACATTGTAGTCGCGGTAGTTGCCGTCCATTATCAAGCCGATGGAAAAATTGTGGTCGCCTCCGAGGATTGCGGCATAGGTTGTGCGCACTGACTCCACATTGCCGGCTCTGTCCACTGAATAATACCGAACTGAATGGTTGCCGTCCCCTGAAACCCGCACGCTGCTCCCCGTGCTCCAGCCCTCGTAGTCAACACTGTAGCGTGAAAAATTGCAGTCGCTTTCGCCCGCGCCGTCCTGGCAAGAAAAGGTCACAGTGACAGGATTGGACTGCCATCCGCCTGGAGCATTGTCGCTTGTGGCCGGAGCGTTCTGGTCGACCATGAAACTTGCATTACTTGAATCCTGGGCATTGTAATCGGAATCCCAAACGTTCAGGTCAATGAAATAGTTTCCGTCGGTTATTTCCCCGATTGTCCAGCTGTAAATGCACCTGGTTGAATCCTCCCAGTTCGAGTCGTCGCAGTCAAGACTGGGGAGGTCTGCATAATCGTCAAGGTTCAGGTCGGAAACAATTGTGTTGGCGAATGCTCCCGCGGTTTCGGAATAGGCAATTTTTAAGTGCAGTTCGTTGTTGTCGGCGTCCTGCACGTTGAAAATGACGTTCGCGTCGCTTGAAACGTAATGCCCTGCCTGGGGGAAGACAAGTGTCACGGAAGGCGCTGCGGCATTCGCTCCCAAGAAAGAGAGGAGCAATGCAAGAAATAAAATGCAGAATTTTGCGCCTTTCATTCAAAAACACTTTTCCTTTGCTTAAACTTGGCTGTTTCCATTCTATTACTCTTTTCCCAAATAAAAAGGTTTTGCAGGAGAGCAAAGGCGGGAAAAAGGAAAAAAACATGTTGAATTGTGCAAAAAAAAGCAGCATGCAATGCAGAGCAGCATTCTCCTCCCGAAAACCAAAGGTATTTAAATGAGTTTAACGCTATTATTTCCACGTTTTGCTTAAAAAGAAAGCAATGGAACAAAATGCAGCAGGGGTGATATATGGTGAACGAAAAGGGAGTGAGCCCGTTAATAGCAACAATACTCCTACTCCTAGTAGCAATGGGAATAGGCGCACTAGTATGGGGATTCATGCAAGAATACACAACAGAACAAACAAGCACGGCAGCGACAACCTCGCAAGAACTCGCAGACTGCAGCAAAGCATCATTCAAAATACTCTCATGCAGTTACGAAAGCGCCAACAGTATTGTTAGGGTGAAGCTCGAGAACACCGGTTCAATTGACATAAACGACTTCTGGGTAAACGTGCAGTACTCGGACGGAAGCGCAAGCCAGATAAAGGACGGAAACGACCTGCTGGCGGGAGCATTCGGGGTAATCGCCGGAACAGCAACAGCAGCGCCAAGCACAGTCAAAGTTCAGTCCTATTCGTGCTCAGGAGTAAAGGACTCAACAGACAGCTGCCCGGCGTGAATGAAAAATTTTCACAAGTTGAAACCTATTAAAGAAAGGTGATTGGACAATGGATATCGGAGACAGAGGAGTGAGCCCGTTAATAGCAACAATACTCCTACTCCTAGTAGCAATGGGAATAG
>CAZKED010000004.1:0-37225 GCA_964551725.1 uncultured archaeon | reverse complement strand
ACAGAACAAACAAGCACGGCAGCGACAACCTCGCAAGAACTCGCAGACTGCAGCAGGTCATCATTCAAAATACTCTCATGCAGTTACCATCCTGATGCTAATGCAGACTACGTATCGATAAAGCTTGAAAATACTGGATCGGTGGACATAAACGACTTTTGGGTGAATGTGCAGTATGCGGACGGAAATGCAAGCCAGAGAAGAGATGGAAACGACTTACTGGCAGGAGCCTTCGGGGTAATCGCCGGAACAGCAACAGCAGCGCCAACAAAAGTTAAGGTGCAATCAGTCTCGTGCTCAGGAGTAAAAGACTCCACAACAAGCTGTCCAGAATAAAGCAAAAAGTTTTTATAAATTAAAAACCTATTAAAAAAGGTGATTGAACAATGAGAATCGGAAACAAAGGAGTGAGCCCTTTGATTGCAACAATTCTGCTGCTCTTGGTGGCAATGGGAATAGGCGCACTAGTATGGGGATTCATGCAAGAATACACCACTGAACAGACGAGCACTGCGCAGGCAACAGCGTCAGAACTGGCAACCTGCAGCGAGGGCGGAATAAAAATTACCTCCTGCACTTACACTGCAAGCCTCCAGAGAGTCAGAATAAAGGTTGAAAACACAGGCAAGAGGGACCTTAATTCCTTCTGGGTGAACGTGCAGTACACCGACGGAAACGCCACGCAGGTAAAAACCGACAGGAACGTGCTCGCTGGAAGCTTCGACTATATCGACGGAAACGCACAGTCAACCCCTTCAAAGGTCAAAATACAGTCAGTGCAGTGCTCCTCAATAAAAGACTCGGTAACAAGCTGCCCTGCAGGCTGAAGTGTTAATTCATGGCAAGGCTGACGCCACTGGGAAAGGCAGTGATTGCAATAATTGCACTGGTTGTTGTTGCGTTCATTGCCTCGAATTTTCTCTTTTTATTCAAGCCACAGGAAGAGCCGGGGGAGTCAACGCAGGAACTTAACGTCATACTGGTGGGAAAAAGCTTTGACGAAAACACCAATTACCTGCAAAGCCTTTTTTTGGAACTGCTCGAGGACAGAGAACTGGGCGAGCTCTTCAGGCTCACGGTAATCGACGCAGAACTCGAACCCGGAAAAGTGGAAGCGCTGGGAATGAACGCGGAAGAACTGCCCTGCTATGTGATAGGGACGGAAAAAAAATGCGAAATTTACACGAGGCAGTGGTATGAACTCAAAATCAGGGAGCAGAGCGACATCCTCCAAATGACAAAAAAAACAGGAAGCAAATAGGGTTTCCCGAAAAAGAGAGCAATATGAAATAACCTTATATATATGAAACACAATCATTAATATTGGTTCAAATGAAATTGCTCGGGAAAGTGGTTTTTGCCGCGATAACGCTTCTCTTGGCGCAGTGCGGCAATGCAGCAATAAGCATTGCGGATTTTAACATAAATACCGATGCAACATACACCAATTCCGCGAACGTCACGCTTTACATTCACGCAACAGATGCCAACAAGCTAAAGTTCTCGTGCAACAACAGCACATGGGGTTCCTGGCTCAATTATTCAAGCACGGCAGCATTCAATATCGCCACCGGCGCGGGCTGCAGCAGCGCCGACGGGCTTAAAACAGTTTACGTTACGGCATGGAACACTGACAGCAACACTGAAGCAAAAAGCTCCGACACGATAACGTACGACACGACAATCGACATTAATTCGGTGTGGCACGATGCAAACTCGCTTGATTCCAATTCACTGCTCGGACCCGGAAAAACGCTGACTGTGAGGGCGGTCGGGGAAAAAGACTGCAATGTGACATTTGCAATAGGTTCAACCATAACGGACCAGAACCTTTTCGATGACGGCGCGCACGATGACGGTGCAGCCGGAGACGGAACATACGCGAACACTTACGACGTGAGCGCGGGCGCGAAAAGCTCGAACGGCGTGGTGTACCTGACCGCAACATTCAAGGATCCTGCGGGAAACACTGTTTCCAAGAACTCCTTCACAAAACTCGCTGTTGACGTAAACGACCCGGTAAAAGCAAGTCCGAGTCCTGCAAACTACACGAGGGACAGAACGCCGGCAATTTCAGTCAAAGTGCTGGACTATGCCTCGGGAGTGAATGCCAACAGCATTCAAATGCTTTTAAACGGTGCCGCGGTTGCGAGCGCGGACCTCACGATTTCAACGACAACAAACGGCTACAACGTGCAGCACACGCCGGATTCAAACATTGCAGTGGACAACGTGGACGTAAACATTAACGTGCTCGACAACGTGGGCAATGATGCAAACCTGCACTGGGACTTCATAATAGACCTCAACGCTCCGGCAACAATAAGCGACCTGAACGCTGTTTCAATAAGCGACACAAACGACATAAACGTGAGCTTCAGCGCCACAACCGATGCCGGCTCGGGCGTGACAACATACTATCTCTACAGGAATACTTCCACGCTCACAAACCAAAGCGCCAACACAAACAAGCGCATTGCTACAATCACGCCGCAGGCATTCATGACCTACACTGACTCGCCGGGCAAGGCGCTTGAGGGGGAAACCCTTTACTACGCTGTCAGGGCACTGGACGGCGCCGGAAACCTCTCCAGTGTTTCAAACATAGCAAGCGTCGAAGTGGAGGACGTAACGCCGCCGACGGACGTTAACATTTACTTGGCATACTACGTGAACACTTCGACTCCGACAATAAACATTTCAGCCAACGACCTCTCATCCGCGAAACTGAGCTGCAACGACACAAACTACAGCGAGGGATTCAGCAGCTTTCCCATAACAAGCTTCAACATAAAGCAGGGACCCTGGTGCCCTACCACGGACGGAAACAGGACACTTTACCTGTGGCTTTTTGACGACGTGGACAACAACGTAAAAGTGACAAGGAGCATTCTGCTGGATTTGACCGCGCCGAGCGCTCCAAGCGGGCTTTCCACTGCAATCAACGAGGAGGACAAAAACATAATCGTTTCATGGAACGCGTCAAGCGACTCGGGAAGCGGCATAAACCATTACTATTTGTACTACAAGAGCGGTTCCGGGGTGACAAATTTGTCGCCAAAACTGGTTGCACGCGGCTTGACATACGGATACGTGTACTCCACGAGGGGAAAATACTGCTTCAGGGCAAGAGCGCTTGACAAGGCAGGCAATCTCTCGGATTTAAGCGAGGAAATATGCAGGGGAAGCGACGCCAACGTGCCCGTGCTCTCCCTCACGCTTTCCGGGGGAAAGGACGTCAACGGAACGCTTTATTTCACGGAAAATGGTGTGGTGGCAATAAAAGCATCTTCAAACAACGCCCTGGAGGACATCAACGGATGGGTGAAGCAAAAGGACTGCAACAAGTTCGACCTGAACTTTGAGGGCTCCGGAAAGGAATTCACCGCAGAATATACTGTAATCGAGGGATACGACGGGAATGCGAAAGTATTCATCAACGCGCTCGACGAACTGGACTTAAACGCATCCGCCACAGCACACTTTATCGCCGACACAATAAAGCCGTTTATTAAGAGCTTTGATTTGAACCACGCCGAGCCGGAAATACTGAGAATAACCGCGGAATTCAACGAAGACGCCAAAAAAGCGGGGTTTTATTACAGGAGCACCAGAGAATGGAAACTCCTGAAAGAATTCTCAATAAGCAAGAACAATCTTGCTGCGATACACGATTTCAATTTTTCCGAACTCACGGACTTAAACCTAGAAATAAAGGTCGAAGCAGAGGACTTGGCGGGAAACAAAAGGGGAAAAACAAGCCAAATAAAACTGCCGAAAGGAATACTGACAGAACTCGTGGAAACCGAAAAGCAGAGGGCAAGAGCGATTGAAATAGAAAAAGAACTCTTGGAGGAACTCATTGAACCCTCAAAAGAATTCACAGCAAAACAAAAAGAAGCCGCAGTGCTCTACGAAGCGGCTATGAAAAAATACAGGGCATACGACTTCAACGGCTCGCTGCAAAAAATCAGCGCATTAATGCAGGTGCTCGAATGGCTTGAATCGAACAAACCAAAAATAACCCGCGGGGAAAAACAGGGAATAGACTACGAAAAGGAAAAAATCACTTTCGCGGACAGGTTGAAGGAATACCTGAGCGGCGAAGCGCTGGAATCCTCGCGCGAACTCTGGAACACCCTTTCCTTTTCCAGAAGGATTGAATTAATAGAAGTGGAGGACGAGCGGGGAAAGAAATTCCAGGTATTGTGCACCCTCGTGGTGAAAAACTCCTCGGGTTCTGCGCTTGGCGGAATCAAAATAGTCGAAATCGTGCCCAAGGCGCTCGCACAGAATGCCGCGGAGATAAGAACGAACACAATAATAACCGTAATAAGGGAAGACCCCGCGGTAATGTTCACCATAGGAAAACTCGGGGCAGGGCAGACAGCAGAATTCAAATACGCAAACAGGGAACTAATGAGCGAGGAAGACGCAAGGCGCCTTTATTCCTCAATCCCGGGGGAATTCTACCTGCCCATTCCCGTGAAATCAATCGAGGAAGCCGAACAGATAGTAATTCCCTACCGCGGGATAAGCCCTGTCGCACTGGCACTCGTTGCCGCATTCGCGGTAATTGCCTTCATTTTAATAAAAAAGAGGCGGTTGGCATAATAAAAACATTCGAAGCAGTGATAAGCTCGATGATGGTACTCCTGGTGTTGCTTGCCGTAACGCAGCCCATAATGATTCCGAGGGAACAATACACGCTATTGAGGGAGAGGCAGGAACTTTCAGTTCTTTCCCTGGCGCAGATTTCGGAGTTCAGGACACTTGTAACGGGCGTTGACAGCAATACAGAAGCGGAAAACGTAAGGGATTACATGAACGACTACATAGACGAGCCCTTTTCCGTGCAGGTGTGCGATGAAAACAATGACTGCTACGGAAGCCTGCCCTCGCAGGCGAACTATACGCTTGTATCGTACTTAATGGACGGCAACACCTACGAGTTCTCGCTCAAAAAATTGAAGGTTTACTTCTGGGTGTTCGAGGCAGGCGATTGAATGGAAAAAAACGCACAAACATACATTGCAACCGCGGTAATAATCAGCGCACTAATAATCACCTTCGCCTTCTTTCTCAGGACTGCGGTAATGAACCCCCACAAAACCGTTTTTCTCATGGAAAACGTAAAAGTGGAAATGCCCTCAGCATACATCGCGGGCATTTACCTGGATGACGCGAACACGACCCTTTACTCCACGGCACTTGAATTCAGGGAATTCGCAAAGGAAAAACAGCAGCCGATGAAACTCGCGTTTATCGCCTCGTTGCAGGACAAAAACAGTTTTGTGTTCGGGAACTTCTGGGGAGAAGACTGCAACTACTACAACGCGCGCATGAGCGGCGGACCCATCGCCGACGGGAGCACAGCGATAATTTCCAAGCAAACCCTTAAAAACAACTACAACATTACTTTTTGTGGAAAGAGTTTCAGCCTGCAAAGCCCCAAAAAAAAGGGCTTTCAGTTTTATGTTGAAATTAGAACAGGCACGGATGTGAGCCGATGGGACAACACGGACAAACCCCTTTAGTGAGCGCAATACTTTACATTCTGCTGAGCGTGGTAATACTGAGCATTATACTGCACACCACAATGCCCATGCTCGAGGAAATGCAGGAAATAGGGGAAATACGCAAATCACAGGAACTGATGAAAAACCTGGACGAAATAATATCAATTGTTGCAACCGAAGGCGAGGGCTCAAGCAGGGATATTTCCCTAACAATAAGCGGCGACGACCTGGTTGTGGACTCCGACGCGGAATCAATAAGCATTTCCACCAAAACAACCGCAAGGCTCGTTTCCCCGCGGTACAAGAAAAAAGAGGGAAACTATTTCATGGGAGCGCACGCGGACATTGACGCCTTTTCAACAACCGTGGGAGACATCAATGTTCTGTTGATGCGCAGCGCGCACCTGTGGTTCGCGGTGAGGAGCCTAGACTCCAACACGGAAATGCAGCTCAAAAACCTCGTGGTGAAAATGCGCGCCCTGGACGAAAACACCGACTTGAACGCCCAGCTCGATTTTTATGTGGACAACGAGCAGGGAAACGACGTGAACGTTTACACCTCCTTTGGCCCTGGAAGGAGCGGGTACAACATCGGCAGGGGCGAAATAATCGCCTACGTGCACAAAATGTCCGGAACAACAATGGAATACAATTACAAGATTCACTTCTGGCTCGAAACAGGGTTCGATTTCGTGCGCGTGTATATCGACGACGCAACATGGGGTTGAATGTGGACACAAAAGCAATAGGCGAAATAAACGAGTGCTTTTCGCTCATAGGGGAAGTGAGAAAAACGGAAAACGAGAGAACGAACCTGGAAAGGGAACTGCTGCAGATAAGCCTCATGAAAAACCGCGGCGAACTCACGCCGCAGCAGTTCCAGAAGGAAAAGGAATCGAGGAACATTCAAATAATAGCAATGAAGGAGAAAAAAAAGAAAACGCTCGCCGAACTGGGAAAGAAAATAATCTCAATCGATGCGGAAATGGAAAAAATGAGAAAAGAACTCTCGGAAAGAGCGGAAAAGGAAGGAATCGGCCTCATAATGGAGACTGGTTGAAAATGGAAGATTCAATTGAATCGCTGGAAACCATTGAAATGGAGCTGGCGCAAATAAAAAGAATGCTCCAGAAAACAGCACTGCTCGAAAGGATGGGAAAAGAGAGAAAAATAGGAAAGGAAACAGAACTGGAGAACGTCGACGAGAGCTTCAGGAAGGGGGAGATAGAGCGCGGGGTATACAACACGCTGCTCAAGGAAATCCAGGCAAAAAACCTGGATTCAAAGAGGAAAATAAGCACTGAAAGCATAAAGGTTTTCACAGAAATGTACAACTCTTTCGGCAGGGTAAAGAGGGAAATGCAGTTAGGCGCAAAAACAATTTCGCTGGCTGAAGGAAAAATGCGCACGGAAGCCGCGCTGGAAAAGGAAGCAGCAACTGAAAGCATTGAAATCCCGCCTGCAGAAGGGGGGCTGCCGCCTGTCACAGGAGGAATGAGCCCGCTGAAAAGAATGAAATCCCTTTTCATCATAGAAGAGGCAAAGCCCAGAGGCAAAACAGGCAAGCCCCTGTCCGCAAAGAAAAAGCGCGAGCTGCCTGTTCCGCTTAAAAAAATAATAAAAAAGGCGTCTTCAATAAAGGCAATAAAACCGCTCACGGAAAGGTTTATCAAAAAAGGCACTGCCTCGGTGGAAACAGTGAGGGAAGCATTCAATGTGCCCGCATTTGCAACCGATTCAGGGCTGGTGGAAAGAATAACGAGCAGTGAATACGAAATCACGCAGGCAAAAGAGGAGAAAGCCGGCAGGCTGAGTGCACTCAAGGAAGACCTTTTTGCCGAGGGAAAAACGGCAGACGCACAAATGAAAAAAGAGGAGGGGCTCATTTCCCTCATTCCGGGCTATGCGTACGGCAAGGTTTTGAAGGACAAAAAAGGGCAGAAAACCTATTACGTAATCGAACCCGACATAACAGCGGAGGACAAAAAAACAGTTGAAATGATAAAAAACGAACTGGTGAATGTCCTGACAATCGAGGAACTGAGCAGGGAAAAAATGTTCGCGGAAGTGGACGAAATAATAACAAAAAAGAAACTCAGCATCACAAACCAGCAGAGGCACAAACTCATGTATTTCCTTTCAAGGGACTTGCTCGGACTGGACAGGATTGAACCTCTAATGCACGACCCCCTCATAGAGGACATTGAATGCGACGGCGTGGACATTCCCGTATACGTAATCCACCAAAAGGAAGGACACCTGCCCTCAAACATTTCATTCAAGCTGAAAGAAGAACTGGAGGACTTCATAATAAAAATGGCCCAGCTTTCGAAAACATACGTTTCATACGCTTCCCCGCTCGTGGACTCCATTCTGCCGGACGGAAGCAGGGTGAACGCTGTGCTCACTTCAAGCGTTTCAACAAAGGGACCGAGCTTCACAATAAGGCTTTTCCCAGACAAGCCGCGCAGCCCGGCAGACCTGATTGCGAATGGAACAGTAACCCCGAAAATGTTCGCTTACCTCTGGACAGTGCTCGAATTCAAAAAATCAATACTCATCACAGGACCGACGGCAAGCGGAAAAACAACAATACTCAACTCGCTTGCAATGTTCATTCCCTACGCGAACAGGGTCGTTTCAATAGAGGACACCCGCGAACTCAACATAACGCACGAAAACTGGCTGCCGCAGGTTGCAAGACCCGGCTTTGGTCCGCCGGACGCGACTGGAAAGCGCTTCGGAGAAATAGACATGGTCCAGCTCATAAAGGAATCCTTCAGGCAAAGGCCCGATTATCTGGTTGTCGGGGAAGTGAGGGGAAAAGAAACATTCATCCTCTTCCAGGGAATGGCTTCCGGTCACTGCGCGCTTGCAACATTCCACGCCCGTTCCGTCGATGACGTTGTAAGCAGGCTGACCACTCCCCCCATAAACCTGTATCCCTCCCTGCTCGAATCAGTGGACATAATAATAAACCTCGGCTTCGCCGGAGAAGAGGAAATAAAGAGAAGGCTTAGGACAGTCGCGGAAATAAAAAGGTACAACGCAAGGGAGCAGAGGCTCGACTACAACAACCTGCTCGACATAGGGCACGAGCAGATAAAAACAAAGCACAAGGGACTGAGGCTTGACGAACTTGGCTCGGAATACTATCCTCTCACCCAGAGGAGCATTCTCCTCAAGCAGATATCCCTGGAATACAATATTCCTCTGCCCAAACTCGAGGAAAGAATAAACAAAAGGGCAAAATTCCTTGAAAAACTCGCAACGGAAGGCGTAAAGGACTACAAGGAATTTGCAGACAAGATGGGGGAATTCAAGAATGCTGAAAGAAAAAGCGGTTAAACTCCTCTACTTCCTCAGCGATCTGGGCATAGGGAAACTCACAAAAAACTTCGAATCGCAGACGCTCAGAAGGAAGCTGAGCGCAGTGGATTACGCATACAGTACAGGGCGATACATCTCCCTCGCGATCACATCCGCAATACTCTTCACAATAATCTCCTTTGCGGCTGTTTTCCTACTCTTCCATTTCCAGGTAACGGAAATGCGGCTTTTGTGGTTCGCTCCTTTTATCGTCCTCATGGGGGTGATTGTCTTTTCTCTCATGTGGCCCTCTCTAGACCTTTCGAAGAAAAGAAAGCAGATTGACTCCAACCTGCCGCTTGCAATCCTCACAATGTCCACTGTAAGCGAGTCGGGAGCACCGCCTCACCTGATGTTCGAATCAATAGCAAACAACCCAGACTATCCGAGGCTGGGCAAGGAATGCGCAAAACTGCAGAGGTTCATGCGCCAGCTCGGTCTGTCATTCGGAAAGGCAATAAACAAAACGATTGAAATAACTCCCTCGCCTTCCTTCAAAACATTCCTCAAGGAACTGAACACTACAGTTAAAAGCGGCGGGGACCTCAAAGAATTCATGGCGAAAAGGGCGGATAACGCTTATTTCGAGTACTCCCTCGCGCTGGAGAAAGCGGGGGAGAGAGCGGAAACACTGGGCGAAATCTACAGCATTATAATGATTGCCGCCCCCATATTTTTCTTCTTTGTCGTAATACTGCTCGGCATAGTGGGAAGGGGCGGGTTTATGGGTTTCGATATTGACACCTTGCTCAATATAGGAATATTCGGAATAATTCCAATAGCGAATGCCGGCTTTATAATGGTAATGCACATGCTCAGCGCGGAGTGAAAAAAATGAATCCAGCAATAAAATATTACGCAAGATTTGCCGCAATAGGGGTTGCGGCATTTTTGGTGTCCCTGATTTTCTTCTGGGGAACCAACCTCGTGGTCATATCCTTCCTGCTGCTCGCAGGACCAATAATGCTGGGCTATTATCTGAGGAATATGCTGGTGAAAGGATTGGAGGAGAATTTCCGCGTGTTCCTCGACGATTTGAAGGATTTGCTCCAGGCAGGAGTCAACATATCAGACGCCCTTGAAATAAGCGCAAGGAACGATTACGGTCCACTAAGCGTTTACGTTAAAAGGCTTGCGGCAAAGGTGAAAATAGGCATTCCGCTTCAAAAAGCGCTACAGATGACATTCGGCGGGATAAGGAGTCCGCTCATAAGGAAAATAATCCTCGTAATAGACCAGACGCTGAGAGCCGGCGGAAACTTCATGAAAGTGTTCATTACAAGCGCAAAATACGTGGACAAAATAGAAAGGCTTAAGAAGCAGAGGACCGCGCGCACAATGAGCACACTTTTCAATTCCTATTTAATGTTCTACATTTTCGTACTGCTCATAATAGTGCTGCAGACCTTTTTTGTTCCAACGCTCATGGAACCCATTTCCCAGATTGACATGAGCATGCTCAACCCGGCGCAGGGACTGCAGCCGCCCACGGAACAGGAACCGCTGGAAATAGATTTCTCGACGCATTTTCTCAACTTGCTCATAGTGCAGAGCATTTTTGCGGGCCCGATGATAGGCAAAATATCGGAAAACAACCTCGTGGCGGGAATAAAGCACTCCCTGATTCTGCTTAGTACCTCGCTAGTGGTTTACCTGACCGCGCTGCAGGTTGCCGGTGCAGCCGCTTGATTACTGCGCTTTTCTTGGAATCTTAACAAGCAGTGTTCCGATTTCGAGTGTTCCGTTGGGTCTCAACATTGGAATTAGCCTTTCCTCAACAACGACCACGGAATAGTCCTCCTCGTCTCCCTGGCTCGTGACAGTGCGGCTGGCGCTTGTGAACTTTATGTAATAGTTGGGGTCCGAGAACGAATTGATGTCGGTTTCAAGCACTACCTTGATGTCCTTGGGGGAGGAAACATACACGTCGGGTCTTAAAACAAACGCGCGGTTGTAGTCCTCGCCGCGCTCCCTGATCCTTATGGTTGTCTCGTACGGGCAGTCCACGGTAATGTTGGCGTCAACAAACCTGAAACCGCACACGTCATTCAAGTCCGCGGTGGCGACAATCTGTGACTCGCTTGGCCTCTGTGAAATCACGTAAACGGGGGGGTCAACATGCAGCTGCTCGGAAACAACGCTGTCGCTGTTTCCCGCGTTGTCCTCAAACCACACGCACAAGTAATCGGTGTGCGATGCCGCAATCAAAAGCGTGCTTCCAGTGGTCGAATTGGTGTAATCGCCCTCTGTCTCCGAGCAGGACTGCGTGGCGGAGAAATAATACTTCTTTTCCGAAACGCAGCCGCTCAGGTTGTCGGTGCAGGCAAGGAAAACAGTATCCTCGTAAACGGTTTCACTGGAAACACCGGCAACAGAGCCAGTTGGAGAAGTGCGGTCTATTGTGAAATACGCGTCCGATGAATCGGCATCTGTCTCATAGGAGGCATTCCACACATTAATGTCAATGAAATACAATCCCTCGCTTACCCCGCTCGTGTCCCAGCTGTAAGTGCAGTTCGTGCTGTCCTCCCAGTTGGTGTCCTCGCAGTAAAGCCCTTCAATGACCGCATAATTGTCCAAGTAAAGGTCTTCATTGATGTCAATGGAGAACTGCCCCGCAATCTGCGAATAGGAAACCCTTACATGCATGTCCAAGTTCGAGGTATTGTACACATCGAAGTCGATTGCGTGCTGCTCGCTCCAGCACTCCCCTCCGTCAGGGGAATTCACTTCTCCGAATATTCCCACGAGCTTGTGGAAAATCGATGTAGCGGTTGCCTCGCGCCCCATCCCGTCCTGCGCTGTAATGAAGAGGTTGTAATCGTTTCCCCCAATAAAAGCCGTTTCGTTGTAGGAGCAGTGGTAGGAGCCGTTTCCGTACGAGTTGCAGTGCGTTGACGCGTTAAAAACGCTGCTGTCCGTTCCGTTTATGTCCACGGTTATGGAGTCAATGTTTATCGGGGAACCCCTGCGCCTGTCAACGTTGAAATCCACGTTAACTGAAACAACGTTCAGGTTGCCGTGCTCCGGTCTGTTGATTGTTATTACCGGGGCAAGCTTGTCTATGAGGATGTAATGGGTGTTCGTAGTCTCAACATGCCCGAAGTTGTCCGTTGAATTGAAATCTATCGCATAATTCCCGTCGCCGGAACTCGTTACAACAATTCCTGCAGCAGGATTGTAAGACTGCCATGAACCGTAATTCACGCTGTCCGAATTGTCGTCGTCCAGCCTGTACATTGTCGAATAACAGCCGGAGCCATTTCCATCGGCACACGCCAAGTGCACGTTGACGTCGCCTGCCTGCCATTCGCCGTTTGCATCCCATGTAGTGCTCGGGGCATTGTTGTCCAGTGTGAAATGCGCATCGCTTGAATCCGAATCCCAGGCCTTTTTGGCAACATCCCAAACGTTTATGTCAACGTAATAGTTTCCGTCCGGCACCGTGTGGGTATTCCAGTAATAGGTGCAGGTTCTCCTCAGACTCCAGTTTTTGCCGGAACAATCAAGCGCGCTTATTTTATTGTACCTGTTTATAATTATTCCAGAGTTTATGTCGTTATCGAAAGCGCCCGGGCTTGAGGAATAAGCAATTGTCGCGTAAAGCCTTGACGCATCCCTGTCCTGCACGTTGAAATCTATCCCGTAACCCGTGCCGTAAACCTGCTCTCCGCCGTTGGGGTCAACCAAGTTCACGTCCGGGGCAAAATTGCCTATCCTGCGCGCAAAGCCCGCGTCCCCCGAATAAATCGAGCCGGACATTCCGCTCAAAGCGGGTTCGCCCACGCCTATGTCCAGCGCGGTGTAATTGCTGGATGAAGCGCTTGAACTCGGCGTTACTGTACAGCCGTTCAAATCATAGGTTTCGCTACCCGGGTTAGCGGAAAAAGCCACTGGAACAGACAAAAGCACCAAAAAGAACAACGCCTGCATCCTGCCACTATTGCCCATTTTCTCCACAACCGGAATGGTTTTTTTCAAGAGTGAAATAAACATGCATATCAGCTCGGCAGAATGCTCAACGCCTTTACTCCCGAAGGCGTTTGCACCCTCAGATTTGACGCGGAAGGATCTGATGGATCAACAAGCTGCACTCCGTAGGTAGTGCCGTCTATACTGATTCTCAGGACTGCTGTTGACAGGTCTCCCTCTATGCAGACAATGCCGACAACCCCTGTTCCGTCATAGACCCTCAAACCGCAGTCCACTCCCCCCGAAGTCGTGTTAAAGTCCCAGGTGCCGTCGGACCAGTCGCTCCAGTCAGTGCCGTCAAATACCCTTGTCTTCCAGTAATACTTGGTGTCATAAGAGAGACCGGAAGCGGAATAAGTGATGTTAGAATCGCTCTCCCACGGACCGCCCGTAGAAAAATCGGTCTCGTTCACTTCGGCGGAGGAAAAATCCGAATTGTTGTCAACCATCAAATCGAACTTCGTGCAGTCATGGGAATCCGAGTCAGAATAATAAAAGACCAGGTCAGGGGAAGTGCTTATGCCAGTGGCTCCGTCCGCTGGAGAGCTCAGCACAGGCACGTCCGGGGCGTTGTTTACTATCTCGCCAGCCCCTGTCAGCGGCAGGTAATCCCCGCCGCTTCCAATATTGCCCCCGGAATCGTAAGGCAGAAGCGTGTTGCCTATGTAATCGCTGTCGGTGTCCTCGCCGGCGTAATCGCTCCAGTAATTGCCGCCCATGTAAGGTCCGCCGACTATGTTGTTTCCAACTTCCTTTGTCGTATTCCAGTCCTGCGCGTTGCCGCTGTCGTCCTTTGCGTTCAGCGTGTTTGAAAAATAGTTGTTGTAAATGAGGTTGTCTTGGGAACTCGACTGGGTTACGTGCATGCCGCCATCGGAGTTGTTGGATATGTTGTTGTCCGCGAATTTGTTGCTGTAAGCGTTGTACAGCCGCACTCCGTAATACGTGCTTGACTTCTCGCCGTTGCCGAATATGTTGTTGTCGACCACGTTGTTGTCGTGTGCGTTGTAAAAGTAAATTCCGTCCTGGCGGTTGTTTTCGATTAAATTATCCTGAATGACGTTTTTAACGCCCCTTGTCGAATCCCCGTAAACATATATTCCGTAATCGTCGTTGCCGCTTATGTTGTTGTCCCGTACCACCAAGCCCATGCCGTCATCCTCATAATTCCTGCTGATATAAATTCCCGAGCCCCAGCGGGAGTCGACGAAATTGTTGTCGATTATGGTGCAGTCCCTGGCATACGAGGTATACACCCCGTAATTGCCAGCGGAGCGCATGTCGTTCTTTTCAACGTGAACGTACGAGCCCAGGTATATGGCATAGCTGTCGTAATAGGATTCGTTTGAATAAAAATTGATGTCGCAGTAACTTGAACTGCTGTTGACATAAAAACTGTAACTTCCGGAATTTTCGGCATAGTTATCCTTAATCAGTACATAGGGATACGTTTCCGCATAGTTGTAAAAGTAAGAGTAAAAATTGAATGTATTATCGGAGAAGTAGTTATCAGAAACAAGGCAGCTTCCACCCGCATACAAATAAGCCCCGTAATAGGTGTCCGTAAAACGGTTGTTCAGCAAATTGTAGTCCTTTCCCAGGTAAGAAGAGGAAGAATAATTGAGCCTGAAACCGTACTGCTGGTTGGAAATAAAATTGTTGTCTTGGATTAGCAGGCTGTTCATCCTTGGACTGGAAGTGCTGGCATAGAATTCCGCCCCTGTGTAAAAGTTCTCCACATGGCAGTTTTTGAGCGTTATGCCATGATGGTTTTCGCTGTAAAAACCTATTCCCGAGCCGTTCCCAATCAACTGCATTCCGTTGCAGTCAATCGTTATATTGTCCGCGGCAATCTTTATCAAGCCGTCGCCGTCCTCGTCGGCAGATGCGCTGCATGTGAGATTCGGGAAAACCGTGTCGCTAGAAAGAACCAGATTGTTTTGGGGGCAGGAAACAAAAGGCAGTTCGTTGTCCGCTGTAATCTCGGAATAATCGAATCCCGAGGAAACACCGTTGTCCGCGCTCACCAAAAGGTAATAGTCCCCGTCAGGCGAAACTGGAAGCACGTTGAAGTCGTAAAAGCACTTGTATGTGCCTGCAGACACTTCCGTGCACGGCGTTATATGGGAATACCACCTCAGGTCCTGGTCATATCCCGCAAGTATATCGATTGCTCCGTCGCCGTCCAAGTCGTTCGTGTCGAGGGAGTAAAAACCATACTGCTCCGAGTCAATCGAGTGCTTTGTGAAATTCATGCTCCCGTCGTTTTCAAGCCAGGAAAGTTCTCCCTCCAGAAAATATACGACATCAATGTCGTTGTCCTCGTCAAAGTCCACGGGAAAGACCCCCCTGTCCCAGGAAGAGTCAGAAAACTCAAATAACGTGCTCTGGGAGAAATTCCCCTTGCCGTCGTTCTCGTGATAGTACAAGCGGGTGTAATAGGCTCCGAGCATGTCGAGGTCCCCGTCTCCGTCCATGTCCACGACAGGCCTGTTGCAGCGCCCGCTGAAGCTACCGCTGCCCGCCTGGAAGTTTTGCGACCCGTCATTGAACCACACCCGGTAATCAACAGACGATGACTCGTGGGGTCCCACTATGTCCATGTAGCCGTCGTTGTTCATGTCGGCAACAATAATCCTCGCTCTCCTAACATATTGGTAGGCAGAACTTGTAACCGTCTGCCTGGTGAAGCCGCCCGTGCCATTGTTGTCGAACCAGTAAAGGGGCTTGCCGCTGTAGGTGCCCTCTCCTGAAACCAGGTCCAGGTCCTCGTCTCCGTCAATATCGCCTACGCCCAACCCATTCATATAATCGCTCCCTGTGTACACTGTTTCCCTTGAAAAGTTCTCGCTTCCGTCGTTTTTGTAGAGGTAAATGTCGTAATAGTGCGCTAAAACAATGTCAATGTCGCCGTCTCCGTCAAAGTCCCCGGTGTCAACCCCGCCGTAACAATAACTGGAGAGCGTGTCGTCAATAAGTGTTTTTGTGAAGTTGCCCGAACCATCATTCTCGTACCAGTAAAGTTTGGGATAGGAATCGTCATCCGGCGCTACAACGTCAACATCCCCGTCCTCGTCCAGGTCAACTGCTCTAACCGTCACAACATCGTAAACGCTGGAACTGTCAAGAATGATTTCGTTGAAATCGTACACCGCCTTTGAATCCAAGCCGAGACTTGCACCGCTCGCCAGGCTGGTTCCTGTGCCCTGCTCGGAACTGTTGGAGTAATTTATGTCAATAAGCCAGCTCGTGGCATCGGCATCATTGATTGTCAGTTCAAGCGCGGCGGAGGTCTGCACATACTCCTGGTCCGGACTGTCTATCGTTACCGAAAGCGCATTGGAGCAAGCGAGCATCAAAAGCAGGAATAATGCTGTGAGAAAACCGCGCAGTTTGTTCGCTTCCCAGCAAAAGCCGGGCTTTCCCGCTCCCGTGTTATTGCTCTGGTTCATTTTAAAACACCGCCTTCGCATTCCTCCCTCATATGTCGGTCCTCAGCCACATCTGCCCTGTCACAGGACTGGACGGATCGGATGTCCTTGTCTCAATCACCAGACCGCCAGACGTAGTTGTGATTCCCGAAACCACCAGGTCGTAATTGTAGTCTCCGCCGCCCAGGGAAACCTGGTAAGTATCCGTAGTTTCAGCATCCCTGCCCAAAGCAACAGAACCCTCGTAGGGAGCGTTCGCATCCCTGCCCAAAGCAATCGCGCCGGAAGCAGTGGCATCAGCATAAGAACCCTGCGCAATAGAATAAGAACCGGAAGCAAACGCATCCCTGCCCAAAGCAATGGAATCCTGGGCAGTGGCATCAGCAGAATTGCCCTGAGCAATAGAATAAGAACCAGCAGCATTCGCGTCCATACCCAAAGCAATAGCACTATCGCCAATGGCCTGAGTATCCCTACCCAAAGCAATCGCTTCAGAACCAGTGGCGTCAGCAGAATAACCCAAGGCAATGGAAGTGGAATTGGAAGAAACCGCAAGCCTGCCCAAAGAAATCGAAGAAGCACCGGAAGCATTCGCACTCTCGCCCAAAGCAATCGCATAATTGGCAGTGGCGTCAGCAGAATAACCCTGAGCCATGGAATAAAGACCGGAAGCAACCGCATCCCTGCCCAAAGCAACCGCACTCTCAGCAGTTGCATCAGCACCCCTGCCCTGCGCAATGGAATAACCGCCTGCGGCATTAGCATCATAACCCAGAGCAATCGCATAACCGCCAGCAGCATCAGCACCCCAACTCAAGGCAACAGAAGAATAACCGGCAGCATTCGCGCCCTCGCCCGCAGCAATTGCATAACTGCTTGTACTGCTCGCGTCGCCCAAAGCGATTGAAGTGGAACTGGTGGCTTCAGCCCGCTCGCCCACGGCAACCGAACCACTGCCAGATGCCTCGGCATACTTGCCAATTGCAACCGCATAACCGGAAGTGGCATCTGCCGAATAGCCAACGGCAACTGATTCCTGCCCGCTCGCGGTTGCCTGCCTGCCCACTGCAGTTGAGCGCGCTCCGGAGGAATTGGCAGAACGACCTACAGCGGTTGCATTAATACTTGTTGCAACTGCGGCATAACCCAAAGCTGTTGTGCCCTCGTGAGTGGCCCTTGCATTATAGCCATAAGCAGTCGAACCCCTGTTCCAAGCATCTGAATACACGCCAAATGCGAGTGACCCCTCCCCGTTGGAGTCCGAATAACTGCCAAATGCAGTAGCGCCCCCATAATCGGCACTTGCAGTATAACCTATAGCCACATCATAATTGTGAGACGCCTGAGCCCCATAACCCTGAGCAATCGCGTAATCGCCAGCAGCATTCGCATCATAACCCAAAGCAATCGTACGCTCGCCAGTGGCGTCAGCACCCCAGCCCTGGGCAAAGGAATAACCACCGGAAGCAACCGTAAACGCACCCAAAGCAACCGCCCCATCAGCAGCCGCCTCAGCATCATAACCCTGGGCAATAGAATAATAGCCAGCATTTGCATCCCTGCCCAAAGCAACCGCGTAATCGGCAGTGGCATCAGCAGAATAACCCTGGGCAATAGAATAAGAACCGGAAGCAGTCGCTAACCTGCCCAAAGCAATCGCACCGGAAGCAGTGGCGTCAGCATCATAACCCTGAGCAATGGAATAATTGCCGGCAGCATTCGCATCATGACCCAAAGCAATGGAATCCGTAGCAGTGGCATCAGGAGAATAACCCAGGGCAATGGAATGATTGCCAGTAGCTTTCGCAAGTCCGCCCAAGGCAATCGCATCAGTGGCAGTCGCATCAGTATTATAACCCAAGGCAACCGTATACCACCCCGTAGCATTGGAAGCATAACCAAGGGCTGTAGAGTAATAATCGGAAGCAACCGCACTCCTGCCCAAAGCAACCGCGCCAGTGTTAGTGGCATCAGCATAAAGCCCCAGAGCAACAGAATAATCGCCGGCAGCATTCGCATCCTTGCCAAAAGCAACAGCACTGGAAGCAGTGGCGCTAGCATCCCTGCCCAAAGCAATCGCAGAAGAAGCAGTGGCGTCAGCAGAATAACCCTGAGCAAAAGAATAAAGACCGGAAGCTTTTGCATAAGCGCCTAAAGCAATCGCATGCTCGGCAGTGGCTTCAGAACTTTGGCCTTGGGCGATAGAATTAGTGCTGGACGCATTCGCGTCATAACCCAAAGCAATCGAAGAACCGCCGGAAGCAAGTGCCTCCCTGCCCAAAGCAATTGAACCCCAGTTAGTGGCTTTAGCACTCTCACCCTGGGCAATGGAATAAGAGCCGGCAGCATTCGCGTCCATACCCAAAGCAATAGCACTATCGCCAGCAGCATCAGCAGAATAACCCTGAACGATAGAATAATTACCGGAAGCAACCGCGCCCTGTCCAATGGCAATTGCCTGAGTGCCAGAAGCATTCGTTCCAGCAGTGCCAATGATTACATTGCCGTCAGAAAACAGCACCTTATCAAAAGTCAGGGTATCGGCAACATTGGCATCAGCCCAAGGCGTGACAGAACCAAGATCAGACCAGGAAACACCGGTGGAAAGACCAGTCAAATTAGAACCATCACCATAAATAGAACCAGTAGCATTGATGTCGCCTATTACATTCAACGCGTTCTTTGGCGTTGCGGTGCCAATGCCCACGCGGTCGTTTGCCGAATCCACTACAAGAGTGCCCTGGTCAATATTCATGTCGCCGCGGACATCAAGCTTTGCAGTAGGCGAACCAGTGCCAATACCCACATAGCCCGAGGAGTCTATCGCCATGCGCTGTGCATTGGAAGTGGTGAAAAAAAGGTAATCTGGATAAACGCTGATTTGCCCCATTTCGCCGGTACTCGACAAATTAACCAACTTCGCGTCATCCCAAGGGTCAAGGCCCACATAGACCTTGTTTCCCGATCCATCCTGCGATCTCAATGTAACCTGTGCATTCCCGCCGCCATAATCGTGTGAAATCGTAAAATATGGGTTGTAAGGACCGTCTGCCTGTATTATCGTTTCATTGGAGCTTGAATAAAACGAAAGTTTTGCTGCGGGACTCGCTGTCCCGATTCCTACGTTGCCTGAATTGTAGTAAATGTTCGAATCACTCTGAGTCCAGTAACCCGGCGAAATCTCGGAGCCATTCATGTACACTGTGCCAGTAGCATTAATGTCACCGATTACATTGAGTTTGTTTGCTGGCGAAGCGGTGCCTATGCCGACATCGCCTGTAACGGTTAGGTCGCCGGTGGTGCCCTGGTCAGTGAAAGTAAAGAGATTGTTCGAGCCATCGCTTATATTGAAACTGGAGTTGAATTTGATGTTATTGGAGCCAAGGTAAAGGGCATTAACAATGTCTGAATCAGAGGCATCGATAGCATTGGTCATTGTGCCCAGTTCGTAAAAGTAGATGCCGGTGGCATTTGTTGCATCGGGGTCCTCTTGGTCAATGTACAAGAATATGTTGGGTGCCTTATTGGCAGAAGTATTCGCGTTGTAAAGTTCAAGAGAGCGAACATTGTCACTACTGTCGTTGATGGCTGTTGAGATGCGCATACCGCTTATTGTATCAAATGAGGCATCATTAACAGTGGTAACATCCAGCAGCACCCCCTGCACATTATTGGAGGATGTATCAAAATCAATGTCCAGAACTCCGCCTGTGACAGTCGAATCCGTGGTTGAAGCATCAATAAGCACCTTTTCCGATGCTCCAAGCTCAACTTCCAACTTCTCCGCCGGATTCGTTGTTCCCACGCCGACCCTGTTGTTTGAAATGTCCACGTAGAGAGTGCCTGCATCTATGTTCAGGTTGCTCGCTACATTCAAGTCCTGTGCGGTCATTGCGTATGGCGTTGCTGTGAGCTTTATTCTCGGAGTCATTTCAGTGTCTGTTCCCACGGTTACGCCGAGCCAGTACTGATTTTTGAAATCGAGGTCCAGCGCTGTCAATTCCCCTAAAACCGCGCTGAAGAATCCATCGGACACGGAAACCTGGTTGGTCCCGTCATGGGTTTCCGTGTACAGGGCTGTGCCCCCTGTATTCACGTCATAGATCTTGAAGACCATGTCATAGCTGCCATTCAACAATTCACCGTCCGTTTCCAGTCTTCCTTGGACGGTCAAAAGTTGCGGGACCGCAGCTCCCGCGGTATTAAACAACAGCATCACCATAAAAGCAAACAAAAAGAATCTGAATTTTGGAATTTTTGAAATGGGGAATTTCATTTTACCTCGACCTCCGAGAATTTTTTTTGGCTTGCGCGCGGGCCGCTGTCCGTATGCCTGTGCTCATTTCACAGAATGCTGCTTTTGTGGAATTTTTTGTGAAATCAATTACGCCGGCCCTACGGCGCAATGCCGATACAATAAAGTAAGTAAGAAATATAAAAGCATTTCTTTTTCGCTGGACTCCCGCGGACGTTTTACGGGAAACGCGGCAAAGAAGGGGTTTTGAGGGAAAAAAATCGTTTCACTTTCAGGCGAAAGGGTTTTTTGCAGGGGACTTTTTAACGCCTGCGCTGCCTGGAAGTGCTCCCAGGGGAAAGGTTTTCTGCAGGCGATGGAATGGGTTTAAATTAGTTATGCCGTAGATTTAAATCTATGGGCAAACTGGGCGATTTGAGTAAAAAGAAGGGAAAAGAAAGCAAAAAACCAGTGCTGTTTGCCGCGGCAGTGGGCGTAATCGCTGTTGCCGCTGTTTTCGTGCTCCTTTTCTGGAAAGCGCCCTGGCTGCCGGAGGACATGAACGGAGCGGTTGGGGCAGGAGAGGTTGAAATAAGGGACGCGGAAGCGTTTCCTGGAAAGGTTTCATTGAGCGTTTTTTCCCCTGAGGAAATAGGCGTTGCAATAATACAGTTGCTGGACCCAGAGGGCTACGCTGTCTGCTCAAAAACAACTGCCCTGGAAAAGGGCCTGGCTGACTATGAAATAAAATGCCCCCCAATGGAAAAAGTGAGCGTTTTAATAATGCCCGAGGGCAGAAAATCCGCCAAAAAGGATTTTGAAATGGAAATTCCCACGCTTGAATTCGGAAAGGGAATGCTTTACTCTTACCTTGGAACAGGGGGGGAAAGTATTGACGTTTATGTGACAGAGGAAAGCGATGCCCTCTGGAAGGGAGTGATTGCAACCGTTGTGGGAAACTCTGTTGCGTTCAACGAATTCGAGCTCGACAGGGAAGTTCTTTCCCTGAGGGCAACAGGAGTGCTTAAAAAAGAGGAAGTGGGAAAGAATGCCGCAATGCAGCCCTCACTGCTCAGTTTGGCAACCCCTTTCGGAATCCTTTCATTCCAGCAGCAGTTCGGAATCTCCGTTGCGCAAATAATTGAAAGGAAATCCTTTGAACTGGAATCAGGAGGACAAAAAACAGGGAGGATTGAATTCCTGGGAAAAGGCATTAAAAAGGAATTCAGCGCCTACGGTTTCGGGTATTCCGCAAGAGTGCAGTTGCAGGACGGCAACTTGCAGGACATTTTCCTCGAAATCTGGACCGCCAAGGAAAAACCGTACATGCTCTTGAGCATTGAGGGCAACGGGGAGATTTATTCCCTTGAAAAAGTCGAGGAAAGGGAATTCTCAATGAATGAATACAGGGAATTCCAGTCATACGAGCCGCCCAAAACGCTTATAGAGCTTGCCGGACAGGAAGTGCTTGAAAACGGGCAAGTGGGGATAGCACTCAAAAACAATTACTCAAAGAAACTGGTGCTCAAATACCTCAAGTTCGGGGAACAGACGCTCGAGGCAAACATTGCACTCGAACCGGAGCAGACAACCGTTATTCCCCTGCAGTTGAACACGCAGGCTGAAGTGGGACAGCAGTACCAGTTCGTGGTCGTCACGGGAATTGAAGTGGAGGAACAGGTGCTCGAATTCAACATCGTTCTCGCAGGGGAAGTGAAAGGCAGTGAACCCGCCCAGTGAAAGTAAATGCGAGAAATGCACTAATTTTTTAAGAACAATGCCCGCCCTATTCTTTTATGAAGTCAATCGATTTTTCAAAGCCCGTGACGTTCAAAATAGTCGAAGGAATGCTCCGCAGGGGAACGTTCACCCAGCTTTCTTTGAGCTCCGAGCTCGGTGTTTCATTGGGGCAGGCGAACAAGGTCGCAAAGCACCTGCTCAGGGAAAAAATGATTGAGAAAAAGGACTCCTTTTACAGAATAGGGAACGCGCAAAAAATAGTGGGGTGCATTGCCCAGCACAGGGAAATGAAGAATTTGCTCGTCAAAAAAACAGGTGTTTCCCTTTCAAAGGAGGAAGTGCTGCAAATGCTTAACGGCAAAGGCGTTCTCTGCCTTGATTCGGCTCTGGAGAGGTTTGTTCCAAATGTGGTTTCGCAGAGGGTGTGCGTTTACGCGGGAAAGGACGCCGAGAAGGAAGTGCTGCGGGAACTCAGAAAAGTGAGCGGGGAGAACTGCAGCGTGTATGTTTACAGGGAGGACCTGCCTGCAGAAAGCGTTGAATGCAGCGGATTGAGGGTAACGGAAAAAGTGCGTACAGCAATAGACCTGGGCTGCGACAACATGGACTTTGCCGCGAAGGAACTCTTCAGGGAACTCTGGAAGGAAAAAATAATCTGATTCTCGTGAATGCAGCGAGGTTAAGCGTTGTCGAAGTAGAAATAGTAATAGCGGTGCGTTCTTGTGGGGGTTGTGCCTGTAACAATCCACGAAAGCGTGCCGGTGTTGTCCTGCGAGTCATACGCAAGGGAGTAATTCGAGGCTGAAACAAAGGAGAGTATTGCCCCCTCGTCAAGATTGTTGACCTCGATGAGTCTTATGCTTTCCTCGTCCAGAACGCACGAGGAACAGTTGTGGCTTGAAAACTCGGCGCCGAAATCTATTGTTGCCTCAATGTTCTGGTCTGTTCTTGATGAAAGCCCTGAATCAAAATCGAAAGGAATCCTGTACTCCTCCTCGGTGTAATCCCAGCTCCGCGTGTAAGCGTTTTCCGCCTCGATTGAAATGGTGTTGGGGTTGTGGATTACAACGCTTGAAACCACTGCGCTGTAGTCGCGGGACTGGGCTTCCGGCTGCGCTTGGGAAATGTAGACAGGGTCTTCCAGCTCGACGTAAGTTAAATCGGTCTCGGTTGCGGCTGTTTTAGGATAAGTGGTGAAATCGAAGTAAAGGGCGTATTCTCTGAGGGTGTTCGCTGCCGTTTCGCCCGTGAGCTGCCATTTGAGTACTGCCGGGTTTCCGTAGCCGTAGTCCATTGCGAAGGGAACGGAGGAATCCGTTATCTCGCCATTGGAATATTCAATCATTCTGAAACTGTCCGTGTCAACCGAATAGCCGCCCATCCCCAGGAGAGCCTTAACTCTCGGGAAATTTATGTCCTGCTGCAGCACTGTGCCGGTGCCTGAATGGTCGAGGGAGTTTACGGTAATTGGAATCCTGTAATGCCATGCGGTGTTGCCTGATTCGGTGTACCATTCGTTCTCCGAAATGCTGCCGGTGTTTGCGTCGGTGCGCCAAGTGCGCTGCGCCGGGTTTATCTCCAAATTGTAATCACTGGTTATGTCAATCCAGAATTCCGCTGAACCGGGAAAAAAGTAAAAATAGAATTCCTTGTTCTCGTCGCCTATTTTCACAAGAGACTCTGTGTCGACGAAAACGTTGAGGTCCATTTCATCGTAGCTCATGAGGAGGTCTGTTTCGCTTGAATCCGAAAAATCAACCGAGCCGTGCCTCGGGTTGAGAGTGACCGTGAGGTACTGGTTTGTTATCGTGCGCGTGTCTCCCTCGGATGAAAGGGAGAGGTCGAGTGAGGAGGTGTTGTAGTCGGTTGTGAGCTTTGACGCGGGAAACAGGTATATTTTCTGCTCTTCTCCTATCGTGCCTATCGAGTAGAGCTTGTTGCCGGAAGAGGAAAAATACTGGCTGTACATGTTAATGTAAGCGGAATTGATGTCTATTTCTATGGGGTAATTGTAATTGCAGTCGTACAATTCGGAGTCGCAGTCGGCTTTCAGCACCACTGTCTGCACGTCAATGTCTGTTGTGACTGAATTCATTACCTCGTCTATCTGGCTTTGAATTGGTGTTTCCGAGGGAGCGGGGAGGAAATGGGGCATGCTGTAGAATACGAAAATAATCGTTGCGGTGAACAACACCGCGCTGAAGATAAAATCTGTGGGCTCCATTTACCATTCCCAAATAAATATGCCGCGTTTGGCTTATAAAAATGTTTGTTTTTCCCTGCGTTTCAGGCTTTCACTATCCTCTCGAGTGAAATCGTTTTTTTGAGCTGTTCCGCAGAGGAAACCCTGTTCGAGGGTATGAGAAGTTCCTTCTTCGAGTAGTTTGCCTTGACCGCCTTTATTGAAAGCATTTTCCCCTTCAGGTGCAGCGGGTTGACGGGAATGAACGCAGTGCCCTGGGGTGCGCCTTCTGGCGCGGGTGTTTTCCATATAAAGTTAGAGTGAATGTCCACCACTTTTTTGTTTCCTGTGGTAATGTTGATGAACGCGTCGTCCAGCGGCTTGTCCTCCGCATCCGTTACTGAAATGACGAGGTCGTGCGACATCTTTGCGCTGAAACTCGAGGGGGTTTTTGAAACGCTCAATTCAATCTGCAGATCCAGGAATCCGAGTAGCCTGACGAACATTGGATGGTTTCCTGGCTTGAGTTTGAAGAACGCCTTGTTCTTTTCCGTGCCCGCGGACTTCACTTTTTTTCCGAGGACGAAGAATTCCGGCTTTTTTGCGTCCAGGGGGTTTCCGAGTTCGTCCTGCAATTCTATTACAGTGTTATAGTCTGCTTTTTTGGCGGATTCCTCGGTTTGGATGAATTTTCCAATCAAACGCGGGGCTTTGGGAAGCTTCAGCCTTGAAAGAATTTTCGGCTTTTTTTCTGGTGCAGCTTCTCCCTCTTCCGCGACCTTTCCCCCTTCCTTATCTTCCTTCAAAAGCTGTTCCTCTATGTCCTGTATCATTGACTCGATTCTTCTCTCTTCAACTATTTGCTGCGGGGTCTTTTTGACCTCCTCCTCTTCTTCGGGGGGCTTTTTGGCGCCCACAAGGCTCAGGAGATAGGAATTCAGCGAGGAAACGCCTTCCCTTGCCATGTCAAGGGCGTGCTGCCTTGAGCCGGGCTGCTGCGCAGAGCTGGCAATCCGAAATCTTTCAACCTTTTTGGAAATCTGCCTTTTCATTTTCTCCATCTCCATCGCCCTGCGCTTGTGCGGTGCAACCTTTCCGAAGAACCTTTCCGCAGGAAAGGGAAGTATACTGAAGAATTCATGCGTTTTTGTTCCCGCCTTTCCTTTGCCCATTTTTTCCTTTCCCTTGAGGAACCTCACAGAAGCGACGAGGAGGAGAACGAGCACCAAGTCGGTGAACATTGCGGGAATTATCTCAAGACTGAGGGAGAGGAAAAGGGATATGAGCGAAAGGGAAAACCCGAAATACGCCGAGAAGAAAACAGGGAACTGCGCCGGCGGATAATCGGGACCCATTGTCTCGAGGAGCCTGCGGAAAGCAGTGAAGCCCAGTACGCCTATCGCAAGCGAAAGGAAGTAAAGCATCAACCTGAACTGGGAGGAAAATCCGCCGAAGGAAGCGAGCTCGGTCTTGCACACCGGAATGAATTCAGTGTGCACGGAAAACGCGCCCTTTTTTGCTCTCACGGTGTGAAGACCGCTTTTTACAACTTCGTACTCCACGATTGAGGACGAAGGGAACTCCTTCTCATAACCTATTGCCTCCACACTGAAATCAACGCCCTCAATTGTTCCGAGAGAAGGATGCCACAAAGAAATTTCCACCTTCTCGCCCACTGCTGCAAGACCTTCAACCCTCAGCTGCAGCAGGTTGCTCTGCGCATCGTTTGGATTGGTGCCATCAGCGAGCTCCTGTTCATCTGGAATGCTGTCGTTATCGGAGTCCTGCATCTGCGCATGAGCGCCCAGTAAAAAGAATGCTAAAAAAATCAATGCAAAAAGCCATTTCTTTCCAGCAAGCAGCATGCAGAGCACCAGAAAAATAACTGCTTTCACCTATAAAAACATTCCTGAAAAGGGAAAGGAAACAATTTTAAGTTGCTTGCACTCAATTGATGTGAATGGAGTTCAAGCAGGCACTCATTGTGAGAAAGGACCTCGGCATGGGCAGGGGAAAAATTTCAGCGCAGTGCGCGCATGCGTCGCTCGAGGCATTCCTGAAAGCGGAGAAAACGCATTCCGGCTGGGCTGAAAAATGGCTGCAGGGGGGACAGGCAAAAATAGTGCTCAGGGTTGAAAGTAGGAGAGAACTTTTCGCGCTTTACAATAAAGCAAGGGGGCTGCCCAGAGCGCTTGTAAGGGACGCGGGAAAAACGCAGGTAAGGAAGGGCACTGCAACATGCGTTGCAATAGGTCCTGCCCCGGAAAAAGAAATAGACAGAATTTCAGGCACACTAAGCCTTCTCTGAAGCCCCGGAATGGAAAAAGCAAAAATTTAATAAAAAGGTCAATTTAATACATTTATGATTAAGGAAAAAAAGCGCGCTGTTGCTGCATTCGGCCTGATATTCCTGTTCTTCTTCCTTGCGCTTATTTATTTCCTTTTCACGCCCGGTCTCAGGTTTGCCAAAATGGGCGACAGGCTTTTTATAAAAAACGAGAGCATAAGGAGCATACGCGGGATAAGGATTTACGACGAGCACGGGCAGACAATAGACTGCATTGCCGAACTCGGACAGGAGAACAGCGCGAATTACAGGAAGGAAATATTCCTGCCTGAAAGCGAAACAGTGGAGGTAATAAAGGCAAGCGCGGCTTTTCACCCGGAGATATCCACAAGGGTCGCGAGGTCGGAGGAGGAACTTGGAATAACGCTTGCCTTCAGCGAAAAGAATTCCGCTGTAGTCGGCGGGGAATACCTGTTCAGCGTGGAAGCATGCAATATGGCGGAGGACTTTGCATCGGTGAAACTGGAGGAAGAGCATGACCTGGACTTCTTCCAGGGCGGGGGAAAAAGCGTTTCCTTCCCCCTGAAAAAAGGGGACTGCAGGAAAGCGGAGTTTTCCCTCACGCCTGTAGCGCGCGGCAGAACCGTGCTCGGCATGGTTCTAACAACGCCAAAAGTAATAAAAAGAGAGGAAACAATAATAGAGATAGGATAGCGAGAGGAGCTGATGGGATGCCGGAAAAAAGCCAGGCAAGCATTATTAAAATAATACAGGACATGGTGAGAAGCGGGGAAAGCGAGAAGAAAATAATTGACACTTTGAAAGAGCTCGGCGTGCAACCGGATCAGGCGAAAAAGCTCGTGATGGTCGGGCAAGCCGACACCTTTGCATTGCTCGAGGGCGAAATAGGCAAGCTTTCAAAAATGCAGGTGGACAAGGCAATGCCCGAATTAGAGGCGCGTGTTGAAAAGGAAATAAAAAAAGCCGAAAAAAGACTCGAGGAAACGATTGACGAATACGTCGGGGAGGCGGCAAAATCCCTCAAGAAAAAATTCAGCGACGAAATGAAGCTGGTGAACGAAGTGAACAGCGCAATGAACGAAAAACTGGACAAGGTGAGAGAGGAAAGCGCTAATGTGGGCAAGGAACTCAAGGAAATGCAGCTGCGCAGGCTGGGCACGAAAAACGAGTGGGTTACGCTGCTGCTCGTGCTCGGCGGAGTTGTGTTCCTGGGCGCGGCACTCTATTTCTTTTTTGTTGTGGCGCAGGCAATAACCCTCGACTCCATTATCATTTTCATAATAATGTGCCTCACTGGAATAACGATGCTTTTCAGTTCCACTATCGTCTGACGCTGAGGCGCTTTTGCTCTCCCGTGAGCACGGGCAGGAGAACGCCCCTGTTCTTTGCTTCCTTTTTGCTTATTGAATAATTCTTTTCGCTTTTATGAAAGGCATTCTTGCCCAGGAAAAGCCATCCCTCCCTGGGAATCTTCCATGCGACGAAAAAGTCTATTCCTGCAATCTCTGACCAGCGGGAAAGCTCGTCCATCTGCTGAACCGGCAGGTGCAGGTAATTCCCGCTCCACGCCTTGCACTCAAATGCAAGCTTCCTTTTTTTGCTCAGCGCAAGGCAGTCTGGGCACGGCAGACTCGTGGCACCTGAACCCGCCACGCGCACAACTGCAAAGCCCTTTCTGTAGAGCATTTGGATTAATTCGCGCTCTGCATCCGCGCCTTTTTTGTATCTAGCCAAAATGCCGCCTCCGCTCGCCCTGAAAAGGGGAATTGAAATAAAAAAAGGGCAAAAAGACTAAAAAAAGCGATGTTTTGCCTTGCTCTTGAGGGGAGCAAAGGGTTTTTAAAGACCACTGCGGGGTAAATATATACATAAAAAGGATTAGTTTCCGTTTTAGAATTTCATGCTTAAACTCAGAAAGACAAAAAAAGGAGCAATAATAAGGGCAAAGGTTGCCGCTTGTTCTGATGAATTCGCCGTGGCTGGATTCGACCGATGGAGCAGTGCCTTTAAAATAAAGGTGAAAAGCCCGGCGGAAAAGGGAAAAGCGAACCTTGAAATAGAAAGGAAACTCGGTGAAATAACAGGTTGCAGGGCGGAAATAATAAAAGGAAGGCACTCAAGGGAAAAAACAATAGAACTTCAGGGAAACACGGAAAAAGCGGCTGAAGCCCTGGAAAAAGCCCTTGCGGAAAACTGATTCTTTTAAAAAAACTGGAAAAAGTCAAAAAAAAAGAATGACTTATACATAATATGGCAATATAATTCAGGAAGTGATTTTTAATGGCTAAAACATACATTGACACGGTAAAATACGAAGTGTCAGCTACCTTCAAAATAAGCGGAATAGTGGACAAGCACGACATAGTCGGGGCAATATTCGGGCAGTGCGAAGGCCTGCTCGGCGAGGAACTCGACCTGAGGGAATTGCAGAAAAACGGAAAAATAGGCAGGATCAAAATCCTGCCGACAACGCATGCAGGAGTTACAACCGGAAAAGTGATAATTCCGAGCAGCATGGACATGGCTGAAACAAGCATTCTGGCAGCAGCCCTGGAGACAGTGGACAAGGTGGGACCGTGCAGTGCGAACTTCAGGGTCTCGCTTATACAGGACACACGCAGCCTCAAAAGAGAGGAAATAGTGCACAGGGCAGAGGAGCTTCTCAAAAGACTTATGAACGAGCAAATCCCCGATTCAGGGGAAATCTCCACAAGAGTGCGCAACCTTGTGAGGAAAGGCGAAATAATGGAATTCGGCAGGGAAAAAATTCCAGCCGGGCCTGCAGTAAAAAACTCGGATTCCATTATCGTTGTTGAAGGCAGGGCGGACGTAATAAATCTGCTTAAAAACAACATAAAGAACGTTGTGGGAATGGACGGCTCAAAGATTCCGCAGGCAATAATCGATTTGTGCAGGGAAAAAACAGTAACGGTTTTCATTGACGGAGACAGGGGCGGAAGCCTGAACCTCAGGAAGCTCCAGCAGCTGGCCGAAGTGGACTACATTGCAAGAGCGCCCGAAGGAAAGGAAGTCGAAGAACTTACAAGAAAGGAAATAGTAATGGCTCTTAGGAAGAAAACCTCTGTCGTGCAAGAGGACAAAAAAGAGCCCGCGTCAGGAAAGCAGGCACAGAAACCCCAAGCACAGAGAACTGAAAGAACGCCTGCAAGAGTTCCACAAAAAAACGCGCAGAGAAGCCAGCCGGCAGGCGGCGGCGCGCAGCCCAAACAGGCGCAACAACAATTCGAGAAGGAAAAGGAAAAATTCAAGCCGGTGATGGATTCCCTCAAGGGCACCCTCAAAGCCAAACTGCTCGACGAAAAGGGAAAGGAACTCGCAACAGTAAGTGTTCGCGACCTGCTGAAATCAATAAAGAAAGAGGACAAGGCAAAAACAATAGTGCTGGACGGAATAATTACAAACAGGCTCCTGGAGACAGCCGAAGCGAACGGCATTGAATTTTTGGTCGGAGTGAAAGAGGGAAAAATAAGGAAAAAGTCAAGGAAGACAAAAACCATTATTTTGAGGGAATGATTACTTCCCTTTCCTCTTTCTTTTTTCCTTTATTTCCCTGACCGATTCCTCCACGGGAATTGTCAGCCTGCCGGTATTGTAAACGATTACACCGAAAGCCATCAAAGCAATCCAGAGAAACATTCTCGCTACTGGTCCAATGAGGGCTACCGCAAACTGCTTGTTGGTCAAATGCGTTTGCTCCGCGCGCACATGGAAGGAGAATGCTTCATTCGCGGCTTGCTGGCACTCGCCCAATTCGACAATGGAGCTCGCGCTCTGCATGCAGCCGTTAACATACTTTATGTTCTCCCAGCTGTCGAACATCAGCGCAGCGGACTGGAAAAAAAGGAGAATGCCCGCGAACACTATGAACGCGCCAATTGTTTTGGGCAGGTGCAGGTCTTTTCCACCGACCCTGAACAAAAAAAACCTCTTCATTTTCAATCCTCCAAACCCCAAAGGGGAAAAACACTGTAAAGAATGCAAGGCAAAAAAAATAAAAAGCCCTTTCCGCGGCGGAATGAGCGGAAATCAACCCCTTTTAAATCTTTACGCGAAAAAATCTAATGGGAGGGCCCGTGGTCCAGTGGTTAAGATGCCACCCTTACACGCATTTTTAGCTGGGATAGGTGGAGGTCGAGAGTTCGATTCTCTCCGGGCCCAATTTCAGCCAAAAAATAAAAACATTGCTTTGGAGAAATTATATCCTGGAAGCGACCGTAGTTTAGTGGTAGAATTCCACCTTGCCAAGGTGGTGACTCGGGTTCGAATCCCGGCGGTCGCATTTTCTTTCCCGAAAACTATTTCTTTTTGAGCCATGGCTGTTTGGTTTCCGGCTGCTTAAAAGAAGTCCGCCTGGGGCGCTCTCCCCTGACATTCAATTCGTATATTTTGGCTGAGAAGAAAGACCCTGCAATGGAAACCCATATCTGGACAACGAGCTCTATGAAAAACGAAACAACAATCCACAGAAGGAAAAAAGCAACTGAGCCAGCAGCCAACGCGCCTGTCAGGCATTCAATGCCAGAGCACCCCGTCAGGGAAAATCCGAAAAAGAGATAGGGCGCGAATTCCACGAACAGGAAGATTGCCATGGGAACAACAAGCACGAGAGCGAAAAGAAAAATAAAGGACAGGTTCAGTGAATAGTTTTTCCTCCCCAGCCCCAGCACCCTCTTCACTGATTCGATTATGCCCCTGTCCTCGAACAAGGGCACCTGAAAGGAAAGAACAAAAAACGGGCTTAAAAGGAAGGCAACAATCACGAAAACTATTGCCCCGACAACAAGCCATATCAATGCCGAGCCCAGAGAAGTTATCACTGAAAAGGGGCCGGCGAGGGCTGCGGGAGACTGCAGCAATGGGGCAATGGATAAAAACACAGGCAGCAAAAGAACCAAGCCCAGAATGCCCAGTATTACAAGCACTATTATGGATACTATTAACTGGGTGCCCAGAATCGCCCAAAACCTGGCAAGCGTTCTGTTGAATGCGTTTGAAAGCGCTTTTGTGAGAGAGGAAACCCTTCCGGCCAGAAAATCCCTCGAAAAGTGAATTCCGAGACCCTGAACAAATACCGCCACAGCCAGCAACGCCAATGCTACCACTGCAAACACCAGAAGAAAAACAATTGCTGCAACGGGGTTCAAAGGCGATTGCGATGAAAAAGAAAAAGCAAGCCCGAGAGACATAAAAATCACGCCGAAAATTACAATAGACCCCACAACAAAGCCTACGACCAATTGTATGACCCAGAGAAGGAAGAAATAAATCCACGCCTTCAAATCAAAGCTCTTTTTCAGAATTTCCGCCATCGAATCTACAACCAATCCCATAAAATCACTCCAGAACAATAGAAAAACACATTATAAATTCCTTTCTTTTGCACGTTTCACTTCAGAACTCCCGAAACCGCCCTTTTAACCTGGGAGAACACTTCGTCCTCGGGCAGCTCTGCGTTAATCACTTTAATGTTTTCTCCGGGGAGCTGTTTTTTGAGAGCGAGGTAATTCTGCCTCAGTTCTTCCAGAAAGAATTTTTTCTCGAATTTTTCGTACTTTGCGCGGTTTTTCCCAATCCTTTCAAGCGCGGTTTCCGCGGAAACATCGAGAATCAGCGTGAGGTCAGGAACAAGCATTCTTTCATGGAGGGCAATTATTTTTTCCAAGGGAATGCCCTGGGCCTGCTGGTAGCATATTGTGGAGTGCTTGTATCTATCGCACAAAACGAATGTGTTCAGCTGGAGAGCGGGCTTTATCACTTTTTGCAGGTGTTCCTTGCGGTCCTCCAGATATAGGTTCAGCAACTGCTTTGCCTTGGTCATGGGCTCCTCGTCTTTCTGCAGTAATTTCCTTATCTGCTTTCCGTGGCTGGAATTTGTCGGCTCGCGCGTGAGCAGAATTTTGTCCACGGCATGCGAATTGAAGAGCCATTCCGCTGTTCTCGCTAACATTGTTCCCTTTCCGCTTGCATCCAGTCCCTCGAATACAACGAAACAGCCCTTGTTGTCAGCCAATCAAAAACCCCCTTTTATACGGAGAAAGAAAAAGAATAAAAAGAAAGCCACTGGGAAGGAATAAAAACAACTTGGGGCAAGATTGTTAATATGCCTGTCCCAAAACCACTAAGGAGGTTTGCAAAACAAAACTGGATGTCCCTGCGAAGACGGCTCGGCGTAAGCGGATATTGCAACATCACAACAAACGTAGTGAAATTTATTGAGCAGACCCGGAAACAATTGGACAGGGATACCGGAATAAAAAAGAGCACGGCAAAGAGTACCGCGGTTGCCGCCGAGCGAGCCAAAGAAAAAATGCGGCTGGTTGAAGAATGCTCCAAGAGGCCAGGCACCGCGCTTTCAAGGGAAAAAAGCGGCCTTATTTTAATCAGGCCAAAAAAGAGCGGCTTTCCCAAGACCGAAACAAAACAAGTTATAGCTCACGAACAAGCTCACACAGCCAACTATCTCGCCTGCAGAAAACGTGGAGTGCACCCAGACCCAGCAGTGTCAGAATTCATTGCTTACTGGGGCCAATTGGAATACATGCGACAGCACAACAAGGCTTATTTCGAGGACTTGCTTGAAGACAAGCCCGGGACCGAGAATGAAATTAACCAAACGAGAAACCAAAAGCACAGGCAGGGTTTGTCACTTGCAATAGAACTCTTCCGCCGCCATCCAAAAAAGGCAAGCAGGCTAAAAATTATAAGGTTCGCACTCAATAAGGGTGCCAAAGAACTGCCCTTCGGGCATCTCACGGAACTCATAGAACAAGAAAACAAATAAAAACAAAACCCGGCACTCTTTCAATACAAGCGACCGTAGTGAAGTGGTTATCATTAGAGCCTTCCAAGCTCTCGTCCCGGGTTCGAATCCCGGCGGTCGCACTCAACTGGTTCTGTGCGCGAGGCAAAAAAAATGGGCAAAAAGGAAGAGATAAGGAAGATTGCAACCGAGCGCATTCACCGCTTGTTCGAATTGGCAGAAGAGGAATTCGCCCTGCACCCTGAGAGGAGCAGGCGGTATGTTGAACTCGCCCTAAGGATAGCGAAGAGGAACAACGCAAAAATGCCGGGAGAACTCAAAAAAAAGTACTGCAAGAAATGCGGTGCTTTCCTGCACAGGGGAAAGAACGCGGAACTCAAAGAAAGCGGCGGAATACTCGAAGTGAAATGCGCGGAATGCGGTTTTGTGCGAAAACTGAGCGCTCAGAGGAAGAAAACCTCAGAGAAAAAGTGCGGGAACAAAAGAGAGAATGCCACGCCGAGCAGGAGGAAGGGCGCAAAAGGCGGAAGACCGCGGTAAACCGGCACTTCCGAAATTCCCGCTTTTTTTAATCGCAGTATCTCTTTTTTTGAAAGAACACCCTTGAAACTGGAACCGAGCGCGGAAAGGGCTTTTTTGGAGAGAAAGTCCCTTGCAACAATTTCGTCCTCTTCGAGTTTGGAGAGCGGCACCCTTTTCAGGAAGAAATTCCTCTTTATTCCAGTCTGGAATGCCAGAAAGAGCAAGCCAAGCAAAACAGGCCAGAGGAGGAAGTAGAAGGCGATGTGGGAAATCAATTCCATGTAGACCATAATTGAGAAATAAATTGTCACAAATGCTCCGAGGAGAAGCGCCTTTGCCATATCCTTTGAGTTTTCCCTGAAACGAATTCCCTTGCGGCAGTACTTGGAGAAGTAGAAAACCGAAAGGAAAACAATGCTTGAAATCGCCGCAACGAAAAGAACGTTGAGAAGGAAAATCTCACCTTCGTAAACCGGCAGGAGCAGGGCAATTGCAGTGAACATTTTAACGTCGCCGCCGCCTATTTTTCCCAGGAAATAGAGAATATAGCCTGCGGCAAAAACCACTATGGGAACCAGAAGGAACAGATAATGGAAATTCCCGGCGTAGAGTTCCGCTGCAAGGAGGAACAAGCCGAGGAAAATCATGGGGTAAGTTACTGAATCGCGAATCATGCCTGTTTTAATGTCTGTGTAAGAGGAATAGAGCGCGCCGAAAAGCACTATGACCTCGCGCCAGAAAATCAATTGCAGCATTTTTCACACCCTTACCTGAACCTCAGTTTTTTCGTTTTCCTGCGGGAAAATTTCTTCATCAATTTTTCAACGTCCAGTTTGTCCAAGTCCTTCAAGTCCTTGCCTTTCCCGAGTTTTTTGAATTTTTCAAGGAACTTGCTTGTCTGCCTGTAATGCTTTAAGAGTTCTCGGACTTCCGCCTCTGTTTTTCCAGAACCTCTCGCAATCCTGCGGATGCGGTCCCTGTTTATTATGCTTGGATTGCGAAGCTCCTGTTCGGTCATTGAATCCATTAACACCTTGAAGGAATCCAGTTTTTCCTGGCCGAGTTCAAGCTGTTCTTTTGGCAGCTGGGCTTTCAAGCCCATCATTTCCGCCACTTTTGAAATTGGGCCCATTTTTTTCGCTGCTTCAAGCTGCTTGTAGAATGCTTTGAGAGTGAATTCCCCGCTCAGCAAGTCCTGGGGGGAAAACTCCTCTTCCTCCGTGACCTCTCTGGCGCGCTGCAGCAGACCCTGCAAATCACCATAGCCCATTACAAGGCCCAGGTAACGCTGCGCGTCAAACTCCTGCAGGTCAGGAAGCTTCTCGCCTGTGCCTATGAAGTATACCGGCGAACGGGTTTCGGCGCACGCCGCTAGGGCTCCTCCGCCCTTGGCGGAGCCGTCCACTTTTGAAATAATTATCCCGTTTATTGACGCGGTGGAATGGAACGCCTGTGCCTGCTTTTTTGCCAGTTGACCTATGTCCGCGCTCAAAACGAGCCATGTTTGCTCCGGCTGGAAAACTGACTTAACTTCCTTTATTTCGTCTACAAGTTTTTTGTCAAGGGCTGACCTGCCGGCGGAATCAACTATTGTCAAATCATGCTTTTTCATTTCCTTCAATCCGCGTTCCACGATTTTCGCGGCGTTCTTTTCCTTTTTGTCGCCGTAGTATTCCACTCCCGCCTGCTCCGCCAACTGCTGCAACTGCTCGAAGGAAGCCGGCCTGTGCACATCAGCGCAAATAAGCGCAACGCTCGAACCGCGCTTTTTGTACCACTGGGCGAGTTTTGCCGCTGTAGTCGTGTTATGCACTATTATGCCGTTTGCCACAAAATTGTGATTGTCTTTTACTGTTAGGTCGTAAACCCACTTTTTTGGCTTTATTTTTTTTATTTTTGCAACTTTTGGCCAAAAAACGCCAGAATTTGCCAGTTTTTGTAATTCCTCAAATTCCCTCTCCCCTGTTCCGTTCCCCAAAAGCATTCTTCCGCTGCGGCTCAGAACAAAATGTTCTCCCGGGTTTGGTGAGACCACTTTTCGGATTAACCCCTGCTGTTGTATTCTGAAGAGAATGGCATTCAAGAATTCTATGGAATATTTTGTTTCTCCTCGCAAAAGGACGTAAGTGTTCTTTCCTTCTTTTACCGCTTTCAATATCTTCAGCCAGTTTTTGTTTTCTTTGCTTTTAAGGCTTTGAAGCATTTTTTTCAGTGAGTTTCTTGAAATAATTCCTTTTTTTTCATACATTCCGTAGCTGTTGACCGTTTGCTGGATTTCGCCAATAGTTTGTCCAAAAAGCTCCCTGGCAGTTCTCAGTTTTGTTCCAATTGGCAGCATATCGGTTTTTCCGCTTCCCTGCCTTTCTCCAATACGTGCTACTTCCTCCAATCTTTCTCTTTTCCTTGCCATTATTGAACCAATTCTTTCGGAGAATTTTTCTGCAGAGGTGCTCCTTATCGTCAGACGGTAATAATCTCTGTTTTTGACTTTCTTTCTTGAGTAGGTTGCCGAAATGCCAAACCTTAGCAGCATTTGCTGGAGTTGAAAAGCCAATTCTTCGCTTGCAGTTGTCGCCTCAACGGTTCTTTCCCCCCCATAAACGCTTCCATCGCAGTCAAAATATGCCTGCAAAAAGGATGACAGGTTTTTATTGTTTTGGCACAAAATTAGGTTATTGAGCTTTACTGTGGCGCTTTTTTTGCCAACTGGAAAGCCGAAAACTTTGCTGAAAAAATCCCTTAACAAGACTGAGTTTATTCTCACCCTTCTCAGAGTCTTACTTCTCTTGTCTTTTTCTACTTTTGGACATAACCCAAACAATTCAATCGAAAGGTTTTCTATTTTCTTAACGACCTCTTTGTCTGCACTAAAAAATTCTATACCCGCGGTTGACAAATGGCCATCGCCCACAAAATAACCCAAAAGCAAGTTTAGTTCTTCCGTCAGCGCGGTAGGCAGCCTAACGGGCTTATCGCTTTGAACTGCTTTAGCGTAAACAAATTCTCTTTTCGGGAGTTCCACATCAAACGCTCTGAGATGCTCGCTTCTAACAAACTTTGCATTTTTAAGTTCGTGTGAAAACCCGCAATAGGGAGCCCTGATTCTTTTATTTTTGTGCGCTTCTTTAAGCGTTCCAAATTTCCTCAGTGCTCTTTCTTTTTTTAGT
>CAZKED010000003.1:0-91001 GCA_964551725.1 uncultured archaeon | reverse complement strand
GGCTTTGAGAGGACGAGTTTTCTCAGTGAAACAACGCCCGCAATGCGCCCCTTCTTGACAACGGCAAAAACATAATGCAGGTTCTCCCCTGCCTCGCTTTCCCTTATTTTTTCGGTCGCTTCCGCCACGGTGCTGCCCTGCTTAACGGAAATGAACTCGGTTTGCATCAGCGCACCGGCGGTTTCCTCCTCGAATTTGAGCAAAGGTCTTATCTTTTCGAGTTTTTTCTTTTTAACGAGTCTCAATACGCTACGCGTTCTTTTCTTTTCAAGGAGCAGCACGATGTCGGCTGCATCGTCGGACTTGAGCCGTGAAATTATTGCCGCTATTTCCTTATCCGGAATTCCTTCGAGGAATTTCTTTCCCTGCTCTTCCTCCATTTCGAGCAGTGCTTTGCCGAACATTTTCCTTGAAAGCATTCTCGCGGCAGCGAGCCTCAGCTGCGGTGCCTGCTTGGACAGATATATGGCTAGCTGGCTGGGATTGAAGGAGGAAATTCTCCTGATTAGGGAAAGCTTCTTTTTTTCTTCCATCGGGCTCACCTGAAATAAGCGGAAGAAACAAGTAAATAGGGGGAGGGTAAATTATTAAAGGAGAAGGTAACCCGCGTTGTCACAGAATTCCTTCGATCGCTTCCTTTAACCCCGGCGAGGTTTTCTCCTTCAGTTCGTATGTAACGCGCGTGAAGGGCTTTTCTATTTTAACAACCCTCGCAAGGTCGATAGGCGTGGCGACAACGACGGAATCGCAGTCGCAAGCGTTGATTGTTTCCCCCAGGTCTTTCACCTGTTTGCCCGAATAGCCCATCGCCGGCAGCAGCGTTCCTATTTCCGGGTAATGCGCGAAGGTTTTCTTCAGTTCTCCCTTCAGGAAGGGTCTCGGGTCAACGATTTCCGCTGCACCGTGCTTTTCCGCCGCAACTATTCCCGCGCCGTATTTCATTCCGCCGTGCGTCAGCGTAGGGCCGTCTTCTATCACGAGAACGCGCTTTCCCCTTATCACGCTCTCGTCCTGCACTGTTATGGGGGAATCGGCGTGCACTATTTTCGCGCGTGGGTTCACAGAGCGGAGGCTTTTTTCAAGTTCCTCGATTTTCCCTTTTTCCGCGGAATCCTCCTTGTTTATTACGAACACGTCCGCGAGTTCGATGTTTACGCCGCTTGGGTAGTATGCTTTTTCGTGCCCTGTTCGGTGGGGGTCGGCTACTGTTATGTATAGGTCAGCGCGGTAGAAGGAATAGTCGTTGTTGCCGCCGTCCCACACGATTACATCCGCGGACTTTTCCGCTTCCTCCAGTATTTTTCCGTAGTCAACGCCTGCGAAAAGGATGTTCCCTCGGGAAATGTGCGGCTCGTACTCCTCCATTTCCTCTATAGTGCACTTGTGCCTTGCCAGGTCTTCCAGTGTTTCGAACTTCTGAACTGCCTGTTCCGCCAGGTCCCCGTAGGGCATTGGATGCCTTATCACCGCAACCTTTTTCCCGGCATTCTTGAGAATTTCGCAGACTCTGCGCGTGGTCTGGCTTTTCCCGCAGCCGGTCCGCACCGCGCAGACAGCGATAAGGGGCTTTTCTGATTTGATCATGGTGTGCTCGGCGCCGAGCAGCCAGAAGTCCGCTCCCCGGGCATTCACAAAAGCGCTCTTTCGCATCACATAGTTGTAGGTCACGTCGGAATAGGAAAAAACGACTATTTCCGCGTTGTATTCTTTTATAAGCTTCCCCAGGTTTTCCTCGGGTTCTATGGGAATTCCTTTCGGGTAAAGGTTTCCCGCCAGTTCTGCGGGGTATTTTCTTTCCTCAATGTAAGGAATCTGCGTTGCGGTGAAGGCAACAACCTCGAATTCTTCGTTGTCCCGGAAGAATGTGTTGAAGTTGTGGAAGTCCCTTCCCGCGGCGCCCATGATTATTACTTTCTTCCTCAAAAAAAGCCCTTCTGAAAATTGTTGCAACAATCTGGAAGGGAAAATTTAAAAAGTGAAGGCTTTTTTGGCGTTCACTGTGCCGGAGCTCCGCCCCCGAACAATCCCAGAATTATTCCCAGTATCCCGTTTGCTGCATTGTTCTTTGCCGTGCTTGAATTGGTCAGTTCCTGCTTTTGCTGCTGCAGGTCTTTTATTCTCTCAAGCAGGTTTGACTGCACTACCGGGTCTTCCACTTCCTCTGCAATGGCTGAAAGTGATGCAATTGTTTCGTCCAGCTTTTCTGCCTGTTCCTTGAGTCTCTGGGCTTCCTCTGATTCTTTCTCCCTCTGCATTCCGATGAGCATCGTTAATTGGTAGATTATGTCCTTTTCCTGCTCCGACAGATTAATCTCTTCAAGTTCATCTGACACGTCCGCAAGCCTGAGCTTTTCCGCGGAAACCCAGTCCCTGTACTGGTCTGCCACTTCTGTTTCGGCAGCGTCAAGAACTGAAATTGTCTTTATTATTCCCTGTTCCGCTTTCGTTTTTTGCACTATTTTCCCCTGCTGTACTTCGAGCACTCTTGCCAGGTGGTCAAACTTGACGTCGAGGGCAAAGGGCAGTTTTTTGAGTTCCGCGGTATTGGAAGCATTCACCCTTATGGAATAAATCCTCATTCCCGAAATTGTGTTATACCCCTGCACTTCGCCCAGTCTCCTCAGTTCCGCTTCTTCTACTGCAGTAATTGTGTCGCTCGTGGAAACGATTACTGGCACGACCTCGCCTGTCTCCAGTTCATCCAGTGACCTCATTTCCACCTGCACCCTGTACGGTGAAAACCTGCACATTTCGTGGATTTTTTTTCTTATGGTGTCCGCAAACCTCGCTTCCTGCACGACTTTCTTGCATTCTTCAAGCGTTTCCTCGATTACGCTGCAGCCCTTTTCCGTCTGTTTGAGGCATTCCTCTTTCCCGCGCTCTTTTTCCTCGCAGAACCTCTCCAGGTGGCGCATGCTTCTCTTCATTTCAAGCTCGCATATTCTGGTGTAATCCCTCGTTTCAAACTCTTTCGCCATTTTCTCCCTTCTTTCCTCCGCGCACTCCTTTATGTACCTTTCCTTGTCGCAGTAAATGCCCCTGTCGTCCCTGAAATTCTTTTCTCCCATGCCTCCGGAATCGGTCTTTTTTTCTGACTTGACAACTATCCCCATTGCCACCTGCCCGGTGGGCATCCCGTTCTCCGGCGAGGGCTCGGGCGTCGGCTCCGGGGTGGGTTCCGGTGTTGGTTCTGGCGTCGGCTCTGGAGTGGGCTCGGGTGTTGGTTCTGGCGTTGGCTCTGGAGTGGGCTCGGGTGTGGGGCTTTCCTCTGGTGTTTGCGTTGGGCTCGGCGTGGGCGTTGGTGTCGGGGTTTGCTCCGGTGTTGTTTCGGGTGTGGGGCTTTCCTGTGGTGTTTGTGTCGGGCTTGGTTCCGGCGTGGGTTCTGGTGTCGGCTCTGCATACTCGCACTTCACGTATCCGCAGCCCTTGCTGTCCGTCTCCCTTACAGGCGTTCCGCCGGCATTTGAGCATTCGATTTCTTCTGCCCGTATTTCCTCTTCGCTGGGGCATTCTGATGGTTCCGCCACCCATTCGCATACAATGTAGGGGCAGCCGCTTCTGTCAATTTCTTCTCTCCACTCCTGCCCGCTGTTTTCGCATTCTTTTATCTTCCTGTCAAGTTCTTCCCTGTCGGGGCATTCCTGTCCCCATTGCCCGCCCGCGGAAACGCATTCGATGTTTACGCAGCCGTCAGGCGTCCTGTGCTCGCGGAAATCCATTCCCGCATTCCTGCATTTTTGCCTCTGCCTTTCAACCTCATCCCAGTCGCAGTACTCGCCTGGCTCTTCCCATTCGTCCCGTTCACCGCGTTCCTGTTCTTCTTTGTATTCCTCGCACATTCTCTCGAAGTGGAATTTTTCCCTTTCCCACTCTATTTCGCAGTCGATTTCCATTTCGTCCTTTTCTTCCTCGAGGAACCTGCGCTCTTCCTCTATGGTTTTTTCAACGCACAGTTCAACGAGTTCGTCGATCTGCGGCGGGCACGTAATTTTGAATTCCTGCTCTTCTCCGGGCTCTGTCGGAAAGGGCATTGGAGCGTATTCCGGACCGAACTCCATTTCCTCGCAGAACTCCTTCGACTCCTCGCACCTTTTGAGTTCCTCCTCCAGCGGGTCGCATGCCCTTTCAAGCTCGCTTGCATCAATTTCCGCCATCAATTTGTCCATTATTGCGTCCTCGTCTGGGCACATTTGCACGATGTCCGGCATTGAGTATTCCCCGAAAATCTTTTCGCCTATTTTCTGCATTACCATTTCCTCAATCGGCATGTGCTCGGGAAACATTGGCGGCAGCATTACGGCTTTTCCCATCATTTCCTCTACGCCAATCCTGCCTTCAAACGCCGTTACAGCGCTTACCGCTTGACCGCCTCCCCCGTAACCCTGACCAGTCCCGGAACCATAATCGTATTGGTAATCGTCAGCGTATTCCTCCCCCTGGTATTCTTGGGCGAGAGCACAGGAACAGAACACGGAAGCCATAACCACGGCAGCCAAAAAATAAAGGATTCTGTTCCCCCGGAAGAGTCTTGAAGAAGGCATGCCTATTATAAGTGAAAAGTGATATTTAATCCTTTCTGCGGTAACGGCTGCTTCAGCGAGGTTTTTTCCTTTTTTGCCTAAAAAAGCCCGTTGCCATGCCCTTAACCCATGAAAAATGCAGCGCCAGGTGCAGGGCAATTGCTATTGTAAGCGCCAGCCCGCTCCAGTCATGCAATGCGGTGTTAAACTGCCTGTTCACGAACAGGTTTTCGGTTGCATAAGAGGCATTCCTGCCGCCTTGGTAGCCCCCAGGAATGAAAAACCAGAGCATGAATCCGGTGTAGGCAACGGCAATGAACGCTGCAAGCATTGCCGCGTCAATCCAGAAGTTCATTTTGGCGCGTTCCATTTCAGTTTTCCCCCTCTTTTTTCTGCTCAGCCGGCTCTTCCGCTGGAGCAGGCGCTTTCCTCGCCCCGAGGTATTTTCTCAAAACCTCGTAATTCTTGCCCAAAAGCGAGCCGCAGGCGAAAAGCAGGAGGATTGAGGCGAGAAGCGCGGAAGAAACATGCCTGTTTTGCTGTAAAAAGTCAACAGCACTCGCTTTCACCACCAGCACCGCGAACCAGAAAACAACATAGAAAACCGAGCCCCTTGCAATAATTTCGCCTTTCTCGTTTTTTTCCACTTTGGTGAGCTTTCCCCGCCCCATGCCGAAGTAAAGCCCGAGACCGAAAGCAAAGGAAAGCGCTGCCAGGGAAAAAAAGGAGGCAAAGAATTCATCCCTCACCAGCACGAGAGTAGCGAAAAAAACAGCCGCAGGCACAAGCAGAATCCACAGAGGTCTTGCCTTTTTTTCCCTTACATCAAAAAAGAGCATTGCAAGGGCAAAAAGCCCGAGCGCGAACGCCGTAAGCTGTGATTCCATAAGAAAACATTGCCCGGAACGGTTTAAAAACTTCGCGCACCGCGCGGGGAAACCGAAAAGTTTTTTAAAGCCGCAAGCATACTCTTTTCATGCCGGCAAAAGACACGCGCAATATAGGGCAGAAGGCAGCGGATTTCATCACGAAATGGGCGGGCTCCTGGACATTCATTCTCCTTCTCTCGGTTTTCCTTATAGCGTGGATGGCAATCAACACGCACATAATCCTTTTCGGTACCTGGGATCCCTATCCCTTCATCCTCCTCAATTTAATGCTTTCCTGCCTTGCCGCCATGCAGGCTCCCATAATCCTCATGAGCCAGAACAGGGAAATGGAAATCGACAGGAAGCGCTCCCAGCGCGATTATTACATTGACAGGAAAGCGGAAAAGGAAATAAAGCTGATTCAGCGCGAATTGCTCGAAATAAAAAGCGCTTTAATGAACCAGCCCCAGCACGCCGAACTGCAGGAATTAAACGAGGAAATAAGGCTCCTGCAGGAAGAACTCGAGGCACTGGAGCAGAAAATAGGGAAAAAAGCAATTCCCAGAGAGGCAGTCCAGGAAAAAAAGCCCAATTAAAAAAAAGAAAAATTATGAAAATTATTTTTCTGCGGGTTCTTCACACAATTCGATGTGCCTCTTGCTGCAGTTGTCTTTTGCGCAGGGGCAGAAGAATTTTTTGCACGAATGTTTCCCGCCCGAAACCTTCAAATGCGCGCACTTCTCCCAGTCTTCCCCGGCTCCGCCCTGTTCTTTTTCCTCTTTTATTTCTCTGCTCCGCACGGAAGCGTCAACAAACCGCGGCTCTGGCTTCCTGTAAACAATTTTCTGCTGTGTTCTTGCCCCGCTGTGGCGCGCCGCCCTCACATAGCTTTCCAGTGCAGGCATAGTTATAAGAATACACCAATTAAACTTTTAAAACAAAGTATTCCAACTATTTCATGGATTACATTTCAACCTTTTTCTCTATTTTCGGCGGTCTCGCGGTATTCCTTTTCGGCTTGAAATTCCTCTCAAGCGCGCTCAAGAAGGTCGCGGGGGAAAAACTAAAAGCGCTCATAGAAAGACTAACAAAAGACCGCTTCCGTTCAGCCGGCGTGGGCGCCCTCACAACGGCAATAATTCAAAGCTCTTCAATGACAATGGTCACCCTTATAGGATTCCTCAACGCCGGCCTCATCGGGCTGCAGCAGGCAGTATGGGTAATGTTAGGGGCGGAGATAGGAACAACAATCACAGCCCAAATAATCGCCTTCAATGTAGGCATGCTCTTCCTCCCGATGCTCGCCCTCGGCTTCTTTATTTCCTTTTTCAGCAAGAGCCGCAGAACGCGCCATGCAGGGGAAATAATTTTCGGCTTCGGCTTGATTTTCCTCGGAATGACAACAATGAGCGCGGGCGTTTCACCCTTAAAGCAGGATCCCTTTTTTGCTGAAATGCTTTCATCTTTTGCAGTCAATCCATTGCTCGGGGTCTTGGCGGGAGCAGTGTTCACGGGAATAGTGCAGAGTTCCTCCGCGACTACGGGTCTTGTTATAGCAATGGGCTCCTCCGGCGTAATAACGCTGCCGGCGGCAATCTCGCTGATTTTCGGCGCGAACATAGGCACTACGATTACAGCGCAGATTGCATCCATTGGTTCCAGAATTTCAAGCAAGCGCCTGGCGCTCGTGCAGCTGCTGGTGAACGTTTTAGGCGTTCTTTTGTTCCTTCCCTTTATTATCCCTTTTGCTGGCTGGATTGCGACAACTAGCACGGAACTGCCAAGGCAGATAGCCAACGCCCACAGCGCATTCAACATTATTGTCACAGCAGTAATGCTCCCCCTCTCCGGAGCATTGGTGCTAATTTCAAAAAAACTGATAAAGGGCTCTGAGCCAAAATTTGAAACAGGGCTGAAATACGTGAACGAAAGCCTTTTGGTCGTGCCGTCAATTGCGGTCGGGCAGTGCAGGAAGGAAGTAGAGAGAATGGCAGGCATTGCAGTGGAAATGGTTTCCCTCTCGGAAAGAGCATTACTCAAGGGAAACCTGAAAGGCGCACGGGAACTTCCCGAAAAAGAGGACACAGTGGACGAAATAAAGGAAAAGCTTTTCTTTTTCCTGAAGGGACTGGAAAAATACCCTCTTTCCCCCCGCGACAAGCGCGAGGTTGCGGAACTCAAAGGGCACGTAATAGACATTGAGCGCGTGGGAGACCACGCGAACAATTTGTTCGAACTTGCGCAGAAAAAGAAAAAGATGAAAATCTCTTTCCCGAAGAAAGAGTTCCGCGATTTGGAGGAGTATTTCTCCCTTGCCGCGGAGGCGTTCTCCGCGAGCGTAAAAGCAATGAAGAAGCGCGGCGACGGGCTGTTCGACAGAGTGATAGAGAACGAGAGAAAGCTTGATTCGCTGCAGGAAAAATACGAAAACGCGCGCTTTAGGTCGGCGAAGAGTTCCGATGTCCTTTTTGTGGAGGCGATAGTGAACCTTGAAAGGATAAGCGACCACGCGAAAAACATCGTGCGCACCATACAGCAGGGCTTTTGATTCCGCTTTTCGGGAACGCGGGAGCGATAGGTTTTAAAACCCAACAGCGCATTATAAATGCACTGCAATTGCATTGCAATTGCCTTGTTTAAGTTTTTGTGTGAACCCCATGGAGATCGTGATTGCGATAGTTGCTCTCGCCTTTATCTTTGAGTTCATGGACTCAAGCGCGGGAATGGGCTTCGGCACCTCTCTTACACCGCTGCTCTTCATAATGGGCTTCAACCCATTGCAGGTTGTTCCTGTAGTGCTTGCATCCGAGGCAATAACAGGCTTTGTGTCGGGGTTTTTCCACCACGAATTCGGCAATGTGAAATTCTCGGTTCAAAGACCTTTCAACAAGGCGACAAGGCTTGTTTTGCTCATTGCCGTCAGCGGCTGCTTTGCAATAGTGCTTTCCGTTTTCCTCGCCTATTTTGCAATAAACCTCCCCAAGGACTTCATAAAACTCTATGTTGCAGTTCTAGTCCTCTTAATGGGGGTTTACGGGATTATAAGGCTCAAATTCCGCACGAGCAAGAAGTTCAGACCCAAGCTTTTGGCGGGATTCGCCTGCCTCGCCGGCTTCAACAAAGGCATAGGCGGCGGGGGCTACGGTCCGGTTGTAACGCTGGGGCAGATTTTTTCCGGAGTGCACGAAAAAAGCGCTGTTGCGATTGTTTCCGTTGCCGAGGCGTTCGTTTCCGTGTTCGGGGTGCTTACCTTTATTTTCATAAGTTCCATGGGGAAAGTGGTTGATTTTTCGCTGTTGCCTTCCATTTTTACCGGCGCGTTTGTGGCAGCGATACTCTCCCCCTACATTGTGAGGGTTTTTCCCACGCGCTGGTGGCGCAAAATAATTCCTGTTTACGCTTTCTCTCTGGGAAGTTACCTCTCCCTGAAAATTGCCGTGCCGGGGGTGTTTTGATGTCGGTGGACGAAATAGGAAAGGAAGCAATTGAAATTGAAAAAATGGGTTTCAAAAAAAGAAGGAAGATTGAAAAAAAATCGGTAATAAAAGTGCTTGCCGCAGTTGCATTCTACTTTGCGGCGATGATGCTCTTTGCGGTTTTTCTCTGAAACGCTCTGACTCGAGCCGGCGCGAAGTGAAAACATATTTTAACCTTTCGTGCCATAAAATTGAATTGAAATGCCTCGTCAAACTGTTGTAAAGGGGAGAAAAACTGGCGTAAGGTTTCTCACTTTTAAAAGTGGTGAACCCGATGTGGGGGAAATACGCAATGACCTCAAGCTCGAGGGAATGCTAATTGTTGAAAAGGGAATGCACATCTCCCCCGAAATCGAAAGGATTGCAGCACGCATGGGCGCCCCCATAAGATTCTTTCACCCCAACGATCCAGCTGGAACCATTAAAGCAGCCGTCGATGAGGGAAGGAAAAAAGTGCCAAAGAGACCGGTTTTGGTGATTGCCAGCGAACATTCCTGGGAAATGTACCGTGTTTCCCCACATGCCCCATTTTTAGTAACGAGAAGGCGCGGCGAGTCCTCACGGCTGGCTAGAGCGCCCCCCAGGGACAGAAGGGCTGCCAGGGCACGTGGCTCCGGGGCACGGCCGAAAGGTGGAAACCCCCTGTTGGGAAAAGTGCGGAGAACAAGGCTGCGCTGATCCGTTAATTTTTTTTGCTCTGACTCGTTCCTTTTTCTTTGTTCTTTTTTCTTTCCGTTGCGCGGCAATTCCATTCAGCCGGCTCCACCGCCGCCCCCGCCTCCCCCTCCGCCTCCACCGCCGCCGAATCCTCCCCCGCCGGACGTGGCGGTTGCGGAACTGAAAGCGGAAGAGAACGCTCCGACAGCTGAACCAAAGCCCTCTGCCGAAAAGCCCGCATAGCCCGCGCCCACAAAAATGCTGGAATGGTATTCTCCGTGGTAATCGCGGAAAACATCGTCCATTGCCTTTTGCACTTTTTTTGCGACCCCCAGCGGAATTGAATACACCAAGTATTTTTCCCACAGCACTATTGCATCTGGAGGCATTTCCCTGAGGTTGGAGAAATCGGAGAGGAATTTTTTCAACAGCATCCAGCGCTTGTAGTGCTCCGCTCCGACTTTCGAGCGGTTTGGCAGCATGTTCGGAAACAAAGCGTTTAGCAGCAATGCAACAATCACTATTTCAATAAAGAGGTAAAGGTAGAAAAGGGAAAAAACAATTACCATTACCGCACTGCCGAGAAGGAAGGGAATTATCGCGCTTTTTTTTGAGAACAGCCCCATTTCCATTGCCTTGTCCGAAACCGACTGCTTCCACTGCTCCAGTATCGTGCGGGATTCCGCGGGATTTTGCCGCAGGAATTTTGTGATTTCGTTGAGTGTCACCTCGTCCGGCGTTCCGTCCGCTACACGCTTCTTGAAGATTATTCCCTCGGTCCTGAATTCCGCGGCATCCTCCAAAAGCGCGAACAGTATTCTCTCGCTTTTTGGCATTCCTTTCAGAGAGCGGTCGATGATGTGGATTTTGTAGGAATCTTTCCCTCCCCAGAAAGTTTTCTCCCTTATTTTCTCCAGTTTTATTTTTTTCTTGAGGCACAGGTGCAGTAGTTCCGCTATCATGCTTTTCACCGTCGGCTTTTTCGCCCACTGGTGGAGCAATGCCTCGACCACTGCAGGGCTGTAATCGAACGGAACCTCCCTCTCGTACAGGGCGGGAATTTCCACTTTTGGCTCCCTGCCCCAGAAATGCCAGCAAATGGCAAAAACAGCGCATTCCGCAACAGCGGCAAGCAGGACGAGCGGGATTCCGGCGCCGACCCACCACATTGAAACGGGAAAGCCAATGAGGATTAAAACCCCTACAAAGAATACTGCAATCGGGCTTTTCCTGCCTCCCTTTTCAAAGGTTCCGCGAAGCAAGGCTGCAATGAAAAAAATTCCCACAATTATTGCAATGGGCGCAACCGCAAACCCAAGCATTTCACTGCCAGGCGGCTCCGGAAAGCGGAACGCAAAAGGCGCAGCGTATTCTCTTTCTTCTTGGATGATTTTTTCCAGTCCCTCACTGCTGACAGCAACCGCGTTTTCCGTGCTTTCAAGCAGGGAACGGGGGAAAGCAATCCTGATTTCAACCCACTGCTGTGCGGGAATGTTGAACGCCTGGAACAAAAGCTTCCTGTTTTCAAGCAGCCCCATTTTCCCGTTTATTGCGGGATGCCCCCAGGAATAAACCTCTTTCGCGTTTCGGACTTCCGCTGGAAGTTCAATATATCCGATTATTTCCCCGAGCGGTTTTTCCCAGCCGCTTCCCCACACCTTCCAGTAGAACTCCGCAACATCGCTGTATGCCTTTACGGCTTTTGAAATGGTGTAATTTATTTTGAATGTTTTCCTTTCGTCCCGCGCGGAGTAATGCCACGTAACCCTAAAATCGCTTCCGTGGTAGGACCTTTCCGTCATTAGCTCCGCGGGAGTTCCATCGCTCACATCGTAAACCTTTATTTCCCCGTATTCCCATTCCCCGCGGGGAAAGTTCCTGTAAGCATAGGTGAAAGAGCCGGAAAAATTGAATGTTATTTCTTCCTCCGCTTTGACCAGTCCGTTCGGTTCAATTTTGTAGTACACTTCCGCCTTTTCCAGGGAGTAATATTTTGCATTCGCCACCGCGGAAAAAATAAGGAGCAGGAGAAAAACAAGTGCAATCCTTTTGCAGGGCATGCTAATAGTAGAATGTTACTAATTAAAATTGCTTTTGCCAGCCGCTTTCACCCGAGCGTTGCAACAAAGCCCCCGACGAGGTGGGTTATTATTATGACCGCGGCAGCGATTGAAAGGTGTTCAGCGACAACGGCGTGAATTTTTTGCTTTTGCTCTTTTGCCATTGCCGCGCTGACAATTGCAATAAGCAGCAAACCATATACAACGCTTGCAATTATCGCTTCCTGCAGGGGGAGAAGCAGAACAGGCGCAATAAAAGTGAGGGCGAAGAAGAATTTTGCCCCGAGAGTGGAAAGCGTTGCCTGCCATATTTCCTTTGGGGAATGCTTGTTCTCGGATTCCTCGGAGATGTGTATTCCCAGTGCATCGGAGAAAGCGTCGGCTACAGCAATTGCGAGGATTCCCCCGATTACAACCATCTGCGAGTGGGTGCTCGAATTCAGGCCGACAATCATTCCCAGTGTTGTAATTATTCCGGAAGTGAGCCCGAAACTGAAGCCCTTTCTCCAGGAAGAACGCATGCAATAATATCATGGGGTTTTATTTAAAACGTCTATGCTTGCGCCTTTCAGAAAGAAGCCGGTTTTCCGTAAGGGTCATTTCTTCTTTTCCGCTATTTTGCCTATCCAGATTGTTACAGCCACGGCGATTATTGTGACTGCCACCGCGTACGCCAGCATCGGGCCAAGGGTTTCGGCAGTCCCGAAAATTTCCTTGAAAAATGCCTTTATTGCGTCGTTCCATGCAAGCGCTGCAACAAGACCGAATGCTGCGGTGAGAAGCGCGGCTATTTTTTCAATTACCTCTGATTTCATGCAACCACCAATCCACATGAAAAGGTTATGAATAAAAACAAATCAGTGCAGGCTCTCTCTGCGCCTTCACTGACAGGTTCCGACTATGGGTTTTTCGCCTGCCAGGGTTTCGCCGGAAATCTCCCCCGCGATGTCGTAGGAGATTGAAATGTCGTAACTGTAAGCCTGGTCAGGAGTGCACTTTACGTCCGGATCCGCGGCAGTGGTGATTGTTTCCCCCGCGGCAACGTTTGCGTCAGCCAGACCGAGTGCAGTGTTGTTTACTGTAATGTCTGTCATCCGGATTTTGTCTCCGCTGTTGTTATGCACGACGAACGTTCCGTTGCTTGCGGTTATACGCCAGCCGGTCAGTGCGAGCGGCTGGGTGTTTCCCCAGTATTCCCTGCTCTGCTCCTCTGTTATTTCTCCCGATTCGGAAAAGCCCGGCAATCCAGCTGAAACCAGCGAGATTGCTACGACAGCAAGCGAGATTACAATGATGCCCGCGATGATTGTGAGGTATTCCTCTGCTCCCTGCCCTTTTTTGTCCATGCATTCAACTCCGCTGAAGTTTGAACGTAAAAGCTGTAATTAATTGGGTTTAATATTATAAAAACATTCCTCCGGGCGTTCTTTTCAGTATGGCCCTTTTTTGCCGGGCTTCCCGCGGCGATAGGTTTAAAAGGTTAATGTTAGATATATACAACATTAAGTTCGATATTTTTAACAAAAAGTTTGTTTTGTTTAACAAGGAGCGTGGTTTTTTTATGAGTGGTAAATTCAGGGCGGCTGTCATGGTTTTTCTGCTGGTTTGCGTGGTTGTCTCCATCGGGGCTTTTGCAATCAGCAGCTACCCTATTGAGCCGTCGGAGCTGGTTATATTCCCGATCGCCGGTGTTTTGGTGCTCGGGGCTTTCTTTATAATCCAGAAGAAGGTCAGGGCAGTAAGCAGGGGTCTGCCGGTGAAGGATGAAATGGAGCGCAGGGTCAGCCACAAGTCGGGCTACTATGCGTTCATTGCTTCAGTCTGGTTTTCGCTTGCGGTAATGTTTTATGCGGGAGTGGGCGTTGAGGAATTCAACCTCCCGGCGCTTTTGCCGAGGCATTACCCTGCAGTGATTCTGGCTTTCACATGTTTTGTCTTTGTTGTTTCATACCTTGTCCTTGAAAGGAAGGGTTCCGTGGAGTGAGGTGTTTTTGGTGAAAGGCAAGGGAAAGGTTTTGCTGTGGGCGGTTTTTGCGGTCTACGTTTTCTCGGTTGCAACTCAGTTGTTCTGGGAGGGCATTCCTGCCTGGGTGCCCCTCGTGCTGTTTTCTTTTGGTGCAATGATGCTTGCCTATGCCTTGAGGGTAATCAGGCACGGGGACGAGCCCAAGCACGACGAGCGGACAAGGAAACTTGGCGCTTTTGCCGCCTCCTGGTCGTGGTTTTTGACACTGCTGGCTATCTCCGTTCTTTTCTGGCTGGACTACCTTGAAATTTTCAGGTTTTCCTCGCAGGAATTGATTGGCTTCACGCTGTTCTTCATGGTTTTCACCATGATTGCCTTCAGGTGGCATCTTGCAAGGAAGGGTGACCTCGGTTGAAGAACCGCATCAAGGAGCTGCGCGCCCGCTATAATCTGACACAGGAAGACCTTGCGCGCAAGGTCGGCGTGCGCCGCGAGACCATCCTCTTCCTTGAGAAAGGGAAATACAATCCCTCGCTGAAGCTCGCGCACGAGGTCGCAAAGGCGCTCAAGACCACAATCGACGGGCTCTTTGAGTTCGGGAAATGAGCGCAAAGCCCGCTCTTTCGGCAGGCTTCTTTTTCTCCTTTTTTCCCATATCCTGCACTGCCGCGGACGGAAATGCCGTTACAGGCCCCTAAATTGCAAAGCACTTTGCACCGCAAAGTATATAATGGGTTCTGGTCATTGTAGGTGTATGGTGATACAATGACTGAGAATATTTCTGAAAAAATTGACTTAAACAAGATTGAAAAAAAAGCCTATGGTTCTTTTTTCCAGAAATGGCTGTATGATGTCGGCTTCGGCGTGTTATTGCTTTCATTTGCTGTTGCGCCGACGATAAGGGCGTTATTCGGATACGTTTACATCCTTTTCTTGGTTGTTCCGGCTTCCTTGGTTATGTTCCTTGGGTTTGTTTATGGAGTGCTGCCAAGGGTCGGCATTGCTAAATTCAGCAGGAAAAGACAGCAAAAAAGAAACAGAATAGCGATGGTTAACGCTGTTGGAGTGATTGCTCTTATGGCTTTAGTGATTCTGACATACTATGGAGTTTTCCCTGGCCTGGAAATAACTGGCTTGCTGGGCGGGCTTGGCTTAATGGCTGCAATCGGAATAGCGGTTATTGTCGGAATTGGGTTTTTCGCATACGTTATGGATTTCCCAAGAATGGCTCTTTACGGAACAATAATCGGTGTCGGGATTCCCCTTGTGGAATTCATTAAGGGAACATTCGGCAGCGAGCTATCCAATGCAATGGTTTGGGTTATTCCAGCCTTGATATTAGTCATTCTCGGACTGATTGAATACAGCAAGTTCAAGAAAGAGTATCCATTGGATGGGGGAAAGAAGTGAAGGGGAAACCGCTCTCGGGAATCGACAAGCTCGTCCACGAGCCGGCGCGCCTCAGCATCATGGCGCACCTGTATGTCGTGGAGAGCGCTGACTTCCTCTTCCTCAAGCGCCAGACAGGGTTAAGCGACGGGAACCTCTCCTCGCATTTGAGCAAGCTGGAAAAGGCAAATTATGTAGAAGTAAAGAAGGAGTTTGTCGGCAGGAAGCCCCACACCATGATTAGTCTCTCGAAAAAAGGCCGCTCCGCTTTCAGGGATTATGCGAAGAAAATGAAGCGTGTGTTCAAGGAACTGCCAGGGTGAAGAAATTTTAAACCTAACCCCGCAGTATTTGGGGTATGAGTGCAAAGCCGAGGCTCATGCCGCCGGCGTATTTTTTCATATTCCTGGCGCTTTCCATCGCGCTGCATTTCTTTTTTCCCGTAAAGAAAGTGATTTTTCCTCCTTACACTTACCTTGGCTTTTTGATGATTGCATTCGGCGCTGTCCTTAACCTCTGGGCCGACTATCTCCTGAAAAAGTGGAAAACCACTGTAAAGCCGCACCTTGAGCCCGCGGCATTGGTTGAATCAGGGCCCTTCCGCTTGAGCAGGAACCCGCAGTACCTCGGCTTTGCGGCCATTCTTTTGGGCGTTGCTTTCCTCCACGGAACAATAATCACCTTTGTTTTTCCAATTGCCTTCGCGGTTGCAATGCAGTTGCTCTTCATCCCGCTTGAGGAAAAAAATATGGAGAATGCTTTCGGCAAAAAATACCTAGAATACAAGAAAAAGACAAGGCGCTGGATTTGATTATTCCCTTGCGGAGAGCTTTTTTTTCAGGCGTCTTTTTCTCCTCACGCTTTTCTTTTCCTCTTTCCTCGCCTTTTCGAGTTCGCGCTGCAGTTTTGTGAAGTACCTCATTCTCCTGTTCAGGGTATCCTTCTTGGGGAACGAAATGGGAACTTTTTTTATGCGGTCCTCTTTTTCATCGTATATGAACGCCTGTACTTTGACGAAAAATTTCCTTCCAATGCTTCCGCTCAGCGCCTTTTTCTCCACGTTGTACTTCCACCTGCTTGTCTTTTTCGTCCGCGAAATGTTCACGAGCAATGACACAAAGCCAGGGCCTGCTTCAAGCAAAAAATCCTTGTCGTCGTCGCTCAGGCATTCCGTTCCGTTTGTGTGCGAGTGGAAGTCCCCGACAAGCTTCCACGGCGTTAAAAGCTTGAGGGTTTCGTTCACGCGCCTTTCCCTGAACTCGAACACCGAACTGGAATAATAATCGCGCATTGCGGTCTGGAATCCGAAAGCGTCCCTGATCAAAGTCCTGTTGCCCCCTTTCTCCCCGACCAACAGGCCGTAGCACTCTTTCTTGTAGACTTCTATGGCGGCTACAATTATTGCCACCAAGGCATCCTTTTTCAGTTCAACCCTTGCCATTTTTTTCCCGAAAAGCAATCAGTTCTGTAATAATGCTGCTAAAAGAGTTAAAATATTTATCGCTTTTTTTTGGCGTGGAATGCCGCTATTCGTACCTTAGCGCTTCCACTGGCTTGAGTCCTGCTGCAGCACGTGCAGGCATTATTCCCGAGAGAATTCCGATGACCGTTGAAAGCCCTATGGCAACAAGTATGAGTTCGGGCGTGACAAGCGTCATCATGCCTCCCCTGCCCCCAACCATTGGGAGGGATATTCCTGTCATCCCCGACATTGCGCCCGATATCAGGCTTCCGAGAAACACGCCGAGCATTCCGCCAACAAGCCCGAAAAGCCCTGATTCTATTATGAAAATCGTGAGTATCTCCCGGTTTGTTGAACCGAGGGCTTTCAGAATGCCTATAAGTTTTGTTTTCTCCAGAACGGATGTGAACATGCTGTTTGCAACCCCGATTGCGCCAACCAGCAAAGACACTGCTGCTATCGCCCCCAAGAACAGTGTGAGGGACTCCATTGTGCTGCTTATCTGCTCCTTCATTTCCAGAGAGGAGCTGATTGAGAAATCTTTCGTGCTCTCACTCACTTTCCTGAAAATCATGAGGGATTTAGACAATTCCTCCATCGTTTCCTCGATTAATTCAACATCCTTGACCTTCACGCTCAGTGAGGAAAAAGTATTGTCCTCAAGCGTTTCTTCATCGGTTATCCTCCAGACCGCTTCGTTTGTCATGTAAACCCTGTTGTTTCCGCCTCCCATGCGACCCATGCCGCTGCTGCCGGCTGCCTCAAGGATTCCGACTACGGTGAACTGCTGGTCCTCGATTGTAACCCTCCTCCCGAGCGTAATCGGCTGCTTGAAGACATCCTCCGCGAGTTCACCGCTTATCACAACTGCAGCGGAATCGCTTGGGGAAAGCAGCCTTCCTGCCGCGAGTTCCGGTGCCTCAACTTTCTCCCAGGCGTTGGGGTTTACCCCGGTTATTGTCACATTGTCCAGTTCTTCAGCGAGAAAAATGAAGTTGCCCCTTGCGCTCGTTGTCTCGAGAACTTCGAGCACGTTCTGGTTCTGCTTTATTACTGTTGAATCTTTTTGTGTCAGCGTCGGGTTTTCTTCCTCGGAACTGGTTCCTTGGCTTTGCATGCCCGGCGGTCCTCCGCCGCGGAATCCTCCGCCGAAGACCATTGCCCTGGAGTAACCTGGGCTGACAGTTATTATGTCCGCGCCGAAACCTGACAGTTCCTCGCTGATGCTTGCCTGCGCGCCCTCGCCTATGGAAACAATTGCCACTACTGCCGCTACACCGATGACAATGCCCAGGAGTGTCAGCCAGGACCTCATGCGCCTGTGCGTAATGCTGTTTATTGACAACTTGAAGGAGTCAGAGATTCTCATCCGGTCTCACTTTTTTCTCTTTTTATAGTACACTATTGCGGCTACCGCTATCACACCTGCCGCAATATAAAGCGCGTAGTCCGTTATGTCAAAGGAATCCGACTGCATGGCTTCGCTGAAGGAGGATTGCATGCTTGTTATGTCAAAGTCGATTTCCACGGTTTTTTTGATTACCTGTCTTTCGCCAGTGGTGTCGGTGTATTCTATTTCGACCGTGACTTTTCTTGATCCTACTGATTCCCCTGGCGGGCTTTCTATTGACTGCTCCGCGACCGGAGGCGTTCCGGCTGGCGTGCCTCTGAAGCCCTGCCTCATTCCCTGCGCTGTTCCGGAGAATCCGCCCGTTGCCCCGCCTGAAACCGAGAAGTTGGCAAGCGTATAATCCCCTTCGTTGAGGTTTCCGAGAATTGACACATTGCTTCCGCTGACTTTTACGCCCTCCTGTTCCGGTATCCTCACGACAACGGCTCCCGCGTTGTTTGAGCCGACATTGGCAATGCTTATTGTAATCTGGTTTGAACCGCTCATTTCAGCGCTTACCTCAAACTCTGTTCCGCCGCCGACAATCAGCCCCACTTCGGATTCCTGTGTTTTTGTTCCGCTTACCTCGGTAAAGGTCATTGTTATGTCCAGCGAATAGATTCCGGGCTCGATGTTGGGGTCTGCAGCGACAATGTAGGAAATTTCCGTATCGCTTCCGGTTCCCAGAAAGGAGACATACCTCTTGTTGTCCGAGCCAAGCGGGAGAACCAAATCGTTTGATTCCTCCCAGGAAAATGAAATGTTTGAAACCGAGGTGCCGCTCACGTTTTTCAGTGTGAAAATCATTTCTGTCTGCTTTCCGGGGTTTATTACCCTGGGCTCTATTGTGACGTCCAGGTTTTTCTCGCTCTTTGAAACCGCGATAAGGATGCTCTCGGACTGCTCCTGCACCGCCTTGTTCTCGCTCCTCACATAATCCATTGTTAGAACAAGCGAATAGTAGCCGGGCAGAGTGTCCTCCTTTACCTTGAACTTGAACACGAGCGACTGGCTGGAGTTCGGCTTTATTGATTCCACGGATTTGTTCACCTCAACGGCGTCGAAATTGTTGCCTATGTCAATGCAGGCATTCAAGTCCTCTATCAAATTGGTGCTTCCCCTGTTTTCAATGTCCACTCTCAGATTAACAATGTCGCCGTTGTATATTGTTTCTGGCAAAAAGCTTGTTTCCTTCACCTTTATGAGATAGGCGGGGTCCGCCGCATTAACTGGGCTCAGAAAAGCAAAGAAAGCCCCGATTACTAAAAAAGTGCAAAAAATTTTACCATTCATTTCCCATTCCTCCTTTTGTGGTTTTTTCTGTCGTAAGAGATTTTTCCGTCTTTCAGCTCGATAATTCTTTCAGCATATTGCGCGATGTCGGGTTCGTGCGTCACGACTACTACGGTCTTGCCCTCTTTTTCGTGCAAGTCGGAAAACAATTTCATTATCCCGTAACTTGTCTTGGAGTCGAGGTTCCCCGTCGGCTCGTCCGCCAGAACCATTGAAGGCTGCGTTGAGAGCGCCCTGGCGATTGCAACGCGTTGCCTTTCCCCGCCGGAAAGCTGTCTGGGCAGGTGCTTTATCCTGTGCTCCAATTCAACGAGTTCCGCGAGTTCCCTCACCTTTTCTTTTATGTCGCTTTCGCTGAATTCGTGGATTCTCATCGGCAGGGCAATGTTTTCGAAAATGTTGAGCGTGGGATACAAGTTGAACATCTGGAAAACGAATCCGATGCTTTTTCCCCTTATCCTCGCGAGTCTTGATTCGGGCAATTGGCTGATTTCCGTTCCGTCCAAAAAAACCTTTCCCTTTGTGGGCATGTCCAGCGCGCCCATTATGGAAAGCACTGTTGATTTTCCGCTGCCGGATGCTCCCACAACGGCAACAAATTCGTCTCTGTGTATTTGCATGTTTATTTCTCTTGCCGCTGTGACTTCCACTTCGTCCATTTTGTAGATTTTCCATACGTTCTTCAGTTCAAGCACGGTTTTCATTTTGGTCTCCTTTTTCAATCATCGGAAGCGGCGGGATTCCCCGCCGCCAAACGGTCATTCCAAGGAATGTTCGTGTCAAATTTCTTACCCTTCTCGGGAATTGTGCCAGCAGCCCATTCTGAGGTGCCGCATTCCCAGCAGTTCTTTGTTTTCCTCTCCCCATTCCTTCAGTGCGTCGAGCACTTCTTCCTCGGATGCATCCTCCGGCAATCCGAGCTTTTCTTTCACTTTTTGCACCTGTGCCTCGCGCATTGCTTCCATTACTTGTTCTCTTGTGGCGTCTTCAGGCAGGCCGAGTTCTTCTCGGATTTCTGCCGTTTGCTCATCCATCTTTTCTTTCATTTCTTCCGTTGACTGCTCCCTTGCAGGACCGCTTTCAGTCCACGGTCCTTCCCCCCGCATGCCTGGCGGGAAATGTTTAAAGCCGGACATTCTGTGGCAGAATCCAGTCTCTGGGAAAGAGCCAGGTTCTTTTCCCCTGAAAAATCCTGTTTCGGTTGCAAACGCAATTGTTACACTCATTAATAGCAGTGCGGCGATTCCGAATATTGCCAGTTTCTTCCTCATTTTTGAACCTCCTTTTTACAGACATGCGCTTACCGCATGATTTAAATACTTTTGCAACTATTATTAACTCTGGCTGTAACGAGATGAAACCGTTATTAAGGTCTCATGAAACGGGTTGAAACATGAAACCAAATGAAACGTTTTTCAGGGCGAGAAAGAGGCATGTAGCGGTAATGGTCCTCTGCTTCCTGTACGGCGGATTCGCAATTTTGCTGTTCCTTTTCCTTTTGTACTCTGCCATGTGGATGCCTGAACAGGCAAACTTGTGGGGCGTGGGGGGCAGGAATCCTGACTTGAACAGGGCTTCTCCCGAGGACATAAACAGATTTCCGGATTTTAACCGAACAATGCGCATGCCGAGGAGTTTTTTTGACCCCTGGGGTTTTTTCTCTTCGCCCCTGGCGCTCGCCTTCCTGGTCAGCGGCGTGATTTCGCTGATTGCGGGAATGACTATCTGGAGCCTGGTCAGGGAAAAGGAAATAAAGAGCGTTAAGCAGCAGACAGCGAACAACCTGCTCTTGCCTGACGAGAGAAAGGTAATAGACGCCCTGAAGGCTTCTGACTACGAATTGACGCAGTCAAAAATGGCGAGGGAAACGGGCATGAGCAAGGTGCAGGTGCACCGCGCCCTGAAAAGGCTTGAATCAAAGGGCGTTATTGAAAAGCACGGCTATGGTCTTACGAACAAAATAATTCTCAGGAAGGAGTTTTTTGAATAATTTTTGGAAGGGTTTTTAGTGGGTAAAAAGAAAAAAACTGATGGGAGGAAAATTCCTTTCTGGGTCTGGGTCTTCTTCATCTGGGAAGGCTGGAGCGCTATTGCGATTGCCCTCGGAATACCGCTTTCTTTCGAGGTTTACTCCCTGCTCGCGCAGCCGTTCAATTTGGTATTCCCTCTCGCGGAATCCGCGGTTTCCGTTGCTTCGATTGGTTTCATGTTTTATGTTTCCTGGTTGCTTTATTTTTCCAAGCCCAATGCTGTGCCGGCGGCAAAAGCATTCACGCTTTTCGCGGCGTTCATCAACGCGTTCAGTTTTACAACGCTTTCCTTTTCGGGCATTTATTTCTATCCTGTCCTTGCCGGCGTGGCTGTAGCGCTGGGGTGGTTTTTCTATTTCAGCAAATCTAAGGGGATTGAAAGGGCGTATCCCCCCAAAGAGAGAATAATCTTAAAGCGCGACAGCCTCATTCCCGTGCTGCTCGTTCTCGGATTTTCGGCTACCTTTTTGACCGGGCTGTTCTGGGAAGTGCAGCCGGATTCCTCATTTGAGTTCGGCTACTCTGACTGCGTTTCGGCGTACGGCGTGGAGGAATGCAATTCCCTGCTCTACGAGTGGTGCGTTGCGGAAGTGATTCCCCCGGAGGACATTTCAGCAGAGGAGTTCTGCTCGATGTTCAAGGATTGCTTGGATACCCTCCAGGACATAGAGTACTGCAATTCCGAATTCTTTGAAGCGGCTTGAGCGCAGGCAAAAGCGCGGCAGAATGCCCCTGCAGGGAATCGAACCCCGACCTCAGGCTCCGGAAGCCCGCGTTCTGTCCGTTATACTACAGGGGCGCTTAATTCAATTTCCGGCATACTTAATAAAAACTCTTTTTTTTGAACGGAAACAGAAAAGCCTTTTTTTAAAAAAGCAGGCATTCTTTGGAATTAATCCTTTTTTTTAAACGAGCAGGTTTTTTTGAAACGGAAAAGAATATTGCAGTGCGGTTTCAGGTCACGCGCTTCTGGCCTTTCAGGCGGAACAGTTTTTCGTTGTTTTTTCCCTCGGAGAATTCGGCTATTCCCAGGGCTTCGAGTTTTGCAAGGCGCTCTGAAATAATTCTCCTGGATGCCTTTCCGCGTATGGCTGCAACGCTTTGCGAAAGCTTTGTGATGTTTTGCCCTGGTTTTTCGAGCAATGCTTGGATTATTGCCTTGGAGATTTCGTCTTTTCCCACTTCCGGAATTTTTTTCTTCAAGCCGTTCAATACAAGCAGTTGTTTCAGCTGTCCACTGTAGAGGTTCAAGGGGATATTAAGGGACTCGCTCAAGTGCAGTAATTCCTGCACCAGCGGCACCGCCTTTTCAACGGATTCCAGCCTGTCCTGCAGAATTCTGAGCTTTTTCTCCAGTTCCTCAGTTTTTCCCACTGAAGCACCCCCTCGCAACCCTCTCCGCGTCTCTTTCGGAGAGACCGGCTTTCAGGAGTCCCTGTCTGAAATGCTTTTTGGATTTTCGCTTCTTGAGCCTTATCTCTAATCCGAGCAGGACCATTCTTCCGCCCAGTGCCATTGCGGGGGGAAGTATTGCCGTGTAGCCGGCAGCCTTTCTCAGCTTTCCTTTTTCCATTTTTCAGTCATCTCTGCCTTGGCGGGAGTTTATATTCCAGTGTCCCTTGTCGAACATCCTTCCCATGTCGAGGACATAGCCTTTGGTCATTTCCAGCGCTGCCTCTTTTGGAATGCCTGCCTCGATAAGGGTTTTGTAGTATATGCCGACTGCTTTTCCCATGTCCTTTGCCGCCTTTTCGCTGTAAAGGAGATCCGCTATTTCGCGAATCATTCCCGGCACCTCTTTTCTCACGACATGGAGTATTTCCCTGAGCTTTTCCGGGCTCGGAATGCTTTTGTCGATATCGCTCTCTTTTTTTCTTGCCAATTGAACCACCTCAAAAAATTCACTGAATCAAATGTGGCTGTACACTGTATTTATAAATGCCGTTCACAGGTGAACAACCGATTTGTGGGAAAAAACAATTAAAATAAGACGTGAATCGCATTGCAGTACAACTTTCCGGTCACCGTATTTGCTTTTCAACGTGGTAAACGCCGGGTTCGCTGAATCCCCTGAATTCGAATTTTTCACTGCGCATTAGCTTCATCATTTCAGTGTTGTCTGAAAGGATTCTTCCCCAGATTTTTTTTATGCCGCGGTCTTTTGCGATTTTTTGTATGAATTTCAGCATTTCAGTGCCAAGCCCTAATTTCTGCCATTTGTCCGTTACCACTATTGCGAATTCCGCGGAATCCTTTCCAAAGTCGCGCATCAGCCTCACGACTCCGACAAGCTTCCTTTTATTGCCCTTCCCGATTTCCCCCACGATGGCTATTTCCCTGTCGTAGTCGTTGAAGCAGTATCTTGCCAGCGTTTCGTGGTCCATGTCGCGAATCATGTGAAAAAACCTCTGCCTCACGGTGTTCGGGGAAAATGTGTGAAACAAGGCGTGCATTCTGCGCTCGTCCTCCGGCATTATTGCTCTCAGCAAAACCCTTTGACCTTTTTCAAGTTTTGCCTTTTTCCTGAACTCCTCGGGATAAGGCACTATTGAGAGATTCCCGTGCTTTTTTGCATTTTCTTGAGAAAAATCGAGCACAATCCTTGCGTCAACCACCCTGAATTTCCTGCCGGACGGCATCACGGGATTCAGGTCGGCTTCCCGTATTTCGGGAAAGTCAACAACGAGTTTTGAGAAATGCATCAGAATGCGCTGCAGTTCTTGCAGGTTAGCGGCGGGCTTTCCCCTGTGCCCTTTCAGCAGACTGCTTACCTTGGTGCTTCCGACCAGTTGTTCTGAAAGAGTCTGGTTCAGCGGCGGCAGTCCTATCGCTTTGTCCCTGTAGAGTTCCACCGCAGTGCCTCCCCCGCCGAACAGAATAACCGGACCGAATATGGAATCGGTTGCAGAGCCGATTATCAGTTCGGGTCCGGTTGCGGAAACCATTTTTTGCACGCTCACGCCCTCGATTTCGCAGTTCGCCTTTTCTCTTGCCCTTTTTTTAAGTTCACTGAACGCTTTTTTCAATTCGCCCTCGTTGGGAATGTTGAGTATTACCCCGCCGACATCGCTTTTGTGGGTTATTTTTCCCGAAACAATTTTCATTGCAATCGGGTAGCCGATTTTTTTGGCTTTCCTTGCTGCTTCCCCGGCGTTTTTCGCAAAAAGCGTCAGGTTCACGGGAATGCTGTATTGTTCGAGCACTTTTTTTGAGTCGGTTTCGCTCATCGTCCTTACGCCTTTGCCGCGGTATTCCTTTATGAGTTCCCTTACCGCGTTTTTCGCGCCTTTTTTTACCTTCAGCGGAATTTCCTTGGGCGTTTCGTACAGGAACTTGTGGTTGCGAACAAAGGAGTGAAGGTAGTGGAACACGCGCACCGCCTCTTCAGGCGTGTCGTAATTCGGGACCCCGTTTTTGCCCAAATAGTCCCTTGCTTCCGCGACAAAATCTTCACCGATCCAGCTCGCGAGAACGGGTTTCCGTGAATTTTTCGCTGTGCTGATTACAGCGGAAGCCATTTCAAGCGGGTCGGAAACCGCCTGGGGTGCGAAAAGCGTGATTATTCCGTCAACGTTTTCGTCTGCTGCGACAATTTCAAGCGCTTTTCCATATTTTTCGGGCGGGGAGTCCCCCAGGATATCGACCGGGTTATTCCTGCTCCAGTGCATTGGCATTTCCTTTTCCAGTTCCTCCATGGTTTTTTTTGAGAGTCGGGCGAGCCGGCATTCGTATTTCACTATTGCGTCCGCTGCCATTACCCCCGGACCGCCGGCGTTTGTCACAACCGCCAGCCTGTTTCCCTTCGGCAGCGGCAGGCGCGAAATGGCTTCGCTGCAGTTGAACAGGTCTGTGATTGTTTCAACGCGGATTATTCCCGCGCGCTTGAACGCCGCGTCAAAGACAGCGGAATTTCCCGCCATCGAACCGGTGTGGGATATTGCCGCCTTTGCGCTTTCCGAATACTTTCCCGACTTTGCCACGATTATGGGCCTGTTCCTTGAAAAGGCTCTTGCCGCGGACATGAATTTTCTGGCGTCCTTTATTGACTCCATGTATATGACAATGCTTTGTACTTCAGGGTCTTCGGCGAAAAAGTCAATCAAGTCCGCAAAGTTAACATCCAGCATTGCGCCCACTGACACGAAGTACTTGAAGCCGACGTTCTGCTTCAGAGCCCAGTCGAGTATTCCCGAGCAGAGCGCTCCGCTCTGGCTTATGAGCGCGATTTTCCCGCTCAACGCGTTCCTTGTCGCAAAGCTTGCGTTGAGGTTTTTGCCGGGTCTTATGAAGCCGAGGCAGTTCGGTCCGAGCAGGGTTGCACTGCCTTTTTCGATTGTTTTTTTCAGTTCCCTCTCTATTTTCCTCCCGTCCTCTCCTATTTCCCCGAATCCCGCGCTTAAAACCACAAAGGACTTTGTTCCCTTTTCAATGCATTCTCTGACAACTTTTGGCACGACAAGGGCAGGAACGGCTATGACCGCCAGGTCCGGCGTCACCGGCACTTCATTAATGCTCTCATAGCAGTGAATTCCGAGAACGTTCTTCCTTTTGGGGTTCACGGGATAAATTGTGCCCTCATAGCCCGAACCCACTAGGTTCTTCATTAAGGCAAAGCCGACGCTTCCCTCCCTGTTGCTTGCTCCTATCACCGCAATGGATTCGGGGTCGAACAGCTTTGACAGTCCTTCAGGATTCAGGCAACCACCCCTTCGCTCCAACGAAAATAAAGCCCGCTTGATTTTTTAAACATTTCACCCACCCGCGCGTAAAGCGGGAGGTCTCCCTGCTTTTTTAAACCTTTTCATGCGAATTATTTCAACGCATTTGTTCGGGGGTGCTTTTATTGTACTGGAACAGGAAAGCAGAAACAATGACCTTGAAGGAAAGGGAAAGAATTCAGCTGAAAAGGCTGAAGCGGGCGGTGCAGCGGTGCGCAAAAATACCGTTCTACAAAAAAAAATTCAGGGAAGCCGGCTTCAAGCCAGCCGACCTGAAAACCCTTGAAGACCTCAAAAGAATTCCCTTCACCGTAAAAGACGACTTGCGCAAAACATACCCTTTCGGGATGTTCGCGGTGCCGCTGTCCGAAATAGTTGAACTCCACGCGTCCTCGGGCACCACGGGCAAACCAATTGTTGTCGGCTACACCCAGAGAGACATCGACGAAGTGTGGAGCGAAGTGATGGCGCGCGCTTTTACCGCGGCAGGCGTTTCCAGCAAGGACGTGGTGCAGAACGCGTACGGCTACGGGCTTTTCACCGGAGGGCTGGGCTTCCATTACGGCGCACAAAAAGTGGGCGCGGCAGTAGTGCCGATTTCCACGGGCAACACTAAAAGGCAGGTAATGTTAATGCAGGATTTTGGAACAACCGTGCTTTGCTGCACTCCCTCTTATTCGCTGTACCTTTTCGGCGCAATGGACCAAATGAACACCGACAAAAACAAAATCAAGGTCAAAACAGGCTTTTTTGGCGCGGAGCCGTGGTCAAACAGCATGCGCGAAGAAATAGAAAACAGAACCGGAATAAAGGCATACGACATGTACGGTCTGACGGAAATAATCGGTCCGGGCGTTGCATCCGAGTGCTCCGAGCAAAACGGGCTGCACATTTTCGACGACCACTTTATACCCGAAATAATCGATTCCGTGACAGGCGAAGTATTGCCCGATGGAGAGGAAGGCGAACTCGTGTTGACAACCATAACAAAAGAGGGATTTCCCGTGCTGCGCTACAGGACAAAGGACATAACAAAACTCTACTACGATAAATGCAGCTGCGGGCGAACTCATCCCAGAATGGAGCGCGTTTCCGGGCGCGTGGACGACATGCTCATAATCCGCGGGATAAATGTGTTCCCGTCGCAGATTGAAACCGTTCTGTTGGATACCGAGGGACTGGAACCATTTTACCAGATAATTGTCGACAGGGTCAACAACCTGGACACAATAGAAGTGCAGGTTGAAGTTTCGGAAAAAACATGGAACGACAAGAATGCGCTGGCGGCAACGGAAAAAAAGCTTTCCGAAAGCCTGGTTTCTGTGCTTCAGATAAGGGCAAAAGTTTCGTTAATGGAACCCGGGGCACTGCCGCGCACGGAAGGAAAATCAAAGCATGTGACCGACAAAAGAAAGCTCTGAAAATTCCGCGAAAGAGCCCGGCATTGGACCTGCGATAGTATTAAATAAAATAAAGCAATAAAAAGTAGCAAAAAGTAGCAGAATAAAAACCGCACAATAGGAGCGATAAGAATGGCGCCATGGGGAAAGGACAGGTTAATCGAAATTGTTCCCGTGCTGTTATTCCTAGCGGCGCTTTTGCCTTTTTCTTCCGCGGCATGCGAGGAAATAATACTCACTCACATGGATTACTTTGACTTCTCGGCGGGTGCAGTCACTGATGACCAGTTTTCAGGCGATGTGAGGGTTGTATTCTGGTACAGCACTCCAATTTCCGGCTATGGAGACGGAGCCGGCCTGGACACGGGAGGACAGGAAGAAACTACAAACTGCGAAGCGGATGAAAATTACTTTTGGCTAAAATGCTTCAAGGACGCCGGGTCGGTTCCCCTTGACTCAGTGACCTCACTTCCAGAAGGGGACTGGGTGTGCAACCCAAAAGCGATAGTTGGCCACACTTACGTTGTAAAAACAATAGAAAACACCTACGCAAAAATGAATCTTTCCAACGTTTCCCCGACCTTCGATGAAATTACATTCACCTATGCGCCAACCCTGGCAGGGCAATGCGCGGGCGAGGAGCCCGAGCCCTCCCCATCGCCTTCTCCGAGTCCTTCCCCGAGCCCGAGTCCAAGTCCTTCTCCCTCGCCGAGCCCCAGCCCGAGTCCATCCCCTTCCCCCAGTCCTTCGCCGAGTCCCTCTCCATCGCCTTCACCCTCGCCCTCGCCGAGTCCTTCTCCTTCCCCCTCTCCTTCGCCCAGTCCCTCTCCGTCCCCTTCTCCAAGCCCTAGCCCTTGCCCCTCCCCGAGTCCTAGTCCATCGCCCTCACCTTCACCCAGCCCCTCTCCAAGTCCAAGCCCTTCTCCCAGTCCGAGTCCTTCTCCCTCGCCAAGTCCATCTCCTTCGCCAAGCCCTTCCCCGAGCCCAAGCCCGACTCCGACCCCTACTGCGACTCCCACACCTATACCCCTTGAGGGGCGGGTTGTTCCCACGGTAACGCTCCTCACTCCGTTTACTGCAGGCGAGACAAGCGCGAGGAACCCCTCGATTTCCTTCGACGGGAGCAAAGTTGCTTTTATTGCGGAGTATTGGCTGAGCGACGAGCGCTCTTGGACAAAGGCGCACTACAGCATTTACACAGTGAACGCGGACGGCAGCAGCCTCACGCGCGCCTTCGAGGGCAAGACCGTTGAAGAGGGCAGGTCTGGGAGCACAACCTATTACTACATGTCGAGGTTCAACACTCCGCTCCTGAGCAGGGACGGCTCAAAGGTGGTGTTTTTTGCCCAGAGGGCAAACCAGAACAACCAGACAGCCTGGAGCTGGGGCGAGTACTTTGGCTTCATGAATTCCGATGGCTCAGAGCTCAGCTTCAGCAAGCTGGCGGTGTTTCCCGGCTACGACGGCTCGATTTTCGAAGCGATTGCGATAAACGAAAGCGACGAAATCGTTGCGCTGGTCTCGCTTGTCAAGAGCGGCCACAGGGGAAACGACAAGGCCGACATGGGCCTGGTCAAAGTGGGCTGGGACGGCTCACAGGAACTCATATTCAAGGCTGCACTGGACCAATACCCTAACTTCGGCTGGGGCTCTTACATCATGATGTCTGGGAGCGATGTTTTCTTCCAGCTCGACAACTCCTCGGACATCTATGACAACGACGTTTACTCTTTCAACCTTGACACCGGACAGCTGAAAAAGGAAACGGATTTCGGCGCAGAAAACGACTACCCCTTCACAAACTTTGCCGGAACGCAGGACTATGTTATCACAAGCAAGTACAACGGCCCTTCTTTCGCGTGGGACAGGGCATCAGGCGAGCACTGGCCCATCACCGAAAGGGAGAGCAGCGGCGTGCAGTGTTCTGTGAACAGCACAGGCTCTGCAATAGTGTACAGGGACGGCGCCAGGTGTTACATTTTGAACGCGCAGGGAACGCGCGAAAACATACTGGTAGGCTCGGAAGGCGATTACCAGGACCCACACCACGGATTCTTTGGCTGGGCCGGCTGGAGCGCAGGCTTTGACGGCTCTTACATCGACGGCGCAGGGCAGAACATTGTGCTGGCACACCATCCCGGGGGCTGGAGCGCTTACCCTGAAACAGACCTCTACCTCTTGTCTTGGGGCTCTTCCCCTGCCGCTGTGGTGGAGGAAATAGTGGACAGCGATTCAGACGGCTCTGAAGAGGAAATTGACTGCGACGACAGCAACGCCAGCATTCACCCCGGGGCAGAGGAGAAATGCAACGGCGTGGACGACGACTGCGACAACGTGGTAGACGAGGGCTGCCTGGTTGTTGAGGACACCGACGGCGACGGCATTCCTGATGACATCGACATGTGCCCTGAAACTCCGGAAGGCTCGGAAGTAAACGAGTTCGGCTGCAAGACTGCAAGCGATTCCGTGGTAAAAGAACACTCCCTCGAGACATTTGAGGAGGAGACAGAGAGTTGGGTTGAAAGGGATTACTTCTATTACGGAAAGGAATACCTCTACAGCATCGTGTCTTTTGAAAAGCTTGCCTATTCCGATGCGCTCAAGTGGGATTTCGTGTACATTGACAGGGAAACCGGGGAAGAGCAGGTTTCAAGGGAAATCGTTAAGAACGTTTTTGAGCCAGGCGAAGAGCTTATGAATTATGCGATCATCAGCCTTGACCCTGGTGACTGGCCGCAGGACATCCCCTACGATGCGGTCAGTTTTGACTGGCGTGTTGACTTTTACCTTAACGGCGAAAAGCAGTTCTCCGACGCGTTTGAAATAAAATACCGCGAGGATGATTCGGACGGGGATGACGTCCCCAACGACAAGGACCAGTGCCCTGGCACAGAGCCAGGCACGTATGTTTCGATGCTTACAGGCTGCGAGATTTCCAGCGAGACAAGCATAAAAGAGCACAGCCTGTGCAGGGACATCGACAAGGAGTTCCACTGCATCGGCAAGTCCACAAGCTTCAAGGATTCCGACCCCTACATCGCTTCCTGGGTGAACATCGCAAACCCCAGGAAGGGCGATACATTCTACTGGGTTTTCAAGAACTCGCACGGCACAGAATTCGCTCCTTATTTCAAGGAGGCATACGAGGTCGAATGGGAGTCAATCGGCGAGTTCCAGTACGCCAACTACCTTGACTTGGACGGAATGCCCTATACAGAGCTCTTCAGGAACGACTGGATTGTCGAGTTCTATTACAACGGCGAGCTGAAATTCACGGATTCCTTCAGGATAGAGCCTACCATGGAAACCGACCATTTGTTCATCGAGCTTGTGACAGCCCACGGTCTTTACACCGACGGCACGCCCTGGGCCGCCGCCGACAGGTTTTCCACAAACGACGAGTGGGTTATTGCAGTGCTGACTGTTCCGGAGGAGATAGTCGATACAGTCGAGGGCAGCACGGTTGTGCACACCTTTGAGCCCAAGGCATACAGGTGGCGCTGGGTCTGGCCTGACGGCACTTCCGGGGACGAGACGCCGGGCGAAAGCTATGACTACATCTCGCCCTCTTACATAAATCAGGCGGGCTATGGAAAATACCTGGTCGGAACGTGGTGGGTGTTCGCCTCGGTTGACGTTGCGCTAGACGGCTCTAGGATGATTACCTACAACTACAAGGCACCTTTCTATGTTTCAAGAGGCAACCTTGTGGAATCCCACGAGCTATGCAAGTACCTGAACGACGACCTTTCCTGCAATGTCCCGAGTTCTAGTTTCAAGTTCACTGACCCCTGGCTCATCAGCAGGGTGCACTTGGGGAATGTCGGGAAAAACGCTGAATTGAAATGGGTGTTCACTGGACCGCAGGGAAAAATCAGCGAGGTGGTGAAGCGCGCCGAGAACAGCGGCAGCTCCATTACCTACGCTTTCATGGAAATCGCGGGGAGTGATAAAGAAATGGCATACGGTTCCCACACCGTGGAGTTTTTCGTGAACGGCCAGAAGCAGTTTACCGACAATTTTTCGCTGGAAAAGCCCGACTTTGTCATCGGTGTTATCCCATTGAACTGGCAGGGCTCAATGCAGGAATTCGAGGAAGAGGCGGAGCGGCAGTCGAATTTTTTCATTGAAAAATCAGGGCTGGAGAAAAAATTCAATGTAACGGTGAAAAAGCTCTCGGATGCGCCCTTGAACCTCGACGATCCCTGCTACCAAGTGCTATGGAAGATCACAGATCACGGCATCAACAACGCGCCGGCTGACCGCTATATTGGTCTTACGGATTCGGATTACTGTAGCGCCATGGGCTTCACTTACCTTGGGTATTCGAGTGTTTACGCGGAGGGCGTTGAGGAACAGGTAAGCGCGCACGAGCTGGGGCACACCTTCCTGCTGTGCGACGAGTACGGCTACGCCTACTGGCAAGATGCAGACGAAGAGCTCCAGGAGCGCTGGGGGATAAGCTGCCCCAATTCCTACCCGGAGCACTGCGAGAAATGCGAATGGGAGGTCTGCTGTGACGGCGGCGTAACAGCAAACGGCGGCAGGAGCATCATGGGGCCAGGAGGCATGGAGGGCGTGCCCAGGGAGTTCACTGACGAGAGCCTTGAATGGTTTGACGACATATTCGACTTGTTTGCAAAGGGGTGGAGGTAAATGAAGCTTTTGGGCAGAAAAAAAGGAAAAAAGGAAAAAAAGGAAGAAAAGCCCGAGGGAAAACCCCAAAAGATAGAAGAGACTGAGAAGACCGCGGAGAGAAAGGGGAAGCCAAAGGCAAAACTTGCAAAGAAAAAAACGCGCACGGTTTTGATTTTTGTTGTAGTTGCCCTGATAATTGCTTCCATTGCAATAGGGGCATTCTTTGTGGTGGATTTCCTCTCCCGCGCCGGCTTAATTGACATTGGCATAGGTGGCGAGGGGCCCTCGGGGGTGGGGGATAAGCCGATGACTGGGGCGATGCAGCAGGTATTGGGGGAAGCGAGAAACCAGGACATAAATGGAGTTGAAGTAATTGAAGGTGCTGATTATGTTCCAGAGGGATTAATCAACCCAATGGAAGGCGCTGGAACGGAAAAATTCGAGGATTTGAACAACCTCCTCAAAGTAACCTTTGAACTCACTGACAAGGGCGAGGCAACAATTGAGGAAGTTTCAACCCTCGCCGAAGGGAGAATAAGCGTGGTGCCTGCTGGCGACTACTCGGTGCAATTGCTCGATTCGAAGGGAGGCATTCTATATGAGCTTCCATTCAACGCTGTTTTCTTTATAATGAGCAATCCTCCCACAAAAGTGGACAGCCTAAAATTCGTGTTTGTTCTGCCGCGCAAGGAAGGCGCGGAAAAAATTGCAATAACAAAAGAAAGAAGAACGCTGGCAGAAAAGGAAATCTGATTACGCAGTTCAGGCAAGGGCTTTCTTTCCGAGGGCGAATGCTTTAAGGTTGATTTTAAGGATTTCCCCGTCCCTGGAAGCGAATGCTCTTTCCAGTGCCTGCTCCAGCGCGCCTTCCTTCAATCCGAGCGCGGGGCTCACGGCGCCGAGCAGTACGACGTTTTCCGTGAGGGCATTTCCGGCTTCCTCCGCAAGCTTTCGGGAATCCAAGGGGTTTCCCCCCAGCGCGCGGATTTTTTCTATTGTTTTCCCGTAATCGTATTCGATGTTCTTAACCTGCGCGGAACTTGAAACGAAAACACCGCCTCTGGCAAGGAAAGGGGCATAGCGCAGTGCCTCCATCGGCTCCAGTGAAAGGACGATATCCGCTTCCCCCTTGGGAATGATGGGGGAAAAAATTTTCTCGCTGGACAAACGCAGGTGAACGTACACCGAGCCGCCGCGCTGGCTCATTCCGTGGACTTCGTTCTGCTTGAATTTCACTCCCTGGCTCTGTGCCGCAATCACTATTATTTTGGCAATTGTCAGGACGCCCTGCCCCCCGACTCCGCAGATTAAAATGTTCTTTTTCATTTCTTTTTCGCCAGCCTTTTCAGTATCTGAATGCACGCGCGCTTTGAGATCACCACGCTCGCTCCATTGTACGAAATTTCCCCTTTGAGCACTTCAGCATTCTCCCTATGCTTTCCGGGCAGCGGCTCTATGACTTTAACGTGCTCTTTTTCAATGCCCAGTCCTTCGCAGATTCTCACAAGTTCTTCGCCTTGCGCGATTGTTTCCTGCCCCCCGGTCATTGCAACCGTGCTGTTGTCCAGAACAATCAGGGTGATGTTTGATTTCCTTTTCGCCGCTTCAGCCAGGGCGGGCATTCCCCCGTGCACAAAAGTTGAATCGCCTATGACCCCGATTGAATGCCTTGCCCCTGCAACCGAAGCGCCGCGGGACATGTTAACGGAGGAGCCCATTTCAATGCAGGTGTTAATTGAAAGAAATGGTTTTAATGCCCCCAAAGTGTAACAGCCGATGTCGCCGAAAACCATTGCACCGGGAAATTCCTTTACGGCTTCATTGAGCGCCCTGTAAAGGTCTGAATGCGGGCAGCCCTTGCACGGCTGCGGCGGTCTTCCCGCCAAAAATTCCTTTTCAACGGAGAAAGGAATTCTCGCCCTGATTCCAAGCGCCTTCTTGACGCTTTCGGGCGTGAGTTCGCCGTCCTTCGGAATGAGCCCTGAGAGCTTTCCGAGCACTTTTTTTCCCTGCAGTCCGAACATTCCAGCGAGTTTTTCCTCTATGAAAGGATAGCCGTCCTCGAGCACGACAATCTCGTCAAGACCGGCGATAAATTCCCTTATTTTTTCCTCTGGCAGGGGATAGGAGGAAATTTTGAGGCAAGGGATTCCGCTGCCCGCTTCCATGAAATAATTGAACGCGTTTCCCGCGCAAATAACGCCGCGCTTTCCTTTTCCCTTCCCGCTTTCCACGAATTCCCCGGACTTTTCCAGAAGAAGGGGCTTTTTTTCCAGCAGTTTCCTGAACTGGACCCGCGCGTTCAACGGCAGCAAAACCCATTCGTTCCACTTCATTTTCTCGTCCAGCGCGTTCTGCCCGCGCTTTTCCCCGCGCTCTATTTCCTCGCGCGTGTGCGCAATTCTCGTGACCAAGCGCACCATTACGGGAATGCCCAGTTCCTCGGAAAGGGCGAATGCTTTGCGCGTGAAATCGTATGCTTCCTGCGCGTTGCAGGGCTCCAGGCACAAAATTTTGGCAAAATCCGCATAATAGCGAGAGTCCTGTTCGTTCTGCGAGGAATGCATGCCCGGGTCGTCAGCCACCGCAACAACCAGGCCGCCTTTCACTCCCGAGATTGCGGAATTCATGAAAGCATCCGCTGCAACATTCAATCCAACGTGCTTCATTGAAACGAGAGCCCGCTTGCCGGCGAACGAGGCGCCTAGCGCGGCTTCGAACGCTGTTTTTTCGTTGGCGCACCATTCCGCGCGGATGCCGAATTCTTTTTGCCCTGAAATGAGGAACTCGGCTATTTCCGTGCTCGGCGTTCCGGGATAAGCGAAAGCGCATGAAATTCCCGCGTCAACCGCCCCCAGAGCGAGCGCTTCGTCCCCGAGGACGATTTCTTTTTTCATTTGATTTCACCCGCCAGTTCGGCAAGCCTTTCCGCGCCCAGTTCAATTGATTCTCTGTCGGTTGCGTAGGAAATCCTGAAATAGCCCTTTCTCCCGAAGCCGCGGCCCGGCGTCACAAGCACGAGTTTTTCCGCGGCTTTTTCAACGAATTCCAGTTCGTTTTCCAAGGGGCTTTTCGGGAAAAAATAAAACGTTCCCTCCGGTTCCGTGAATTCATAACCGGCTTTCCTTAAAGCCGGGGAAATAATTCTTCTTCCCCCCCTGTAAGGCGAAATGTCCACTGTCAGGTCCAGAACGTCCGCAACCGCTTTCTGCATGAGCGCGGGGGCGTTCACATACCCGAGAATCCTGTTGGTGAACGCGAGCTTTCCGTAAATGCGCTTGTCGTCAAGTTCAGGGTGCGCGGCAATGTACCCTATTCTTTCCCCCGGCAGGTTGAGGCTTTTCGACCAGGAGTAAATCATGAAGGAATTTTCGTAATAGGAGCATATGCTGGGCGCGATTTTTTTGCCCTCGAACACTATTTCCCTGTATGGCTCGTCGGACAAAACGTAAATCTGGGAGTTAAATTCTTCCTGCTTCCCGCGGAGCAGTTCCGCGAACTCCTGCAGCTCTTTTTCGCTGTACACCTTTCCCGTGGGGTTGTTCGGGGAATTGAAGATTATTGCGCGCGTTTTTTCCGTGATTTTTTTTCCGAGTTCTTTGAAGTCGAGGTCGAAGTTTTCCCTTGTCCGCGCCACTGTTGTCCTTCCCCCATGGTTTTCTGCGTAAAACTTGTACTCGCAGAACCAGGGCTCGAGCAGCAGTACTTCTTCACCGGCATTCAGCACCGTTTTCAGCGCGGCATTCATTCCGCCTGCCGCACCAACAGTCATGACAACGTGTTCCGTGCGGAAAGGAATGCCGAATTTTTTTTCCAGCCATCCCGCGATTCTTTCCCTTACGTCCGTAAAGCCGGCGTTGGGCATGTATCTATGGATGTCCTTGTCCCCCGCGTGCGCGCGGAGCGCTTCAATAAATTCTTTCGGCGGGGAGAGGTGCGGGTTTCCTATTGAAAAATCGGCTATTTTTTCCCCGAGGTGTTCTTTCCTCATTTCAATGCCTAGGGAAAACATTTTTCTTATCCACGAGGAATCGCGCTCCGCTTCTTCAATGTAATGTGCTATGGGCACTTTAAAACCCCCGCGGAAAAACAGGCATGGAAAACTTAAGCCGGCTAAAGCTTAAAAAGCTTGGGCTAGTAATTACTTTATGCGCAGAAGGCATGTTTACAGGGACGGAAGAGGTCACGGCTCGCCCAAGAGCAGGGCTCGGCGAGAGGTTGAAGAATGGGGAAGAGCTCTCACCCAGCCGGGTTCCGCGGTCGATTCAGCAACAGCGGAGAGGGAAATAATTTTCTGGAAAAAGCGCGGCGGAGAGCCGGCTCGGCCCAGCCGCAGAAGACGCCGCGGGAAAAAATAATCACTTCTTAATCGTAAGAATGAACCCGAGCGCTGTCGAGAGGAGCGCCGCCATTAAAACGCGGAGTTCTTCAGGCAGCATGAAGGTAATTGTGTGAGCGGGCAGCCAGAAGAACACTATTGTCAGGGGAATGAACCTGAACCAGGCGCCCTTGTCCAGTTTTTCGCCGAATTTCGCCGGAGAAACAAATCTCCTCTTTTCAATCACCCTGTTGCAGTACTCGTGCAGTAGCATCATGGGCCAGGCGTAAAGCGCGAGCAGATTCATGAACAGGCTTGTGGAAAACGCTGTGAACACAGGACCAAAATCCGGCCAGAGCCCCTTTTCAATTATTGCCGCAGTTCCCGCGCCGAACAGCGGAAAAATTATCGCGAACCATATGCCGAACGCTCCCCACACAACGAGTTTGGGAAGCCAGTCCCCGAAGTCCCATTTTCCGGTAGAGCGGCGTATCTTCACAAATTCGCCGAAAGTGGCGAGCGCAGCAAACTTGAGGAATCCCATGGGCAGGGGGAACGCTGCGGTCAGGGCAATAAAGGAATCCAGGTGCAGAAAAATAAGCCCCAAAACCGCCGTTATGTATAAGAAAGCGAGGAGGTCAATTGCTCTTTTAGGAACGCCCATGGGAAAATTGGATGGAAAGAGTTTAAATATTTTTTTCCGCGTCCTAGCGCTCGAACAGGAGCGCTATTGCCGCGCCTATTCCAGTCACAGCCGCTCCAACGAGCATTACTTCGGGCTTCACGCTCGCCGTGAGCACAAGCGTTGAGAGAATGCCGAGCACGGGCAGCACCGGCATTCTGCCAATAGAAAGCGGCACTCTGAAAGGTCTTTCCGCTTCCGGCTCTGAGAAGCGGAGCTTTATTACCGAGAAATTAATTATAATGAATATAAGGAAAAGCGCGAAGTCCACGGTGCTTGCCACAAACCCGATTTCGCCCAGCGCAATGAAAAGAAGCGCGAGAACAGCTGTTGCCAGAACAGCAATCCACGGCACACCGTTCTTCCATGTTCTGTGCAGCGCACTGGGCAGAACGTGCACCTCGCTTATCCCGTAGAGAAGGCGCGATGCAGCCAGCATTACAAGCAGAACGGTATTCGCGGTTGAAAAAAGCGCGATGACTGCGAGCGCTGTGAAAGCGTTGTTTCCGGCAACGCTTTCCGCCACGAGCGCCAAAGGGCTGTTTGACTGCGCTAATGCCTCCCAGCCCACAATGCTGACCGCGGCAATTGCAACAAGCACGTAGAGAACCGTGGAGGCAACAATTGAAAGAATGAGCGCCTTGGGAATTGTTGTCCGCGCATTTTTTGTTTCCTCGGAAAACCTGACAACTTCCTCAAAGCCGAGAAAGGCGAAGAACACTATGACTGCGCCGCTTAACACCCCGCCGGCCGGAGGAAATTCCATGAACTCCAAATTGCCGAGGAATGGAATGCCGATGAAAACAATGAACACAAGTCCAGCGGCTTCTATAAGCGTGATTATTGCGCCGAGCCTCGCGGACTGCTGCACGCCGAGCAGCAGCACGAGAGCGGAAATCGCTATTATGAGTATTGCTCCAGCAAGCCAAGGCAGCGCGAAAAATTCTCCGAAATATTTGCCGAATCCAATTGCCACGGTCGTGGCACCCAGAATTGATGCGAATATTGCAAGCCATCCCGTAATGAATGCAGCGCGTTTGCCGAAAGCCTGCATTGAATAGTCGTATTCCGCTCCGGCTTTCGGATACATCGATGCCAGTTCAGCGTAACTCAGCCCGCTCAGCGTCGCTATAACTGCTCCGGCAAGAAAGCTGAGCCACACAGCATTCTGCGAAAATGCCGCGCCCTCGCCTATGAGTACGTAAATTCCCGCTCCGAGTATTAGTCCTATTCCGCAGAGCGTCACTTCCCACAGCGAGAGTTTTCTTTTCAGCGGCATTAAAGAATTACTGCTCCGCAATTTTTAATCCTTTGCGGCAAATTTTTTCCGGGAAACCGGAGCAGGAGCGATAGGGTTAAATATAAGATGTGATGTATAGTATAGATTTTAGGCATGGCAGCATTTTTGCTGTGGCAGCTCAACTGATTCTAGCAAATTGCCTGATTCTGCCTTTAATTGTAAAGGAGGAATTAAATGGGTAAAAGGAAAACAAAAAAGTCCAAGGCGAAAAAGAAAAAATCTTCAAAGCCTAAGGCAAAAAGCAAAAAGACAAAAAAGAAAAAGAAATGATTTTCGTAATTGCAAAGGGTGATTCAGGGGGCCTTGTGCCCCCCCTGTTTTTTTGGGGTGAAAAAAATGCCTGAAACAACATGCGTTTTAAAACTCAAGGATGATTCGGACATAATGAAGGAACTTGAGAATCTTGCAAGGGACAACAGCATTTCCTACGGCCTGATTGTAAGCGGTTTCGGCAAGTTGAAGGAATTTGAACTTGTATCGAACGCTCCCGCGGGCGGGGTCAACAAAATGAATTTTGCAAGCGCTTTTGAGCTTAATGCAATAAGCGGAAAGGTGCAGATTGAAAGGGGGAAATTCGTTCCCCACATAAGGGTTTCTGTCACAAGCACCGGCTTCACGCCCGTGAGCGGGCAGCTCATAAGGGGGAAGGCAGCGGGAAAACTCGAGATAGGGATAAGGAAAATAGACACCAGCAGGATAATCGAGGCATGAAAGCGTTCCCTGGAACCTTTTCCATTCCTTCCGCTTTTATTTTCCCTTTTCTTGTTTTTTTATTTCGCGATGTGATACGCTTGCAGGGCACAGGGAATCCCGGTTCCGCTGTATAACAGCGGTCTTTCCATTGTTCCCAAAACTTCGGAGCGCCATTTTTCGTCAGTCAAGCGGTCGTCCATCGGCCAGGCGAACTCGTAGTAGGAAAACATAGGTCCTGCTGCTATGCCAATCCTGCCGTCCTTTGCCTTGTGCGCCACCAACAGCCAGTCAACTTTGCCCGTTCCCACTTCAAGCACGCGTTTGGAGTTTGTTTCAGTGTGCACGTCGGCAACCATGCTTGTTTTGAACGCGTCGTCCTTTCCCTCGAGGGAAGTGCTTTTCTCCATATTCGGGCCCGGGGCTCCCTCTGTTACGGTAAGCGCGGATGCCAGCTCCGTCAGAATGGAGTCGAACAACGAGCCAATGTTTTTAATGTAGTCGTATTCCCCCTCGCTCAATTCTTCCCCTTCAAGCTCTTTTTCCGCTATTTCCTGCAGTCTGCCCATCATTTCAGAGCTCCTTTCCAGGGCGGTTTTCACTTCGCCGGTCATTACGCCTCTTTCCTCCAAGCCCTGTAGCAAAAAGTCCGAGGAGTACTTGGCGCGGGCGAACAATTCCGGGTTTGCTTCAACGTAACCGTAGTATTTTGCCTCTATTGGTTCCGCGCTTGTTGCCATTATTCCCGCAGCCCATGTGTAACTCTGCTTCACGTAAAGAATTGTGTCGTGCCTCAGTTCAGCCCAGCTTGCAAGCGCTGTAATGAGGTCTTTTGATTTCCATGTTTCCGAGCGCATCCATTCAGGGTAGCCGGCAGGTTTCTCCCTGAGAACCGGCTGCAGCATCCAGAGCCATGCGTTGTACAAGTTCTCGGTCCACTTTTCCTCTGAATAGGAATCAACCAATGATTTCATTTCCCCGGTTTTTCCGTCGTAATTGCAGTATCCCGCCTTGTAGTTCTCTTCGAGAACCTGCGATGCTTTTTCCGAGCCCAATGCACTCATTACGTCCAATCCGGAAGGCATGAACCTGCACACGCTGTAAAGCTTTGCAATGTTTTCCCCCGGGGTTGTCACGCTGCATCCAGAGCAGCCGCAGTAAAGTTCAACCGCAGAACCGCACACTTCATTCCAGTATTTTTCCCTGTCTTCCTCCATGCTTTCGCAGGAATGATAGAATTCCCTTTCCCTGCTGCAGGCGGGAATGCCCAGGCAGCTCGTCGTAGTGCAGTAGTCCAGCACTTCGCCGTAGTACGGCGAATCAACGTTCGGTCCAACATTCTTGTAAACCATGTCGCCCAGTATATGGGAATCGAGAGCGTACCTCTGCCCCATCAGGCGCATGCCCTGCGTCAGGTCCTGCAGGTTTCCCGCTATGTCGATTTCAAATCCGCCGAGTATTTTGGGACCGCGCATTTTCGCTATTTCTCCCTGCATTTCCCCTGCGATTTCTTGGTTCAGGGATTCTTCCTCGCTGAATTCCGCTCCGAACAGTTCCTGCACGGCTGAGTCGTATTCGTAGAATGTCAGGTCGTCGCTTGCTCCTGCAAAGAATCCTGTGATGTTGTAAATGCTGTCCCAGAGCTCTGATGCCTTGTATTCTTTGCCCTCGAATTCCGCTTTTGCGGATTTTGCCGCGTCCGTGAGAAGCACTGCCTGCTTTGTCCAGTTTTCGCCGCGCGCTTTGAACGTCATTCTTCCCAGCCACATCATTGACTTGAAGTAGCGCTTCAGTCCCTCGGTTGCGGTGTAGTGACCTCTGGGCACGTACTGCGAGTAGTCCTCACAGTAGCATTTTTTTGTGCAGACATCCCTGTAGAATTCCAGCAGGTCCCATTCTTCTCCCTGGTATGTTATTTTCAGCCCTTTAACTGCCTGGCTGCATTTGTAGTCTTCGCCGGGAGGGAAAAAATAGTTCACGCATTCCTGCGGGCAGTCCTTGCTGAAAAGTTCTCCCAGAAAAAAGCCCTCATGTTCTTCAATTCTTTCCAGTTCTTTTTCCACGTCTTCTTCCACGAATGCAGGAACGGGATAATCCGGCTCCAATAGCTTTATTGCCACTGAAAGATAGGCGATGTTCCTTCCGGACAGTTCTTTCAGTTCAGTGTTCTCCAAGCCATTGTACTGCTCCGTTGATTCAACGATTAAGGATTCGAGCAATGCCTTGAGCATTCCAGAGAGCTTTTTCATTTCCAGGTTCTTCAGAATTTCGTTGAATTCTATATGGTACAAGTGCAGTACGGAATCGGAGGTAATGAAGACAGGCACGTCCATATTGCTCAGCCTGCCGAACGCGTGCTCAAAGCGGTCGAATTCCTCCCCCGGAACGATTACCGCGCCGTTCTGGAGCAGTGTTTCCTGTTCCCCGTAGCCGAGTGAAAGCTGCATCCTTTCCCCGATGTCCCTTGCATAGTTTTCCGGCATTTCTGCCAAGGGGAGTGAGTATTCCGGGTTGCTGAATTCTTTTTCCTCGTACGAAAATTCCGGCGCCGCCAGCAGGAGCATTGGATTCGGGAATTCTCCCGCGGAATAAGTCGGAGTTTTTGCACCGGTTATTGACGGGGTGGGCGTCGGCTTTGGTTTTATGTCCGGAGTCCAGGGGCAGCCCGAGAGAAAGACAGTGGACAAAAAAAGAATCGCAAAAACAAGAGTGAAAAAAACATTTTTCTTATAATTCATTAAAATACCTCCAACCGCTCCGAACGCTTACTCTGAATGCCTAGATTGGGGGAATATGTTTATTTATTGGTTTCTTTTTGTTCAGGCGCCTGCCGCTTATGCACGCCATCAGGCGAACAGACGGCTGCCGGGGAACAGTTACCTTTTTTAAGTTTTCAATTCCTATTTTTTCACACTCCTGTTTTTGGGGGCTTTTTTTTATGGGGGGCGGGGTTGCCGGCAGTACGGAAAAGAGCGGTTTTTCCATTCCCGAAGAATGGATGCCGAAGGAGGAGAGCATTCCTGAAGTGCTGGAGCGCACTGCCTCGCTGCATCCCGACAACGACGCTCTGGTCTACCCTGAACGAGGTTTGAGGCATTCCTACCGCGAATTCAACGAACTCTGCGGCAAACTGGCAAAATCCCTCCTGGCACTCGGAATAAAAAAGGGCGACCGCATAGCAGTCTGGGCTTACAATGTCCCGGAATGGGTTCTCCTGCAGTTCGCGACAGCCAAAATCGGCGCTGTTTTGGTCACAGTGAACACCTCCTACAAAGCCAAGGAACTCGAATATTTGCTCAAGCAGTCGGACTCCGTTGCTCTTTTTTTGATTCAGCAGTTCAAGGACGTGAATTACGTTGAAACTCTTTACAGCGTCGTTCCCGAACTCCGCGGTGCGGAGCCAGGCAAACTTGAAAGCGGAAAGCTCCCGCTTCTGAAAAACGTTGTGTTCATCGGAGGCGGCAAGCACAAGGGAATGCTTTCCTTTTCCGAATTCGCGGAACTCGGAAAAGAAGCGAGCGACGAAGAGCTAGCCGAAGCAAGAGCGCAGGTAAAACCGCACGACGTGATAAACATGCAGTACACTTCCGGCACAACGGGATTTCCCAAGGGAGTGATGTTAACGCACTACAATATAGTGAACAACGCGCGCTTCATCGGGAAATTCCAGCGCCTGACGCACAGGGACAGGATGTGCATTCCCGTCCCCTTTTTCCACTGCTTCGGCTGCGTTTTGGGAACGCTCGGCTGCGTTGTGGCAGGCGCAACAATGGTTCCCGTGGAAATCTTCAACCCGCAGCAGGTGCTTGACGCAGTGCAGTCCGAGAAATGCACCGCTTTGTACGGCGTTCCGACAATGTTCATAATGGAACTCAACCACGAGGATTTCAAAAAATGCGATTTGTCCTCGCTCCGGACCGGAGTAATGGCGGGCTCACCCTGCCCAGTTGACACGATGCGCAAGACAATTGAATTAATGAACATGAAGGAAATAACGATCTGCTACGGTTTGACTGAGGCGTCCCCGGTCATAACCCAGACGGCGATAGATGATCCAATAGAGGCAAGGGTTGAGACCGTGGGAAAAGCGCACCCCAACCAGGAAGTCAGGATAGTAAAGCCGGGCACGAACTTGGAGCAGCCGAGGGGCACTCCGGGCGAACTCGTCGTAAGGGGCTACAATGTGATGAAAGGATACTACAAAATGCCCGACAAGACAAAAGAAGCAATTGACGGTCAGGGTTTTCTCCACAGCAAGGACCTTGCGTCAATGGATGAAAGCGGATATGTAAAAATCCACGGCAGGATTGACGACATGATAATCCGCGGCGGCGAAAACGTTTACCCGAGGGAAGTGGAGGAATTCCTCTACACTAACCCCAAAATAAAGGACAGCGCGGTGATAGGAGTGCCCAGCGGCACTTACGGCGAGGAAGTAATGGCATACATTGTACTCAAAAAAGGTAAGTCCGCAACGGAGGAAGAAATAATAAAATACTGCAAGGAGAATTTCTCCCGCTACAAGGCGCCCAGGCACGTGAGGTTTGTGGAAAAATTCCCGCTGACCGCGAGCGGGAAGGTGCAGAAATTCAAGTTGAAGGAAATGGCGTTAAAAGAACTCGGACCGGGGGGAAACTGATGGCGGGGAGCAACATGGAGAATTACGAGGAAGCCCGCAGGAATTTCAAGTGGAAAGTGCCGGAATACTTCAACTACGGGTTTGACGTGATAGACAAGCGCGCCTCAGAGAACCCCGAAAAAACCGCGCTCATTACAGTTGAAACAGGCGGCGTAGAACACGCAAAGCACTCTTTCAGGGAACTGAGCGATGAATCCAACAAAGCGGCGAACTTTTTTCTCAGCATGGGAATAAAAAAAGGGGACCGCGTTCTTGTAATGCTGCCCCGCATTCCCGAATGGTATTTCTGCATTCTGGGTCTGACAAAGCTTGGCGCAATATTCATTCCCACGACGACAATGAGCACTGAAAAAGACCTCGAGTTCAGGATAAACAAAGCGGGAGCGGTAATGGCAATAACAAACACGGAAAACGCGGAAAAAATAGAAAAAGTGCAGGCAAAATGCAAAACCCTCGGGAAAAAAGTGCTGCTTGAAAGCCCCCGCGAGGGCTGGGCATGCCTGAGGGAAAAATGCAGTGAATTTCCGGCCGAACTGGACACTGAAAAAATAGGAAAAACGAAGAGTTCGGATGCAATGCTCATTTATTTCACCTCCGGCACGGAATCCTATCCCAAAATGGTGTTACACGAGCAAAGGTATGCACTCGGTCACGAGGTAACAGCGCGCTTCGCCCAGGATTTACGCCCGGAAGACATTCACTGGACTTTGGCGGATACCGGCTGGGCGAAAACCGCCTGGGGCAAGTTGTTCGGTCAATGGATTGTCGGCTGTACCGTTCTGCAGTACAACCAGCAGGGAAAGTTTGACGCTGACGTTGCGCTTAAAATAATACAGGAATTCAAGGTCAGCACTTTCTGCGCTCCCCCCACGGTCTACAGGATGATGATACTGAAAGAAAACCTGAAGGACTTTGATTACTCGAATTTGAGGCACTGCATGAGTGCAGGCGAGCCGCTGAATCCCGAGGTAATAAAAACATGGAGGAATGCAACAGGCACGACAATCCACGACTTTTACGGTCAGACCGAAACAGTCTGCCTTGTTTCCAATTACTCTTGCGTTCCCGTAAGACCCGGCTCGATGGGGAAGCCTACGCCAGGTCACATTGTCGGCATCGTCGACGGGGAAGGGCGCGTTGTTCCTGCGGGAGAAGAAGGACTCATTGCCGTGAGAATTGAGCCCGCAAAGCCGCCTGGAATTTTCAGGGAATACTGGCAGGACCCGGAGAAGAACGCCGAAGTTTTCAGAAACGGCTGGTATTTCACCGGCGACAAGGCGTACAGGGATGAGGACGGATACTTCTGGTTTGTGGGAAGGGCGGACGACGTAATAAAGGCTTCGGGTTACAGGATAGGACCGTTCGAAGTGGAATCCGTGCTTATAAAGCATCCGAGTGTGGCGGAAGCCGCGGTTGTCGGGCATCCTGATCCGGTGCGCGGCATGGTTGTAAAGGCATTCGTTATTCTCGCTCCGGGTTACAAGGGCTCGGAGCAGCTGACAAAGGAACTTCAGGATTTCGTTAAAAAGGAGACAGCTCCCTACAAATACCCCAGAGTCATTGAATACGTGAAAGAACTGCCGAAAACAATCAGCGGAAAGATAAGGAGAGTGGAACTGAGAAAGAGGTGATTTGTTATTGATTGTGGAAAGCGGGAGGAAAAAATTTTCCTACGGTCTTGAAGCGGGGAGCGAAAAGAATTATGTGCGGCTGGCATACGATGCGGGAGTGGATGCCTCCGCTGTAAGGGAAATTTTAAGCGTTACCCAGGGCAGACCTGAAATAATTTCTTTGGCAGGCGGACTGCCCGACAGCGACTTGTTTGCCTCAGAGGAGTTCCTTGAAATTATCGCTGATTACACCAATGGAAAAATAAGGGATTACAGGGGCAGGACAATAAAGCCCGGCAGCATGTACCAGTACGCTCCGACGGAAGGCGCTCCCTATTTTGTTGAAAAACTCAAAAACTGGATCGATGAGGAAGAGGACTTCGGGGAATTCGGAAAGGAAAACATGCTCGTCATAAGCGCCGCGCAGCAGGGCCTGGACATTGCCGCGCGCGCGTTCATAAGCCCGTGCGGGAAAAGCACCGTTATAGTGGGCTGCCCGACATATCTGGCTGAACTGAACGTTCTGGACGGACGCTCGCAGAACCTTGAAATTGTGGGCATTCCATTGGATGAAAAGGGAATGCAGGTTGAGCAAATATGGGAACTTCCCAGAGAAAAACTTGAAAAATGCGGCTACATTTACGTAGTGCCGACATTCGACAATCCTGCGGGAACGGAGTTAAGCGAAAAAAGGAGGAAAGAACTCATTGACATTTCGAACGAATTCGGCATTCCCGTAATAGAAGACGAGCCCTACGCCTGCCTGCGCTACGAGGGAAAAAAACTGCATTCAATAAAACACTACGACGACATAGGCTGCGTTTTAAGGCTGCAGACCTTTTCAAAAATGGCTGCCCCGGGACTCAGGCTCGGCTATGTTCTCGGGTCAACGGAACTGATAGCGAAAATGAGGGTAATGCTCCAGAACGCCACGCTCTGCGCCAGTTCGCTGAGCCAGTACATTATGGCGGAATTCATAGGGCGCGATTACATTAAAGAATACTGGAACAGGGTAATACCAGTTTACCGCAAGCGAAGGAACGCAATGCTTGAAGCAATGGATTCAAACCTCAGGGAATACGGGCAGTGGGTGAAGCCCAAAGGCGGGTTGTTTGTATGGCTGCGCCTTAACGACATAAACGGCGGCGACCTGTTCAAAGCCGCGATAGAAAAAGACGTCGCAATAGTCAAGGGAAGCGCTTTCTTTCCAAAGTGCAGCGACAAAAAAATGCACAATTCCGCAAGGCTGAATTTCAGCAAACCCCGCGAGGAAATGGTCCGAGAGGGAATAAAAAGGCTTGCCGCAGCCTGCGGGGAACTTTCGAAATAAGGAGAAGGAACATAATGGGAAAAATAAAAGCAAGGGTTCTGGAGGAAAAGTGCAAGGCATGCGGGCTCTGCATAAGCGTCTGCCCGAAGGAGGCAATCTCTTACAATGAAAAAAAATTCAACGCCAAAGGAGTGCACCCCGCAGTCGTGGACAAAAAGAAATGCATTGGCTGCAGGCAGTGCTTTTTGGTGTGCCCTGACACGGCAATTGAAATAGTGGAGGAGTGAGGAATGCCGAAAATTCTCATGAAGGGAAACGAGGCAATAGCGGAATCAGCGCTCAGAGCGGGCTGCACCCACTACTTCGGGTACCCCATTACGCCGCAGACCGAGCTGAGCGAATACCTCGCAAGGGAAATGCCCAAGCGAAAGGACTGTTTTTTCATGCAGGCGGAAAGCGAGGTTGCAGCGATAAACATGGTTCTGGGCGCGGCTTCGGCAGGCGCGAGGGTAATGACCTCCTCCTCTAGCCCGGGCATCTCCCTCAAACAGGAAGGCATATCCTACATTGCCGGCTGCAACCTGCCCTGCGTAATAGTCAACATGGTTCGCGGTGGACCAGGTCTTGGCAACATCGCGCCCTCGCAGGGGGACTACTTCCAGGCAACAAAGGGCGGAGGGCACGGGGATTACAGGCTCATCGTGCTTGCGCCCAATTCGGTGCAGGAGCTCGCTGACCTGACAGTGGAAGCATTCGATTTGGCGGATAAATATAGGATGCCTGTAATGGTTCTGGGCGACGGGCTGATGGGGCAAATGATGGAATCCGTGGAATTCAGCAAAAGTTCAGAGAACGATTTGAGCAGAAAGCCCTGGACGACCCGAGGCGCCCGCGGCAGAAAGCCGAACATAATCAACTCCCTTTACCTGGAGCCCGAGGAACTGGAAAAAGAAAACCTCAAATCATTGCAAAAATACCGTGAAGTGGAGAAAAACGAAAAGCGCATTGAACTCTTTGAAATGGCTGACGCGGAATATGCAATTGTGGCTTTCGGCATTGTTTCAAGGATTGCGAAAAGCGTTGTGAAGGAGGCAAGGGAAAAGGGAATGAAAGCAGGGCTTATAAGACCGGTTACCCTCTGGCCTTTTCCCTCGGAAGAAATTGCAAGGCAGGCGGAAAAAGTGAAATCGTTTTTGGTCGCGGAACTTAACATGGGGCAGATGGTTGAAGACGTGCGCCTTGCAGTGAACGGCAGAAAACCCGTTCACTTTATTGGCAGATTGGGGGGAATGCTTTTGACGCCGCAGCAGTTAATGGAAAAACTGGAGGAAGTGGCAAAATGAGGGTATTGCAGGGAAAGCCCGAAGCTCTTGTTGATGTTTCAACCCATTACTGTCCGGGATGCGGTCACGGGATAGCGCACCGCCTGCTTGCGGAAGCAATAGACGAATTCGGGGTGAGGGAGAAAACCATAGGAATTGCGCCTGTTGGCTGCGCTGTTTTCGCTTACAATTATTTCAATGTGGACATGATTGAGGCAGCGCACGGCAGGGCTCCGGCGGTGGCAACGGGAGTTAAACGCGTTCTGCCCGATTCTTTCGTGTTTTCCTACCAGGGAGACGGCGATTTGGCTGCGATAGGCACGGCGGAAACAGTGCACGCCGCGAACCGCGGGGAAAACATTACCGTAATATTCATAAACAACGCTATTTACGGAATGACCGGCGGGCAGATGGCGCCAACCACCGTACTGAAACAAAAAACCACCACAACCCCTTACGGCAGGGAAAAGGCGGTGCACGGCTACCCCATTCGCATGTGCGAAATGCTTGCCACGCTGGACGGCGTGGCGTTCGCGGAACGCGTCACCGTTACAAGCCCGGCCAGTGTGATTAAGGCAAAAAAAGCCATTAACAGGGCGTGCGAAACCCAGGTAAACAAAGAGGGCTTTTCAATCGTCGAAGTGCTCTCGCAGTGCCCGACAAACTGGAAAATGAAGCCCTTGGAAGCAATCAAATGGGTTGGCGAGGAAATGACCAAAACGTTTCCCCTGGGCAGATTCAAGGACGTGAAGGGGGAAAAGTGATGGAGGAAAAAATTGTTTCAGCCGGCTTTGGCGGTCAGGGCGTTTTGCTCATAGGAAAACTGCTCGCGCTCGCGGGCATGAGCGAGGGAAAGCACGTTTCATGGGTTCCGAGTTACGGTCCCGAGATGCGCGGCGGCACGGCGAACTGCACAGTCATTATCTCGGACGAAGAGATAAGCTCTCCCCTGGCTCCGACACCGGACACAATTATTGTAATGAACAAGCCCTCGCTTGAAGCCTTTGAAATCCAGTTGAAAAAAGGCGGCTTGCTTGTGATGAACTCGTCCCTTATTGACGTTAAAACCAAGCGCTCGGACGTCAAGGTTGTTTCAATTCCAGCCAACGATTTGGCGGAAAAAAATGCCGGGAACGCAAAATCGGCGAACATGGCAATGCTCGGCGCTTATATAGCCGCTTCTGGGAGGGTAAAAATGGAATCCGTGCAAAAGGCGCTTATGGAAGAGATGGCGGGCGCAAAGGAAAAATTTTTGCCCGCAAACCTTAAGGCTTTGGAACTCGGTGCGGTGCAGGTTAAATGATTTCAGTTCCATTCGTGCTTGGGATTCCTCGGGATTAAAATCCATGCAAGGAGGTAGAACACTATTGAAATTCCGCCCAGGGGCAGTGTGAAAAGCGTCAGCGCGATGAGCCCAAGCCTTATGATTACCGGGTCCAGGTTCAGGTATTCTGCTATGCCGCCGCAGACTCCCCCCAAAACTTTCTGGTCTCCGGAGCGGTACAGTTTTTTCACTTTGTTTTCTTTTTTTGCCCCTGCCATTTTTTTCCGCTCCTCTTCAGTGTTTCCATTCCCCCCTGTTTACTCCGGGGTATTTTCCCACGAAAAGCAGCAGGTAGCCAACCAGCGTGAAGAAAAGGAAAACCCATGCGAGCTTTCCCTGGAAGAACGAAACCAGCGATTCAAGCACGGCGTTCTGCAGCGAAAGGTTGGAGACATCCGCTGCTTTCACGAGAATCCACACCACGATTGTGAGACCGAATGCCCCGAGTATTGGTGAGAGAGGCTTGTATGCTTGTGGGAATGCTTTTGAAAAATAATCCTTGTAGCCGGAGTAAAGGAACAAAAGGAAAAACACGGCAATGTTTTTCAAAAGAAAGGTGGCGAATACCTCAATGAATTCAACGCCTGCCAATGCTGCCATTCCGTAAACAATCCAGAAAACAATAGCGAGGAACAGTGTTCCTACGAGAGAGCCGATTATCGGTCCGATAAGTCCGAGTGTGCTGAAACACCACCAGTGGAATTTGTGCGCCCTGTGCTCCATTTCCCTGCCGAATGCTTCACCGAACCTTTCCCCGAATTCTTCTCCCAGTTTTCCGACTTCCTCGCCGAAGTCCTCCATTCTTTTATCGAAAGAATCCTTCCCTTCCGTTTTTTTACTTTTCCTTCCGCTTTTTTTGCCTGTATCCTTTCGCGTTTTTCCTTTTTTCTTTTTTGTCCTGCCGGCAGCCATTTTTTTCACCTTTTACCGTTTCCCTCTCACGAGTTTGAGCAAAACCGCCAGTGCGACGGCAAGCGATGCAAGGTTCAGGAAAGCGGTGTCGCTCATGCCCTTTGAGAAGCCGTCCCATGCAAGCAATGCGGCTCCCAGGCAGTAAACGGCAACAAACCCCCTGTTTACCTCCTTTTTTCCCTTAAATGCGCCCGCAAGCTGCAGTAGCCAGCCGCAGGCGATTAATACAAGACCAGCCAATGCAATCATATCCAGTCACCGCTTTTATAATGGGGTTGTTTTACCAATTTAAAAACCTTTTTGTTGCTTTGCGCTGCCGTCTTTCGGACTAAAACAGCGGGAATTCCGTTTTTAGGGGAATTCCACTACGCTTCCTTTTTTAATTGTTTCCCGCCATGCTAATCTTACCATTGAAAAATGAAAGAAAGGAAGTGGTTTAATGCTTGTAAAGGATTTGAAGCCCCGCACTGGCGTGGAAGAACTCGAACTGGAAATTGTCTCAAAAGGCGATGTAAGAGAGTTTGCAAACGACCGCGGCTCCGGCAAGGTATGCTCCGCGGCAGCAAAGGATTCAGAGGACGCGGAGGTTTCCTTGACGCTGTGGAACGAGCAGTGCTCCGAATTCGGCGAAGGCGACAAGGTGAAGTTGAGCAATGGGTGGTGCTCGGAATTCCAGGGCACGATTCAGGTTAGCACTGGAAGGAACGGAAAACTGGAAAAAATCGAGTGAAGTGCTTCCGTAAGGATTTTTATTACTTTTTTCTTTCCATTGGATAATGGATTTGCTTGTCGTTGCAGCGTTCCTGCTCGTGGCAGCGCTTGAAATTCTCGTTCCGCTGGGAATTGCCTTCTGGCTTTCCCGCAGAACAGGAATATCCAAAAAGGTTTTCGCTTACGGCGCCGCCTTTTTTGTTCTCGTGCAGGTTTTTCACATTCCCCTGATTCAGTTCACGCAGGTTCCGTTCGCGGAATTTCTCCGCGGCATGGGACTGGAGCAGCCTTTTCTCCTGCTCGTTTTTTCCGCTTACGCCGGCTTGCTCGCGGGATTGTTCGAGGAAATTGGCCGTTGCCTTGTGTTTGTAAAATTTTTTCCCCGGAAGAAAATAAAGCCGGACAGGAAGAATGCCGTAATGCTCGGTCTGGGCTGGGGGGGAATTGAAAGCATTGCCGTTGCAGTGCTCGTGGCATTTGCCCTCCTGGCTTACCTTTCCGCGGCGCCCCTCACCGCCGGACAGATATCGGACATTAATGCAGCATACGGCGGCAGTCTCACGGCAGAAGAAGTACAGTCAATGCAGGAACAGATAGAGCAGTTAATGAATTTGAACCCTTTGCACGTCCTGCTAGGGCTGGCGGAAAGGCTTATGGCGATAACCCTGCATGTTGCATGGACACTAATGGTTTTGACCGCGGTTTTGCAGAGAAAAAAGCTTTGGCTTTTCCTCGCGGTTCTCTGGCATTCCGCGGTTGACGCTGTAGCGGTGTTCGTTGCAACGAATTACGGCGCAGTGCAGGCGGAGCTCGCGGTGTTTGTTTTCTTCTTGCTCGGCGTTTTCTATATTTATTTTAAGTGGAAGGGAGAATAGGAACAGAAAAAGGGCAACTTCCAGGGTGTGTTTTATTAATTTTAACGCGCATTATTTTTACCGAATGAAAAGCCTTCTTTTTTAATTGCACGCGATTTTGTTATGGACGGAAATTATTTTGAAAAAATAAGAAAGAGTCTTTCTCTGGCGATAGCCGAGGGCGCTTTTGCAACGGTTTTCCTCAGTCTCACGACTCCCTTTCTCGTGGCTTTTGCCGTAACCCTGGGGGCGAACAATTTCCAGCTCGGCTTGATGGTTGCTTTCTTGGCCCTCTTCAGCCTGCTCGGGCAGATTCCTTCCGCTTTGCTTGTTGAAAGAAAGGGCAGGAGGAAACTGATTGCAGTGGTTTCTTCCGCTGCTTCGAAGTTTTCGTGGCTGGGAATAGCGTTAATCCCCCTCTTTTTCCTGCAGGACTGGTTTTTTTTCCTCCTCCTCTTCGTCGTGGTTTACGCTTTTTTCCTGAGCGTCATGTCCCCTGCCTGGAGTTCCTGGATGGGGGACCTGGTCGAGGTTAATTCCCGCGGAAAGTATTTCGGCAAAAGGAATTATGCGATGGGTCTTGCCTCTTTGTTCAGCCTTTTGCTGGGCGCTCTTTTTGTGGCCGTTTTTTCCCGTGACCCGCTTTGGGGCTTCCAGCTGCTTTTCCTTATAGCCATTGCCTTTGCCGTTGCAGCGGTCTTACTGGTTTCCTCCATTTACGAGCCGCCTGCAATAAAGCCCCTTAAGTGGGAATCGCTGAAAACAAGTTTCAGGGCACTGCTGAGAAAAAGAAATTTCAAGTGGTTTGTTGTTTTCTTTTTGCTGTGGAATTTCGGGCTCGGAATTTCGAGCCCTTTCTGGGACGCCTTCATACTCAAAAACCTTGCCGCGGAAGCGTACTGGGTTCCCCTTGCGGCGTTTTCGCTCGGTCTGGGAAGCGTTTTTTCCCTCAAGCACTGGGGTCCCCTGGCGGACAAATACGGAAACCGCGCGATATTGATAATTTGTGCTGCGGGAATTTCTTTCGTGCCTTTGGCTTGGCTTTTTGTAACGCGCCCCTGGCATGCCGTTGCGATAAATTTGCTGGCGGGAGTTTTCTGGGGTGGTTTTACCCTTTCCGCATTCACTTACCAGCTGGACATTGTTCCCGGGGAACGCAAGCCGAGGTTTTTGGCACTGCTTGGAACGATAGTGGGCGTTCCCCTTGTTTTCGCTCCAGCCATCGGGGGAATGCTCGCCGAATTTTTCAGTGGTGCGGCGTTTTTTTTCGTTGAGGACCTCAAATTCGTTTTTTTGCTCTCCGCGGTTTTCAGGTTTTCCTCGCTGCTTGCACTGAAGGGAATCGACGAGCCGAGAACCAGGAGGGTTCCGTCAAAAATAGTTTTCTTTGAAATTGTTTCAGGAAGCCTTGCCTACGCCCACATGAATTTCCAGAACATTGTTGTGCTTAAGAGCAGGAGCGCGGCTTCGCTTATTTACGCCAACCTGGGCAGGGTAATACTTCCCGAAATACGGAAGCTCAAGGGAATGAGAAAGAGGGCAATGGGGCTTATCTCCCTTTCGGGGATTTCGAGAAGCAGATGGGAACTGCTCAGGGCGCTCTATGCTTCGATTAATTCTGAACTGAAAAAACTTGCTGCTCTTGAGAGAAAAATCCGCCTGATTGAAAGAAAATCCGTTTTCGTTGAAGAGGAAACGATGAGGAATATTTTCCGCTCCGCTCTGAGGGAGAGAAGGGCTGTTGCGAAGATAAAGTCAAGACTTGACCGGGCAGTGAAAGGGCTGAAGCCGGGGAAAAGCCCCGCGGAACACAGAAAAGGAAAGTCCCTTTCCGGGGCAATAATGAGGTTTTTTTCTGATTAGCCGTAGAAAAAAGCGGTTTTTTTGCGGCAGAATTCAAAAGCAAAGCCAATTTAATGCCTATCGCGCCAATAATTTAATGAATTTAAAGAATTCAGTAAAAGCGGGCTTTAGTTTTAAAAACCTGTTTTTGCTTGTTTTTTCCGTCTTAATATGCCTTTCCGCCGGCTTCATTGGTTCAGTCTTCACAGCGCCGAGCATTCCGACATGGTATGCCTCGCTGAACAAGCCCTTTTTCAGCCCGCCCAACTGGCTTTTTGCTCCTGTGTGGACGCTTCTCTACGTCCTCATGGGAATCTCCCTTTTCCTTGTTTTAAGTAGGGGAATAAGGAAAAACGAATTTCCGCTGTCGGTTTTTTCAGTCCAGCTTTTCCTCAACGCGCTCTGGTCCTTTCTTTTTTTCGGGCTGCGCAGCCCGCCTTTCGCTTTCCTTGAAATAATTGTCCTTTGGCTAGCAATAGCCGCAACCATTTTCCTTTTCCACAGGATTTCGAAAACCGCGGCATTGCTCCTGCTGCCCTACATTGCATGGGTTTCGTTCGCGGCATTCCTGAACTTTTACGTAATGCTCCTGAATCCCTAGCATGCAATGCCTCATTCCTCTATCCTGTTGAAGAGAAATATCGCGAGTGAAACGAACACCGCTGTAAAAAAAGAAATGACGGCAAGGCAGGCAAAAAATCCGATGTCAGAATGCCCCAGCAAAAGGAATCTCAGACCGTTCACCCCGTAAGTCAAAGGATCAAGGAAAGACGCGATGCGCAGGAATTCCGGCGCGGAGGAAAGCGGAAACAACGCGCCGCTCAGGAAAAACATTGGCATCAGGAGAAAATTCACTATCAGCTGGAACCCGTGCATGTCCTCGAGCATTGAGGCAATCGCTATGCCGAGGGAAACAAACATCAATGAAACCAGAAACATGAAAGGCAGCACGAGCAGCATTCCGCCCAGCTGCATTTCCGCGCCGAGGAGGACTGCAATCCCCATTATTATGGCGCCCTGCATTACCGCGGTTGTCGCCCCGCCCAGTGCTTTTCCGAGCACGACCGAAAGCCTGCTTATTGGGGCGACAAGTGTTTCCTTGAGGAAACCGAACTGGCGGTCCATTAAAACAATCACGCCTGCAAAAATCGAGCCGAACATTAAAACCATTGCAACTATGCCCGGGGCAATGAATTGAAGGTAATTGCCACCGGAAGGAACGCTGAATACGTTGTTGAGTCCTGTTCCGAGGATTGCAAGGAAAAAGAAAGGCATTCCAAGGCTTCCTATGACCCTGCTCTTTGAGCGGTAAAACCTTATGATTTCACGCTTCCAGAGGGCGTAGATTCCCTCTATTTCGCGGTTCATTTTCTTCCCGTCCTCGCCTTTCTCCTCAGGCGCATTGCCTCCAAAGGCTTTGCTTCCTCTTCCCTTATCGTCCTCCCGGTGTAGTGGAGGAACACGTCGTCCAGGGAGGGCTTTCTCAGGCTCACCGATTCAACGCTCACTCCGTTTTTTTCCATCAAGAAGAGTATTTTTGGGATTTTTTCCTCGCCCTTTTGCACGCGCACGCTTATGAAGCCGTTGTGCCTGACCGCGGATTTCACCCATTTCAGTTTTCGCAGTCCATCAACGCATTTTTCGCTGGCGGAGCACTTGATTGAAATTATGTCGCCGCCCAGTTCGTCTTTCAACTGTGCGGGAGCGCCGGAAGCTATTATTCTGCCGTGGTCTATTATGGCCACTTTTCCGCAAACGCTGTCCGCTTCGTCCATGTAATGCGTGGTGAGAATTATGGTAATGCCCTCCCTTTTGTTCAGTTCCCTTATGTGCTCCCATATTCCGGCTCTTGTCTGCGGGTCTAGACCGAGAGTGGGCTCGTCAAGGAAGAGAATACGCGGATGGTGCACCAAGCCGCGCGCTATCTCAAGGCGGCGCTTCATTCCGCCTGAAAACTTTTTCACCTGCATTTTTGAATTCTTTTCGAGCCCCACGAGTTTTAGTACGCCCCCGATTCTCCCCTTTCTCTCCGCTCCCGGAACGCCGTAAAGCGCTGCATGCATTTCCAGGTTTTCAATTGCAGTCAACTCCTCGTCGAGGCTCGGGTCCTGGAAAACGATTCCTATGCTTTTCCTGACCGCTCCGGGCTGCCCTGCCACGTCGAAGCCGTTGACTTCAGCGGAGCCGGAGGAAGGCTTCCGCATTGTGACAAGCATTGAAATTAGCGTTGTCTTTCCAGCGCCATTGGGTCCGAGCAGCCCGAAAATCTCCCCTTCCTCGATAGAAAAACTTACGGAGTCAACTGCTTTCAGTTTTCCGTAGGACTTGCCCAGACTGCGGACATTTATCGCTTTTTTTTCCCGGTTGCCGGAAATTTTTCCCATACAGCAGTAACCCAAAGAAAGCTTTTTAAATTGTTTTCGCGCCTGTCTTTGCTCAGCCCGAAATTTCCACTACCTTAATCCAGAAATTGAGCGCTTTTCCCGCCAGCGGCGGGTTGAGGTCCAGTCTTACAAAATCAGCATTGAAGTCAAGGATTGTTGCCGGCACAAGCGTTCCGTCGGGCTGGTTCAATGCAACCATCAGCCCGGCTTCCAGTTCCTGTTCCATGACTATCTGCTTCCTCGGAACCAGCATTACCAGTGCGGGATTGTATTCTCCATAAGCTTCCTCCGGAGGCAAGCGCACGTTCTTCTCCTCGCCAATTTCCATCCCTATCACAGCGGCATCGAATCCCCCGATCATTTCTCCGGCTCCTGCCTCAAACTCAAGCGGTTCCTTGCCGAGCGAGGAATCGAATTCTGTGCCATCATCAAGCGTGCCAACGTAATGAACTTTTACGTTGTTTCCTTTTTCCACAGCCCTCGAGCCCGTGGTTGAAATCGCGTGCTCCGCCACTTCGCCTTCCCTTATTTCAACCAGCGCATAAGCGGTTTTCACTTCCTTTGCGTTTTCGTCCGTCAAAAAATCGAATTCCAGTTTCAGTGCCCAGCAGCCCTTGCACTCCAGTTCCTCCGCACTCGCGGTCTTGAGGTTTATTCCGGTGTTTTCCCTGTACTGCCCCATTTTGCGCACGTACCTTTCCGCTATTTCCTTCGCTTCCATTTCCGTCATGCCCGTTCCCTCCGCGTCGGATTCCTCGCACTTCCAGGCGCACTTGTTGTTTTCGCATTCCCAGTGCCCCACGCACATTATGTGCGCCAGGTCTTTTTCCTCGCAGTCCGCTGCTTCCTCGCAGTAATCTTCCGGCTCACATGCGATTTCAGTGCACGCTGTTCCGTGCTCGGTGCAGGTGCAGGTGTTGCAGTTATCGTCAGCAATCCATTGCTCTCCCAGGGAATGCCCCCCGCAGTCCGGCTGCTGCGGGCAGCCGGAAAGGAAAGAAAAAGCGAGCAGCAATGCTGCCAATGGAATTGTTGCAGCCAATCTCATTTGCTTTCCCCCATAAACCAGAATGGCAAAAGACGAACCGAAGTTCGCCAATTGCCTGATTCGCCTTGGCCGGGAATCGAACCCGAATCGCAGCCTCGACAGGGCCGCATCCTAACCTTTAGACTACCAAGGCACTGTTGTATGTTACTACTAATATTTTTGCGCAACGCTTTTAATGTTTTACCCCTGGCGGGCACGGGTTTTCATTTGAATTCACGGAAGGTCCACGCCGCAATTATTCCCAGCACCGCGAAGTAAACAAGGTCCCCTGTGAATTTTGTGAGCAAAAAGGTTTCACCGTAGTCCATTGAACTCCATATAAGGAACAACCCTGAAAGTGAAAATAGCACCCAGACCGTTATGCCGAATGCAAGCCCCTGCTTGAATAACGTGTCTTCCTTTACCGCTGTATGCAGTATGCTGTAGGCAATGTTGAAAAAGAAAGCCAGAACGAAAGGGTAGGCATAAAACCACGCCAGCACCGGGTCGTCAACCGACCGCATTCCCCCGATGCTGAAAATATTGTACTGCGGGAACAATGCACTCCAAATCGCCGTGAAAACAAATGAAAGCACAAAGAGAGCAATTCCCCCCAGGACTGTTGATATTATTATTTTCTTCCAGTTGAGTTTCTTGAAGCATTTTAACACTCAAACCACCCTTTTAGAATAGCCCTTTACTGCTTAAAAAGATTGCTTTTCCAATAATACTGAATGCCCGAGGAAAAGAAGCTCAGGAGCACGAAAGAGATTATAAGCGTTTTGGGCCATCCCTCAGAGCTTGTAACTGTCTTTGACAAAAAGGGAAAGGTACTGCACAAAATGATAAAGCCGGTAATGGTCAGGTTTTATCCGAGGGATGTGATGCAGGTCATTGTCGGCGCGTCAATTCTGGCTATTCCTGTCGCTTTCACGGAGGAAACGTGGAGGCTCGGGGAAACACTGCCCCTGCAGAACGTTTTGGGGCTCCTGTTCGTCTCCCTTGTTTTCATAAGTTCCTTTGTTTACTACAACTATTACCGCGGGCAAATGAAAAGGCACTGGCCGGAATTCGTCAAAAGAGTTGTGGTTACCTATTTTGTTTCCTTTTTGGTTGTATCCGCGCTTTTAACGCTGATACAGCGGGCTCCCTGGGATTCCGCTCCTCTTGTGGCATTCAGCCGTGCCGCAATTGTTTCCTTTCCGGCGTCAATGAGCGCAAGCGTGGCGGACATGATAAAATAAGCAGGTAAAAAGAATCACTTGAATTTTTCAATTGCGTCCCTGTAATGTTTTTGAATCCTTTTCGTATCCTTTTCCGTAACCTTGCGCACATACCTGTCGTCCTTGAGTTTTGCATGGTTTCTTTTCTCCCATTCCTTCGGGGAAATGGAATACTCCCTCTGCACTTTGTCGCGGTAGAGTTCTGGAACAACATTGTGCGCGCAGAAAGGCACAATCCTGCCGTCCGGCAGGGCGTAATGGATGCAGCACCTTTCAACGCGGTCAACGTCGAAATTGTAGAGGTCCTGGAAATGCATCATTCCGAGGAACAGGCTCTTGTAATGGAATTCCTTTAAACCGTCGTATGTTCCTGAGATCAGCGCGCGGGTGAGAAGCTTTCCCAGTTCGAGGTTCTTCGGTTGTTTCCCCCTGTCGATGAATGAATTGAGGTTGTACAACAGCCTGCTCGCGCTTATAACTTTTCCCACGCTCTTAATGGGCATTTTTTTAATCTGCCTCGAAAGCCCGTTGAGGTAATCGAACAGTCCTTCGACATCCACGAACCGCGTGATGGGCACAAAGTCGTTTTTCTCGTCGATGAATGCATATGTTGCGGCACCGCAGACAAAGTGTGTTGAAAACCTGTACTCCGGCTTCTGTGTAATGGATTCAACGAAATTAGTGATTGCGGTAACGCAGGGCACGGTGTAAAAATCGTCCAGCGTAATCTGCCCCGAGGTCTGCTCTTCTATGAGTTTTATTGTTTTCGGTATTGTGATGCGCTGTTTTTTTCGCTCGTTGTGCGGCATCATTCCGACCAGGGAAACCGGCTGGAAGTTTACTCCGCGCACAATGTCAACCTTGGCTGCGGCATAGCGTATAATGTCCCCTATTTCGTGCGTGTTCACCCCGTTTATTACTGTTGGAACCAAAACAACGCCGCAGTTTTTCGCCTTCCGCACGTTTTCAATCGCTTTTGGGATTTCCCAGAAGTTCTTGGGATTGGACTGCGGCGTGACGCCGTCAAAGCTCAGGTAGAGCACGTTAGCGCCGGCGTCCACAAGTTTTTTTGCAAGCGCCGGCTTTCGAGAGAGTTCAATTGCGTTGGTGTTGAACTGCACGTGTTCGAAGCCCTCTTCCCTGCACAGTTTCACTATGTCCACGATGTCCTTTCGCAGTGCGGGTTCGCCCCCGGTTAACTGCACTGCATTGGGCGAAACAGGCCTTTCCGAGCGCAGCACGCGGAGCATTTTTCGTATCTGCTCCATTGAGGGCTCGTAAATAGGGTCGTTTTTTTTGGCGTAAAAAAAGCAGTACCAGCAGGTTAAATCGCAGCGGTTTGTTACGACAATGTTCGCAAGCGAGGTATGCGATTTATGCTGGTTGCAGAGGCCGCAGTCCAGGGGACAGCGAAGTTCCCTCAAGGGCTTGTCCACCTGCACTTTTTCCAACTCTATGCCGGGGTCAGCGTAAAACATCTGCCTGTAATAGTAACCAGCGTCCTCCCAGTATTTTTCTTCAATAGTGCCGTGCTTGCTGCATTTTTTGCGCATCCATATTTCGCTGTCGCGTTCGAAAATCAGCGCTGGCACGCGCATCTCCGAATACTTTTTCTCCTCATAGCATTCGGGGCACAGGCTTATTGTAAGGCGCACGGGCTTTTCGCCCTTTCTCAGGAGTTTTCTGGCGGAAGCAAGCGCTTTTTTTTCGCTCAGGTTTACGTTAACGCTTATTGTTATTGTATCATCGCCTATTTCCGCAACCCTGTCGCCGGAATAAATTTTTCTCAGTGTGATTTTTGGAGTGCGCATTTCCACACCTTTTTCTTATAGAATAAAAACCAGGCAATTGTTTAAATGTTTTTTTATGCCTCTTTTCGAGCTCATTTGAGCGACAGCAGGAAATAGGTCAGAGCGCCTACCGCGTATCCCGCGACAAAAAACGAGAGGTCCACTATAATGTACCACAGGTCGCCTGCGGTAACCCTCTTGAATACCTCGGGATAGACGGCGAGGTAGGAAAGGTTCATTACAACGAGAACAAAGGCCCATCCCGCTATGATTCCCATAAACGGAATTGAAAAAACAGTTATAAAGAACGCAGTGAAACCCATGAGCAGGCCTATCATTACCGCGAAATGCGGCGACGGGGCTCTCATTTTTTCGGCGGCTTCTTCCGCCTTCTCTTCCTCGAGTTTCCTTATTTCCCATTCACTGGGCATACATTAGACTTTGGCAATTCCTTTTTTTAATACTTTTCCATGCATTTAATTAGTGCCCGGCTGCTGAATGGAGGGGTGGCCCAGTCCGGTCTACGGCGGCAGCCTGCTAAGCTGCTGGGCATTGTGCCCGCGCGGGTTCAAATCCCGCCCCCTCCGCTTTTCCCTGCGCGGATCAGGCCTCTGGTTTTGCTATTACTTCCTGTTCTCCCTTACCTTTTCCGCGTCGGTGTAAAGTTCAACGTACCCACAATGCAGGCAGACGCAGGAAATGACTTTGGGGGGTATTTTAAGCGCCTTCTGCTTGTCCGATATGTACCTCGGCTGCCAGCTGCTTGACGTAATCCTTCCCCTGTCTATCTCCCTTGAACCGCACTTGGGGCATTCACTCATCTCCATAAAAACACTCCATTATACCAGTAAAGGGAAGAGGAAAGGTTTTTATATTTAAAAGCGTTATTTTATTTGTTTACGCTTTGCAGTGGTTTTAATGGAGTACAAGTATAAGTCAAAGCATTCAATGGTTTTTTTGCTTGGCGTGATTTTGGGAATGCTGCTTATGGCTTTGCTGCAGGCGCTCGAAATAATATGAGAAAAATTAACCTTTTCCGCCCGTTTTGCTTAATTTTTAAACCAAAAGGTTGCTTTTCGTTTAACCTTGCCTATATAAATCCGCACTGTTGCTATTTTTATGTTCTGGAGGAAATGGAATGGGCGGAGACCGCGGCAGGATTGTTCTCCTTGAAAGGGACTGATTTTATTCTTTGAGGCAGAATTGCACCGGAGAAAGAAATAAATACCTCGGGAACATTAAATTACCTGAACTCCATGGTCGTAAGGGAAAGGGACTATTACAAGAAGCGCTATGAGGCGGAATACCGCAAGCTCCGGAGGGGCAGGAAGTACGAGGGAACCTCTTTTATTCTCATTTCAATTGCCCTGATTCTCAGCATAATTGACTGGCATTTCGTGCTGCGCGCCACTCATCCACTGGACCTCACCCCTTACACAATCATTCTTCTTGTCGTGGGCTGGATTCTCCTTCTTACAGGCCAGATACTCGAAATGGGCAAATCCAGCATTGAGCGCTCCTGAACCCGGTTTTCCTGTCCAAGGCAACTTTTTTAATCGTTTTTAGGAAGAAAGTTAATTATAGGCGTGTTTGCAGGTGGTCAGATGGGAATAATGCAGGTTTTGGCAAAGCCGAGGAAAGAGCACAGGTTAGGCGTGTGCGTTCCCGAGCACCAGAAGAAAAAGATTGACCTTGAAATAGAGGAAATACGGCAGGAGAAAAAAGCAGCGAGCGTTGAAAACAACGCTTTCGAGGTTTCCGGCTATTACGAAGTGCACGACCTTGCCATGGTCAAAGGCACACTGCTCCGCGGGAGAATCACTTCAAAAAACAGGGTGCTGCTCGGCGAACAGGATTTCAAAATAAGGGAAGTCCAGCAGAACGGGCGCAGGGTGCGGGCGCTAGAAGAAGGCGATTCGGGCGCGGTATTCCTCAAAGCAAAGGGTCTGTTGATTCGGGCAGGTCAAATACTCGACATAAAGTAGGAAAGGCACCGCAAAGGCGGCGAAAAGGCGGCGCAAAAACGCGAGTGAAAGCAAAGCGGCAGATTTATTAATTTCCTTTTCCAACTTATTATTACTTCTGCAATACCAGACAATGCGCGCAGTGTTGCACGGGTAGGGAAGTGGCCAAACCCGCGAGACTCAAGATCTCGTCGCTTAGTGCGTTCGGCGGTCCGAATCCGCCCCCGTGCACTCAATTCTTGCAGACTTTTAACATCAGCTTCTTTGTTTATTTAAGCTTGCTTGCGTCAACGTAGAATTCAACATAGCCGCAGTTTTTGCAGGCAAAAGGAGTGAACCAGTTTGCGCCTCCAAAAAAGTCCTTTTTGGTATCTGAAGACTTATAAAGAATTCTTGCGCCCGCGACCGCTCCCTTGCTTATTTCCGTCGAACCGCATTTCGGGCATTTGTCCATAACCATTGAATCACCAACGGAAAAAACAGCAGAAATTTATTTAACTTTTTTGAATTCCTTTTCGGCATGTCAGAAAATTCCCCTTTCACTGCCTTTTAACAAACAACCCGCACCAACAGCGCCCTTGCTCGCGCCAGGTGTCCTGCGCCTTGAAATTGCACGGACAGATCAGCAGCAAATCGCGCTCCTTTGTTCCGTCGCGGATGCGGCAGGGGCAGAGCTTCAATCCGAACCTTTTTTCGTTTTCAAGGATTCCGTCGATGAGCTTGCCCAGAAACTCTTTTTCGGCGTTCAGTTCAAAATCGTTCTTTTCAGTAAATGCCTGGAATGCTTTCAGTATTTCTTCCCTGTTCATGCAAAACCCATTACCTTTTTCGCTTCCGCCTCGTCAATCTCAACGTACGCGTTTTTCGTGTTGCAGGTAGGGCATAGCTCCGGACCGGCAACGCCGTAATGTATGTCGTTGCACACATTGCAGCGCCAGAACTTCTTCTCCATTAAACTCCCAAAAAAAGAAGGGCAACCAGTTATTTAATCATATTGGTCGAAGTGGGGGCGGGCTAGGTGTCCCGCGTGCTTTTCAAGTTCTAAAAGGGTTTTTGGGTCGGTTACAGGAGTTCCGTTTTCGTATCTCCAAGGATTGGACTTTCCGGGATGGCAGAAAATTTTAGGACCGGTGTAGCCCGGAGGGCTCTTTACTTCCGTTCTTTTCGGGCTCTTTGGTCTGGCCCTGAAAACGCCCGGTCTGTTGAATACGCCCATTTCCTCACCGCAAGTTATTTATATGAAATAGGGGTAATCTAATTATAAACATTTATCGGAGCGGGGAAAAAATGGTTTTTGAATGGATTGGCGCCGGTGGACTGTGCCTTATACTCATAGCGTTCTTCATGGACGAATTCAACAAGTGGAGCGACGACGATTACGTCTTCAATTTCATGAACTTGTTCGGCGCGCTGTTAATGCTTGTGTACGCCATCTGGCTCGGCGCAGCGGCAATAATGTTCGCAATACTCGAAGCGGTATGGGCGGGCATTGCCCTCGTGAAACTGGGAAAAATCACGCGTTCAAGGAGAGCGGGAATAAAGCCCACGGAAGATGAAGCGATGGGCGCGCTGGAAGCAGCGGGCGAGGAAGAATTCCGCGAGTGAAAAATCAGAGCCCGAGTTTTTTTCTCGCTTTTGCGGTCATTCTTTCAGGAGTCCAGCGTGGATTGAACACGAGTTTTACCTCCGCCCTTGAAATCCCTGGAATTTTTGCCACTGCTTTTTCAACATCCCCCGTAATCATTCCCTGCATAGGGCACATTGGATTGGTCAAAGTCATTTCAATCGTTACATTCCCGTCTTTCACTCGGATATCGTAAATGAACCCGAGTTCCACTACGTTAAGCCCTATTTCGGGGTCGATCACGCTGTGAAGCGCTTTTTCAATTTCCTCTTTTGAAACCATTAAAATCGCGTAATCATTTCACGGAAATCGCGGAAACAGGGCAGTTTTCCGCGGCCTGCTTCGCGCAGCCGCTGTCCTCCGCGGATTTCACTTTCGCTTTTGCGCCGCTCATTTCAAAATTCGCAGGGCATAGCGCAACGCAGGTGCCGCAGCCGATGCACTTGTTCTCGTCCAGTTCAACTTTTGCCATGAACAAACCTCCTTCTTAAAGTGTTGAATTTTCAGTGTCCTTATTCAATGTTCAGGAGCACTTTCAGTTTCGGGACATCGTATCCCACGACAATGCTGCCGTCAATGTCTGTTACGGGAACGCCCATCTGCCCGGATTTTTCAATCATCTCCCTGGCTTTCCCCTGATCCGAGGAAACGTCAACGTCCTCAAACTCAATTCCGTGCTCTTTGAGGAATTCCTTCACTTTGGAACAGTAAGGGCACACGGGCGTTGAATACACTATTGCTTTTGCCATTCCATTACCTCCCTCTTCTCCTTTCCCAAAAAAACAATAAAAGAAAATATAAGAAGGGCAATGTTTTTATTAGCACTGCCCTGATGCATTGCCGGAAATGTCGCCGAGTTCCTGCGAGCATTCTTCCGGTTCCTGGTTGAACGCCGAGCAGATTGCGAGCTTGTAGTTCTCAGGCGCTCTTCCGCCGCTGTATCTTGTTTCGTTTATTAAAACCGTGGGAGAGCCGCTTACTCCATACTGGTTGTTTAACTCTTTTTCCGCTGCCAGGAGTTCAAGGGCTTCCTCGTTGAAACACTGCTCTATTTTCTCCGCGTCTATCCCGGCTTTTTCCGCCTGCTCTTTCCAGCATGTTTCTATTTCGCTGATTGAGCAATTCGCGTTGATTCCGCTTACGTAGTCCCAGAACTTGTCTTTTTCGTATTTCCATATGCACAGCTGTCTTACGTCCTCGTTCAATTCGCTTATTCCATGCATGGAGCAATATTTGTTATTCTCGTCAAAGCAGTATTCGGGGTATCCCGAAGCATAGTCGGAGTAAATCACGAAATGTGGCTCGAAGTCTATGGTGTTGCCAAGAAGTTCAATCGCGGGCTTTAATCCTGTTTCAGCCTGCTGCCCGTAAGGGCAGTAACTCATTACGAACATTTTAACATTTGGCGTGTCCGATTTTGCGAGTTCAGGCGTCGGCTCGGGAGTCGGCTCTGCCAGCGGTTCGTCCAAATCGAAAATGCTGCCGCCGAGTATTATTTTTCCGCCCTCTTTTGTCACGTAAACCTGCGCCTCTTGGACCATTGCGTCGTCCTGGAGGAGGTTGAACGCCACAGAGTAATAAAAGTCATCCTCGTCATTTACCTCTGTCACTTCCGCCGACATGTTATCCATTCCCGTCAAGGCAGGCATGCTTTCGTTGAGGAAGTTTTCTGCCTTAATTTTTGCCTGCTCCGCGGTCAGTTCTGGCACTGTCACGGGAACCTCGCAGCTTTCCGCTCCATTGGTTTCCCCGCCTACGGGCAGTGAAGCAAGCCCGGTGTTAATGCCCAGGGGCATTCCAACCGCAAGACCCACTATCAGGCCGGCGACCAAGCCCATTATTCCAATGAGGGCAATAGGTCTTTTTGCTGAAGATTTCGCTTTGCTCTCGTTTGCAGAATCATCCATTAAAATTCCTCCATGACACCATTAAAAAAAACCAGCACATATGTTAACTGGATAACGTTAATAATAAACTTATAGTTCAACTGGTATTTAATTGTTTCGTTTTTTTGCTTTTGGGCGGTTTCTGACGTTTTTACGCGCCTGTTACTAAAGTAAACGGATGAACTCTTTTAAACTTAACCGATTTCTGCGGTTTCCCCCTTCCCTCAGCTTAAACCCAGGCGTTTACCTCCCTTAAACCAGAAAATTTGCGCTCCCTTAACCCTAACTATTTATAGCCCAAAGCAGAAATCTTAATGCCAGGAAACTGGTGAGCCTGCTCCGCTAGGAGAGTTGGCTGGGGTCCGCCCCTCGCAGAACGGGCGGGCTCCGGTTTTCGCCTAATTTTGTGGGCGGAATTGGCATTCCACTCAATCCACTGCGTCGATGAATTCCCTTGCCTTACCTTTCAGCTTTTTTGTTGTCGCTGCGGCGCTTGCCTCTGTTTTCCCGAGCAGGAGCTCGAGTTCCTGCACTGAAAGCCTGCCCTCGTAAAACAAATCCGTGGCAATGCTGTCAATGTCTCTCTCCGAAATTTCCTTTTCGATGAATTCCTCCAGCGCGGCTTCAATCAGCTCCGTTGCATTCTTGTTCTCCACTTTTTTCACTATGCCGAGCTTTGCCACGAGCGAAGGCGGCAAATCAGCGCAAACCCTTTTTCTCGCCATAAAAAAAACCATTCCCTGTTACAATTGAAGCATAAGGGGTTAATAAATTTTTCAATCCAGTTTATGTCCCAGTTTTTCCTTTTTCGCGCGCAAATACCCGCGGTTGTGCTTTGTGGGTTTTATCTTCAAGGGCTCCCTGACAACAATTTCAAGCCCGTATCCCTCCAGCCCGACGACCTTCGCGGGATTGTTTGAAAGCAGCCGCAGTTTTTTGATTCCGAGTTCGCGCAAAATCTGCGCGCCTATGCCGTACTCCCTAATGTCGCCCGCAAAGCCGAGTTCTATATTCGCCTCAACCGTGTCAAGCCCTTTCTCCTGCAGGGCGTATGCCTTTATTTTGTTCACCAGGCCTATTCCCCTGCCCTCGTGCTCCGGGATGTAAACGATTGCACCCTTTCCCCTTTTCTGAATGCGCTTCATTGCCTCAACGAGCTGCTGCCTGCAGTCGCATTTAAGGGAATGGAAAACGTCGCCGGTCAAACAGCCCGAGTGCATTCTCACAGGCACCGCTTCGCTTTTTTTCCATTTCCCCTTCACGAGCGCGGCGTACTCGTTTCCCGAAAACCTGTGCCTGAACCCTATGACTTTGAAATCGCCAAACTCGGTTTTAAGCGTTGCTTCCGAAACGCGCTCGACCAGGGATTCCTGCCTCAACCTGTATTTTATGAGGTCGGAAATGGAGACAATTTTTAAGCCGAATTTTCCGGCGAGGGATTCAATGTATGGAAGGCGCGCCATGCTCCCGTCGGGCTTCATTGTCTCGCCTATTACGCCCACGGTTCTGAGCTCTGCCGCCCTAAGCAGGTCCACGCATGCCTCGGTGTGCCCGGCTCTCTCGAGCACGCCTCCTTCCCTTGCAACAATAGGGAAAACATGCCCGGGCTTGAAGAAGTCTTTCTCTCCCGCTTTGGGGTCTGCCAGCGTTCTCACGGTCCTCACGCGGTCGGCTGCACTTACACCAGTTGAAGTGCCTTTTTTTGCGTCAACGCTTACCGTAAAACCAGTGCCAAAGCGGTCCCTGGAAGAAGCCATGGGGGGAAGGTCGAATCTTGCCGCGGTTTTTGAATCAATGGGCGCACAGATTATTCCGGAGGTATTCTGAATAATGAAATTCATTTTTTTCGCATTCACCTTTTCCGCCGCGCAGAGTATGTCACCCTCGTTTTCCCTGCTGCTGTCGTCAACGACTATTACCATGTTTCCCTTTTTGAGTTCTGCCACCGCTTTTTCAATTCCAGAGAAAGGCATTTTCAAAAACTCCTTTTTTTCCGGCTCTGCGGCTCAGGGGTAGTTGGGCGCTTCTTCCGTTATCTTAATGTCGTGCGGGTGCGATTCTTTGAGTGATGCTTCGGTTATGCCGAGCATTTTCGCTTTCTTGAGTTCGGAAATGTTTTTCGCTCCCACAAGCCCCATTCCGCTTCTCACCCCGCCGATTAACTGGAACACCATTTCTCCTACAGTGCCCTTGTAGGGGACAATGCCTTCTATTCCCTCAGGCACGAGTTTGTCTTTTGCGGAGACGTGCGACTGGAAATATCTGTCCTTTGAGCCCTGGAGCATTGCCCCCACGGAACCCATTCCCCGGTACTGCTTATATTTCCTGTTATTCAGGTAGATTACTTTTCCCGGCGTTTCATCGCAGCCCGCGAACAATGAACCGAGCATTACAGTGTCGGCGCCGGCGGCAAGTGCTTTTGTTATATCGCCCGAATAGCGTATGCCCCCGTCCGCAATTATGGGCACTTTGCCTTTTGCTGCACGGGAGCATGCCCTTATCGCTGTAACTTGCGGCACTCCAACGCCGCTTACAACGCGTGTGGTGCATATTGCTCCCGGCCCGACGCCTGCCTTCACAGCATCCGCGCCGGCTTCAATGAGGTCTTTTGTTCCCTGTGCAGTGGCAACATTGCCCGCTATAATTTGCGCGTCAAATTTTCTCTTGAACCTTTTAACCGCGTCAAGCACGTTCTTTGAGTGCCCGTGCGCCGTGTCAATCACTATTGCGTCGCAGTCTTCCCCGAGCAATAGTTCGACCCTTTCATCGTCTTTTGGTCCGACTGCAGCTCCCACGAGCAGTCTTCCCTTTTCGTCTTTTACCGCTTGCGGGAACTTCTCCATTTTTTCAATGTCCGTGCTTGTGATAAGCCCTTTGAGTTTTCCGCTCTCTGTGACAATGGGCAGTTTTTCAATCCTGTGCTCGTGCATTATTTTTTTTGCTTCCCTTGTCGAAATCTCCTTTTGAACGGTTATAACGTCGGTGGTCATCAGGTCCCTTACCTTCTTTCTGGGGTTCTGTTCGAAGCGGAAGTCCCTTTTCGTGAGTATTCCAACGAGCTTTCCTTTTTCCACCACGGGAAAAGAGGAATAACCGTGCCGGTTTTTAAGTTCTATTATTTCCGCGAGAGTCATTTTGGAAGAAACAGTGAGGGGTTTTCTCACGACCAGTGATTCCGAGCGCTTTACCTTTCCGACCTCTGCAGCCTGCTGTTCTGCCGGCATGTTCTTGTGGATTATTCCAATTCCGCCCTCCCTCGCAATCGCTATTGCTGTTCCTGCTTCTGTAACGGTGTCCATTGCCGCGCTCAGCAGCGGAATGTTCAGTTCCAGTTTTTTGGCGAGCCTCGTGCGGAGCGAAACGTCCCTGGGAAGAACGCTCGATTTCGCGGGCAAAAGCAGCACGTCGTCAAAAGTAAGCCCTTTTTCCATCCCAATCACGCTTTTCAATAATTGTCCGGAGAAGGGTTTAAAAAGAGTTTTATAAAGTATTTCAAGGGCGAGGAAATGACCACTAAAATCGTTGCCGGAGCGCAGTTCGGCGACGAAGGAAAGGGAAAAATAGTCGATTTTTTTTCACGCAGCGCGGACACTGTAGCGAGATTCAACGGCGGAAACAATGCAGGGCACACTGTTGTTGTCGCAAAAAAAACATTCAAATTCCACCTGATTCCGAGCGGGGCAGTGCAGGAAAAAAAGTGCTGCATTGGTGCAGGCGTCGCGGTTGACCCGCGAGTTTTGCTGCAGGAACTGGAAATGCTCAAAAAGCAGGGAAAAACTCCAGCCCTTTCAATTGACCCAAGGGCACACGTAATAATGCCCTACCACATTGACTTGGATGGAGCGAAAGAAAAAGCGAAAGGAAAGGCAAAAATCGGCACTACAAAGCGCGGCATCGGTCCCTGCTTCGCTGACCGCGCGGCGCGCACCGGTATCACATTCGGCGATTTGACTGATTCGCGGAGATTCAGGAAAAGGCTTAATGAAGCGTTTGCCCTCAAGGAAAAAGAGCTCAAAATTTACGAAATGAAGCCCTCGCAGAGTGAAAGGCAAACATTCAGCGAGTACTCCGCGCTGGGAAAAAAGCTCCGCAAGTTTTCCGGCGATGTTTCCCTTGAAGTGAACAGGGCGATTTCGGAAAAAAAAGAAGTGCTCCTGGAGGGAGCGCAGGGCACTTTTCTGGACGTTGATTTCGGCACTTACCCCTTTGTCACGAGCACGCACCCGATTGCCGGCGCTGCACTCACAGGCATTGGCATGGGAGTGAACAAAATAGACGAATGCATCGGCGTGGTCAAAGCGTACTGCACTCGCGTTGGCTCGGGTCCTTTTCCCACGGAATTGAGCGGAAAGTTCGCCGACCGCATAAGGGAAAAGGGCGCGGAATTCGGCACAACCACGGGCAGGCCCCGCAGGGTCGGCTGGCTGGACTTGACGATGCTGCGCACAGCCCAGCGCCTCAACAATTTCACTGATCTGGCGATAACCAAACTCGACGTTCTTTCCGGATTGAAAGAACTGAAGGCATGCAATTCCCTCAAGCTCGGCGGCAAAACCCTAAGGGAATGGCCCGCTGACCTGGCGCAGTTGTACAAGGCAAAACCGCAGTACAGGAAATTCAGGCCTTTCACCCTGCCGGAAAAAATCGCGAGTTTCAGCGATTTGCCCGATGCTGCAGTGGAATACCTGCACTTCGTGCAGGGCGAAACGGGAGTGCCGATTAAAATTGTTTCTTTTGGAGCAAAAAGAAGCAGCACGCTGCTGCTTTACTGATTTTTTTCGGATTTTCCCGCAACCTTTTCGTGAATGAATTCCACCATTGCCTTTGTTATCTTGTTGCCTAAGAATTTCTGGAAGGGACCCGGCTGGAAATTCACCTCAATTACCGCAACCCTTTTCTTTCCGTTCGCTTTCCTTGTTTCGATCATGTCCACCGCGCAGATGTCGAATTTTAAGGCGCGGGCGGCTTCGACAGCGAGCTTTTTCATGCGCGGGGTTGCCTTTATGGGTTTTACCGAGCCGCCGCGGCTCATGTTCGCGCGCCAGTCGCCTTTCGCGCCTGTCCTCTTTGCCGCGATGACTTCCTCGCCCAAAACATAGCAGCGAATGTCTGTGTTCCCCGCCGCGGCATACTTCTGCGCCGAAACGTATTCCTCGAACAAGTGCAGCGTGTCAAGGATTGACGCCAACTGCTTTTTGTCCTTTACCAGCATTACCCCTTTTCCCGCGAAACCGCTTATAAGTTTCAATACAACGGGAAAGCCGAATTTTTTTATGACCGAACTGCTCGCCTCCGCCGAAACCGAAAGCGAGGCATCAAGCGTTGGAATTCCGGCTTCGGCCAGCTTTTTCACGGTATAGTATTTGTGGTTTGAATACTGGTAGGATTCAAGCGTTACAGGCGAATACATTTCAGAATCATCAATTATTTTGAGCACTGCTTCCGCGAGAAAAAAATCCTTTGCCCCCGTTCTCGGATAGCATGCATCAAACTTGAGCAGGTCAATGTCTTTGTAGAATAATTTGTTCTCGCCCTTCTCCTCGACGATGCGGATTTTGTGAACCGGCACGAAAAGCACTGAATCGAAGAGTTTCTCGCCCTCGGCTATGAGGGATTTCACTGTTTTCTTTTTGTATCGGCGCGAGCCTATTATGAGCAGGCGTTTTTTTTCGCTCATTTCTTTTCCTCCCGCTTCTTCCTTTCCCCCAATTTCTGCTTGTACAGATCGGCTATCTCTTCGTAGAGGTCTTCCCCGGTAATGCGGTTGAATGTGTTGATTTTCATGAGGGGCTTTACCTTGAGCACGTAGCCCTTGCACATTTTAACGCTTGCAATGTCATAACCGCAGATGTTCGCTGAATGAATCGCTGTCTCCTTTTCCGCTTCGGGCAGTTTAATGGACTGGCTTTTTTTAATGGGCTGCAGCGCGCCTTTTTCGAATTTTCTCCTTATGGTGAAAACTTTCCCGCCGATAATTGCCGATTCGTCTATGTCTCCCTCTATAAATTCCCTCACGATTATGGCGTCCTGTTCCGCGCGGAAGCTGTCCGCCAAAAAAACAAGAGAGCGCTCGGATTCAACGAGCATGCTCATCGTCTTTTCGCCCTTTCGGAACGCCTTGAATTGCACGGGATAGGAGAACTTTTCGGCCTGCGCCTTTATCCCCTCGGGCGAGCCGAAGATCATGGTGCGCGGCACTTTCACGCTGAACTTGTTCAGCGTTGTCAACTGCAGTGTTTCATTCGTTGAAATGTAATGGCTGTTCTTTTTCACCGGCACGTAAAAGTTCCTCCTTTGCAGTTCATCGAGCAGCGGCTCGGCGAACTGCGCCAGCTTCAGGCCGGCTTTCAAATACACGCCGTCGAATTTTCCGAGGTCGAGAGAATCATCCAAAATCTCGGTGCCTTTTTTCCCGCTTGAAAGGCTTACCTTTTTTAGGTCGAGAATTTGCGCGCCCAGCCCTTTTTCTTTGAACGCTCTCTTGAAGTGCTTGAGGCTCGGCGTCTCTTCCAGCACAAGGAACAATACGTTCATTCCCTTCATCCAAGAACTCCCTTTTTTGCCTTTTTTCCTGTCCCGCATTCTTCAGAAATTAATACGTTGTATTCCAGTTTAAAAGTTTTTTGGTTTTTTTTTCATTGGGGTTTCATGCCTGAAAAGGGAAAATCCGTTGTGGACCACATAATAAGGGCTGTTTCAGATGGGGGCAGGGAAGAGCACACCGAAAAGAAAATAATCGGATTGGTGGAAAAAGTGAAAGTGATAGGCTCGAGGCGCAGCATGGAAACCGAAGCGCTTATTGACAGCGGTGCCACTCGCACTTCAGTTGACCTGCGCGTTGCCGCGCGCTGCGGTTTGGGTCCTGTTGTGAGCGTTGCAAGGGTCAAGAGCAAGACTGATCCGGCGGGCTATACCCGCAGGGCTGTGGTAAAAGGCGAAATTGAACTGCGCGGAATACGGAGGAAGGGCCGTTTTACTCTTTCGGACCGTTCCTCGATGGCGTATCCCGTGCTTGTCGGGCGCGACGTAATCCATTCCAATTTTGTTCTGGACATCTCGAAGAGCCACGACTCCCACAAGCTCAAGGACAAAAAAAAATAATTTTTTTCCGTTCGGGGACTGGTTTGATGGTGGAAGGCAACCTTGTTTTGAGGGACATCCAGGAAAAGGATGTTGCAGGACTCCTGGCTTTGTACCCGCACTGGAACAGGTCTCTTGCGGAAAAGAGGATTAGGAGGACGCTTTTTTCCGTGAGGGAGAGAAGGGTTGTTGCCGAGTTGAACGGGCAGATTGTGGGGCATGTAAAAATTACTTACGGCAGCGGAGTTCACTCGCATCTCGCGCGCGTTTATTCCGTTATTGTTTCAAAGAATTTCCGGGGAAAAGGCATCGCCTCAAAGCTCATGGAAAAAGCCATCTCTGAACTGCTGCAGGGGATTGAAATTGTTTTGCTTGAAACACAGCACGACAACGCTTCAGCAATACACCTGTTCGAGAAGCTTGGGTTCGAACAGTACGGCGTGCTCGAACGCGCTTGGAAAAAGGGAACGGAATACAAAAACAACGTGCTTTACAGAAAAGTGCTGCGCTGAAACCCGTAACGGCTAAAAGAGGTCGTCCAGTTCCAAATCAACGCGTTTCCTCATTTTGGAACTCCTGAGCTTTTTGGGCTTATAGCCCGGCAGGCGCGTGACGCGCGCTTTGATGCTGAATTCTCTGAGTTTTTCGCGGATTTCCTTTGCGGTTACAAGGTGGTCGTGCCCCAGCGCGATTACACCCGGCGCCTCTTTTTGCAGAACGCTGAATTTTTTTTCCGGGTCTTTTGCACCCAAAAGCGCGCGGTCCACCGGCTTTAGTGCGCGCACGAGGGCAAGTCTCTCTTTTTCGCCTAGCAGGGGGGAATGCCCTTTTTCCCTCTCAATCGTTTTGTCCCGTGCCACGACCACTGTGAGCTCTGAGCCGAGAGATTTTGCTTTTTTGAGGTAGAACAGGTGTCCGGGGTGCAGGAGGTCGAAGCAGCCGAATGCCATTACTTTCCCTGCAAGCATGCGATTATTAGTTGAAAGGAAACGCTTTTATGCCTTTTCCGCTAAATATAATTGAATTTCGCGCCCGGGCTCGGGAGAGGAAAAAAATGGATTCCCAGAAAAGGATTGAACTGATTGAAAGCGTTGGGGAGGAAATCGTTACACGCCAGGAACTCGAAACGCTGGTTGAATCGGGAAAAAAGCTCTCTGCGTACGATGGCTTTGAACCAAGCGGTCTCGCGCACCTGCCTTTCGCAGTTTATCGCGCCCAGAACGTGAAGAGAATGGTCGAGGCAAAAGTGGAATTCATTCTCTACCTCGCGGACTATTTTGCTTTTGTGAACAATAAGATGAATGCGGACATGGGGAAGATAAGGGCTTGCGGAAAATATTTCTGCGAGGTCTGGAAGGCCGCGGGCATTCCAATGGACAAAGTGAAAGTGGTCTGGGCATCCGAGCTCATGGATTCGCTGGATTACTGGGATACAGTGCTGAGGGTTGCGAGGAATATTACGCTCAACAGGACGCGCAGGGCAATGCTTATTGCCGGCAGGGAGGAAACCGAAAAGCTGACAACCGCGCAGATGTATTATCCGAGTATGCAGGTGGCGGACATTTTCATGCTTGGCGTGGACATATGCCAGCTGGGAATGGACCAGCGCAGGGCGAACATGCTGGCACGCGAGGTTGCTGAAAAGCTTGGCAAAAAAAAGCCTGTTGCCGTGCACCACCACATGCTGCTGGGTCTTCAGGGTGCAAAGGAAGGCGACGGCTTGGTTGAAACAAAAATGTCAAAGTCGAAGCCGGATTCAAGCATTTTCGTGCACGACTCGGCTGCGGAAATTGAGAGAAAAATAATGAGTGCATACTGCCCCGCGAAAACCGCGGAAGACAATCCCGTGCTGGAATACTGCAGTTATGTTGTTTTTCCGTCCCTGGGAGAGATTGAAGTGAAGCGCGATAGAAAGTACGGCGGCAATGTGAAATTCTCGTCCTACCAAGAACTGGAGAAAGCGTATGTTTCCGGAAAACTGCATCCCCTGGACTTGAAGAAAGCCGTTGCTTCCGGCGTTGAGGAACTCATCGCGCCGATAAGGAGGCATTTCGAAAGGGAGGGAAAGGCGAGAAAACTCTACCTTGAGGTTAAGGAGGCGGAAAAAACCCGCTAGAAAGAATTAAATACTTCCATTGTTTTAATGTTAAGTGAGTTTTTATGAACATAAATCCGCTTAATATTGTTCTGAGACCGAGGAAAACAGTGCAGGAAGCGCAGGACAAGCCCAGTTTTAAAACCGCCCTGCTTCTTTCGGTGATTCCCGCTTTTGTCATATTCTTCGGATACATTCTCTTCGGTTTTCCCCTCTCTCTTTCCTCTTTCCTTTCCCTGCTTTTGGGAATGGTGAGGAATTTCCTCACGTGGATTATCATTGCAATTGTTTTTTACGTTTCGGCATTCCTTGTAAGGGGCAAGGTAATGCGCGGCAGTTTCGCCGGCATTGCTTCCTCGCTGTCCCTTTCCTGGGTAATGCTGTCGCTTCTCACGATTCTTTCCTTTTTGTTTTATTTTGCAACCCCGCTCACATTCGAGGTCGCAAAAATTGCGGCACAGGAGGGACTGCCGCAGCAGAGCGCGGAGGAACTCGCGGAAATAGTTTTCTCAAAGGATGCCGGAGCACTCGAAGAATTTATTGAAATGCACTCGATTGAAAGGATTGAAGAACTCGAATCCTTGGTGGAGAGCGGCGTTCCGGCGTTCAACCCCGGCGCCCTGCTTGCCGTGCTGGTTCTCGGCGCGGTTTTCTTCTTCTACGGCGCGGTGATAATTCCTTTCTTTATTGTCGCGGAAGTGTTTGAGGTCAGGTTTCTTTACGATTTCTTTCTCTGGGTTTTGCTGAGCGCTCTCTCGGGCGCGGTTTTCTGGCTTTTGTGGGCAGTGCTGCCGTTTTAAGCAGCCCTTTCTCTGTGCGGGATTGCCGCATAAGGCGACAAATTTAAAAACTTTTTGACTAAATTATATTATAAATGATTAAATATTTTAGTCAAATGTTGATAAAACCGGGAGGTGTTTTTTTGAACGACATTGACTTTTTCGACCCTTTCAGACAGATGAACAGGATGCGCAGGAGAATGTCCGGGCCGGGAACCCCTTTCCTTGACTTCGAATTCAAGGAAACAGGGCTGAGGTCGCCGCTCATTGACATGAGGGATGCAGGCAAAGAAATCGAGGTTGTCGCGGAACTGCCGGGAATAAAGAAGGAAGACATTGAGATAGACCTGAACGACAAATACCTTTCAATTAAAGGCAAGTCCGTGGGAAAAGTGGACACAGAAAAAAAGAACTATTACTACAAGGAGCGCTCGTTCGAGGAGTTCAGCAGAACCGTGCCGTTGCCCGCTGAGGTACTGCCGGAGAAAGCGGAAGCGGAGTTCAAAAACGGAATACTGAAGCTCAGCATTCCCAAAAGGCAGTCCAAGGAAAAGCCCAGGGGATTCAAAGTAAAAATAAATTGAACCCCTTTTTTCCTTTTTTCTATTTCTTTTTTCTCACAACGAAAAGCACAGCTGCCAGAACGCACAGCACTGCCGCAATGCCTGTTTCATCAATGGAAAGCCCGCCTGGCTTTCTTATTACCACCATGAATGCCGTTGTCTCAGCGCTTTTTCCGGTGCACCCGGTGCAGGTGCCCTGCACCAAATACAGTCCGGGACCAAGGTTTTCGGTTCCGTCCACTTCCTGCGGGGAGGCGTTGCATATTACGTCAACGTTGGGACCGCTCAGCTCGGAAACATACCCGCTTGCGGTTCCAATAAAAAATTCAAGGTCTATAATCTGCGCTGCCGGCGTTCCTCCCGTATCCTCGACGCATTCCGCGTACACTTTCACCTTTTCGCCGCTCATGCAATAAATGTCGGTAGCATTAAGGTCCACGATTGAGTCAGCGGCATTTGCGCAGGCAAGCATTGCCAGAACAAAAACCGCGAGCAGCAATCCGTTCAGTCCCCGCATTCTCTCTCCTCAGGCAGTAGGTATTACTCAACGCGTATATAAAAACGTTTCTTCCCGCCCCGCAGGCGGGAAGCAGGGCGAACTATTTATAAAAAGGGAACTGCGCACACAACTCCCGGACTTCCATGCGCACTTTTTCCAGTTCTTTTTCCGAGTTCCTTTTTTCCAGCGCCCGCGCGATAAGCACCGCGATTTCTTTCATTTCCGATTCTTTCATTCCGCGCGTTGTAACCGCGGGAGTGCCGATCCTTATTCCGCTCGGGTCCCAGGGTTTTCTCGGGTCAAAGGGAATGGTGTTCTTGTTGCAGTAAATTCCCGCCTTCTCCAGCGCTGCTTCGGCTTCCTTTCCTGTCAAACCCTTTTTGCTCAAATCGACGAGCATTAAGTGGTTGTCCGTTCCTCCCGAAACAAGCCTGAAACCCAGAGCCATAAGCTCTTCAGCCATTGCCCCCGCGTTCCTCACTATCTGTTTCGCGTATTTCCTGAATTCTGGCTTTAATGCTTCCCCAAAAGCAACAGCCTTTGCCGCAATCACGTTCTCGTGCGGTCCGCCCTGCAGGAAAGGAAAAACAGCCTTATCAACGCGCTCCGCGAACTCGGAGCGGCACATTATTGCAGCGCCTCTTGGTCCTCTCAGAGTCTTGTGCGTTGTCGTAGTGACAATGTCAAAGTAGGGAACGGGATTCTCGTGCACTCCACTGCAGCACAATCCTGCTATATGGGCGATGTCCGCCACAGCGAACGCGCCCGTTGCATCGCAAACTTCCCTGAAACCCTTGAAGTTTATTTCGCGGGGATAAGCGGTATAGCCGGAAACAATCACTTTGGGCTTTTCTTTCAGGGCGAGCTTTTTTATAGCGTCAAGGTCCAGCAGTTCGGTTTCCCTGTCCACGGCGTATTGTACGGAGCGGAACACTTTTCCCGAAAAATTCACTTTGTGCCCGTGGGTTAAATGACCGCCCATGTCAAGGCGCATTCCCATTAATGTATCGCCGGCTTCCATGAGGGCAAAATAGGCGGCCATGTTCGCAGGACTCCCCGAGAGCGGCTGCACGTTGGCGTGCTCCGCCCCGAACAGTTTCACAAGCCTTTCAATTGCCGCATTCTCGATTTCGTCTATTACCTCGTTGCCCCCGTAATAGCGCTTTCCGGGATATCCCTCAGAATACTTGTTTGTCGGAACTGTTGCAAGCGCCTCGAGTACCGCCTGGCTTACAATGTTCTCGCTGGGAATCAGTTCAATGCCCTGCATCTGCCTTTCTTTTTCCCGCCGAATCATGTCAAAAACTGCTGGGTCAGAGCCCTGCAGTTTCTCCAGGTGCATTTCGTGCAGTGTCATGCCGCTACCTTTCCAATTGCGTACTCTTTGTCCAGCCGCAGTATGCCGAGCGGAATTCTGCTTTCAGCAAAACTGAGAACCGAGTTGAACGCTATGAAGGACAGCGAGATTCCGCACGCGAACACGAACCTCTCTGCCAGGGTTATCGGCAGGAGCATTGCCCAGAGTTCCGGTGCAGTGGGCACAGCGTAAAGGAATGCCGTTGCGCCGACCGCGTGCGCTGTGAAGGTCGAGCCGAGCGCTTTGGCGAAAAGGTTTTTCCTGAACAGTGTTGCCGCAAAGGGAATAACCCAGAGCAGTGAGTAATACCACGACTGCATTCCTACAGGATGAAGCACGAATGCCGCAATGCACGCAAGAGGCACAATTGCAGCGAGCTTTTTCTTTTTGGTTCCGAAATAAATTGCCGCGAAAAGCATTGGGGTCAGCCTCGCGATGTTGAGAAGGCTGAATTCCCTGCCCAGCAGGAAATAATTTGCGAGCTGCGCCACTAAAACGCTTGTTGCTCCGGCTGCAGGACCAAGAAAAAAGCCCGCCGCGGGTGCGAACATCTGAAAGTAGGTGAATGCCTGGTTCTCCGCTCCCAAGAGCGGCGAAAAGTTAATCCTGTATGCCGCGACCGAAATCAGGGCGAACAGTGCGATGAACAGAATCCTCTTTTTGCTGAAAAAATTCCCTATTTTCATTGAAAGCCCTCCTCTGTTTTAGAATGGAACTATTAAATGTTTAAAAAGGCTTTCGGGTCAAAGCTCGAATTTGAACTATTACCTGAACACGAATTTTCAGATTACCCCGGCTCAGCGTAATAATCCAACAGTCCCGTTCTTTTCGAAATAACACTACGGCATGTTTCCGCAAGCTTCTCTGCCCCTATTTTTTCGCAGTATTCCGACTCAAGCGTTTCTGTTGCAAGGGTAAAATAGCATTGGTCATTGCCGTGTTCCTCGCAGTACTGGGCAAACCTCTCAGTGTCCTTTTCCGTGTCCAGTATTGCACAGCGATTGCTTTTGCATACAACCGGATTGAACCCGAAGCAATCAGTGAGAATAAAAGGGTCTTTTAGGAGAATAAAAAAACCGTTGTGCGCTCCCAGACCGCAAGTAAAAAAGCATTCAGCATCAGTGCTGCATGCATGTCCAACGATTTCGTTGTACCCTGAAATGCCTGCTGCTATTGCAAATGAAAGAGCGAACAGTAGAACAAAATAAAGAACTATGCCCCTGAGCAATTTTTTTCTCGCGAAAATAAAGCTTGCGGAAAAGTAACTCAGGACAACCACAAGCGGGGCAAAGAAGAAGGGCAAGCTAACAGCGAGCATTATGGAGAAAATCACACTCAAGTAAAAAAACGGAATCAAAAGCAGGGCTACAAAAACAAAAGGCGTGCCATAAGTTATAGAGTAAAGATTTTGAAGCAGCCAGAAGAGGATTGCCATAACCACGACAGTCAACCCGATTAAAAGGGCAAAATACTTTATTTTCTCCTTCTCCGGCTTGAGGAATTCTTCTAATTCCATGCCAGAATTACGCAGGACTTCTATTTAACCCTTTCCAATTCCCGGAGCGCTTCGCCGACACTGAAAAAAGAGCCGGTGAACACAGTGGGAATTCCGCTTCTCGCTTCCGCGAGCGCGAGCCGCACCGCAGCAGGAACGCTTTCTTTCGCACGGATGCCGCCCTCAAAGCCGCTTTCCCCAAGCGCTACCGAGATTTTCTCAGTGTCCATGCCGCGGAATTTTGCCTTTGTGAGAATAAAGGACCCGGCGAGAGGCACAAGTTCTGCTAGAATGCCCTTGATATCCTTGTCCCCTGAAACCCCAAGCACAAAATTCACTTTTTTCACGGGAAAAAACATTCGCAGGTTTTCCGCCAGCGAGCGCATTCCCTCAGGGTTGTGCGCCACGTCAAGGATTGCCAGGGGGCTTTTGCTGAACACCTCAAACCGCGCTGGCAGTTCAGCATTCAACAAACCGTTATGTATACATTCTTCCTTGATTCCGAGTTCGAGCGCGGCGGCAACCGCCAGCGCTGCATTCTTAAACTGGTTCTTTCCAACTAGTCTCGTTTTCAGACCCGGGATTTTTTTCTCTCCGCGGAAAAAATCAAACTCCTGCCCGTCAAGAACTGAGTGCCTTTCGCTGAAGGAAAAGTCCTTTCCCAGCGCAATAACTCCCGCGTTTTTTTCCGCGGCAGTTTTTTCAACCACAGCGCGCGCTTCGGGCGCGAGTTCACCCGTTACAACCTTGGCATTCCTCTTTATAACGCCGGCTTTTTCCGCCGCAATCAGCGCAAGTGACGAGCCCAGATGCTGCGTGTGCTCCAATGCAACATTCGTGATTATTGAAAGTTCAGCGTTCGCAACATTTGTTGCGTCCAGGCGCCCGCCCATTCCGACCTCAAGCACAGCAATTTCGCACCCTTTTTCCGCGAAGTGTGCGAAGGCGAGCGCGGTCAAAAATTCAAAGTAGGAAACATCGCTTTTGGATTCCTCTTTTGCCTTTTTCAGTTTTTCAACGAGTCCTGCAAGCTCTCTGCCTGAAATTTTCTCTCCATTCACCTGAATCCGTTCATTCAAAGAGCGCACGTGCGGGCTCAGGTACAATCCCGTCTTTTTCCCGGCTGCGTTCAGAATTCCCGCAAGAAACGCGCTGACAGAACCTTTTCCGTTTGTTCCTGCAACAATGACCGAGCGGAATTTTTGCTGCGAATTGCCCGAAAATTCGAGGAATTGCTGGATGCGGTCCAGCCGCAGGTCAACCTTGAAGAGGTCGAACGAATTGAGGTATTCCAGGGCTTCTTTTTCCCTCATAGGGATAGAATTGCCGGCAAGGAAATAAATATATACGCTTACTGCACTATTATTAGGGGGTTAGAATGGCTGCTGGATTTGATTTGTTCGAATGCATTTCCCCTCTGGACTACCGCTATTACGGCAGGAACCGCGAATTGAAAAAAGCGCTTGGGGCATTCCTCTCAGAAAACGCAAAAGTATCCTACCAGGCGAGAGTGGAGGAGGAATTCGTTAAAACACTTGCAAGGAAAAAAGCCTGCCCGCGCAGCGTTGCGCTCGAGGTCTCGAAGGCGGTTAAAAAAATAAAGCCCTTGGAGGTCTACAGGGAAGAGGACCGCATTAAGCATGATGTCCGCGCATTGGTGAACCGCATTAAGGCAAGGGTGAGCAATGAATCAAAGCGCTACGTGCACTTGGGGCTGACAAGTTACGATGTTGTTGATACCGCAAACATGCTGCGCTACAGGGATGCAGCGGAAAAAGTGATAATCCCATACCTTAAAAGACTGGAGAAAGCGCTCATCAGGGTTGCAATGCGTGAGCGTGCAACTGTCCAGATAGGCAGGACACACGGGCAGTTCGCTTCCCCTGTAACATTCGGCTTCGCCATGGCGGAATACGTTGAAAGGCTGGGCGAGAGAATACTCGCAGTTGAAAAAGCGAAGGACTCCCTCGCGGGAAAGCTTTCAGGAGGAGTCGGCGCAAGCAACGCCCTTTCGCTCGTTTGCGGCAATCCGGAGGAACTGGAAAAGGAAACGCTCAAAAGGCTGGGACTCAAAACCGCGAGGCACTCAACGCAGATTGTTCCCAGGGAAGCGCAGCTCGACTTGGTGCACGCGCTTGTTTCGGCATTCGGCGTTATCGCCAACCTTGCCGACGACCTCAGGCACCTGCAGAGAAGCGAGATTGCCGAAGTCTATGAAGCATTCGGCAAAAAGCAGGTCGGCTCAAGCACGATGCCCCAGAAGCATAATCCGATTACTTTCGAGAACGTGAAAAGCCTCTGGAAGGAGTTTATGCCCCGCGCTTTCACGCTCTACCTCGACCAGATTTCCGAGCATCAGCGCGACCTGAGCAATTCTGCTTCATCGCGCTTCATTCCCGAAATATTTGCGGCACTGGCATATTCCGCGGACAGAATGGCTTCCGCAGTGGAAAGACTGAAAGTGGACAGAAGGAAAATGAGGGAGAATTTCGCCCTCGCGGAAAACACGGTCGCAGCGGAACCACTTTACGTTCTGCTCGCGCTAAAGGGCTGTCTGGACGCGCACGAGAAAGTGAGGAAGCTTTCCCTGCAGGCGGAAAGAAGCGGAAAGCCCCTGCTGCAGATTGCGTTCAAGAACAGGGCACTGCGGGATTATTTCTCGGAGTTCTCAAAAAAGGAGCTCTCGCTGCTGGAGAACCCGCAGAACTACACTGGAACAGCGGAAGCCCGCACGGAAAAGGTCTGCAGGCACTGGAAGAAAGCCCTCAAACTTTGATTTTTTCGGCTGGGTTAGATGGTCAGAGTAAAGAACACTTTGGGCGGAAAGAAGCAGGCGCTTGAGCCTGTTGAAAAGGGAAAGGTGCGGATGTACGTGTGCGGTCCCACGGTTTACGGACCCGCGCACATCGGTCATGCTCGCACGTACATCGCATTCGACATTATCCGCAGATATTTGGAGTACAGGGGCTTCAAAGTGAAGCTAGTAATGAACATTACGGACGTGCACGACGACATGATAAAGCGTGCCGGCGAGCAGGGAATCACGATTTTCGAGCTCGGCGACAAAAACATAGAGCTTTTCTTCAAGGACATGAGTGCATTGGGAATAAAGCCAGCTGACGTTTATCCTCGCGTTACGCAGGAAATCCCGGCAATAATTGACGCTGTCCGTAAACTCGTGGAAAAGGGCTTTGCGTATGAAACAGAGGACGGCGTGTATTTCGAGGTTGCAAAATTCCCCGAATACGGAAAGCTTTCGGGAATAAAATTCAAAAAAGGGAAAACAGGCACGAGGGTGAATACTGACAAGTACGAGAAAAAGCAGGCGCAGGATTTCGCGGTCTGGAAAAAGGCAAAGAAGGGCGAGCCTTGCTGGGATTCCCCCTTCGGGAAGGGGAGGCCCGGCTGGCACATTGAATGCAGCGTAATGAGCTCCAAGCACCTGGGTCTGCCGGTTGATATTCACGGCGGTGCAGTTGACCTCGTGTTCCCGCACCACGAGAACGAGATAGCGCAGAGCGAATCCGCTTTCGGCGTCAGGCCATTTGTGAAATACTGGCTTCACACCGGCTTTTTGAACGTTGAAGGGCAGAAAATGAGCAAGTCCCTGGGGAATTTCATCACGATTCCCGATTTGCTCAGAGAATTCAGTGCAAGGGAATTCAGGTTTTTCATCGCCTCAACTCATTACGGAAGCAGGATTAATTTTTCAAAGAAGGAAATGGAAAAATACCGCAGAACTTTGGAGAAACTTAACGAGTTCGTGCGCAGGCTGCAGGACGCGGAAGCGGAAAAAGGCAGTGATTCCGCAGTAGAAGCACTGGTTGAAAAGGCGCGCTCCGCTTTCGTGCGGGAAATGGACAACGATTTCTCTTTCCCCAACGCCTGGCCCGCTGTATTCGGGTTCGAATCCGGAATGAACAAGCTGCTTTCGGCAGGGAAAGTGAGCAGAACCGGAGCAAAAAAAGCGCTTTCTTTTCTCAGGGAAATTGATTCAGTTTTCGGCGTTCTTTCATTCGAGAAAGCGGGAGCGCTGGACGCGGAGATCGAGAAGCTTATTGCCTTGCGGAATGAATTCAGAAAGAAGAAGGATTTTTCCAGCGCGGACAAAATAAGGTCGGAGCTGGAGGCGGAAGGGATCGTTCTGCTTGACACGCCGCACGGAACGAAATGGCGCAGGGAAAAGGTTTAAAATCCTGTACACCTAATTTTTCTGGTTCAAATGGTTGTGGGCATTGCTGAAATCATTGCACAGGTAGAGCCCCTCGGACTGCTCTGGGACATAGGGCTCATCATAGTTGTGGCAACCGCTTTCAACTATATCGCCCGCGCTTTGAAGCAGCCGCCCTTGCTCGCGTACATCCTCGCGGGAGTTTTTATAGGGCCCTGGGGAATCCCTTTCATAACTAGGGTTCTTTTCGGCATGCAGATAAGCTTTTTTGTCGGCGATGCGGAAACGATAAGGCTTTTGTCAGAGCTCGGAGTGGCATTCCTCCTTTTCTCGGTGGGAATTGAAACAGATTTCACAAAACTCAAAAAGCTGAGTTCCGTGTTGATTTTCGGCGGAGTTCTGCAGGTTTTTTTCATTGCCGGCTTTGTATACTTTCTGATGACTTTTTTCCAGGCCCTGACGGTAATGGAATCTGTTTATCTCGGCCTGATTCTCGCCTTTTCGTCCACGATGGTTGTGGTAAAGTTGCTCTCGGACAGCTTCAGCATTGACACCCTGCAGGGCAGGCTAATGATAGGATTCCTGCTCGTGCAGGACGTTCTGGTGATTCTTATACTGCCCATTGTGAGAAACTTGGGCAATATTTTCCAGCCCGATTTTTTTGTGGGATTCATGTTTGCCGGCTTTATCCTTTTCGCTCTCGCGTTTGTCATGACCAAGTTTGTTTATCCCGTTATCTTCAGGTTTTCCTTCCGCAACCCCGAGCTTCTGTTCCTCACGGCTGTTTCATCCGCGTTCGGCTTCATGTTCCTAACGCACGCTCTCCACTTGCCACTGGCGATTGGCGCGTTTATTGCCGGTCTCTCCCTTTCAATGCTTCCCTACAATTTCCAGATATACGAGGAAATACGCGGAATCAGGGATTTTTTCGTCACCATTTTCTTTGTCACAATCGGCATACAGCTGACATTTGTTTTCATGGGAGTGCTCTGGAAGATGGTGATATTCTCAATTTTGGTAGTGCTCATACTCAAGCCGATAATCTTCTATGCAATTTCCTATTTTTCCGGTTACGGCAAGAGGATTTCGCTTTTTGTGGCATTGGGTCTCGCGCAGATATCCGAGTTCTCGTTCCTCCTCGCAAGCCAGGGTCTTTCGGAGGGCATGCTTAACCCCGAGTTTTATTCCGCCACGATTTTCATTATCGCCATTTCAATGGTTATCACTCCCTATGTGTTCCAATACGAGGAAAAATTCTACAATTTCTTCAAGCGCTTCTCGGTTTTCCCCAAATCCTTTGACCGCCGGAGGTTCTACAACAGAGTGCACTGGCTTGAGGAGGGGAAAAGCGTTTCAAACCACATTGTGCTCGTAGGCTCGGGCGTGGTCGGCGGTTCAATTGCCCGCGCCCTGAAAAGCGAGCATCCCATGATTGCAATGGACCAAGACCCGGACGCGGTTGAAAGGCTGAAAAGGGAGGGGGTGAACATTTTCCTGGGGGAAGCGGACAACAAAACGTTGTGGCGCAAACTCCGCATTGACAAGGCAAAACTGCTCATACTCGCGATTCCCAATGTCAGTTCCTCCCTCCGCCTGTTGCATTATGCCAGGGAGATAAACCCCAAAATAGTTGTGTTTTCAAGGGCGCATACATTCGAGGATGCCTCCCGCCTTTACGAGGAGGGCGCTGACTATGTCTGCATGCCTGCCGTGGTCGGCTCGAATATTTTCCTCAAAACAATAGTGGAATTCCTCGAAACCAGTGCATTAAACCACGTAAACGTATTGCACGACGAGTTCGTAAAATATCTGAAGGAAAGAGCCAAGCAGACAAAAAAGAAGCCGTTCATTTACAGGGAAAGCAGCGGGAAATAGTTTCTCCCGCCGTGTACAGCCGGAAGAATCCTCTCCCTTTTTTCACGCCCGCCTTTTTTCAAGGGTCAGCTCAAGAATGCCGTTCTTGAAGTTCATACGCGCTTTTCTTTTCACCCTGTTGTTCAGTTCTATTTCCCTGAAGTATTTTTTTGTTCCCTCTGCCTGTATTGTCACTTTTGTTCCCTGCACGGAAGCGCTTATGTCCTCTTTTTTTGCTCCCGGCATTTCCGCCGTAATTGTGACCTTTTTCCCCTCTTCGTTTACCTGCACGAGGGGCTTTTTCTGCGCTTCGGCAGGCGCTGTTCCCTTTTTCCCGTTGTCGCGGAATTCCCTTATCCTGATGGTTCCCTTGGGGTTCATTTTGAGCGAAAAACTCATTACAAGCGGTCTTCTCTTTCTGTCGAACAGTTCGCCTGGAAATTCTGCGTCTTTGGACATTTCATCCATCATTTTCTGAATGCGCTTTTCCATTTCCCTGAAGTCGGAGAAAGGGTCGTCGCGCTTTTTTTTCTTGTCAAAAAAATCCATCGCATTCACCGAGCTTTTTCTGAAATTTTTTATCCAGCGCGTTCATGTTTGTCTGCCAGTTTTTTCTCGCACAGGGCGGCAGCCGGCTGTGCACGCTGACGTAACTTTCAATGAACTCAATTGTTTTAGGGTCGTGCGAATAACCGGAGCCGATGTCGCCGAATTCCCTTTTCAGTTTTTCTATTTCCCTGTCCCTCGCAACCTTTGCAATAATGCTTGCCGCGCTCACTACGGTGTGATTCCTGTCGGCAAAGTGCTCCGCCCTGATTACTACGTCCCCGCCGAAATACTTTTTAATCCTTTTGGCAAAATTCCCCTCAATCAAGTCGGGGGAATCCACGATGAGGACAGCGGGTTTTTTTTTGAGCGAATTGAGCATTGCCCCGACCTTCATTGCCTCTATTTCGTTGAGTGATTTCCTGTCCATGAGGCAGTCCAGTTCCTCCGGGAGAACAACCGCAACGGCGAAATCCTCCACCGCATTTTTTATTTTTCCCTCGAGTCTCTCCCTTTCCTCCCTTTTCAGCAGCTTTGAATCGCGCACCTTCATTTCCCAAAGCTTTTCCTCCTGTTCCTTTGAGGCAAGCACGGTTGCAAGGACCATGGGTCCGAGCGCAGGACCTCTCCCCGCCTCATCAACGCCTGCAGTAAACATCCGCTCGCCTCTCCATCAGGGCAAAAGAAAACATTTAAAAGCCTTCACCGAAAGAATAGTTATATTGTTTCTTTTTTTAACCTTAATGCGTTTTTTGCAAAAAAAGGGGAGAGAAAAAAATGCAGGGAACAATCAAAAACTTCAGGAGAAGCGTTAAATCGCAGCACTGCACGCAGGCAATCATCGAACTTGACGGAGCGGACAGCAAAAAAAAAGCCGCGGCGTTCCTGGGCGCCAGGGTTCAGTGGAAGCAAAAAAAGGGCAAATCTCTGGGCGGAAAAATAATTGCAGTGCACGGAAACAACGGCGCGGTCAGAGCCCGCTTTGCCCCGGCACTGCCAGGTCAGGCAATAGGCGACAGAGTGGAAATAAGCGAAAAGGGAAAGGTCCAGCAGACAAAGCCGGTGAAAAAGCCAGGCAAAAAACATGCAGTCGTAAAAAAACCAGGCAAAGCGCAGAAATCAGGCAAGAAATAGTATTTTAAGCGCAAAAATCCCCAGATTCTCAAGGCTTCCAACGAGGTTGAAGAGTAGCACCCAGTAAAGGCAAGCCAGATTGAATGTAAGGAATACCCCGAGCAGGGAGAATGCCTTCTTTTTTCCCGCGCTGATTTTGGATTTTTCAAGCCAGCATTCAGCACTTTTCGAAACCCGCAGGGACACCACAGCAATCAGCATGAAAAGCAAGAGCATTACAAAGGAATCAAAGGGATACGCGAAAACGTTCTCCCAGCGCATGTGCGCAACGCCTATGAGGAAGAAAACCACGATTGAACTCAGCGGATTGAACTTTCCGCCCAACGGAATGTAAACGTAATCCGTGAGCCATTTTGTGAGCGTTGCATGCCAGTTCCTCCAGAAGTCCGAAACATTGGAGCAGAGGTACGGATTGCGTGGAAAGTTTTCCGGCACGCCGTAGCCCAGGAATCCTGCAATGGAAACAACGCAGTCCATTAGACCGGAGAATGAAAGGTAGAAAGAAATTGCGTTTACCCAGAAGGCAGCGAGCACTTGCAAACTAGTCATGAAAACTATTCCTGTAAGAGAAACGTTAAAAAAAAGAAGAAGAAGCCAGCCGGCAGCGCTTTTTGCCGCCCCCAAGAAAAATCGTGCAGTGCATACCCTTCCCTTTTCCGCCTTTCGGAATGTTTCCAGTCTCAGTATCGGTCCGTGGAAAAGCACGGGGAAAAAAACCATGAAACGGAAGTACTCTTGGAATGCGGGCATTCTCCTTCCTTTCCAGCGCCTGAATGCGAGGTACGCGAGCTTTGGCAGAGTGAAGCTCACAAAGAAGAAATAGAAAAAGTTTGCCGGAATTCCCGCAAGAATGAAAATTAAGGTTGAAGCGGTGTGCAGGAGGTAGAATGCCGTGAAAAGAATCCTGTGCACCGCGGTTTTTTTCCCGAGAAACAGGTAAAGGACGGAAACACTGAGGAGGAAAACCGCGCCGTGCAGCCCCGTTACAACCAGTATAAAAACAGCGCTTGCAGCCGCAATAAATGCGTCATTCCTTTTCTTAGGAACGAAATGCTTTGCCGTGAGCACGATGAGAAAGAACGGGATTAAAAGCAGCAAAAACTGCTGCTGCACGGGCATGCTCAAAAATTCAAAAAGCATAGATGGAATGAGTTAAAAGGAATAAAAAAGGTTGCGTTTTTTTCCGCGGGGAATCAGACGGAAGGAAACAGCCTGTTGACCCTGTCGATGTTCCTGTTGCACTTCCTGCACTTGTCTATTACGTCCATGCAGTGCCTTCTCTTTGCATTCGCCTTTTTTATGAATTCGGCGGAGGCGTTCCCCGCCCTGTAAGCATTGTAGTCCTCCTCGTACATTTCCTTCAGTTTTCTGACTGCTTCAAGCACTCTTTCACGCTCGCCGCGTTCGGAGTTGAAACCGCGGTGGGCGCTGCATAAAATGCAGTTCCTTTTCGCTGCAGAGATAAGTGAGATTCTCTCCTGCAGTCTCTCCTCCTCTTCCATGTAACAATGAGGAAGCGAATTTAATTAAAAAAGTATGCTGAAAAGAAAAGGATTAAAAACAGAAAAAAAGCCGCGGCTTTCAAGCCGCGACTTCGATGTCAAGTTCTTTTTTGAGTTCCCTGTACCTGTTCCTGATTGTTACCTCTGTAACGCCCGCAACGTTCGCCACTTCTTTCTGCGTTCTCCTCTCGCCCTTGAGAAGACCCGCGATGTACACTGCTGCTGCCGCCACTCCCGTGGGACCCCTGCCGCTGATAAGCCCTTCGTCGATTGCTTTCTTTATTATTTCCCTGCCTTTCTCCTGGACTTCGCCGCTGAGGTTCAATTCAGACGCAAACCTCGGAATATAGTGAATTGGGTTTGTCAGGGGCACGTCAAGCTTTAACTCGCGGACCAGAAACCTGTAAGTGCGACCGATTTCCTTTTTTGTAAGTCCGCTGGCTTCAGCCATTTCGTTCAGTGTTCTGGGAACATGATATGTCCTGCAGACCGTGTAGAGAATGGCGGAAACCACTGCCTCAATAAGGCGTCCGCGAATGAGGCCCTTTTCAACGGTTTTCCTGTAAAGCAGTGCCGCTGCTTCGACCAGCGATTCGGGAATGTTGAGATAGGATGCGACCCTTCTCATTTCCGTGAGCGCAATGCTCAGGTTCCTTTCCATCGAGCTTGAGACAGAAGCGCGCTTGTGCCACTTGATTAAGCGGTACATCTGCGCCTTGCTCTTGCTCGAAAGCTTGTTGCCGCGCAAATCCCTGCCCTTTCTGTCAATCATTGTAACAAGACCCTTATTGAGTTTTACATATTTCTTCGGGGAACCGGTGCGGGCGCGCTTTTCAAACTGGTCTGAGTCGAAGCTCCTCCATTCCTTGCCCAGGTCAACGAGTTCCTCGTTAACAACCAAGCCGCATTTCTGGCATATCAGTTCGCCTTTGCTTTCGTCCCTAACGAGTTTTGTCGAACCGCATTCAGGGCATTTAACAGTCATAAAAACCACCATCCTACCGAATTTCAATTTCCCCTATAAATATTTTTCAAATGCCGAGGGCACGCAAAGACTGCGTGCTGAAAAACAATGAAACAGTTCATAAAAAAAGTTACCTTTATATATATTGCGCTTCTTTGATATTTAAACTTTTTGGTTCGGTTTTTTTACTCTCGTAAGGGAAAAAATTAGCTTTTTTTGCGGTTTTTTATGCTTTTGGGGCGATTTCCGGCTCTGCTGCAACCGCTTTTCCGGTTCCCGCTTCCTGAGTTCCGTCCGGGGGGGTTTCAGAGGGCTTTTCCGTGGCTTTTTCCGCACTTTTTCCTTTTTCCACCTTTTTTTGCGGTTCTTCCTGCTTTTTTTCTATTTCAACCGGTTTTTCGAGTGCTTTTGCCTGCAGTATTCCCTTTTGTCCAGGCCTGCCTGTCACCACTGCATGGCTTTTTTTGCCGGAATGCTCAACCTCAATGACCGCGCCTTTTGTTATTATCTGCCTTCTTGCAAACTGCCTGTTTGCATTGTTGCCGAGCACGTTCACCACTTTTGCCCTGAAGGTTTTTCCCTTTCCGTCGGAAACGTTTGCCTCTGCCGCCAGCCTCAGCTTTGTTTTTGATGTTTTCCCTCTTGTCCTGTGTATTTCCTTCTGGCTTTTTTCCGATATTTTCGTGTCCGCGGCATTCCTGCCTAACCATGCCTTTTTCTTGTCGCTCCTGTTCCTCGATTTTCTTATTCCGCCTGAAGCCTTTCTCTTGGACTTCAGCCTCCATTCCACCATGTTCGCTGCCTCCAATAGTGTTTTTAAATGATGCGAAATGAATTTTTTTATGATAAAAAAATTCGACTCCTTTGCCGTAATTGCCAAAACAGGCTCAATCAATACCAATAATATTGATGAAAGCATTAAAAAGTCTTTGTCTTTAACGCGCGGAGAGGAATTTTTTTCTGTTGCCCCAGTGAACCGCATTGCCTCAGTGGAGCAAGTGTGGGCTGCAGCGCAGGCAACGCTTTCCGCTTTCTCCTCAAAAAAAGCGTTTTCCTCGAAGCCGGGCATAGAGTTCCTGGCGCGCTTGACCGCGCGCAGAAAAATCAGCGAAGCGCTGGACATCGCGGAATTTCCTCCGGGAAAGCGCGCTGACGCCCTCCTATTGCTCGCTGTAGGGAATCCCGCGAAGGGAAAAAAGGTTCTGGCGGAATTGGAAAAACTGCTCGAATTCCGCGCAGAAAAAGGACTCATTGAAAAAAACCTCAGAAAGAATGCCGCGCAGCTCAAAAAATTGTTCGGCATTTCCCCTGCTGAACTGAAAGCGATGAGGGACCTGCCAGAGCAGGAAGCGCTCAAGCTTTTGGTGCTGGAAAGGCAGGCAATGCTCGCGCTTGAAAAAGGTGCGGGAAAGAATTAAAAAGGAGAAAGAACAAATTATTAAAGCGGAACAGCGGGACATGGTGATTGAATGCCGGCTTTCGGAACAGGGAAGAGAAGAATGCACAGGAACGGCGGTCATGCATGCCGCTCAATCCTCCACGACCCTAACAACAGGCATGCCGCCCTGAAAACTTTGAGAGAGCGAAATATCACGGGATTACAGGCAGAGAGAGTGCTGAGCGGGGAGATACCCGTCCCCAGGGAATTGAAAAAAGCGTTTGAGAGGTTTTGATTCCGTTCAAACGCACTCAAACGATTTCTTTTTTAAACCCTTCATTTTC
>CAZKED010000002.1:0-94872 GCA_964551725.1 uncultured archaeon | reverse complement strand
CCCAATAGAAGAACAAGATATTTAAATATATTGATTTATAGTTATCTATAGGCGATTATATTGACTGATACTACCACTATCCAAGTACCCCGCAAGGTTAAAAGGGAACTGGATTCCTTCAAGGGGCACGCCAGGGAAACCTATGCGGAAGTGATTGAAAAACTGGTTGAGCTGGCAAGGGAAAGCGAGGAAAGCAAAATGGAACTGAGTGAGGAAACACTGCGCGGAATCAGGGAGGCGGAAGATGACATTAAAAAAGGCAGGGTTTACACCACCTCACAGATAAAAAAAGAACTGGGTCTTTGAATGCCTTTTGAAGTAATCTGGACAAACCGCTCAAAAAAAGACCTCAAACTGGTTGACAAAACAATGGCTGCAAGAATTGTTGAAAAAGTGGAAGCCCTTGGAGCGCAGGATTCAATCTTTTTGGAGAAGGTCAAGGGCACGCCTTACAATAAATTCAGGGTCGGCAGGTACAGGGTTCTGATTAAAAAATTCCCAGCAACAAAAAAACTCTTCATCCTGAGGGCAAGGCACAGGAAGAAGGTTTACAAGAACATTTGAAAAATATCAAAAAAAGCCGCAAAAAAATTTATTTGTTACTTTTCCTTCTCGGCAGCGGTCTGCGGGAAAAGCATGTCGAAAAAGGTTTCAACCGCTTTCCTTTCGTGTATTGAGAGATCGGGTCTTTCGTTTGCCTCGATTATTTTGTATTCTTTGCCCGTAAGCCTGGGAACAATGAAATCGATTCCTGTAACGGGAATGCCTATCGCTCTCGCGGCTTCCTCCGCGGCTTCTGCTATTCTCTGATGCAGTTTGGAGGTTATCCTGTGCACTGTCCCGCCAGTGTGCAGGTTGGAGGTTTTCCTCACCTGAATCTCTCTTCCCTTGGGAAGAACTGAATCCAAATCAAAGCCCTGGCTTTTTATCAAACGGAGCGTTTCGCTGTCAAAGGGAACACTGCTTTCCCCGCCTGAAGCCGACATTCTCCTCCTGTTCAGCTTTTCAATGAGTTCTTTCACTGAGTGCTTTCCAGTGCCTTTTATGACCGGGGGCTTTCTGCTGACTGCCGCGATTGCCCTGAAGCCTATTACTAAAACGCGTATGTCGTGGCCCTGCACGTATTCCTCAAGCAAAACCTTTTCGCTCTCCCTGCCCGCTGTTTCTATTGCTGCGCTCATTTCCTCCGGCTTTCTTACGTCGACGGAAATGCCGCGGCCGCCCTCGCTGTTCGCCGGTTTCACCACAACCTTTTTGTGTTTTTTTAAGAACAGGAGGTTTTTCTTTTTTGTTCCTGCGACAGCCTGTGCCGGAATATTCAATCCCGCGTTTCCGAGAACGCGCAGCGTTAATTCCTTGTCCTGGCACCTGCTCATTGCAACCGCGTTTGTCAGTTCTGTCAATGATTCCCTGCACCTGATTTTTCTTCCGCCGTAGCGCAGTTCGAAGAAAGCTGCCTCGCGGTCGAGCACTTCCACCACTATGCCGCGCCTCCGCGCTTCGTCCACGATAACCTGTGCCTGGGGCTTGAATTTTTTCCTCGTAACGGGCTCTGTGAAAAGCGGCTCGTTAACCGGGTTTTTGTGCTTGAGCGTGAAAGTGACAATCTGCCTGAAGCCCATTTTTTTGTAGAGGCGCGTAGCGGGTCTGTTTCCGTGCATTACCGAGAGGTCCAGATAGGAGAGACCGCGTTTCTTGTAATAATTTATAAGATGTCTTACAAGCGCTTCGCCCACGCCGGGCTGTGGTTCCTGGGGGTCGACCGCGAGAGCCCAGAAACTCGCGCCATTGCCTGGGTCGTTGAACAGAATGCTGTGGTCGATGCCCGTAATTGTTCCTATTGCTTTTCCTGTTTTTTTGTCTTTTGCCACGAAAAGGGTTACTGTGCGGGAATTCATGTGTTCTTTTATGAATTCCGGCTTTGCTGTAACGTGCTTTCTTGCCCTGAGTATTGCGTTCACTGCCTTTATGTCGCGCAGACCCTTTGGCTTTTCAATGTTGAATTCAGGGGCTTTGCCTTTCCTTGGCTTGTATTTTTCCAAGTAAAGCCTGTACATGTGGCTTGGGTCCAAAAAAATTTCCTGCGGTGCCTTTGAAATGACCAAGTGGGGAAAATTGGAGTAAACCGCCATGTTTGTCTGCCCGCGCTTTTCATCGCATAAAAGTTTTGCTACCTCTCTGGATTTTTTGAAAGTGTTCGCAAAAACAAGCTTTCCCCAGCCGAGTTCCAGTGCAATGTTCTTTTTTATTTCCCCTGCAAACTTGTGGCTTAGCTTCAGGTCCCTTGCCTCGGGGTATTTCAATTTGTTCTTTTTTCTGCGCTTTTTCGCCGCCCCGTGCTTTTTCCCTTTCTTGCCTTTTCCCGGTTTTTTCTTTTTCCTCGGTTTTTTTGAAGCCAAACGAGAGACCTCCGCTGAACTGTAAAATTGGGGGGGTCATAATTTAAAGGGTTTTGCCTGGGAAAGATTTTTATGGCTGTCAAAAGAATTCGGTTGATTGGAGACCCTGTCCTCAGGAAAAAGAGCAAGCCTGTTAAGAAAAGCGAAAAAAGGCTTGTGAAAAAACTGGTCAAAGACCTGAAGGACACGCTGCTTGATTTCAGGGAAAGGAAAAAGTACGGCAGGGGAATCGCGGCACCGCAGCTGGGCGTGCTGAAAAGGGTTATATTCATCCGCTTCAAGGGCAGGGATTACGCAATAATCAATCCCAGGATTGTGAAAAAGAGCAAGAGAAAATTCAAATTGTGGGATTCCTGTTTCAGTTTTGACATTGCTTTTTTTGTCAGAGTGGAAAGGCACTGGTCAGTTACAGTGCAGTACCTGGATGAAAACTTTGAAAAGAAAGAACTTAAAGCAAGCGGAGACCTCTCCGAACTATTGCAGCACGAAATAGACCATTTGTCGGGAGTGCTGGCAACGGACAGGATGGTTTCAAGAAAAGGAATAATCTCGTTACAGGAATACAAAAAACGGTTCGCCAATTAAACGAATTCCGGCAGCGAGTGCTGGAAGTTTTTTGATTTCGGGGACGCGCGAAACGGTTTTTCGAATTTGGCGGGAAAGTCAGGCAAGGGCCTTTGCTTTCTTTCCCTCAGCGCCAACAGCTCCAATCGATTCTTTCAACAGCTTGTTGTCCAACTCAATCAACTGTTTTACCAGCGGGCTTTTGGCGTTCAGCTTGTACAGTCTGGCCTTTCCGACCTTTCTGGTGAACTTGACTATTCCGTTTTTTTCCAGTCTGTCCCAGAACGTTTCCAAGGTATTCCACGAAACATCCGCGTTCCCGCAGATGTCCTTTTTCGAGTAGTCGAAGATGTCGTTCTCTATAAGAAAATCAAATACCCTGATTATCGGGTAATCCCCGAAAAACTCCACAAAAAAGGATTTATTCTCCATGTCCAACACATTCATTTTATGGGTTTCAATATTTTTATGGTTAAAATGCATATTTTTACTATATATTTTCTATTTAGCATAAGCAGACATAAGTTTAAATATTTTACTCTTATTATTTCAATTTATGAAACTTTCTTCTTTTCGAGTCAGGCGCTGGATTCTGAAGAAAATGGCCAGGCACAACTGGTGGGGCGGAAAGCACACCGCTTTTGATAACATTCCAAAAGGCGCTCCTAAAGAGAACTGGAAGACTATTAGAAAGGAATTAAAAACTCTTATCAGAGAGGGGCTTGTAATTCCAAAAAAGGCCCCTTATGGGTTGCATGTTTCGCTTAATGTAAAAAAGAAGGCGGAAATTGAAAGAATTATTTTTGATTAGAAAAATGAAAAGGCAGAATTTTAACCGGGCTGGGCGGTTATCTGCGAGCAGTGCCCCTCTTGCCTTTCCTTACTACCGCGGGAGTTTTTAGTTTTTCTATGATTGGCTTCACTCTGGACCAGACGTAGGGGTCGGTCATAAACTGGGGTCCGAAAAAATCCGCCACAGCCCTTGTCCTGAGGTGGGGGTGCGTTTGGGCTGCTATCTGTATAACCTGCCGCTCAATAAATCTTCTATCCATCTTAATTATAAGCCTGTAAGGCGGTCTCCACTTTGGGCCATGGGTCAAAATTCCATCCAATCTTTCCCTAAAACCCCTGACAGCTGCCCCTATTTCCTGAGGTTTCCTAATGAAAAGAACGTATGCGTCTGCATCTGGGTTCAGGTCCAGTCTCTCAAAAACAGAAAGCGCTTCCCTTCTCCTAATGCCTTCCATTGAATCCTCTTTTCCCACAACGAGTTCATCGCTGCCAATATTTTTGGTCTCAGGTGAACAAAGGAACATTGCAACAATCTGCTTCGGGCCGTGCTTGAAAATCGGCTTTCCGTTGGCATCCCTTACAAGGCTTCCCTCCGAATCCACTTCCCACTTTTCAAGCATTCCCTTGCCGCCATAAATGGGCAATGCATATACCTGCCTGCCCTCTCTGAGGGAAGCTCTCACCATTTTGGACTTTGAATGCGAAAAAATCTCTGTAACATTTAGTGCATCCTCTCCAGTCCTAACCCTGCCGGCATACCAATGCTTATATTTGGCTAGAGCGCTGCTAACTTTTGACATGAGAATCCCGCCCAAAGGCTAAATAATTATATTTAGCCAACTTTAAAACTTTAATCAAACAGGGCAATGTGCACAAAACTCAAACGAATTCAGGCAGCGACTGCTGGAAGTTTTTTGATTCAAGCGGTCTGGCTGGAATCCCGAGTCTGCGCTTCACTGAGCGCGCGAATTCATTCGCGTAACCGTGCATTGTGAGCACGCTGCAGGGCTCGGCTTGCTCAATGTAAGAGAGCAGCTGGTCGAATGAAGCATGGTCGGAAAGAGGGAAAACTTGGTCAAAATGATGACGGTAATTCCAGCCCGTGGCTTTCGCGCTCACGACCTTGCGCTTCAGGGAATACCCCAGTGCCTGGAACAAGTGCTGCGAGCAGAGCGAGGGAGGCATTATTAAAACGCTGGAATCCTGCAAATTGTGGTTCAATTTGAAGTATTCCCCCAGCCGCGCGCCGTGTTCTTCGTAAATTTTGTTGTTCTCGTAAATCCGCGAGTGCACCAATGGGGGAATGCCCAGAAAAGCGTTGCAGAACGCTGTTAACTCCTGTGCCTTGCCGGTGCTGTAGCCCGCGAGCACCACAAAATTGTTCTTTTTAATCTCTTTTTTCACCCATGAAGCCATTTTATCGTACACTTCGCTTCTTTCGGGAAAGCGGTAGTTCGGCAGACCAAAAGTGCTTTCAATCACAAGCGTGTCGCAATGCAGCGGAACAGCGCCTTTCTGTATGAGGGAGTCCTGCATTTTGAAGTCGGAGGTTACGGCAATTGTTTTATCCCCCTCGAGCAGTGCCTGCACCGCTCCCAAAATGTGCCCGGAGTTGTGGACTTCGAGGGAGAATGAGCCCATGGGAACTTTACTGCCCATGCGCAGCGCATTCGCCTTTTTCGCCTTTTTGTAGTTTTGCTCTATGAGGGAGAGCGTGGGCGGAGAGCAGAGCACGGCATTCCTGTTGGAAAAGTTAACGTGGTCTGCGTGGGCGTGCGATATCATGACAGTGCCTGCATCGCTCTTTGCGCTCGGGTCAATTATTAAATCCGAGCCGGAAACACGAATTCCTTTCTCCTCGAACACTTCCATTAAAGCGCCTCACAGAAGAATAGTGCGGCGGTAAATAAAAATGTTGCCCGCTTTTTACGCTGAACGAAAAAAAGCCACGGAAAAACAATTTAAAGAGTACTGCATTAATAATATGCGGTGTTTGCGTGCACGCAAGGCAGTTGTTGGAGAAAGCGCTGGATGAAATGAACGCATTGCACCTCCGCCTGAGGGACAGGAACTGGGCGGAATTCTCGCAGTATTCTTTTGCCAACGAACTCGAGGAATGCATTCACTCGCTCAGGGACATTTCAAAGCGCTTAAGTGAATTGGACAAAAAACTGGGAAAGCCATTGCGAGAGGAACTGAATTTTGCTCCACTCTTGAAGGATTTTGAAAAACTGGACGGATTCCTGAAGAGAAACCTGCAGATGGAAAGGAAGAAAGAGTCGCGGATACGGGAAGTGCATTTCCGCGAGCAAGCGGAAAAGCCCGAATTGTACGCAGCACTGCAGCAGAAGGCGCTTTCCATTTTGGTGCGCACGAGATTCCAGCTGGAGAGAACGGCAATCGCGCTCAAGCGCGAGCGCGTTGAGGAAAAATTAGAGGAGGGAAGCGCGGAAAAAAATTTAATGAAATTACTGGCTTCAAAGGAATCGGAACTGCAGGATTTGAGGGAAAAATTCAACGAAATGAAGAAGAAAACATTCATGGGAGTAATCCGCGACGAGGTTGCCGCGGATCTGGAGAAAGATTTGCTTGACCTCGGAAGGAAAATGGACTCGGATAAAAAGGAAATCGAAGCGCTGTGGGACCATTACCGCGGAAAATTCCAAGGACTGCAGCAGGAGTTCATGGATTTGAGGGAAAGACTGCATTTGATGAGCGGAACTTACGAGGAATACGTGGATAAAGTGGGGGAACTGAACGCGCTGTTGAAAAAGGAAAGGGATTACGCGAAGAAAACCGTGCTTGACATGGAGAATGACCTGCTTAAAATGAGAAACAAGTACAGCCTGGAAATGATGGGACTGGAGGAAAGCAAGGCAGCGGCGAGAAAAAAAGCAGAGGAGAAACTGGGCAAGCACGCGAGAAAACTGGAAAAGGACCTGGAGAGCAGGGACAAAATAATAGAGCATTTGAAGGAAATGCTCAAGCAAAGGGAAAAGGAAATAGAATCCATAGACAGGAGAAGGATTGCACTAAAAATGCTTTTGGACGCAAGAAAGGCAGGCGGAAAAAAGCGCAAGAGCGGAAAGGGGAAAAAGCGCGGGAAGAAAAAGAAAACGGAATGAAGAAATTCACACTTCACCCGCTTCCGGCACGAATTTGTCCGGGTGAAACAAGTAATTGAGCAGGAATTCTGACCATTTTTCCGTGAGCGCTTCTTTTTCCATTGCCCTCTGGTCCTCGGATTCGATTTCCTCCGCTCCGGATTCCTCTATCGCTTTTATTATGGGAGTGCCTGCCTGCAGTTCCACATCCACCAGTTTTTCCTTGAGAATGTCCACTTCGGGGTCCTTTTCCTCGTGCAGGCACAGCACGAAAATTAACTCGAATTCGTTCGCGCGGGACAGCGCCTTTCTCGGCAAATCGAGCTTGCCCGGAACAAATTCTGCATCAATGTCCAAATCGGCTATCTCTCCAGCGAGCTTTTCCTCCATTTCGGGGAAAATGTTCACCCCGCTCCCGGAATCGGACAGGAAAAGAATTTTCAAAACAAACGCCCCCTTTTTCCTCCAGATGACCTTTTATAAATGGAGTTAAAACTATTAATAACCTTTTCCCATTATTTAAGTGATGGTTTTCATGCTGCAGGGAATAGACGACGAGCCTTTGATACACCCATTCGAAGCCGGGGAATTCGAAGAGGAAAGGGAAAAAAGCCTCCTTGAAAAAATTCCCTCTTTTTATTCAAGGGAAGGACCCATACTGCCCGCAATCCCCAAAAAAGCCGTTTTCGGGCTTGCCGTGCTCGTTGCAGTATTCTTGTTCCTGTTTGTCGTGTGGCCTTTGATGCTGCCTGCCGCGGTAAGGCTGCACATTTCGGTTGAGGACACCGAGGGCGAGCCAATAGAAAACAACAAAATTTCCTTCATGCACCCGGAAACCGGCAGGCTGCTGCTCTCCAAGCAGGGAAGCGCGGAATACGATTTCGTGGTGTCGCAGGGAAATTACGTTGTAGCGGCAAGTGCGCCCTCCCCCTTCAAGACAGAATCATTTCCCGTCAAAGCGGAGGAGAACATAACCCAGACGCTCGTGCTGGCAAAGGATTTGGGGGTAAGAATAGCGGACATTGACCCTCTGGAAGACATTGCCGCGGGGGAGGAAAGGGAAACAATAATTACGCTGAAGAGCAATTCCTCATACCAGAGGGAAATTTCGCTGGTGTTCTCGGGATTCGAAAAGCTCGGCTTGGAAAGCGTGCCGGAAAAAATAATCGTTCCAAGCGGCGGAACCGCAAAAGCGACAATAATCGTGAAATTGCGGCAAGCATTGCAAAAAGAAGGAATTGAAGCCGGCTCCATAAGGGTAAAATACACCCATGAATCCTTTCCCTTTTCAGTGAAACTGCTCAGGAAAAGGGAACAATAGTTTTTTATAATAAAAAGGAATATACCTCTTGCATGGACGAGCTTTATTACTATATTCTGCCCTTCGCTGCGGTCACCGGATTTATTCTCGCACTGGCTGCCAACTGGGTGATTTCGAGAAAGGTGGGGGGGCTGAGGCATTTTTTTCTCAGGGAAGGCGGTCTCGAATTCATTAAAATGCCGTCCCTCGGAAAAAGAAAGGGAAAGGAAGTCAAAGGAATTGAACTGGTGCACTTCAAGGGAGGAAGCGCACTTGAATTCCTCGAAGTTCCCTCGCTTGCGGAAGCCCGTGCAAAAAAGGAGAAAAAAATCGTTCCCGCTGTTTGCCTGCTCACGGGAAAAAACCTCACCGGTTATTTCCTCCTGCTCACAAAAATGCTTTTCTTTTTCGAGGAATCCCCCATATTCCTCACAATAAAGGAACGCGAGCTCGAAAAATTCAAAAAGCACACAAACATACTTATTTCCATTTACAGGCACGGCAGCGAAATAAGCGAAAAACTGAAAACACTGCGCTACCAGTTCATGAAGAAAGCCATAAGCGAGTCGGAGTTCAGAAAGAGGCTCGCAGAACTCGAACTAGAAAAAAGGAAAACAATGGAAATAGGAAAAATTTACGACGGCTATAGGTATTTTTCCTATCCCGTGGAAATTCTCTCCGACCTCAAGAGGTTCTGCGAGGTTGCCAAGGGAAGGGGGCTCGTTGTGCTGACAATAGTGGACGAAATGGTCCTCAAGGACAAAAAGGACGCCTTCGAATTCGTTGAAAAAGTGCTCGGCGTGAGCGGAAAGCACCGCATTCCTGTTGTTATCACCTTGGAGAAAGGACTTTTTTCAGAGGAAGCCGAAAACAGGGCAAGAAGCTACGCGGAGCTCATAATCGAAACAAGCCAGCGGGAAGGCAAAAGGTTCGTGAACGTGCAGAGCATGGAGAAATCCTTTCCCGAAAGGGAACTGGAAAGCGTCGAGCAGGACCTGCGCGCATTCCTGCAAAAAATAGGATTCATAGGGGGAAAATGAACCCCCTGAATTTCACTTGACCGGAATTTCAATGCTTACAGTGGTGCCCTTTCCCTCGGCACTCTTTATTCCAACGCTGCCTTTGTGCAGTTTGGCGATTTCCTTTACGTTCGCCAGACCGAACTCCTTTCTACCGCCAGCCGTAATATAGCCCCTGGAATAAAATTCTTCCACTTCCTTCCTGGGCATTCCCCTGCCCGTATCTGAAACCGTGATTTTCAGTCTGTTCCTGCCAAGCGAAAGGGTAACCCGCACACTCCCTGCTTGCGCGGTCGCCCGCAAGGCATTGCCAACCAGATTGAAAACGGCTCTCCGGATTGCGAAAGCGTCCACCCCCATTTCCCTGCCGGCGTTTCTCTCCGAAAGGTTGGATTCAAAAAACAGCCTTGCAGAGGGGAGAAGGAAAAGCGATGAGGTTTTCCTCACTGAATCCGCCAGGCTGGAAAAGGGAACCCTTTCCGGCTGAAAGTGAATGCCCTCCTTATACCTTCTTATAAGCTCGCTGACGAACGAAATCTGTATTTTTGCCCTCTTTAGACCGCGGAAGAAGGTTTTTGGGTCTGTTCTGTAATCGCCTTCAAGAAAACCCAGAAGAAGCTTCAGCTGGCGGGGAAAGCGCCTGAGGTCGTGCTTTATGCTGTCGTCTTCCAAAGCCGAAATAATGCCCTCAAATGGCTCCATTTGCCTCTTAATTTCCTCTATCTGGCTCTCGGCTTTTTTGTATTTTTCCCTGCGCTTCTGCTTCTGCCGGATTTCAAACCGTCTCCTCTTCCTGTGCGGGATAAAAAAACACTTCCTTTTCGCTGGAAAAAAAGCCCGAAGCGGGATTTGAACCCGCGACCCCCGACTTACGAGGTCGGTGCTCTGAACCAGCTGAGCTATTCGGGCTTACTAAAATTAGTGCATTGCAGGTTTTTATTTTAATTGGTCAAACTGTGTTTTGCCTATGGAGAGCGTCCAGAGTTTTTCGGGCAGTTCTTCAATCTTTATCCGCACCTGCTCCATTGAGTCGCGTTCGCGCAGCGTTACAGTGTCATCCTTCTTTGTATCGTAATCTACCGTAATGGCGTAAGGAACGCCGATTTCGTCTATGCGGGCATATCTCTTTCCAATCGAGCCCTTTTCATCGAAAAGGCATTCAAAGGAATGCTCTTCAAGCAGGTCAAATACGGAGCGGGCTTTTTCCGCGAGGCCGTCTTTTGAAACGAGCGGGAACACCGCGACAAGATAGGGCGCGAGCGCAACCGGCAGCTTCAGGTAATTGCGTTCCTCGGGACCGCGTTTTTCCTTTCGAAACGCGTGGTCCAGTGAAACGTAAAAAGTTCTGTCAATGCCCGCGGAGATTTCGAACACGTGCGGAATGAATTTCTCTCCGTTTTCTTTCACTGCGAGGTTCTTTTTGCTTCCCTGCGCGTGACCTTTCAGGTCGTAGTCGGTGCGGTAGTTGCACGCAATGAGTTCAATCCAGCCGAGGTCTGTTTCAACTTCAAAATCCCATGTTTCTTTTGCGTAAAACGCGCGTTCTTCCTTCTCCAGTTCGCGGAAGCGCATTTTTGCACGCGGAATTCCGTACTTCTCATACAACTGCTGGACGCGGGCGAGCCAGTATGCAATCACTTTTCCTGAAACGATTTTTTTCTTGACAGCGTCCTCGGCTGTTATCGGCTCGGTTTTTTTTCCCAAGCGCATGAGCATTAGTTTTTCCTTTTTTATTTTTTCAAATGCGGGAAAATCGTTAATCTTCGCGGGATTGAAAAAGTACTCGATTTCCATCTGCCCGAGTTCGCGCTCCCTGAGCAGTGTCTGCTTGGGGGCGATTTCATTCCTGAAGGACTTGCCTGCCTGCGCTATTCCGAGAGGCAGGTTCAAGCGCCCTGAGCGGAATAAGCGGTCGAAATCCAAAAAAATGTTCTGGCAGGTTTCCGGGCGCAGGAAGCATTCCTGGCTCTGCGTTGCGCCTATGTCAAGCTTCATCATCATGTTGAACAGGCGCACTTTTCCAAGTGCACCCTTACACTTGGGGCATTTTATTCCGTGCTTTTCAATTAATGCGTCCAGTTCTGCGGCCGGCTTCGATTCGGGAATAATGCTTTCAGTGCTGCCCTCTATCAACTGGTCGGCGCGGTGAAGCGCGCTGCACTTCGTGCACTGCACTATCGGATCGTTGAATGATTTTACGTGTCCGGAGGCTTCAAATACCGCGCGGGGCAGTATTACCGACCCGGAAATTTCCAGCAGTCCCTCTTTTTCAAGCAGTTCCCTGCGCCATAATTCAACGACCTTGTTCCTTATGCGCACGCCTATCGGTCCGAAATCCCAGAAGCCCGCCGGCGCGCCTGAATAAATTTCCGCTGCGGGAAAGAACAGCTGGCGGCGCAGTGCCAAATTCGTCAATTCTTCTCTGGGCAAAAAAACACCTATTTAAGTGTTCAATAAAACCATTTTAAAACATTCCCTGGCTATTCTTTCTTTATGCCGGGGGAAAAAATCGGGCGGCTGCGCAGGGAACTGATGCGCAAGGCAAAAAAGAAGGTAATCGAACGTTACACGGGCAGGGACGTGCACATAATACGCGCGGTGAACACGCTTGAGGACATTGATTCAGTATTCAATCTGCTGTTCGAGGATGTGAGGGAGTGGTATTCCATTCACTTTCCCGAACTGGAAAGACGGGTGAAGGGGAATGAAACATACCTGAATCTGGTCGCCAAAATCTGCGACCGCGCGGAGTTCACCGAGGAAAACGTTCTCGCCTATTACGACAACAGGGAGCAGGCAGCCAGAGTTGCTGCAGCCGCGAAGAAGAGCATCGGCTCGCCCTTAAAGGAAAAGGATGCAAAGAGAATTTCGAAGCTGGCGGAAAAAGCATTGAGTCTCAAGAAGCAGAGAAATGCGCTCTGCTCCTACATCGAATCGGAAATGCGGGAGCAGATGCCCGCATTCTCCCTGTTGGCTGGAGCAATTCTGGGCGCGCGCCTTTTGAACGAAGCCGGCTCGGTTAAAAAACTGGCAATGATGCCTTCTTCCACAGTACAGGTAATAGGGGCGGAGCGCGCGTTATTCAAGCACCTCAAGACCGGAAGCAAGCCCCCGAAGCACGGGCTTATATTCCAGCATCCCCTGCTTCGCAGGGTGAAAAGGAAAAACCGCGGAAAAATGGCGCGGACTCTTGCAAACAAGCTGAGCATTGCCGCAAAAGAGGATTTTTTCGGGAAAAAGGATGCCGGCGGAAAAATGCTCGAAGAGCTGGAGAAACGGGCTGAAGCGCTATCCTAGTTTTTCCTCAATCCTCTGGAGCCTTTTTTCCATCTCCGCGAGCTTTTGCAGAATTTCCGCGCGCGCCTCCTCCATTACCTCGTGCGGGGGCTTTGGGTGATGCAAAGCGGGAATGGGCCTCCGCTCTCGCAGGAATTTGAGAATGCTCCTATCCTTCAGTTCGTAGAATGCCTTGCCTTCCTCCGCGGAACTGGAAACAATGCCTGCGCTCGCCAGTATTTTCAGGTGGAAGTCCACGGTCTGCGGGGCGCGCTGAATGTGTTCCGCTATTTCGCTCAGATACTTTTTTCCCGTGCCAAGGAAAAGGAGAATTTCCCGCCTTACCGGCGAAGACAAAGCACTGTGGATTTCCTGTTCCCGCACAACAATCACCAAAAACACTAAAAAAACACTCTTTCTAATTTTATAGGAAAGTAGAAAAGTATTTAAACATTGCGGCTCATTAGATATTCATAGAAAATTAGAAAAGGAGGTTTTGTGATGCCGCCAATTCCATTGCATGAAAAAAAAAGGAAAAACCTGCTGAAAGCGGTCTGCATTTCCACCTGCATTACCGCAACTCTTGCGGCAATTCTCGCACTTTTACAGTTTCCAGTCAATGTTGTCCTGCCCACCTCTGCGCCGGTGTGGGCAGGGCTTAGCTCAATGCTCAGCTGAGGTCTCTGTCTAAAAGGAGGTGATGCCAGATGCCGAGACACCACGCGCCAATGCCGCCCCACGAAAGGCATGCGCCTGTTCCGCCCGCGCCTTACGACGAGCCGACCCATGCGGAATTAATGGACGCAATAGCGGAAATGAGGGAAAGGCTTGACAGGATAGAGAGAATGCTGGGCAAGTGAGCCCGGCATCCTTTTATTATTTTTTCCGCGCTAATTTCTTCCATGAAGGAAATATTTCAGGGAGTTTTCGAAAGCAGGGGAAAAATCCTCACAAGAAATCTGGTCCCGGGAACGCGCGTTTACGGGGAAAAACTTTTCAGCGTGAAAAGAAAAGAATACAGGGAATGGATTCCGTTCAGAAGCAAGCTATGCGCGGCGATAAAAAACGGGCTGAAAAAACTGCCCCTGGAATCGGGAGACAACGTGCTCTACCTCGGCGCTGCCGAAGGAACCACGGCGTCGCACCTTAGCGACATTATAGGCAGGGATGGAATGCTGTTCGGCGTGGACATAGCGGAGAAAACAATGAAGAAATTCCTAGAGGTATGCGAATGCCGGGGGAACATGGTTCCGCTGCTGGCGGACGCCGGCTCTCCGGAATCCTATGCGGAATACATTAGGGGAATTGAAATAGATTTGCTCTACCAGGACATCGCCCAGAAAAACCAGGCGGAAATATTCAACAGGAACGCGCGGGCGTTCCTTAAAAAAGGGGCATCGGGCATTATTGCGGTGAAAGCGCAGAGCGTTTCGAGCACGCGCGCTCCGGAAAAAATTTTCGCGGAACAGGAAAGCGTTCTGAAAAAAGAATTCAAAGTGCTCCAAGCGGTAAACCTGAAACCGTTTGAAAAGGACCACGTGCTTTACGTGCTGGAAAAAAACTGAAAAAAAGGCTGGGAAAAATGCGGGAAATGAAAAGGCAGCTGGTTCACATTGGCTTTGGCACTCTTTTTATTGCTTTAACGCTTTTATTGGGGGCAGGGGAAGCCCTGCTGCTTCTGGCGCTTGCGTTCATCCTCGGGCTTGTAGTGTCGAATCTTTTGCGGACTGGAATGGACGTGCCGGTGTTCTCCGCCCTTGTGGGGCACGTGGAAAGGCTTGATGAGAAAAAACTGCCGGGAAAGGGCGCTCTGCTTTTCTTCCTTGGCGCCGCGCTTCTTCTGTACCTCTGCGTTTACGTTTTAAAGGCACCGTATCTCGCGGCGCCTGCGCTTGTGCCCGTAGTCTTCGGCGACGGGATTTCAACGATTGTTGGCTCCCGCTGCGGCAAGCACTGGATTGCGGAAAACAAGAGCCTGGAGGGGAGTCTGAGCGGCTTCTTGGCTGCGTTTGCCGTTCTTTTACTGCCGGCATTCGGTCTCTTTCCAGCAGTATGGAAGGCATTCGTCCTTGCCGCGGGCGCAATGCTTGTGGAATTAATGCCCCTGAACGACAACCTGAGCGTGCCAGTGGCATCGGGGCTCATCTTATACATAATTTTTTAGTTTGGATTTCGAATTTTTCCATAAAATTTTTAAAGTTGTGTTGCTTATTCATTACACCGCAGAATTCTTTTTGTGCTGGGGGCTTTTTTAGTGGAGAAAAAATTTCTTGAAAAAGTGAAGAAGCGTGATGGCCGCATTGCGCCTTTCCAGAAGGAAAAAATAGAGGAAGCAATTTTTAAGGCCGCGAAAGCCGTAGGAGGAAAGGACAGGAAAAAGGCAAAAGAGCTCTCTGAGCGGGTGGTGCACCGGCTCAAGAAGAAGTTCGGCGCAAAAATTCCCACTGTTGAGCAGATACAGGACGAGGTTGAAAGGGAACTCATTGAATCTGGGCACGCAAAGACAGCCAAAGCATTCATCTTGTACCGCGCTGAGAGAAACCGCATAAGGGACACGAAAGCATTCCTTGAAAAGGCGGGGAAAATAATCGAGGATTACGTACTTGAAAAATCGTGGCGAGTGAAAGAGAACAGCAATGCCTCCTATTCCCTGAGCGGGCTGCAGGCGCATGTTTCGGACACGATTATTTCAGAATACACGCTGAAAAACATTTACCCGCCGGAAATCTCGAAAGCGCACGTGAATGCGTCTCTTCACATACACGATTTGGGTGTGGGCACTTTTGCGGCATATTGTGCCGGCTGGTCCCTGAGGCAGTTGCTCGAAGAGGGATTCAACGGGGTGCCGGGGAGAATTGCTGCTGCTCCGGCAAAGCACTTTAACGCAGCGCTCGGGCAGATGGTAAATTTTATGGGAACAATGCAGAACGAGTGGGCTGGAGCGCAGGCTTTCAGCTCCTTTGACACATATCTTGCTCCGCTGGCAAAAAAGGACAACCTGGACTACAAGAGGATAAAACAGAGCATCCAGGAATTCGTTTTCGCCATCAATGCAACTTCAAGGTGGGGCAACCAGGTTCCTTTCACCAACCTAACCCTTGACTGGATAGTGCCCGAGGATATGGAAGGAATGCCCGCAATTTACGGAGGAAAGGAAATAAATGAAACCTATGGGGAATTCCAGCAAGAAATCGACCTCATAGACAAAGCATTCATTGATGTTATGAGCGCAGGGGACATGAACGGCAGGATATTCACTTTTCCCATTCCGACTTTCAACATAACAAAGGACTTCGAGTGGGATTCGGAAAAAGCGGACATGCTTTTCGAAATGACTTCAAAGTACGGAACGCCCTACTTCCAGAACTTCATCAACTCGTCGCTCAAGCCGAGCGACGTGAGAAGCATGTGCTGCCGGCTGCAGTTGGACGTAAGGGAACTCAGGCAGAAAACTGGGGGCCTGTTCGGGAGCGGCGAAAAAACGGGAAGCATCGGCGTGGCAACAATAAACATGCCGCAGCTGGGCTATCTAAGCAAAAACGAGGACGAATTCTTCGAGAGACTGGATTACCTTATGTATCTGGCGAAGGAGGCTCTTGAAATCAAAAGGAAGGAAGTGGAAAAGAACATGCAAAACGGCCTGCTGCCCTGGTCAAAACGCTATCTCGGCACGTTCGATTACCACTTTGCAACAATAGGCCCGAACGGAATGAATGAAGCCTGCGAAAACTTTTTGGGAAAAGACATTGCCTCGAAGGAAGGAAGGAAGCTCGCCCTGAAAACGCTTGATTTTATGAGGGGAAAACTCGCCGAATTTCAAGAAGAGACAGGAAACATTTACAACCTCGAGGCAACGCCCGCGGAGGGCGCTTCCTACAGGCTTGCAAGCATTGATGTCAAGAATTACCCGGACATTAAGACCGCGGGCACCAAAGAAGCGCCGTATTACACAAATTCGACGCACCTGCCCGTGGACCACACCGACGATGTTTTCGAGGCACTGGACCACCAGGACGAACTGCAGTGCAAGTATACCGGCGGAACGGTTCTGCACGGTTTCATGGGTGAAAAGATGTCAAGCGGCGAATCAACAAAAAAACTCGTGAGGAAAATTGCAAACAATTACAGGCTTCCCTATTTTACTGTTACGCCGACATTCAGCATCTGCCCCGTGCACGGATACGTGCAGGGAAAGCACTACAAGTGTCCGGTTGAAGTTAGCGGAGGTGGAAAAGTGCCCAAATGCAACAAGGATACTGAAGTGTACAGCCGCGTGGTAGGATACTACAGACCTGTTCAGAACTGGAACGAGGGAAAAAAGCAGGAATTCGAGGAAAGGAAAACCTATTCAGAGAAAAAAGCAATTGCAAAAACAAAGTGACCCAGGCCATTTTTGCCAATTCTTGCATTCTTATATTTTTCCCCTTTCTTTCTAGGTGGATGCCATGATTTTCCGCGGACTGCAGAAAACAACGCTTATTGATTACCCAAACGAGGTAGCGTGCACTCTGTTCGTGGACAAGTGCAATTTCCGCTGCCCCTACTGCCAGAATCCCTCGCTTGTCCTGGAGGAGGCGGAAGAATCGATAAGTGAAAGGGAGGTTCTCGAATTCCTGCGCAAAAGAAAGAATGTATTGGATGCTGTCTGCATTACCGGCGGCGAGCCAACCCTGCACTCGGGCTTGAAGCATTTCATTCAGAGAGTGAAAGAACTGGGATACAAAGTGAAGCTTGACACCAACGGAACGAATCCTGGAATGCTGCGCGAATTGATTGAAGAAAAACTGGCGGATTACATTGCAATGGACATAAAGGCTCCGATTGAAAAGTACGACAAAGCCGCAAACGTAATCGTGGACAAGGAAGCGGTGCAAAAAAGCGTCGAACTGCTCAAGAGCAGCGGCATAGATTACGAGTTCCGCACTACGGTTGTGCCCGGCATTCTGGAAAAAAAGGATTTTGAAAAAATGGGGAAATGGTTGAAGGGCGCAAAGGCATTCTACCTGCAGCAGTTCGAGAAGGATGCGCCATTGCTGGACCCGCGCTTTCAAAAAGTAAGATCCTATTCCAGCGAAGAACTGGAAGAAATGAAGAAAATAATGGAAAAGTATGTTGAACGGGTTGAAATAAGGGACTGAGTAATCGGGTTGCGCGGTTTAGGGGAATCACGGTTTCAAGCATTTTTAAATAACAAATTCTCTCTTTTTTTCATGAAAGCTGTTTTTCCCGATAAACCAAAAGTTAAGCTGGAGAACTATTTGCCTCTGCTTGATGAAAAAATCCGGCTTGCTGGGATCAATAAAATCCCTCTTGAAAAAGCGGGGGGAACAAGCCTTGAAAAAATCGCAGAAAAAAGCAATATGCATCCTGAAACTGTTAGAAAATACTTAAATGTAAAAAAAGCATGCCCGTTGTTCTTTTTGAAAAAAATCGCTGAATTGGACTTAAGCGGAACGCTCTGGAACAAAATTTTTGAAAGCGATTTTTATTGCACTGCAAGAAAGGAAAAAGTGATCCTTCCAAAATATCTAGACCCTGCTTTGGCATACTTTGTCGGCTATCTTCAAGGCGATGGTTTTCTCTGCTCTGACGGGAAAAGAACCTGCTTTGATGACGAGTATAAACCGCAGATTGAATTGGTCTGCTCTCTAACAGAAAAAATTTTTGGAACCAAAGCAAAAATTGAGGAAAAGAGAAGCAAAAAATCAACAAAACAATCTTACCGCGTGCCCGTAAGAAGAAAAGTCATCAATTCTTTCATTAACAAAGTGTTTGGAATTAATCTGGGAAAAAAATCAAACCTCAGAATACCAAAAATAATGAAAAAAAATAGGAAAATATTGAAATGGTACTTGAGAGGACTGTTTGATGCTGACGGAACCCTTCCAAAAAGCCCGCACAAGTGTGCCCAATTTTTTGTGGATGTTTCCTTCAAAGACAAAGGATTCATTGAAGAAATAAAAGAAAATTTACAAGAATTTGGAATCGAAACCCTCAAGCCATACGGCAGAAAATCGCATTCTCCCTCCACCGGCAAGAAAACATTGACCTGGGAGTTGAGAATAAGAAAACACAGCACAATAAAAAGGTTTCTGGAAGAAATAGGTTTTATACATCCAAACAAAAGCAAGAGACAGGAAGAATTGCTTAAAATTCTGAGGACCCGTAGCCTAGAGGACAAGGCGGCAGCCTCCTAAGCTGTAGATCGGGGGTTCGAATCCCCCCGGGTCCGTTTTCTGCCTTATTCCCCCGCGCTTTGGCACGGCAGGGAAAACAATTAAATTCCCTCGCAGTGCAATAATTTTATGGTGCAGCTTCGCAGAATAACTTTTAGGAATTTGCTTCCAAAGCGTTGGAGGCGAAGACCCAAAGCCAGCAGGGGAAGAGGGCCCCTGGAAAAAACCACTGAAAGCGTTTTGAAGAGAAGCATCATTCCTAAAGAGAAAAGAAACGCTTTACTGAGTGATGTTGAGAAAAAACTTGACTCCCACCCACAGTTCTTCAACACGCTGCCCAAGGCTGGAAAGCATCACTTTGTGAGGCTTTATGAATTCAACGGCGTTCCAGTTGTAATAAAGGATACTCGCGGGGAAGCGAAAGAAGGGCTTGATTTCAGGGAACTCCAAAGAATGTTCATAACACACCAAAAAGCAGTGCAGCAGGGCGCAATAAGGCCTAGGGGCTACAGGCTTATAATGCCGGAGATTTATGGGGAAATAAAAGGAAGATATGTAGTAATGGAATTAATGTCTGAAAAATCCATAGAAGAAATAATGGGGCAAAAGAAAGGAAGGCTTGTGGAAAAATCCAGGAGAAGCCATTTCCATGCGAGGCAGAACCTCGGAGAAAACCTTTCCATTCTCCGCGGCGGCAGGGAAAGCCGCAGAGAAACCCACATAAAGGACACAATGATTGTCGGCAACACTAATCCCAAAAAGCCCCACAAGGGCGACTGGATTATTTCCTTAGCCCTTGATTTCTTGAAATAATTTAAGAAGAGTGCGTTAAAGAACGAATTCTGCGGCGTGCGATTGACGTAACCTTTTTAAACCTGTTCTGGCATTTTTTATTGTATGGAGAAACTTCGCAACACGATTGCCGGAGAAATAACGCTGAGCAAGGACCCCGGCGGAAGCATGAAAAAGTGGAGGGAAATCTTCGGCATTAACCAGACGGAACTCGCGGAATTTCTGGGCGTTTCAAGCTCCACGATAAGCGATTATGAGGGAGGAAGGAGAAAGAGCCCGGGCATCGTGGTAATAAGCAGGTTCGTGAATGCACTGATTGAGCTCGATGGCAAACGCGGGGGCAAGATAGTAAAGCAGTTAATGAAGGACTTCGAGCCGAAAGAAGAAATATTCGACATACACGAATTCTATTCCGCAATGAACGCAAAAACGTTCATGGAAAAAATTGGCGCGAAATGCATTGCAAACCCTTCGAGACTGAAAGAAACGGACATTTACGGCTACACCATCATTGATTCGCTTAAAGTAATAATCGAAGTACCGGTGCACGAGTACATGCACCTGTACGGCAGAACGCCCGACAGAGCGCTGATTTTCAAGAACGTTGAAAATGGCAGATCACCACTCATTGCGGTTAAGGTCGGCAGGTTCAGCACCGACATGAAGCCCTCTTTGGTCGTACTGCACGGTCCAAAGGACCCCGAAAAAGTGGACAAAATAGCGATAAGGATCGCGGAAAGCGAAAGGATTCCACTGCTTGTGAGCACCGTGCCAGAGGAAGAAATAAAAAATAAATTGAAGGAATTCGAAAGCTGACTGCAGTACAGCGGAATACGGGCAACTCAGAGGCGAAAGCAGTAAGTTAACCTGGTTTTTTTCCTCCCGTCCCTTGTTACGCCCGCGAGCTTTGAGGAGGTTACAGCTTTTTCCTTGAATTTTTTTCTGAGGCGCGAAACTGCAAGGCGCGCGGCGCTGTTCGACCCAATCCTTGCATCAAAACCGTTCTTTTTTTCCTCGATTCTCACTATGCGCGCCAGTGAATCGCTGCCCTGAAGGGAAAGCGCGAATTCGATTTCTTTGAGAACTCTTCCGCGTTTTGCGGAATTCCCCGGTTTTTTCCAGCGTATCTGGATTGTTGCCTCGAAGTAACCGCCGGCAACGCGGTTGCAGGAATCGCAGCTCTCTTTTACGAATTTGATGGTAGAATGCCTTTCGGTTTCAATCTCCTCCGTGCCAATTTTCCCCCTTGCTTTCACCACTGCTTCAAGGGTGCCATTCTCCCTCTTGCCGATTTCTGCCGATTTTTCCTCCCCGAGCAGTTCTTTCACCTTTGCCTTTGCTTCAACGAATTTTTTCAGGTTTTTTGGGGTGAACGCCTCCCATTTTCCGGATAATTTCACTTTTCCGCAGACCGGGCATTTCTGTATTTCGAGTTCCGCCGGAAGGGAAATCAGCTCGTGGTCTTCCAGGAAGCATTTTTCGCAGAAGCCGTGTATGAATTTTCCCTTTGTGGCGCCGCACTTGGGGCAGAAGGCAGTCATTCCAAGCCACCTTTCAAACCGAGGTAAATGGTGGGATTGAGGGTCTGCGAGTAAGTGGCTACAACGGCGCTGACAAACCTCGAAATCCAGAACGAAACCATAAAAGCCGGATTCCACGCAAGGAAAGCGAAAACCCAGCCCAGCACGGAAAGAACCAGGGAGAACGCTGCCGCTTTCGAGACGACAACCGGGTTTTTCCTCGTGAGAGCGAGCGATTCCCTGAAAATGGATTTTATTGAATTTTTTCCGAGCACCGAAGATGAGGCGAGAATGTAAAAGAAAAAAAGGTAAGCAAACAAAACGACCAGCATGAGCACGAGGTAGAGCCAGAACTCAAAGGTTCCGTAGAGGAGGATCAGCTGGAGGAACAAAAAGGCAACAAGTGCAGCGGGCAGAATAGAGCAGAGTATAAGCGAAGTGAAAACGAAGCGGAATCTCTTGATTGAAACCCTTGCCGCGGCAGGGAAGGAAATGTTCTTCCCGGCAAAAAAGCTCCTTGCCATTGCGGGGTACATTCCCCATATCAGAACGCTGAAAAATAATCCGAAAAGGAGCATGACCAAGAGAACGGAAAAAACATAAACGAGTTCCTCTCCTACAGCAACAGGCACTATGCCCGCGCGGTAGCTTTCCGCGAAGGAAAGAAGGCTCATTGCAAGGAGCAGTTCCATTATTCCGTAATAAAAGCTCAGGAAAAGGTTCGGTGCAAAAAGCTTAGGGTGTTTTTTGAGGAGGGCGAATGCCTCCCGTAAAAATTCGAGGAAATTCATTTTCAATCAAGTTTTTCCGTTTTGCCCTGCTTGAGGACAACCGCATTAATGCCCAATTCTTCTTTTATTTTTTTCCCGAATTTGTGCGCAACGCTCTTTTCCCCGTGCACTATGAATGCTTTCTGCGGAGACCACTTGTTGAGCGCGTAAAGCATTTCGCTCTGGGAGGCGTGCGCTGAAAAGTCGAATTTCTGCACGTCGCACTTTAACTTGTATGTTTCGCCGTCCACCTCGATTTTTCCCGTTTCAAGCAGCCTGCGCCCTTTTGTCTGCTCTACTTGATAGCCCGTGAGGAGAACGCTCGAGTTTTTGTCAGCGTGGATTTTTTTAATGTAGTTGAGCACAGGGCCTCCTTCGAGCATTCCCGCAGTGGTTACTATCACCGAGGGCTCTTTTAAAGCGTGCCTTCTCTGCCCCTCGTTTTTAATCCATTTGGTGCTCTTTAACGCCTTTCCCAGGAATTTTGCGTCCTTGAGGAATTTGGGGTAATTCATTGTAATCCTTGCAGCGGTTTTTGCCATTCCGTCCAAGTAAACAGGCGCGTTCAACTTGTATTCGTGCAATACGTCTATTATTTCGTGGCTCCTTCCCACGGCGAACGCCGGAACAAGCGCTGTCCCGCCCCTGTCAACGGTGTCCTGCACCTTTTCAACGAATTCTTTCTCGGTTTTCTTCCTGTCCGGGTGCTCTCTGTCGCCGTAAGTGGATTCAATTACAACGTAGTCAACGTGACCCACTTTGAGGTCGGCTTTTTCAAGCAGCCTTGTTTCCTTCACCTTGAAGTCGCCGGTGTAAAGGAGCGATTTGCCTGAAAAGGAAAGCTTTGTGAGAACGGAGCCAAGAATGTGTCCTGCGTTGAAGAATTCCATGGAGCATTTTTTTGTAATGGGCATTTTTCTGTTGTAGCCTATCGCGAAGGAATACTTGCGGGTGCGCTTTATTTCCTCCTTCGAGAACTTTTCCTCCGTTCCTTCCAGTCCCGCTATTTTGAGCGTGTCGTGCCACAAAAGTTCCGCCAAGTCAAGCGTGGGCTGCGTCATGTAGCAGAGGGGATTGCTTTTAAGGAAGAGGTGAGGCAAATTCCCGGAATGGTCCAGGTGGGCGTGGGAAATAATTGCAACATCAAGATTTGTGTGCAAGGGCAGCGGATATTCTGTTCCCGTGGGGCTTAACTTGATGCCGCATTCGAGCAAAATTTTTTCACCGATGTCTAGCAAAAAACTGCTTCTGCCGACTTCCTCGCAGCCGCCCAGTCCCAGGATGGAATCGCTCATGTTTTTCACCAAAAAGCGCAAAAAAAAGCGTTGGTAAAAAATTAGAAGGGGATAGATTAAAAAATCATTAAGTTCGGGTCATTTTTGCGCATTCCCGCGGTAAAAGGCAATCATGTCCACGCCGGGCCTTAGGGTGAATGCCTCGCTTTCGTATTCCCGGGAACGCATTTTTTCGGAGTCCGCGGTCTTTTCCACAAGAATTACGGGGTAACCACCGAGCAAAAGCCCTTCAAGCGACTCCTTTTCCGTGCCGTAGTAATCGGCATTAAAGTCCTCGAAAAGCCAGGACAGGGGCCAGGAACTCTGCTTTACTGCTACAGCCATGCGGAATTCGGGCGTGGTACGCGCAATCGAGTGGATTTTTTCAACAACCCCTTTCGCGTGCATTGTCGTCTGCACGTACGCCAGCCCGTTCTCCTGCTCTGCCGGAATTTCAACGTTGAGGCGGAAAAAAACAGCCAAGGTGAAAATCGCGCCCAGAAAAAGAAGCGCTACAAAAACCGCCTGAACTGCAGGGGAGCGCTTTTCCGCGGCGGAGAAAATTTCCCTCACAGCAAATCCCGCCAGGAAGGCGAGCGGGACAAGAAAGTTTATAAGAATCCAGGGAACCTTGTATTCCACTATCGATGCTGCGGAGAACGCTGCAATAAAGAACGCGCCGAAAAAGGAAAAAAAAGGGTTTTTGCGCAGGAACGCAACGGCAGTGCCCAGAACGCCCAGAACGAGCAGGGGAAACTCGTATTCCAGGAGGAATTCAGCGTAATAGTAAAAGGGCTTTTCGTGCCCTGCGTGGAGTTCGGGCTGCGTGAGCCATATGAACGGTCCGCGAACCGAATCCGCCAAACCCGCTGGATTTGAAAAAAAGGAAGTGAAAAGAGCGGAGTAAACGAAAAGGAACAATGCAACTGCAAGGGCAATTGTGAGCAGGGAATCCCTTTTCAGAATGCTCTTGAGAGAATGCCCAGCATTCCGGCTGCATAGCAGTAGCAGCAGAAAAAGGCAGAGAATTAAAGGACCAAAGTAAAAGGATGCCTCTTTTGTCGCGAAAAGAAGCGCGAGGAAAATCGCGGAAAAATAAAGATGGCTTTTCTTTTTTTCCTCCACAAATTTGAGCATTGAGACAATTGCTGCAATTGAGAAGAAAACGAAAAGGATTTCGTGGATTGCGTCAATTGAATAGTAAAAGAAGGATGCGGAAAAGGAAAGGAAGAATGCCGCTGTGGCTGTGCCCGGCACGCCGAGCTTTTTGCGCAGGGGAAAGAGCAGGAGGATTACCGCGCTGCCGAAGAATGCCGCGGCAAGCCGCAGTGCAAAAGGCGTGTTCCCCAAGAACAGCACTGCCGGCGCGGAAACGAAGAAAAACGTCGGTCCATGATAGTTCTGGGGGTCGTACTGGAAGCCCTCGCCGGAAAGAATCTTGGAAATAAAGTAGCCGTTCACGCCTTCGTCGTGATGCAGCGGTCTGTGCTCAAGCAGGGCAATTCTTGCGCCAAATGCCGCGATGAAAAAAGCAATCAGCAGAATTGCCGTTATTCTTTCTTTTCCCTTTAAAGGCATGTATTGTTATAGCTGTCTTGTTAATAAAAATTTTTATGTTGCCTGAAAGGGCACAGTAGGTGACAGGCAAGCACTAAGACAGGCAGAAAGGAAAAATAGGCAGCAAGCAACCAGAGCATATGTTTCAAAAAGCGGACTGGGAAAGAGATAAATAATATTCCGCCAACGCCTTGCTTTAAAAGGTTTAAAGGTCAGTATTTTACTATGCCTAGAAGTATTCACAGCCTTCTGAAAAGCTCAAAGGTCAAGGACATTATTCCCCCTTCGCCTTTTGAAAAGCCGGTGAGAAGGCCAAGGGGGCGGACCGCTGTCAGCGAGCTTCCAAGAACAAAGAGCGAAATAGTTGAAAGAGTCATAAAAGAAGACGTTTTTCTTGATGCTCTGCTCAGAGGAAAAGAGGGAACTGAAGCAGAAGGTTTAAAGCAAGCTGTCCGCGAATTGTTCGATGAGGGGTATTTGTATTCAGTTAAAAGAAGAAACAGGCCAGTTTTGCTTGCAACGCCTAAGGCAATAATTGAAAGATTCAATATCCCGGAACTTGCCAAACAGCGCAGAGTGAGCACTGAAGAAAGGAATGTATTGATTAGGTTGGGTTGGAAGCTTGAAAACTATCTTTCTTTTATGGAGGAAATTCTTGAAAGACAAAACTTAAGCGCTGGACACGTTGGAACTGTCCACGCAAACCAAAGGAGAGCAGTTGCATGGATTGAATTTTTGGAACCTGAAATGCGCCGGCTGGGAATTGATAAAGTGCCTGCTGTTCCGGAGAGAACGCGTGAAATTCTATTGAGATTAGATGAAGCCGGAACAAGCGAACCCCCCAAAAAGACTGGAAGTGGGAAAAAAGCGAGGAAAGTTTATAGGTATGGCGAAGAAAGACCCCTAGCGATAATAGAAGCCCATGAACTAAACTCTCTCGCGGCTCTTTCAATTAGGCATGGAATAGAAGGCGCCAGACTGAGAACGTCCCGTGAAACGCAAGGAGCCAGAAAGCATCTGGCAAGAAGCAGGCAGCTCTTGGGTGATTACGATAGGATGCGCAGGCAACTGATTGATGCGGGCGTTCCGGAAAAAGAGATACAAGAAGCGATAAGAAAAGGTCACAAAAGAGGAACCGAAAGAGGCCTCTACGAGGGCTACACTGAACCCAGAAGAAAAGGCGGGGGAATTTCCCCGAAAGAGCGGACTAGAATCAGGGCAAGAATTGAGAGAGTTTTGGGAAACCACCTAGGAAGAATGACGGCTGGAACGATCTATGGAGATGTAAACCGCTTTATACGTGAAAACCACTTAAATGCAGGAGAAATGACCACAAAAGAAATAGCGGCGGAACTTGAATTCCTAGCTGAAAGGGGGAGAATCAACCGGCACACAAGCACAACTGGAAAATTATCCTACTCCAAGATTTTATCCTAATTTAGAAGGGATTCCGGCAACAAAGGCTTGTTATGACTGATTCTCTTGTTTGCCCCAAAAGCCAAAGTAAGCTATTTAAATAAGAAATCCCTAATAATAAACATGGAAATTCGGCTGGCGGTTTTGGTTTTTATTCTCTTATTGCCCTCTGCGGGCGCAAATTACATGAATTACGAAATACTCCTCCTGGGTGAGAACGCCGACCTGAGCCTGGAAATGAGCCTTGAAAGCGAAACCCCGGTGAACGTGTTCAACGGCGCACTGCTTCTCCCGGGGGGAGCGGAAGTGCTCGGAGTGAGCGATTCGAAGGGGGCAATAGAGGATTTTTCGGTGCATGACGGCAGGCTTGATTTTTCGACAAATTATTCCGTTGCGAAGGAACTCGAAATAGTGAACATTTCAATGAAGCTCAGGGATGTGAGAAATGGCGAGTTTGCTCCTTTGTATAACTCGAGGATTTCAATGCCCGCCGCGGTTGACAGCGATGTGAGCGTGGTGATTGCTGGAGGCGGTTTCATTTCGTTCGAGCCCAACCACGGCTTTTCAGGGGAATTGACTGTAAAAAAAATAGAGCTTGCTGGAACGGGACCGGCAAGCGTTAAATTCTTTTATTCAAGCGAGGGCACCGCACTCGAGCACTACGTGCTTTTCAACAGGAGTTCCCTGAGCGATGAAGAGCTCGTGGCAAAAGGGTTCAGCGACGCTGAAACCTATTTCGGCTGGATTCCCAAAATAACGGGAATAGAACCGCCTTTTGAAAAATTTCCCGTGGTTGTAATGGATGACGCCGAGTTTGCGGAAAAAGTGAATGCTTACAGCGAGGGGGTTTACAGGACCGGGGGAATAATACTATTGAAAGCGGGCGTTTTCGGGGAGAATGCCGCGCCTGTCATACTGCACGAAACAGTGCACGGGTTCAACGCGCAGGCAATGACATGGAATAACTCGGGGTCAGCATGGTTTGACGAGGGAATGGCAAAATTCACAGAATACCTTGCAAGGAGAAGGATCGGAATGCGTTTGGCGAATTTGTTCGACGGAGTGAACGAGTACAGGGAGGGGGACTACATAATAAGAGTGTATCCCGCGAATTCCGTGGAGCAGTTAATGGAGTATTACAGCGGGGAAAAAACCTTTATGAACGAATGGACTCCGGAGAGGGAGAGCACGAGGGAATTCGGTTACTCTTTTGGCGAACTTTTTGTGCGCGATTATGTGTACAGGAACGGCTTCACTTCGTTGTTGAATGCTTACAGGAAATTCCTCGACCAGGAAGAGGAAATTGACGAAGGAGGGAAATTCACCCAAACCACGCTCTCATTGCTCGGAGCGGAATTCGAGCCCTGCAATTATCCCTCGGAACAGGAAGTAAAGGACTGCCTGGAACAGCTCAACGAGTTTGAGCCGGACATACCGGACACCAAGAGCATTATCAAACTCGGGCTGGAGGAAAGCGAAAAAGAAATAGAAGGGCTTGAAAAAGTGGAGGAAATGGAAAGGGAAAAATGGAGCGACAAGGTTGAAGAGTTCAAGGCAAAAAGCGAAGAAATGACGGAAAGCGTTTACTCGAGCATCCTTTCCCTCATAAATTCTTTTCTTTCAAAAGCTAAGTGAGTGAAAACCAATGAAGTACTCGATCTACCCCAATACAAGCATCGCGGGAATTCCTGCTGAAACAAGCGAAATCCATTTGGTCAGGCCGTTAAGTCTTGGAATGCTCAAAAAAATCGCTTCCAAGAGCGAACTGAAAAAAATTTCAATGAGTTCCTCGTGCAGCAGTCGCCTTTCGAAAAAAGCAAGGGCTTTTCTGAAAGGAAAGGGCATAGAAACGGAAGTGCACGGCGAGCAGGGCAGGGCAATAGGCATTCCGCTGCCCAAAATGCGCCAGGCGATTGAAATGCGCTCGGATTTCCGTTCTCTCCGGGAAATAGAGGAAACAACAGGGATTCCGAAAAGCACCGTGCATTATTTGCAGAGATACTCCCAGAGGAAAAAGGTTAAAAACGGGAAAATGGTAATATACCTGAAATGAGGTTTTTTCAATGGGCAAATTCGAGGACAAACTGCTCGACCTGATGAGAAAAGGCGACATGGAAAAAGTGAAATGGATGAAATCCCTGAACAAAACAATAATGCCGAGCCAGGTTGAAAGAATTCAGCAAAACGACAAATCAGTGCTCAGGGAAATGGTTGTCCCAAAATGGGTTAGCTGGGATTTGCTGTACGAGTGGGCGGACAGCAAGAAAATAGAAAAAGGGCGCAGGTGCATACTGTGCAGCCAAACGAACGAAGTGGGAATTGAATTCAACCAGAAGTTCATCTGCGAAAACTGCTTTTTGAAACTCAAGAACCTGCGCTGAACTAGCGGCCAATACGCCTCTGGGGCTGCTGCGGGGAAGGGCGCTTCTGTTGAACGCGGTAGCCGCATGCAGGACACCGCCATTCCTCAAGGATTCCGCCGGAAACGGGCTTTGACAAGCCAGCGCGGTGCAGTTCGGCGCCGCACACAGGGCAGTTCATACAGACCAAAAGAATATAGTGGAATTAAGTGTTATTAACTTTTTTGCACCCCTAATTATTACATGATTCGCGCAATTCTGTTCGATTTGGACAACACGCTCATCGATTTTTACAAAATGAAGCGCACCTGCTCCGAGGAAGCAGTAAGGGCAATGGTGGACGCGGGTCTGAAAATCAGGGAAAAGAAAGGAATTGAAAAACTCTTTAAATTCTACGAAAAATACGGATGGGAAAACCAGAAAATATTCGACAAATTCATAAAGGAAGTGCAGGGAAAAATCGACTACAAAATTTTGGCCAGCGGAGTTGCGGCATACCGCCGCATAAAATACGGCTATCTGGTTCCATACGCGCACGCCCGCGGCACGCTACTGAAATTAAAGCAACGCGGCCTGAAACTGGGCATTGTGTCAGACGCGCCCATAAAGCAGGCATGGCTCCGTCTGGCGGAATTAAACATGGTTGATTTTTTCGATTTGGTCATAGGGCTGGAAAAACAGGGAAAAAGAAAGCCGCATTCAATGCCTTTCAGAAAGGCATTGAAAAAACTGGGCGTTCCCGCGGAAGAAATACTCTTCGTGGGAGACAGCCCCGAAAGGGACATTGCCGGCGCGAAAAAGCTCGGCATGAAAACAGCGCTGGCGGAATACGGGCAGGTAACGGAGCCGGCAAAAAAAATAAAAGCCGATTTTGTTCTCAGGGACATAAGGGAAATAGAGAAAATCGTGAGAAAATGAGACCCTGGAGAAAAAGAACCAGAATAAAAAATTCCTTCAATTCGCTCATGGAAAGAAGCCGGAGGATGCAGCGCAGGGAAAAGCCGAGGATAACAAAATCTGGCATTTTGGTAAAATAACAGTCAGGTGTATTCCTTCGCGCTTGCTTCCGGAGCCTTTTTCCTTATTTTTTCCGTTACAAGGGAAACGCATTCCTCTAGGACTTCTTCTATTGATTCGGCTTTTCCGTTGAACGCGGCTGCGGCGGTGTGACCGCCGCCTTCCCCCGAAAAGCGAGCGGAAAGCGGGTCAAAAACATCCCTGACCAAATCAAGACCAAATTCGACAATTTTGTGAGAGGCGCGCCCTGAAACCATTACTTCTCCGGCTTCCTCCACTCCAACGAATGCCGCGTCAGCGCCTATCCTGAGCAGCGAAGCGGCTGCCTGCGCCTCGAAAGCGCCCACATCGCTTATTGCAACAATGAATTCTCCCGCGCGGAAAATGCGGCAGCGCTGCGCTGCCTTGAGCTTTGCGACAATTTCGCTGAACTCCCTTTCAACGGAAAAAAGCCCGGTTATTTTTGAATACGGGGTTTTGGCGAGACCGAGCGCTTCCGCCATTACCGAAAAGGTGTCCGCGCTCGCATAGGAGAAGTGCGCCGAATCTGTTATAATTCCGCAGCATGCAAGGAGTGCAATCTCCTTTGAAATGGGAATGCCCTGTTTTTTGAAAAGCTTGAACAGAATTTCGGTGGTGGATGCTGCATTTTCCTCTATCAGAGAATTTTCCTCCTTTGCGAGATTTTCCCACGAGCGCGTGTGGTGGTCTATGAGCAAAATTTCCCCGTCAAAGGACTTGAGTTTTTCCGCGGTTGAGCCAAGCATTTTCCAGGAGTTGAGATCCGCCACTACAACAACGTTGAATTCCTTTGGTTCCGGATTCAAATCGAACGGGATTGAAAGCTCTGCGGCTAACTTTTCAGCTGCCTGGTTTATGTGCTCGGGAACGCCTATGCGCACGCTCGCATGCTCTTTCAATGCAAGGTAGAGCATTGCGCCGGAACTGAGCGCGTCAACGTCCGCTCCGCGGTGTGTAAGAATCAGCACCTCTTTTCCTTTTAAGGCGGGAAGAAGCAATGGAAAGGGCATTTCGCTCAACGTCATTTTTTCTTCTTTTTCTTTTGTTTTTCCTCGCCCTCTGGAGTTTCTGTCGACTCCTCTATCTTGGATTTTAGTTTGTTGAGCCTGTTTACCAGGGAATCTTCCTGTTTTTGCAGTGTTTTAATCCTGAGGTCGACTGCCTCTTTTCCTTCCTCTAGTTCTTTTTTCACTTTTGCCGTGTCCTTTTCGATGAGGATGTTTCCAACCGCCTTAAAAACGGTTTTTTTCTTCGTTTCCTTCAATTCGTCCAGAGCGCTTCCCAAGGCATTGCTCTGCATTTGGAGCTGTTGCTTTTGACCGCTTACCTTGAGCAACTGCTGCCTTCCAATGCGGAATTGGGCTATGTGCTGTTCAGTTTCTTGAGCCATTTTTATTCCTCCTTTTTCTATTTTTCCCCTGGAAATGTTTTAAATAACTTGTCCGAGAACACTATCGGCTTCATTGCGGAATTGAACGAAGCGCGCAACGCTGTCGGGTCTTTTGCCAAAATTTTAAGGCACAGCTTTTCGCCTTTTGCTTCAAGCTCGGTGCGGGAGCGCAAATGCTTTCTCTTTCCAATGTCGGGGATTACTGCGCCTAAAACCGCGCCGGCTTTTTCTTTGCTCTGGAAAGAAAAGCTCAGTTTGAGAGAGAATGGAAACTGCTGCACTATCTCGCCTTTACTTTTTTTGTTGTTGGAGGCCTTATTTTGACAAGGACTCTGTAAGCACAGTTAGGGCATCTTACCAGACCTTTGGGCAGTTCGTCGAATTCCTTCCCGCACTTAACGCATTTGTACATTCATTCCACCTTTTCCCTTTTTTCTTCCTTCCCGGGTTTTTTCTTTTCACCGGAGCGCTTTTTCTCTTTTCCCTTTTCCTTTCCCGCGCTCTCTTCCTTTTTTTTCTCCCGGGGCTGCTTTTTCTCTTTTGCCTCCTCTTCTTTTTTTTGCTTTAATCCCTTCTCTTTCCCTTCCCTGATTTCTATGAGTTCCCTTGCGAGAGGCAGGAATGCCCTCTGTTTGGTCATTTTTCTGACCATTTTTCCGCTCATCGTTTCTGGGACGTAAGCGCCTCCTGCGAACCTTGCGCCGCATTTTTTGCACTTGTACAGGGCGGTTGAAATTCTTTTAACGCGGGCAAACCCGCACTTGGGGCATTTGTGCAGTTTTCTCTGCTTTACCTCCGCTTCTATCAGCCTGTCCCTGACTCCTCTGCCGTATCTTGAACCGAATCTGCCGGCGTGCTTTACTTTTTTTGTTTCACCCATATGACCACTCCGTTACTTGAGTTTTTCCCTGAGTTCTTTTCCCCTTGCAATCGCTGTATCTATGCACTGGTCTATTTCCGCCGAGGAGAAGGAACCTTGACCGCCTTTCTGGAACGCGCTGAGGTAACCGTCTTCAGTGGTTGCAACGGAAAACCTCGCATCCATTGCTTTTTCCTCGGCGAGCACCGGGTCAAGAACAGTTTTTCCGTTTATTTTTGCAAAGGTTGAGAGAAGCGGCTTTCTTTTAAGGCTGAGTTCGCCGGTGAATTCTTTCTGCACTATTTTGCCTTCCTCTTGCTTCGGCATTTTTGTGTGGAGCAGTGCGCTCATTGCCGCAAGGGAGCTTGCGTCGAACAAATTGCCCGTGTGGTTCGCTACATACAAATCGATGAAAACCAACCAGATTTTTTCTCCCGGCTCAATGCAGAGTTCCTTGAAGTCCAGTGCCTTGGATTCCCTTATCCCGCGGTCCACCACGCGCGCAAGCTCTGTTGCCTCTTCCCTCGGCGGACCTGGTTCGAAGACGGGGGAAGCCATGGGCATCAGTTCTGCGCCAACGGAAATCGTGCCCTCGTCCGGAGTGTCGGGGTAGGGTTCTGCCAAATCGAGCTTTACACCCGCTATTACCTCCGTTTCCCCAATCCGGGCAATAGCCGAGCCGTGGGCGTTCTTGCTGAAATCGTTCAGTATTTTTATTTCCCTGTATTCGTCCATTTTCCTGCCGTCGATTCTCTTGTTCTCCTTTATGCGCTCTCTTATTTTGTCTGCGTTCAGTTCCCATATTACGTCGTCCTTTTTCATTGGTTATCGCCTCCCTCGCCGAGGTGCAACTCTTCGATTTTCGGCTTTTTCTTTTCCTTTATTTCCTTTATCTGCGCTTCCATTTCTTTTTTTATTTCCTCGACTCTTTCCTTTTTTATTTTTTCCTCTTCCTGGGATTTTTCCTGGGGCTTTTCTTGGGGTTTTTCCCGGCTTTCCGCGGGCGCCGCTTCCTGCGGTTCTTCCTTTGCCTTGTATTTTTTCTTTAAAGCTTCCACCTGCTTTTTGTAGATTTCCTCACAGCCTTTTACCGCAAGGCTGTATGCCTGCTGCCATTCCTCTTTTTTAAGCAGACCGTCCATTTGAAGGAGAACTATTTCCTTCGTTCTCGGAAGCATTGCAATCGGCAGGTCAACCGCGTCAGGCGCGTCTTCCTCCTCCTTGTTCAGGTCGAGGATTATTTTTCCTCCCGCTTTTCCGACGGAAACGCCGCACACGAGGTCGCGCATGGGAATTCCCGCGTCAGCCAAAGCTACGCTCGCTGCAGTCAGGGCGGTTATTCGGGTGCCTGCATTGCTGTCGAAAATCTGCACGTATATGTCTATTGTTGTGTTGGGAAACCTCTCCAGGAAAATTGCCCTTGCGAGCGCCTCTCCGCATACTTTTGAGATTTCTATGTCCCTACGGCCCGGTCTCGGGCTTTTCCTGTCAGGAACAGAGAATGTCGCCATTCTGTACACAAAGTCCACAAGCGCTTTGGTCGGGTCCTGAATGTGCTGCGGTAATGCTTCCCTTGGACCGTAAACTCCCGCAATGGCTTTGTTCTGACCCCATTCAATATAGCAGGAGCCCTCCGCCCTGCTCAGAACCGAGGGAACGATTTTTATTGGTCTTAATTCGTCAACTTTTCTTCCGTCGAGCCTTTCTCCCTTTTCGTTCACATATACTGTTTCTTCCATTTACATTCCTCCAGTATTAACATTTTGTTTTTCCTTGGTGTTTTCCTCTGCGAGGAACTGCTGCATTCTGTTGGTTAAATTGCTTAAATGCGCTTCTTCCTCTATTTTGTCGAGAGCCTTTTTGAGCAGGATTACATTTCCGCCTTTTATCCAGACTCTTCCGTTCCTTCCCGCCATCAGCGCGGAGTCCGTGCCCTGCTTCAAAACGTTGAGCATGCTCCCGTTTTTTCCTATTATTCTCGGCACTTTTACCGGTGCAACGTCCACAATTTCCCCGCCGTAAAAAACGCGCACGTTTTCAAGCTCGGCTTCGTTTATTTCGTCCACATAGCTTATCTTTGCGGAAATGATATCCCCTTTTTTAAGGGGCTTTCTGAGCTTTTCCTTGGGAAGGAACGAGGTGTAGAACGAGTTTATGTCCACCACGTATCCCGAAAATTCCTCAGAGCGGATTATTCCCACTATCAGGTCGCCTGTGTGGGGCATGTATTTTCCCTGCAGGGGGATCACGTTTGCGTATTCTCCTTCGGCGTCCGCCAGACCGAGGGAATCGGAATAGATTTTTCCCTCGTCGACGAAAACGTGCCTTCCTATTTTTTTTCTCTCCCCGGAAACAAGCTCACCGGGAACAACAACTTTTCTGTTCATCAATTTCCCTCCGTAAAAGGCATTCGTGGAATGCCTTACTCATTCAATACTTTAACCTCGCATTTTCCGTGCGTTAAACTGTTTACCTTGTTCAGTAGTTCATTCTTCAACCCCGCGGGAATTTCCACAACCGCGATAAGCGAGCCGTCGTTCTGCCATTCCTCCTTTTTCAGCTTGAACTGGTGCAGTGCCGGCTGTGCTTTTCCGCTGAACTGCGCGGGAATTTTCACCGCCATTTCCAGTTTTTCGAACGAAATCGGGATTTTTTTCTTCAGTTCCTTGAGTATTGCTGGAACGTGGTCCTGCGCCGGCTTCACGGGGTCTATTTCGGGGTTTATTTCGTCGAGCGCGTTCTCAATGCGCTGCACCGGATGCGGCGCGTTGGTCTGGGGGTTGATTGCGTTTGTTGTAATTATCTGTATTATTTCGCGCCTTCTTTTCCCGCGCATTTCCCTGCGCTGTTCGGTTGTCAGCTGCACGCTGCCCTTGAGTATTATCTGTTTTGCCACTTCCTCCGGCTTTGTTGTGCCGAACGCCTTGTTCACTGCTTTTTCCGACTGCTCTTCGCCCTGACCTGCGTCTTTGAAAACCGTGTCTGTGGCGAGAAGTTCGTTCAGGTCCACTTTTTTTCCTTTTTTGAGTTCCAGCGCCAGGTCGGGGTCGACGAGCACTTCGAATTTTTCGTTTTCGAAAGAGTACCTTGCTGTAACCGCGTCCTCCAGCTTTACCATTTTGACACCTTTTCCGGTTCGGCCTTTTTCTCTTTCGCGCGCTGCGCGCTTATTTCCCTAAAATAGACTTTAGTTTCTTCACGGGAATTCTTTCGAATTCCTTTCCCTCTTCTATGAATGCAAAGTCCAGATTGTTTATTGAAAAAGGCTCTTTTTTTTCCAGTGAATGCTTTACTGCTTCATATGCCAGTTTTATTCCTTCTTCGAGTCCCGCTTTTTCGTTGTATTTTTTTTCAAGAAGCTCCATTGCCTGCTTTTTTCCCTTTCCTATGGCTATTGCCTTGTATTCCGCCAGTGCGCCGCTCGGCTCTGTTTCAAACACGTGCTTTCCCTTGAAGTCAACTCCGCCTATTATGAAGCTGACCCCGAAGGGCCGCATTCCCGCGTACTGGGTGAAAACCTGTTTTATTCCGGCGAGTTCTTTTACAAGCGTTTCCACTTCAATTTTTTCCTCGTAATACATTGAGTTCTCCTGTGCTTTTTCCCTTGCAATCCTTACAAGCCTTCTTGCGTCTCCAACCAGCCCTGAGCTTATCGCCCCTATGTGCGCGTCAACCTTGAAAAGTTTTTCAATGGAGGGCGCTATCACGAGTTTTGTGGGAATGTTTTTGTTGGCTCCCAAAATAACTCCCTTTTTGTAAACCAGTCCGATGCCCAAAGTGCCCTGTTCCACTATTTTTGAGGCGTATTCAACCTGGTACAGGCGTCCTTTTGGGGAAAACATTGTTGCAACGCGGTCATAGGCGGTGCTTCTGGGACTCGCGCCGGGAATCAAAAAATCCACCTCTCAAAAAATTACACTAAAACAGCTGTATATTAAATCAAGGAATTATACTGCGAAACCATTTAAATGCTTTGCCTGCCTGCTCTGCGCACCGATTTCAGCGTGCCGCTCTCCGCCAGAATCCTGGGTTTAACGCTGCAGGATTTCACTTTTTTGAGGGAGAGAATGCCCTTTTCGGCTTTTTGCAGTTCCGCGCGGCTGCAACGGATTATTCCGGCATTCTCTCCCTGGGAGAACTCTATGAGTTTTGGTGAAATCTCAACCAGCCCCTTTGGACCGAAAACCGAGAAAAAAAGCCTTGAGATAGCGGTTTCCGCATCCCTCTTGGAAAGGGGCTCGCGGCATTCAAGCGCAAATTTAATGTAGCGCTTTTTCCGCCTCCGAGAGGGCTTCACTTTTTGCCCGGCACTCCTGTTTTTTTTCTTTTGCTCCATTGAAAAAAGTGTTCTGGAAAAGGGTTAAAAACACATTCAGCAACAATCCTTTAATGAACAAGCTGTTGCTCTTCCAGCTGGTTGCATTGTTTGTGGTAACGCAGTTGCTCGGACTGCACGTTGCCTCAAATTTAATAGAGCAGGGCGTTGAAGCCCACATAGTAACCGACAACCCCGAGGACATAGAAAACGCCGTGGGGCTTATCATTTACATTTTGGTCGTAACCGCAATAGTGCTCGTTGCGATAACTTTTTTCAAGCCGAGGTTTTTCGGGGTTTTCCTCCGACTGTTTGAAATAGGCGCTGTTTTCGGAACCTCGATGATAGTGCTGTCGCCTTTTTTGGGAGGAACAGCTTTCATGTTCGCTGTGCTCATTATCGCGGCAAGGCTCGCGCTGAAGGAAAACATATGGCTGAAGAACGCTACAAGCGTTCTCGCCGTTGCGGGCGTCGGCTCTGTGCTCGGGGTGAGCCTGGGCATTCTGCCAGTGTTAGTGTTTATTTCAGTGCTCGCGCTTTATGACATTATCGCTGTTTTTGGCACAAAACACATGGTGAAAATGGCTCAGGCGATTACCTCGCAGAACCTGGCTTTCACTTTTACGCTGCCCACAAAAAAGCACGCTTTCCAGTTGGGAACTGGAGACATGGTGATCCCGCTTGTTTTCGCTACCGCGGCACTGAAGTATTCCGCATTGAGGGTCGAATTTCCGGCATTCTTCCTCCCCAGCCTCGCGGTCCTTGTTGCATCCCTGCTGGGGCTGCTGCTCACGCTGGAATACTGCGCGAAAAAGCGCATTGCGTTGCCCGCGCTCCCCCTGCAAACGCTTTTCATGGTTGCGGCATGGCTGACGATGTGGCTCTTTTTTGTCGGGTGAACCCCGGAGCGCGCAACGCTCCTGTGCAGTAAAATCAGAGACCGAAAATTATTTTTACGGCGGGAATGGAAACAGCGCCGGCGTAAGCAATCAGCACGTAACGCATCCCTTTTCCTATCGCGCAGGCTGTGAAGAATTTCCTGGGATTGAATTTTACCAGTCCAGCGGCAATTCCCACCAGGTCGAACGGAAACGGTGTGAGAGCGGCTAAAGCGATTATCAACATCCCGTATTTCGAAATCCGCCTCTTCAATCTTTTAACCCTTTCAATCTCGTGCTTTTTCATTTTTTCTATGTTCTTTATTCCTAGCACGCCCAGTATGTAGCCGCTCATTTCGCCTATCGCGGAACCAATTCCCACCAAAACCCCCAAAACAAAAGGGTCAAACGCGCCCAAGCCAAAAAAGGACTCGCCGCCGACAGCAAAAACCAAGATGTCAATGGGCAGCGGGAGCAGTATTGTCGCATTCGCCGCAATTGCGCCCACAAAAAGCCCTAAGGGACCGTAACTGACAAGGAGTTCGTGCAGCAGCCCTGGCTTGAAATAGAAAAGGTAAGCCACAACCGCCACGAAAAAAACCACGATTGCGGCTATTGCGAGCATTTTTTTCGGGGTTAATTCCTCTTCCTGCAAAAAAGCCGGCAGTTCCATTCCGTTCAACCGTTCACAATTATTGCACCACACCCTTTTATAACTTAAGTAATTATTAATTCTATGGGGGCTTTAAATTGAAAACCGCGGTTGCAAAAAGGGTAACGCTCGGAGAACTGGAAAAAGCGCGCTATTTCAAAAGCGAGGGCGAGTTCGAGCCGAACTATGCAACGCTTGAAAGCGGGGAAAAAATTTCAAGGGTGAACTGCTGGGGCAACTGCGTCCGCACGTTCAGCTCGGAACAACTTTCAAGCATTTCAATTGACGACTTTTCCGCTGCAATGGACGTGCTCGCGTTCGGGGAAGAACGCGCACTGCTGGAAAACGTGCGAGAGGGCGACGTGGTGAGCGTCGTGGGAAAGCCGCGCGAAGGAAACAGGGGCGTATTCATTGCGCTCGAGGGAATCCAAAAGCTCTCTTTCGAGGAAGAAATGCTTAAAAGACTTGAAGTGCTGAAATCAGTAAGTGCAAGGAAACACGCAAAAGGAAAAAAGAAGAAAGCCGGGGAAAAAGGGAGCAAAAGGAAAGAAGGAAAAACCCGCAGGGAAAAAGAAAAAGAGGAAGGCGAAGAGCTTGGCGGATTTACGAGAGCAAGCGAGCTCACCGTGGAAAGGAAGGTGATTGATTGAAGTATGAACAGGCACTGGACAAACTCTACAAGAATTTGCCGGAAAAAACACTGCACAAGGAAAGGTTTGAAATGCCCGTTGCAAAAAGCCTTTCACAGGGCAACCGCACGGTTGTAAGCAATTTCGTGAAAATAATGAAAACAATCAACAGGGACGAAAAGCACGCCCTGAAATACATTACAAAGCAGACGGGAACGTTTGCAAACATTGATTCGGAGCGCCTGATTCTGAAGGGAAGGTTTTCCCAGAAGGAAATACAGAACCTCATCAACGGATACCTAGAAAAATTCGTTTTATGCCACGAGTGCCGGAGACCCGACACAAAAATGACAGAGCACAAAGGCATCAAAATGCTTAAATGCGAGGCCTGCGGCGCGCTCTCAGCGGTGAGGGAATAAAAGTGCACTGCAAAATCCATTCACTGCAGGGAAAAAGCGTTCTCGCGGCATGCGACAGCGTTCTCCTCGGGAAAACGCTTAAAAAGGGCGAACTTGACTTCAGGGTGAGCGAAGCATTCTACAAGGGCTCGGCAGTAACCGAAAAAGAACTGCTCTCTCTGATGGAAGAGCACTCGAACATAAATCTCCTCGGAGAAAAAGTTGTTGCGGCAGCATTGAAGAAAGGTTTAATAAGCGAGAGGGACATAATTAAGATTGCGGGAGTTCCTCACGCTCAGATTTACAGGGTTTGACGGGATGAGGAGGAAAAAAAAGAACTTCAACAGGGAATACTCGGAAGAGGATTCACCGAGAAGACTGAGAATGCCCAGGGAAAGGGACAACGAGCAGTTCGCAATAGTGACAAAAATGCACGGCACAGACCAAGTGAGGGCAACATGCCAGGACGGCACGGAGCGGAACTGCAGAATAACCGGAAAGATGAGGAAAAGGGTCTGGATAAGGGAAGGAGACCTCATAATAATCAAGGTGTGGGACTTCCAGCCCAGCAAAGCCGACATTGTCTGGAGATATCTGGGCGGGCAGAAAAACTATCTTGCAAGAAAGGGGTTCCTCAAAGGACTGCCTGTTTAAACGCAAAAGAAAGGGTAAAAAAATCCTTTCCATTACTATTTTTTTCATGGCAGGGCGAAAAAGCGGGGAGCACGCGGAAAAAATGGAGCACTTCCGCGGCGAAGCTGTCCGCAAGGTGTTCGGCGAAGTTTTCGACGAGCGCACCGTCAAAGCAGTGCACGTGCTCGCGCAGCGTGGATACATTGACGCGCTGGAGCACTTGGTGAATGCCGGCAAGGAAGCCCAGGTTTTCCGCGCTGCCGACCCCGCGGGAAACCCGCGGGCGGTGAAAATTTACAAGATTGAAACGAGCAAATTCAAGCACATGCGCGCGTACATTGAAGGCGACTTGCGCTTCAAAAAAGTGAAAAAGTCCCGCAGGGAACTAATTTACCAGTGGACTCGCAAGGAATTCAAAAACCTGGAAAAGTTCACAGAAGCCGGGATAAGGGTGCCCATGCCATTGGCATTCCACGAAAACGTTCTGGTAATGGAATTCATCGGGGGAAAAACGGCAGCGAAAACCCTCAAAGAATCTGCGATAGACGCCGTGCTCCTGAGGAAAATGATTGTCGAAGCACTGGCGAGAATGGTTTTTTGTGCAGAGTTAGTGCACGCGGACCTTTCCGAGTACAACATTCTCAATTTCAACGGCGAACCAGTAATAATTGATTGTGCGCAGGCAGTTCTCACAACGCATCCCAGCGCAGAGCGGTTTTTCCAGCGGGACCTGGAAAACATCGCAAATTACCTCTCCAAAACAGGCGAAAAAGTGGGCACCGAAGAGCTAAAAGCCGAGGTAAAAGCCCTCAAGGGGAAAATCTGAAAGTGCATAATTTTGAAGTCTTTTGCCCAAAAAAACGCATATTTCAATTTTTAAATCTTTTGGTCTTTTTTTTAATAGCGGATGCGCGCAAGGGATTTCAATGCAGGAAGAAGCCGTAAAAATGCCAAGGGAAAGAATAGGGGTGCTTATCGGCGAGGGAGGAAAAACAAGGAGGCGGATTGAGGAAGCGACAAACGCAAAACTCAGCGTGAATTCAAAAAGCGGGGAAGTGGAAATCTCCGCAGAAAAGGATTTCGAGGAATTCAGGGCAAGGGACGTAGTGAAAGCGATTGCACGCGGTTTTTCCCCCAACAAGGCATTGCTCTTGGCAAACGAGGAATTCGCGCTCAGAATTCTTTCCCTCAGGGAAATAATAGGAAAAAGCGAGAAAGCAATACACCAAAAAAAAGCGCGCGTTATAGGAAGGAGCGGCACGGTAAGGGAAAAAATTGAAAGGGAAACAAACTGCTACATTTCAGTGCACGGAAACACGATTTCAATAATCGGGGGAATAGAGGAAATAGCGCTCGCCGAGGAAGCAGTTGAAATGCTCCTCAAGGGAGCGAACATTGCGACGGTGTACGAGCGCATCAGGAAGAGGAAATTAACGGAGAAAAAATTCGAACTGTAAGTGCGAAAGGGAAATAGTGAAAAAATGGCGGACGGAATCATCAGCGGGGAAAAACTCGCAAAAGAATTCAAAGAGCACAGCGTTGCGGAATTCTTCAAAAAGAACAGGCAAATGCTCGGATTGTACGGAAAGGTGCGCTCGCTTACAACAGTGGTGCACGAGTATCTGACCAACGCCTTGGATGCCTGCGAGGAAGCCCACATTCTGCCGGAAATCGACGTGAAACTGGAGGAACTGGGCGAGGAATACTATGTGCTCACGGTGAAAGACAACGGTCCGGGTCTGACAAAACAGACGGTGGGAAAAGCGCTCGGGCAGCTTTTGGCGGGAACAAAATTCCACCGCTTGATTCAAATGCGGGGCCAGCAGGGGATCGGAGCTTCCGGCGCAACAATGCTTTCCCAGATGACAACGGGGAAGGCGATAAAGGTTATTTCGGGAACTGAAAAAGGAAAGCCATTTGCGTGCGAGATTACGATTGACCCGAAAAAGAACGAGCCCAAAATAGAGAACATGCGCGATTTGGAGAAAAAATTCCGCGGGCTCATGGTGCAGGCAAAATTCAAGAACGTAATGTACAGGGAAGCGGCAACAGGGCCCATGGAATACATACGCAGGACAGCAATAGCGAATCCTCACGCGCAGATTACCTTCGTTTCACCCAAGGGGGAAAAAGTCACATTCAAGCGCACTGCTGCCTACATTCCAAAGCTTCCCAAGCCGATGAAACCGCACCCCAACGGCGTAACAGTGGACGAAATAATCACCATGGGGCGCTCTACCACGGGAAGAAAGGTTTCAAGCTTCCTCAAAACGGACTTTGAGAGAATAGGCGACACGTCCATTGACAAGCTGCAAAAGCAGGTGAAATTCGACCTCAACAAGGACCCCAAAAAGCTTTCATGGGACGAAGCCGAACAGATAATCCAAGCATTCAAAAAGGTCGAATTCATTGCCCCGAGCACCGACGGGTTAAGGCCCATAGGAGAGAGCAGGATAAAAAAGTCCCTTGAATCAATAGTCGAACCGGAATTCGTGTATACGCTCACAAGACCGCCCAAAGTGTATGCCGGAGGATTCCCCTTCCAAGTCGAAATAGGAATCGCATACGGTGGAAAAGCAGGCAGGGGAACGAACGGAGAGTCCTCCGGAAACGCCACAAAAGACATAATGGAGGGGGAAATAGACGCAAAAGTGGAAATAATGCGTTTCGCGAACCGTGCTCCCCTTCTCTTCGACGGCGGAAACTGCGCCATTACAAAAGCAGTGCACAGCGTTGACTGGAAACGCTATGGCGTAAGAGACCTGGAAAATGTTCCGCTCACAATTTTCGTGAACTTCACTTCAGTGCACGTGCCCTACACCGGGGCGGGAAAACAGGCAATCACGGACGAGGACGACGTAATGGAAGAACTGCGCCTAGCACTAATGCAGTGCGCTCGCCGCACTTCCCACTATATAAGGGAGAGGAGAAAGGAAATAGAGAACAAAATGAAGCGCGACATGTTCTACAAGTATATTCCCGAAATAGCAACAGCGCTCAACAAAGTGACAAAAGCCGACAAAAAAATGATGGTGAAAAAACTTGAGTACCTCGTGCTCACAAAACTCAGACTTGAAAAGCCCGAAGAAGAAAAAAAGCACGAAGAGGAAAAGAAAAAGAAAAAAAAGGAAAGGATTAAGAAATTCCGCGAGGAAGTGTTCGGGGAGGAAGAAGGTGAGGACTGATGGCAAAAAAAAAGAAAGCCAGAAAAACCGCTAAAAGCGGGAAGAAAAAAAAGAAAAAAAAATCCCCCAAGCACGAAAAGGAAGGACCCAAGGAAATAGCGAAAAGAATCAGGGAAATGAGCGAAAAAATAGTGAAACAGATAAAAAAAGGAGAAAACCCGAGGTTTGTGACAAAACAAAGGGGGCGCGGAAACGTTGAATTCGACGAGGACAAGGGAATAATCGAGTTAGGGGACAAGGAAACAACGAGGTCTTTCTTAAACATAGCGCACACTAAAAAATTCCTCCAGACAATGCTCGTAACCAGCAAATGCCACGATTACCTGAACCACAACAAAACCGCTTCAATCAGGGAAATATACTACGAATTAAAGCACAACATCAAGGGCACGAAAGAGAACACCTTCGACGACCAGCGCGAATCAGACGCCTGCATTGTCGACTTGGAGCACTCTGTCGATACAATCAGGGAAAAATTGAACGTGCACGCAAACCCAAAAGGAACACTCTACGGGGACATAACGCTCGTTGACAGGCGGCATCACAACGACAAGTTCAACTGCCTCAAACTGGGAAGAGGCGGCTGGAGCGTTATGAGCAGAATGGAGCCGAACGAAATAGAGATAAAGCAGGCGGATGCAAAATACGTGCTCGTTATTGAAACAAGCGCAATGTACGAGCGCTTGATTGAGGAGGATTTTGCCAAAAAAAACAAGGCAATTCTGGTGGGAACAGGAGGGCAGGCCGCCCGCGGAACCCGAAGGCTGATTCACCGCCTGCACACCGAAAAAAAGCTTCCTGTGCTCATGTTCTGCGACGGCGACCCCTACGGCTGGTACATTTACAGCGTTGTAAAGCAGGGCTCCATGGCGCTGGCAGCGCACTCCGCTTTCCTTGCCTGCCCTGAAGCGCGCTATATAGGAATGACGCTGGAGGACATCAAAAACTACAACTTGGATAACGTAACAGAAAAAATGAAACCAGGCGACATAAAAAGGGCGAAGGAAATGCTTGCATACGACTGGTTCAAAAACAAGCCCTGGCAGAAAGAACTCAGGACCGCAATCTCCCAGAAAGTCAGGATAGAGCAGCAGGCGCTCGCGAACAAATCGCTGGAATTCGTTGCCGAGGAATATTTGCCAAAAAAAATAAAGAACAAGGACTTTCTGCCGTGAAGGGGGCGAAAAACGAAAACCCTACAAGGGCTCACCCCTTGTAGCCGGTCACTTCTTTCAGGTTGTCCAGCGTGTGCGGGTTTTGGAGTGTTGTGGCGTCTCCCAGCGGCTGGCCTGTGAGAAGGGATTTGAGCATGCGGCGCATTATTTTGCCGCTCCTGGTTTTAGGCAAATCTCTCACAAAATAGATTTCCTCGGGCTTTGCTGTCGGGCCTATTTCATTGCGCACGTGCCCGACGAGTTCCTGCCTCAGTTCATCGCTGGGCTCGTGTCCTTTAAGCACCACAAAGGCAATCGGAACCTCGCCCTTTATCTGGTGCGGTCTCGGGACAACAGCGCACTCCGAAACCTTGTCGTGCGAGGCAATCGCGTTCTCTACCTCTGCGGTTGAAAGCCTGTGACCTGCTACCTTCATTACGTCGTCAATCCTGCCTGTAACGCGTATGTTGTTCTCGTCAAACCACCTGGAGCCGTCGCCCGTGAAGTATATTTCTTTCCCGTATTCCGTGAAATAGGTCTGCACGTACTTTTCGTCGTCCCCGTAAATCGTGCGCAGCATTGCCGGGGGAAAAGGGCTCTTGAGGATAAGGTAGCCGCCTTCGCTCCCCCTTACTTCGTTCCCCTCAGTGTCCACGATTTCCGCTGTAACACCTGGGAAAGGCCTGCCTGCAACTGTCGGAATGAAAGGACCAATGCCGGGCAACCCGGAAATGAGCAACGCGCCTGTTTCAGTCTGCCACCAGGTGTCAACAACAGGACACCTTTTTCCGCCTATTTTCTCGAAATACCAGTTCCAGGCGTCTTCGTCAATCGGTTCCCCCACCGTGCCGAGCAGTCTGATGGATGAAAGGTCGTGCTTTTCAGGGTATTGGTTGCCCCAGAGAGCGAACATCCTGATTGCCGTGGGCGCAGTGTAAAAAACCGTTACCTTGTGGTCTTCCACTATCTGCCACCACCTGTCCTTGTCCGGGTAGTCCGGGGCACCTTCAAAGAACAGCATTGTCGTGCCGACCGCCAGCGGACCATAACAGTTGTAGGTATGACCCGTAACCCACCCGATGTCAGCGGTGCACCAGAAGACATCCTCTTCATGCAAATCAAAGGTCCACTTGCAGGACCAGTAGGCTTGGGTCATGTAGCCGCCTGTTTCGTGCACAATGCCCTTGGGCTTTCCCGTGGTGCCGGAGGTGTAAAGAGTGAAGAGCATGTGCTCCGAGTCAAGTTTTTCCGCGGGACAGTCGGTGCTGGCTTCTTCCATGAGCTCGTGGAACCAGTAATCGCGGTCTTTCTTCATTTCGACTTCGAGCCCGGCTCTCTTCACGACTACAACGCTTTCAACACTCGTGCCTTTTACAGCGGTGTCCGCGTTTCCCTTGAGGTTGAGGGGCTTTCCTCTCCTGTAATAGCCGTCGCTTGTGACGAGCACTTTTGCCTCGCTGTCAACGAGTCTTGACTTGAGGGATTCGCCGCTGAAAGCGGAAAAGCAAACGCTGTGCACTGCGCCGATGCGAGCGCAGGCGAGCATTGCTATCTGCACTTCCGGAATCATCGGCAGATAAATTCCGACGCGGTCGCCTTTTTTCACTCCGAGTTTTTTGAGAACGTTGGCAAACTTTTTAACTTCCTCCAAGAGTTCGGAATAAGTGAACTTTTTCGCTTCCTCTCCGACTGGCTCCGGAACCCAGACCATTGCGGTGCGGCTGCCCTTTCCCGCTTCCACGTGCCTGTCAAGGCAGTTGTGGCATGCGTTGGTTTTCCCGCCCAAAAACCACTTGTAGTGCGGCGGATTCCATTCGTATGCTGTCGTGAAGTTTTCAAACCAGTGGAGGCCTTCTCTTGCCATCTTTGCCCAGAACTGCTCCGGGTCCTTTGAAGCCTCCTCATATATGCCGGGGCGGGACATAAATGCTTTCTTTTTCATTTCCTCGCTCGGCCAGTAACAGCCTTTTTCGTCCTTTTCGGTAACCCAATTAACTGCACTCATAAAAAACCCTTGGTTCCCCCTTTCGCGTGCCTTTTTCCGGGCTCTAAAGTGTCCACTAAAGGGGAAAAAGTGAATGTAATATTAGGAAAAGCAAAAGAAATAAATAACTATGTAAAATAAGGCGATTGCCGAATTTTTACTTCGCCTCTTCTGCGCTGGTTTTGGAAAGAATTTCTATTGCTTTTTCAGTTTCTCCCTCGCTTAAGAGCCGGAACATTCTCCTTACGTCAAATGCGTCGCCGAATTCCGTTTCAGCAAGGTTTTTTTCGAGGATGCCGAGGCCCATTTCCGCAATCGATTTCTTCTCCGACTGGAGCTTTTTCAGCTCGTCCAGCTTCACTTTGAAGTCTTCCTCGGCGAAGGAACTGGCAATTGAAACAACTGCTTTTTCCGAAAATTTTTCCAGCACTGCGCCCAAATCGATGTCGCCCGCGCTGAAGCCTTTTGCAAGCGTTCCCTGCAGGGAAATTCTCACGAGCGGCTTCATTTTTTCCTGCGTTTCCGCGCGCCCGAGAATTGCTCCGAGTTCCTCTTTCACTTTTTCCGCCGCGCTTTCCTGCGAGGCGTTCTCAAGCCTTATTTTTTTGTAATAAAAAGTCCTCTTTTCCTCCAGTTCCACGAAACGGGTTTTTTCCGCGAGAGAATCGTGGATGAAAAACCCCTTTGGAATCCCCGCTTCGGCTTTTTTGAGCTGGGTTATTATTGTCGAACCGGGAATGATGAGGGTGCGTTCCTGCTCGCTGAATTCTGCGTGGGAGTGCAGGTGACCGTTCACGGTGAAATCAAAGCCCTGGGGCAAATCGCCTATGGAAAGCGAGGCGACCATTTCGTCGTCAAACGGCAGAAATTCCCTGAAGGACTGGTGGAGGAGGAGAATGTTCTTCGCTCCTTTCACGGGCTGCGGCGCCCATTTCAGCAGTGCGTCCTTCGCTTTTTTTTCCGGCACTCCGCCCAAACCGTGGAAAACTATCTTCTCCTTTTCAGATTCAACTATTGCCCTTGCGGCGTGAATGTAGATGAGAAAGCCCGCGGAATCCAGCACCTCCAGTGCATTCCTGAAATCCCTGCCGCGGAACTCGTGCGTGCCGTGGATTGAAATTACCGGCACTCCCGAAAATTCCGCCTGTTTTCTTTCCGAACCTTTTTCCACGGAAATTTTCAGCCCGCTCTGCTTTGCCCTCCTGCACTGCGCAAGGAGCAGGAATGCCCCGAGCAAGTCCTCCTGTGCTGGCACATCGCGGTTGAATAAATCGCCGGTCAGCACTACAAGGTCGGGCTTTTCCTTCAGAGCCTGCGAGAGCGCGGCTTTTGCGAGGGCGAATGCTTCGCCCTCCCTGTCCTTATTGGAAAAGCCGAGGTGGAAGTCTGAAAGGAAAGCAATTCTCATAAGCGCACCTAAAAAACTGTGTCAGAATCATTTTATAGTGCTTGCGGCTTTTTTCACCCATTCCGCGGAGTGGAAAAGCAACGGCCTGAACACGGGCAACGGCATTTTTGAATCAAATGCCCTGTATTCCTTGAAAGCCTTTTTTGTCACGGCGGTATCGGCTCGCGCCAGAGCGGACAAGCCGCGCTCTTCGGCGAGCGCGGAAAGCTTCCCCTGCGGAGTAAGCGAAAACCTCATTCCGCGGTTCCAGGGCACTAAAGCAGAAAGATGCTTCTCCATTTTTTTTGTTGTGCGCGGAACAATGGGAAAAATGTTGCAGCCGCGCTTCATTAAAAGCCAGCCCGCAACGAGTTCTTCCGGCTTGCCCTCAAAGAATACGCCTACAAAACCTTCAACGCCCTGCGGCAGTCCGCCAAAACAAGGAATTTCTTCTACATAACAATATCCTTTTTCTCCCCGCAATTCGAGGAAAAATGTTTTTTCCGGTTTGGTCAAATCAACCTTTAAGTGAAGGAACCACGAGAGCAATTCAGCTCCGAGCTTTCTTTCCAGCTCCTGTGAAGTGAATGCTTGTTCGCCTGAGCGGGAGGCGCGCACTGCGAAAGTTTTAATGTTTTCAAACCGGCCTTCCGCGAAACCAAGGGAGTTATCCACTATTTCCTGTAGCGTTCCAGCGCTGAATTCGAATGCGGGAGCCAGGGAATGCAGGCCGAATACCCTGCGCAGCACTTCCGAGCTTTTTTTAATGTCAGCGGAGCGGAGGAATAGGCGCCCGCGCCCTTGCTCGAGGGAGAAACCGCGCTCTCCCGAATTGTGCAACGCGGTTTTAATGTTTTCACGGAGCTTTGAATTGAAATACTGCTTCACCCTTTCGCTCTTTAGGAAAATGGAGGGAGAGGGCTTCAGGAGGAGAACGTTTGCCGCTATCATAAGGAATTTAAATATTGGAAACCAATATAATTATGTGGTGGCAATGAAAGGGGATTCACTTTGCCTTATCGGAAAAAGCTGAACTGATTTTTTTAGCCATAAAACTGCACGGACCTCTTTCCCAGAAAAGAATTGTTTCCCTCACAGGAATGCCCGAAAGAACTGTTCGCTATAACCTTGCAAGGCTTTTCGAGGCAGGCGCTGTAAAAGAAAAGCCGAATTGCAATGATTTGAGGGAAAAACTCTACTTTGCCGGAGGTCTTGAGGAATGACCGAAGAAGCGCTTCCTGTTGGAAACACCCCCCTGCTTGAACTTGGCGGAAGCGTGTTTGCAAAAGCGGAATTTTTGAATCCGAGCGGGAGCATTAAGGACAGAGTGGTCGAATTCCTGCTCGGGAAAGCCGCGGAGAACGGCGAACTGGAAAAGGGAACAATTGTAACGGAAGCGACAAGCGGCAACACAGGAATATCCCTTGCATACCTGGCTCCGCTTTTTGGGGTGAGGGCGAAAATTTTCATGCCACGGAGCGCGAGCGCGGAGAGGAAAAAAATGATTGAACTGCTGGGCGCGGAACTGGAGCTTACTGAAACGCGGGAGGAAGCGGATGCGCTCGCAAAAGAATGGGGCAGAAAAAAGGGCTTTTATTACTTGAACCAGTTTGAAAGCCCGCTCAACCCCTTAGCGCACTATTTGGGCACCGGCAGGGAAATACTCGGACAGTTCCCCGGGAAAATCAGCACGTTTGTTGCCAGCACAGGCACCGGCGGAACGCTTGCGGGAATCGGTCGGAGAATAAGGGAGAAATTCCCGCAGGCGGAAATAATCGGCGTGATTCCAAAGGAAAAGGACAGGGGAATAGAGGGACTGAGGCGGGATTATTCCAAAAAAATCGTTCCCGCGGGAACAGCGGACAGGATTGCTCGTGTTTCGAGCCGCAGGGCAATTGAAAGCGCCCGCTTTTTGGTCAGGGAAAAAGGCGTTCTATCCGGAATAAGCTCCGGTGCCAATTATTACGCTGCAAGGAAATACGGAAAGGGAAACACAATTACAATACTGCCGGATTCATGGAATAGGTATTATTCAACAGAATTGTTTTCCTTCACGGAGGGATTAGAAAACAATTAAAACAATTCCAGTCCAAATATTTAGAACCCTGAGAAAAGCGGGAGTGGCAGAACGGTCATGCACCCGGCTGCAGTCCGGCTTTTCTTTTTCCAAAAAAGAAAAGCACGTTGCAAAAGAAAAAGGAGTTTCAGAAAAAAAACTGGAAAAAAAGGAGTTTCAGGGGAAACGGAATTATTCCATTTGTCCTGAATCTTGTTTTTCTTTGGGCAGCGTACCCTTTCTTTTCCTAAAAGAAAGGGCCGGCAGGAACCGGGAGAAGCGGATTCGACTTCCGCCTCCCGCTTTTTGTATTTTTGCCCTCCAAGGGAATAGAAAATTATTAAAACATTAAGAGGGTCAAATTTTATATGCGCAGGGACGCTGAAACTGCCGAAGGACTTGGCATCGGCGACTGGAATAAAAAGAGGGATTTCTTTCTGTCCCTTGGGTTCAAAGAAGGCGATTTCCGCATTGCACTCCGCAACGAATTGGGCTCCCGCGGCTGGAGGGCGCTGATGCAAATGATGAACCTAGAGCAAATGGAGGCCGTACGGGAAAAAATAAGCACTCTCCGGGAACATGGCCTGAGAGAAGCAAAATGCATGGAGCTCTGCAGAGGTGTTTTCTCACTTGAAGCCCTGAGGCTCGGAAGAAATCCTGGAGTGAGACCCGTTACATCCGAGAGTATCCAGGGGAGGATTGACACCGCTTTCACTATTGCAAGGGACAGATACGGGTTTGATAGGAAAGGGGATGCGGCCAAGCTCATTTCAGCCTCAATGCTTGTGGGACAAAGCAACGCCGAATGCACTCACAGGGCGATAGACAGGTTCCAGGCGGCAAAAAGGAGAATTGTTTCCGAGCGGATTCCCAAATGGGTCCCCCGAGAAGGGAGAAAGGCACTGCTTGCTGATCCATTCATTCTCCGCCTATCCAGCCATGACCCCGGCTTCATAGGGCATATTGCAAGAACTGAGGCAATGAAACGGGGCTTCAAGCGGAGAAGGCGGAGGGCAAAGCCCGCTTGAGAATGCCTTTCGGTTTTCCGCAGCAGTCAAGAAAGAGTGGGAAAAATAAAAGGAACCAGGAAAGCCGCAAAAGGACTCCATAACCTTTTTAAATCCATGGTGTGAAATCTCTTATATTGCGCTTTTTCTAACAGGCGTAATTTCGCTTAATATTGCGATTAAGGTGTTTTTTATGGGGTTGAGACCCGCGAAATGCTACAGGGATTCCGAGAAGGACCGTGCTTTTACACGCATCGCCATAACAAAGCACAGGAAGAATTACGTGGGTGCGAATCCCGCACTGCGCATACGGCAGTTCAACATGGGCAATCCGGCGAGGGAATTCTCGCATATTGTTGACCTTGTCTGCGAGGAAAAAGTGCAGGTGAGGGACAACGCAATAGAAGCGACGAGGATGCTGGTCAACCGGTACTTGCAAAACCACCTGGGAAAGGAGGGTTATTTCATGCGCATACGCATTTTCCCCTACCAGGTGTTGAGGGAGAACAAGCAGGCGCAGGGCGCCGGCGCCGACAGGGTTTCGCAGGGAATGAGCCACTCTTTCGGGAAAGCCATTGGAAGAGCGGCAAGGGTGCGAAAAGGACAGGTAATACTGAGCGTGCTGGTGGACGAAGAGCACATCGAGACCGCGGGGGAAGCACTGGCAAGAGCGAGAGCAAAACTGCCGTTTAAAATAAAAGTGAACGTGCACACTGACGTTGAATCCATTGGAACAAGACCACGCGCAGTAAAAATTGAAATGGCTGAAAAGAAAGCCGAAGAAGAAGAGAAGGCAGAGGAAGAGGAAAAGAAAGCGGAAGAAGAAGAGGAAGAAGGAAAGGCAAAGAAGCCGGAGGAAAAAGCCGAAAAGAAAGAGGAAGGCAAAGAGGAAAAGAAAGAAGGAGGCAAAGAAGCAAGGGAGGAGAAAAAGGAAGAAGGAAAAGAGGAAAAGAAATAATCCCTTGAAGAAATTCCTCAAAGAAATTATGCAAGCTAATTCTGTCGCATTCCGAAAAATTCCGCGATAAATTAATAAACCCCAAGTCCCTTTCTAATAAAGGTAAAAATGGAGAACATTGCCTGGTTCAGGGAAGTGGGGGCAAAACACATAAGCTCCGTGGGAGGAAAAGGCGCAAATTTGGGCGAGCTGGCGAACGCGAACTTTCCGCTCCCCCCGGGATTCATTGTAACCTCGCGGGCCTATTTCAAATTCATTGAAGAAACAGGGATAAAAGAGGAAATAATAAGAAAAATCGACTCAATCAACGTGGAAAACACGGAACAGCTGGAAAACTCTACAGCCGAAGTCCGCGCACTGATTAAAAAAACAAAAATGAACGATGAACTGAGGAATGAAATTCTCATTGCATACTCGAAACTCGGAGAGGAAAGACTCGCCTGGTTAACTTCCTCACAACAGCAATATGTTGCAGTGCGAAGTTCCGCCACAGCGGAAGACCTTCCGGGGGCAAGCTTTGCAGGGCAGCAGGAAACCTACTTGAACGTAATAGGGAAAGAGGAACTCATCCGCGCGGTAAAAAACTGCTGGGCTTCCCTTTTCACTGCACGCGCCACCTATTACAGGAAAAAGAAGGGCTTTGGAACAAGAAAGGTGGGCATTGCGGTAATAGTGCAGAAAATGGTTGAAGCTGACTCAAGCGGGGTAATGTTCACAGCCGACCCCACAGGAGACGAAAGCAAAATAATAATCGAGGCAGGCTTCGGCTTGGGTGAGGCGATTGTTTCAGGAAGCATTACGCCGGACACCTATGTTGTGGACAAGGGAAAAATGAAAATCCTTGAAAAAAGCGTTAGACAGCAAAAATGGAAAATGGTGCGCAAGGGGAAAAAAAACGAAGAAATTGCATTAAGCGAAGCAAAGGGGAAAAAACAGAAAGTGCCGGACAAAAAAATTCTGGAGATTGCAGCGCTGGGCAGGCAAATAGAACAGCACTACAAAAGCCCGCAGGACATCGAATGGGCAATAGGGGGAAGCGAATTGTACATTCTCCAGAGCAGGGCAATCACCACCCTGAGTCTGAAAGAAAAAGTGGAAATGGAGCAGGAGAGAAGGGAAAAAGCGGGCAAAATTTCCGCACCCCTCCTCCTAGACGGGCTGGCTGCTTCTCCGGGAATTGCATCCGGGAACGTTGCCATTGTCCCGTCCACTTCGGACAGGGCAAAAGTGAAGGAGGGAAGCATTCTCGTAACGAAAATGACCAACCCCGACTGGGTTCCCATAATGAAAAAGAGCGCGGCTATTATTACCGATGAAGGCGGGCGCACCTGCCATGCTGCAATAGTGAGCAGGGAACTGGGAATACCCTGCGTTGTCGGCACAAGGAACGCAACGGAAAAAATGAAAGGCGGAATGCTCGTAACGGTGAACGGCTACACCGGCTACGTGTACCAGGGAAAAGTGGAAATTGAAATGCCTGAAAAAACCGTTGAAAAAATGATAAAACTCAAAGAAGTGGACCTGCTCGAGGAAATAATAAGGGGAAAAATAAACGGGCAGAGAGAGGAACTGGAAAAACAGGTTATGCCTACGGAAGCCAGAACCGGGCTGAAGGGAATGGTAATACAGGTGCGCGCAGAGCAGGAAAGAGAAAAAATGCTGAAAGAAGCGGAGGAAGAAGAAAAAGCGAGGGAAAAAGAGGAAATTCAGCAAAGGGAAGAGGAAGAAACGGAAAAAATACTCAAGCACGAAGAAGAAGCCAAAAAAATAATAGAAGAATTCGGGGACAAGAAAGCCGAAGAACTCGGAAAAGCAATGCTCCACGAGGAAGTGAAAATGCTCAAGCACCTCCTCTCTGAAATGGCAATAAAAGTGAAAGTTAACGTTGCACTACCCGATGCAGCGGAGAAAGCCGCGGGAACGGGCGCTGACGGCGTAGGCCTGCTGAGAGCGGAGCACATGATCACCGAAAGCGGAACACACCCGGCGGAATTCATCCGTATGGGCAGGGAGGATGAATTAGTGCAGGCGATAAAGGAGGGAATTGAAAAAGTGGTATCGCAGTTCAAGGGAAAGCCCGTGTGGTACAGGACATTCGATGCAAGGAGTGACGAATACAGAAACCTTAAAGGCGGGGAAAAAGAGCCTGAAGAGGAAAACCCCATGATAGGATGGCACGGCATCCGCAGGGACTTGGACGAGCCCGAACTGCTCAAAGCACAGTTTTTGGCTGTTAAAAAGCTTGTGGAACAGGGATACAGCAATATAGGGATAATGCTCCCCTTTGTCATTTCCGCGGAAGAGGTGAAAAAGGCAATGGGAGTGGCAAGGGAAGCCGGGCTCGACCCGGAGAAAGACGTTGAATTCGGGGTAATGATTGAAACGCCCGCTGCGGCAATGGTTATAAGAGAGCTGATTGGAACAGGAATTAAATTCATTTCATTCGGAACAAATGATTTGACGCAGTTAACGCTGGGGATTGACAGGAACAACGAGCGCATTCAAAAGCATTTCTCTGAACTGCACCCCGCCGTGCTGGGGCTCATCAAAAGGGTGATAAAGGAATGCCGCAAGGCAGGCGTGAAAACCTCCATATGCGGGCAGGCCGCAAGCAACCCCAAAATGGTGAAAGAGCTTGTAAGAATGGGCATTGATTCAGTCAGCGCGAACATTGACGCGGTGCAGCAAATGAAGCGCGTGGCACTGCTCGAGGAAAAGAACATTATTTTAGAAAACCTGAGGGAAAACAGGGGAAACCCCCAAATGGAAATTTTTTAATTGTTGTCCTGCCAAAAGTGTATATGGCGGAACTTGTCTTCGATTTGAACGCTCCGAAAAGGGAGATAAGGAAAAGAAGGGCAAAGAAGGTAATAATACAGTTGCCCGAGGGATTGAAAGGAAAGGCAACCCATTTTGCCGAGGAAATGGAGCGCGACACCGGCGCGAAAGCAATCGTTCTGATAGACCCCTGCTACGGGGCATGCGACATTCCAGTGAACGAACTGGAGGAATTCAACGCAGACCTCATACTTCACTTCGGGCACACTGAAATGCTCAAGTACGAGAACACCGTTTACGTGCCTGTGAAGTACAAATTCGGGGAGGGAAAATTCAGTGAACTAGTGAAAAAAACCTCCCGAATGCTCAAAAAAGGGAAATTCAAAAGAGTGGGTCTTGTTTCCACGGCGCAGTTTTTGGAATACCTCCCAAAAATGAAACGGGAAATGGAAAAAGCGGGATTCAGCGTAAAAATGGAAAAAGGGGAAAAAACGGAAATAGGGCAGGTTTTAGGCTGCGACGTGTTTGCCGCAAGAAAACTGAGGGGAAAAGTGGACGCATTCGTGTATTTCGGCGACGGCTTGTTTCACCCGCTCGGCATTTCCTTTGTTTCAAACAAGCCCCTCTTTATGGTCAACCCGCTGAACGAAAGCGTTAAAAAATTCAGGGAAAGCGAGAAGGAGGCATTCCTGAAAAAGAGAGTGGGAATAATCTCAAAGGCAGTGAAAGCGCAGAGCTACGGCATTCTCGTGAGCACAAAACTGGGACAGCTGATGCTTGAAAGGGCACTTGAATTAAAGCACCTGGTTGAAAGCAGGGGAAAACGCGCTTACCTGCTTGCAGGCGACCTCATAAAGGAGGACAGGTTGCTGGGAATGGACATTGACTGCTTTGTTAACACCGCTTGTCCCCGCATCGCAATTGACGACGCAATGAAATGGAAAAAGCCCCTCATAAGCGCGGTTGAACTGGAAATCGCGCTGAAAAAGAAAGGCGCCGGTGAGTTTCAATTCCCATAGGTTTAAGAAAATTTAAAGAACTAGGAACAAAATAACATTTGTTATGGCCAATTTCAATGTGGATGTACTACGGCGAGCTAAGACCGCCGGAATTCCGACACTTAAAGCAAAAGTTGTAATGGAACCAGATGGAAGCTATTCTGTTGAAATGAGAGAACTCAGAAAACCCGGCCACGATCTTGTCGACGGGAGCCGATTAGATGAATACGCCAAAGAAAACAATTTGAGGAACCTCAAAATCCTAAAGAGGGGGATTGGGTGGGACATTGGGATACTTAAAGGAATTGGCCTACAAGAGGATCCATCCCATTTACGCCACAGTGCTTGGGTTGTAGATGTAAACAGGGAAACAGGAATTGGAAGACGTTACCTAGTTGACGCAACAAACTTAATGTACATACAGGGATGGCAAAGCAAGCAAAAATAAAAAATAGAATAAAAATTACTCACTTTCTTCAATTTCTGCCGCGGTCTTTATCACCGTTCCAGTGAATTCGCCGCCGTCCACCGCGTACTCGAAATTGCTCAAATCGCTTCCGTTAAGAACAATGCCGCGGATGTTCGAGCGCTTGAGGATGTAGCACGCCGGCAAATCCATGACCAGATTCTGCCCCGGTTTCGATTCCGCGACCTGCATGAGGCTAATGAGCCTGTCGTGGCTCAATTCGGGGTAGAATTTGGCATTCGGCTTGAGTTTCGGGTCAGCGGAATAAATTCCGTCAACATTCGTGAGATTAATGTAATCCGCGCCCAAAAATTCCGCGAGCAGAGCTGCAACCGCGTCAGTGGTGATGCCCGGCAGCAAGCCGCCGAATACAGGGGTTTTTCCGAGGACGAGAGCATGCTTTGCCTCCGGTATTTCTGTCAGAACATGCGGATAGGCATTCTCCAGCGCCTGGATGAGGAGCATTGCATTAATGCGCGTTACCGCAATGCCAAGCAAATCCAGGGAAAAATTGTCCGCTCCCAGGCTTCTCGCGGAAGCAATGTAATTCCTTCCGACACTGCCGCCGCCGGCAACTATTGCAAAGCGGTATCCGCGCTCCCCGAGGCTCTTTAAAGTGAGCGAAAACTTTGAGAGAAAGGTTGAATCCGGCTTTTCCGGCGCGATGAGCGAGCCGCCGACGCTTAACACGAACAATTTGCCGGATTCCTCATAAGCGGGATAGGAAATTGTTTCAATCGTGTCATCTTTCTTTTCCTCCTCGTCCTCGTCTTCATTGTACATTTTGAAAAAGTCCTCGTCGAACAATTGCAACACCTTTTAATTTATTCGGGTTAGAAATTATTAAATTCTATAATATTGTTATTTCCGGTATTAAAAACCTTTTCTTATGCCCCGAAAAGGGCACATTTTGGCTGGGGAAGGGGAAGAAAAAAATGAAGGAAAAAGACAAAAGCGCTGAAAGGAGCATTTTCAGCAAAAAAGTGAAAAAGCTGAAGGCAATGAAAGGTTCAGGCACTGAGCTAATTTCAGTACTCATACCTTTCGGCACGGACAGGAGCTCGCTGACCTCGCAGCTCACGGAGGAAATGAGCCAGAGTTCGAACATAAAGGACCCCAAAACAAGGAAGAACGTGCAAGCCGCACTAAAAAAAATAATAAACTTCCTGAAAAGGATCGATTTTAACCTGCCAAAAACAGGTTTGGCAGTATTCTGCGGGAACATTTCCGAGCAGGAGGGAAAAACGGACATAAAGCTTTTCACCGTAAGGCCTGTGCAGAACCTCGAAACAAAACTTTACTGGTGCGATTCAACATTCTTCCTTGAACCATTGGAAGCAATGGTGAAGCCCTCCGAGGTTTACGGAATAATAGTAATAGACAAGAACGAAGCCACTCTGGCCTTGCTTATGGGAACACGCTACGAAACCATAGGGCAGTTCAAGAGCAGGGTGCCCGGGAAAATAAGAGCGGGAGGGCAGTCAGCGCATCGCTTCGAGCGCTTGAGGGAGGAGGCGGAGCACGATTTTTACGCTAGCGTGAGCGAAAAGGCAAACCAAGCATTCCTGAAGCACTTGGACAAGTTGAAGGGAATTATTGTTGCAGGGCCCGGCATTACAAAGGACTATTTCTTGGAAGCAGGGCTCCTTGACAGCAGGCTTGCGAAAAAAATTCTCGGCAGGATAAGCACTTCTTACACCGACGAATCGGGCGTAAGGGAGGCAATAAACAGGAGCGGGGATTTGCTCAAGAACACGGAAATAATAAGGGAAAAGGAAATAATCGAGGAATTCCTAAAAAACATAATAAAAACAGGGCTTGCGGTTTACGGGGAAAAAGAAGTCCTGGAAGCGCTGGAAACGGGAAAAGTGAAAACGCTTATTCTGAGCGACGAACTGGAGAAAAAAGCGGTTGAATTCTCCTGCCCGGGTTGCGGCAAAAGAAAAACACGGGTTTTCAGCGAGGGAGAAGAACAGGAATTAAAATGCAGCGGGTGCGGAACGGAAATGGAAGCGGAGGAAGAAAAGGAATACATTGACTACCTCATGGAAAAGGCGGAAAAAATCGGCGCTGGCACTATTATCGTGGGAACGGAAACCGAGGAAGGGAAGGAATTCCTCAAAGGGTTCGGGGGAATCGGCGCAATCCTCAGGTTCAAGTAGGCGTTTTTTCGTGGAAAAAAAATTCTTTACAAAAGCAAAGGGAATCGGCGGAAAAATAAAGAGGCGCTATTCTGATTTTATTGTTGAAGAACTCGCCGGGAATGGAAAAAAATGCAGCGCGGAATTTTTTCTCCGGGAGGAAAATGGGAAAAAAGGGCAGGGGGAAACCAGGGGGGAAATGAAAATTCCCGAAGGGAGAAAGGATTTTTTGCTGCTTGAAATGGAAAAATGCAACACTGAAACAAACCTCGCGGTGAAAACAGTTGCAAGGGCGCTGCACAAAAGCCAGAAAAGCATAGGGTATGCTGGACTGAAGGACAAGCGCGCTGTAACGTGCCAGAGAATCAGCGTTTTCATGCCGAGCGTGAAACAGCTGGAAAAATTCTCCGCGCGCGGCATTGTCCTCAGGAACCCAGAATGGAGCGATTCAGGCATTGACCTTGGGGACCTGAATGGAAACTATTTCACTGTAAAAATAAGGGATATTCCCCTGAGCGGGGAGGAAATCAAGAAAAGGGGGGATGAGGCGTTCGGGGAAATGGAGAAAGGAATTCCCAACTACTTTGGAGAGCAGAGGTTCGGCAGCATAAGGCAGATAAGTCATTTGGTGGGAAGGGAAATAATCAGGGAGGACATAAAATCAGCGGTAATGCTTTACCTGACCGCAATAAGCGAGCTCGAGGAAAAGGAAGTGAAAGAGGCAAGGCTGCATTTGGCAGAATCCAGCAACTTCAAGCAGGCGGAGAGGGAATTTCCCATAAAATACCGTTATGAGAGAGCAATGGCGCATTACCTGGCAAACAACAGGAAGGACTTTTTCGGGGCATTCAGCATTCTTCCCCGCAGGCTGCGCTTTCTATTCACTCACGCCTACCAGTCCCATTTGTTCAACCGGCTCGTGGAAAAAAGGCTCGGGGAAGGGCTTTTTGAGCCTCTCGAGGGCGAACCCCAGGAGGACGGAATTCCCATGGGCTTGCTGCCCGGTTATAACTCCGCGTTTTCGCCGGGCAGGATAGGGGAACTGGAAAGGGAACTGCTCGAAAAAGAGGGAATCACGTTTGCGGATTTCAAGCTGGAAAAAATGAAGGAATGCTCCTGCCAGGGAGCGAGGAGGAAAATTTTCTTTTTCCCGAGGGAAATGAAATTGCTGGAAATTGGGGAGGACGAATTTTTTGAGGGAAAGAGGAAATGCAAGGTTTCTTTTTACCTGGATAAGGGATGCTATGCAACAGTGCTCCTCTCCGAATTAATGAAGCCCGGGAAAGAGGGAACAGAAACGTAATTAAATCTTTTGACGCAAATACTTTAGTTTGTTTCTTCAGGCGTTCGGGGAAAAAGAATGATTGGTTCCGCGGTTTACTGGTTTTTGCCTTCCCTCCTTATCGGATTTCTCAGCGTTTTCCTTGTGGCAAAAATAAACAGGAAAAAGGGCATAATAGGCATTGACATAAACAAGCCCTCCCAGATAAAACTCCCTGAAAGCGTGGGCATTGCAATGCTTGTCCCGTTGTGGATTGTTTCCGCAGCAGGGCTTTTAAACGGGGTATTCGGAATTCTGGAAACAAAAGTGGCAATATGGCTTTTCATGGTGAGTGTTTTCTCTTCCGTGGGACTTCTGGACGACATAAAACCCAAATTCCTGGGCAAAACACGGAGCTGGGGCTTCAGGGCACTGACTATAGCGGTTGTCTCGCTTGTGTTTGCAGCGCTGAATTTCCCATATTCCCTTCTTGCAATCGTTGCGGCGCTTTACTTGGCGGGAATAGCAAGCTTTGAGAACACTTTTGCCGGACTGAACGGGTGGGAAATCGGCTCCGGTTTCATTATTTCGGTCTTCTATTTCATTCTTCTCTTTGTTTCGGGAAGCCCCTTATACCCGCTCGCGCTTATTGTTAGCGGGGCAATACTTGCAATGCTTTTATTCAACCTCTATCCCGCAAGGGCATTCCCGGGAGACAGCGGAACACTGCTCATTGGTTCTGCACTTGCTGGAATGATGGTAATTGCAGGCAGCTGGACTCTGATGGTCTTCAGTTTCCTTTTCTTTTTGCCCCACATGATAGACTTTGCGGTAAAAATGGCAACAAACCCCAGCGACCCCAGCCAGAGAAAAGCAAGACCATATTCGCTGGACGCCGAGGGAAAAATTAATCTGCCGGATTACAAGGGCAAAAAAAAGCTGGACTTTGCAAAACTGCTCATAATAATTCTGGGGCCAAAAAAAGAGCACGTGCTTGTTGCAATCATCTGGATACTTGTTGCAGTGAACTGCTCTTTCTGGAGTTTTTTATTCCTCTCGCTTTGAACACCGCGTAGAAAAGCACTGAGAGGAAAACCGGCACCACAAGTCTTACAAAGTCAAGGAGAACTATCACCGAGCCGATTTCCCCAACGGAAAGTTCTGTCTGGACAAGGTGGGACATTGAAAGGAATGCAAAGCCGGCTATCTCGAACAAAAGTATGCCGCGGGGAAGGAAAGGGGTTCTTTCTACTACCGCCAGGAGAACGAACAATACCGCAAGGGAAGCCAGCGGCAGAAAAAGGTTAAGGGAAAGGAAAACAAAATAGAATGCGAGAAATTCAAGGACCCAGGAAGAAAAGGAAAGAAAGAATATCCAGAGGAACGCATTCTTGGAAATTTCCGCCAGGTAATCCGAGTAACTGGAAAAATACTTTCCCAGCAATGAAAAGCCCGGAATTGCGCGGAAGGAAAGGAAAAATGAGGAAATCTTTTCTCCAAAGCGCTTGTTAATGGGCAGGAGGAACAGGAATGCAGCGATCAAAACAACGAAAAAGCCCGAGAGAAGCGGGACAAGCAGTATTGCGTCAATTTCCCTTCCCAAAAGAAAGAGGGCAATCAGAACCGAAGCGCTGAGCGAAAGAGAAGCGAACTTTAATCCCTTCACGGCCATTGCGGAGGAAACGCTTTCGGTTAAGGAAACGCCAAACAAGCGCTTCAACCTGATGCTCCTGAGCGCTTCCGCGCCTATCTGCACAGGGGTAATGCTTCCGTAAACAGAAGAGAAGCCTATTGCGAGCATTTTGGGATAAGGAATGCCGTGCCTTTTCCTTATAAGGAAAGCCCATGAAACTATCCACACAAAGACGGAGAGAAGAAAAAAGGTTGCCGCCGAAGCCAACAGGAAAAAATCGACCTTTCCGAGTTCGGAATGCGCTTCAGTTAACCAGGCGACAAGGAAAAGCAACGCTGCAACAAGGACAAGGGACAGCAGCGCCCTGAGAAACTGCGGACCTGAATTCCCTTCACCCAAATCCAAGGCCCCCCAGCACTTGGTTAGAGGATTCAATCACTCCCCTTGCATTGGGAAACATGCGCTCAAGCAAAGCCAGTGAACTCGTTTTCATTGAACTGAAACTATTGGTCTTTACCTCGATTGAGTTCTCTGAAACGAACACCTGCTCCACTTCTTCCGCGTTAGGGAAATCCGCGAATATAAAAACAGAGTCATTGCTACTTTCAATCAGCGAAAGGCATTCCTGTGCCGAAAGCGTTAGCCTTGTGCGGGCATCCCCCAAGTTCGTCTCACAGCTTTTCAGCTCCGAACCCGAAAAAACCCTTGCAAGCGAAACCGCATTCTTGTCATTTCCTGCAACAACAATCATTGCAGGCAGGAAGAAACTGTTCGAAATGCTGGAATTCTCGTTTGAGGGCGCGGAACTGAGCGCGGGAGAAATGAAAAAAGTATTTTTTCCCGAAAGCTCTTCAAGCAATTCCATCGGCTGCTTTGCATCGGAGGTAAACAGCACCCCCCCTGAATAATACTCAAACTCGTGCCCTGTTCTTTTTGCCGTGAGAAGGTAAAAAACCGAGGCAGCGAGAATAATTGCAATAACCACAATGGCAATATAACCCAAATTTTTCTTTTTCAAAATGTCCACCTATCAATAAACCATAGAAAAAAATAAAAAAAAGAAGAAAAAAAGGGTTTTTTCAAACCCTTTTTTTTAATTTCAGCCCAACAGTGCTTCCAAGGCGTCCACGAACTCGCCGCACGCTGTTTCTGTGTCAGCAGCGGTGTATCCAGCCAACAGGAAGTCTCCGTCCGGCAGTTTCTCTGAAACGTAGTCTCCGGTTGCGACAAGGGTTTCCTCTATTGTCGAGCCGTCGCCCAACACTTTGCCTACTGCCATTGTGTTCCTTTTTTGTCCACCAATGATGATGTGTGTCTTGCCGCTTCCCATCGCAGCCTTGTCTGTTTTCAACAATGTTCCTACCGGAACGATTGTTACAGCTGCGTCTGGGTCCGCTGTTGCAACCACGTCGTCGAGGCTTACTCCGGCTGGCGTGTAAGTGAAGGTTCCTGCCGTGTAGTTGATTGCCGAAACCGTTATTTCGGTTCCCGCTTCGGTTGTCACTTTCTCTCCCTCTGCCACGCCTTCAAAGGTTTCGTCAGCTGCTGTTGTCGTGGTCGTGCCTTCGCCTATCACTGTCAGCTTGAGTTTCTGCTGGTTCTCGGGCATTACTGCCTTGAGGACTTTCTCGTCGGCTACCGTGTACCACGAGCCATAGTCAGAGTATGCCTGTGCTATATAGCTTCCCGGAGTATCGTATCTGAGAGTCCATGTGGCATTTTTGTAGTTGAAGTCCACTGAGTAGATGTCCAGGTTGTTGTTAGGCAGCACTACTATGTTGTCTGTCTTTGTTTCAATGTAGACGTTTCCGTCCCATCCGCCTGCGTTCTCGTTTATGTTGAAGCTTGCAACATAGAATGTGTTGTCCGAGGGGCTTCCTCCGAGTTCTATCTCATCCGGCACGTAGTAGGTAGCGTTTGGTGTTCCTGGCCCTGTTGTCTCGTCTGTGTCCGTTCCGACCAACTGGATGTCCTTGGCGTACTGCACTGCGAAGTTTGTGGTGTCGTCCAACAGCAACCACAGGTTACCGTAGGTTGACTCCATTCCTATGTAGGTGTAGTAGTAGGTCTGGTCGTTGAGTCCTGAGCCTGTCAGCGGTATTGACGCTTTCTGCAGGTTCTCCTGGTGGTCTGTGTTTCCGTCGTCGTAGTACCATGTTGGGTAAGTTGTCCTGGCTCCTGCTGTAAAGGTTCCAATGTAGTCGCCTGTTGCAGCCGAGTCAAAGGACGCTTTTGCGAACTCACAGTTTCCGTCTGCAACACAGTTCCATGTACTTCCAGCAAACGTGTGCGTGCAAGTGTAGCTGAACCCGTTGAGGTCGACCACAGTTGTTCCTGTTTCCCCTGCTTTAAGGGTTAGGTCGACGTATCCCGCTGTGGTGTCGTACATGTTTGTGTCCGAGCCGCCGAATCCCATGAGCTGGCCGTTCAGGTAGTTGTTGTCTCCTCCCAAAAGGAAGTTGTTGTCCGTTGTGTCGCACCTGTAGTAAAAGGTCTGGTCGTCGATGGTGAAGGTCCTCTCTGTCGAGGTAATCTTCAGTTTATCGTAGAACGGTATGTTGTGCTCTGTGTCTCCTGTGTCCCAGTAGTGCACTTTGCCGTCACCAATCTCTATGAGAGTGGTGTTTTCTCCGCCTTTCCAGCCGTCAAAGACAACTTCTGCATAGCCGTATCCCTGCGTGCTATCTGACTCGCCGTCCAGGAACACTGCGTGGTTTGCTTCGTTTGCTACAACGTCGTCCTGTGTCAGAGACCAAGCGCCTGTTCCGTATCTTCCTTCTCTTGCTCCGCCTGCGTAAAGCGGGTTGTCCTGGTCCCAGAGCTTTATGTTGTTGTAGATTGTTATCTTTGAGAAGGTGTTTACGTCCGGGCTCGTGGTTGTGCCCTCAACAATTTCGGCTTTCCAGTAGTCGTTTGTCGAGTCTGTGTCCGATGCGGAGTATGGATACTGCTTGTTGTCCACAACCTTTATCAGGTCGTCTCCCTTTGTCACTGTTGCAAATCCTCTCTGGTCTCCTGTTTTCTCCAGCCCTATTGCTTCAACGTAAAGGGAAGTATCCAATACGTCTCCGCTCTTGAACTGGTCTTCCAGGAATACTGCTGTTCCGGCTGTCTGCGTGTCAATCGGTGTTGCCGTCGAAGTGTCGTCGTCCGCTTTGTACAATGCCCACCTGGCTTGGTAGGTTGCTCCCTGTGAAGTCTCGTACACTGTTTCCAGCACTGCTTTCAATTCCTCGCCGGCGTAGGTGCCTTTTCCTGTCAGTCCGGTGATTTCTTCCCCTGCATAGTAGGTAACTTTTCCAGTGTCTTTCACCAAGGTCAGTTCAGAGCTGGCGTAGTTTGCTGAGAGACTGTTCTTCGCCGAAAAGACGGTGTACATTTCTCCGAACCAGGGGATTCTTATGTTGTCGTTGTCTCCGTCCTGGAATGCTGTGTCGTAACCTCCGGCTAGGGTGTTGTCTGTTGGTATTCCCTTTGTGAAGGTTAGCTCGTAGTTGAAGTCTCCGACTGCGTCCATGTAGACTATGAAGTCTTCAACCGAAACCCTGTCGTAGTCGAACCTTGCGTCAGCCTCTATTCCGATTTTCTCCTTTATTGTTTGGGTGTAGTTTGTCCCTGTTGCTGTAGTTCCTGAACCGTACTTGAAGGTGTCGTTGCTGTTGTACAGGAAAGAGAGCTGCGAGCTTGTGAGTTCTTTTATGAACTCTGCTCCTGTTCCGGCGGTGGAATTCATGGTTGTCGAGTCATAGGTTTCGCTGTCAGAATCAGAGTAGGTTGTGGTTGTTCCACCTATTGCTAGGTCCACGCTCAAATCTGTTGGCTCCACCGTTTCTGTGGTTTCTTCGCCCAATTCAACGCCTTCAGCCCAGGCTTTGTTTACTGTTACTGCCTGCTCTGTAACGCCGAACTGTGCCACCAAAGCAGCAATATTGCCGCCCCACAGCACGTCTGTAATCCCTGCATTGCTTGCAACTACTATGTCCACTGCAATCTGACCCTGCGAGTTCGCTAGGTCGGATTTTTGTACGTCCACTGCTGTCGCTATAGGCGCTAACGCTGCTCCCACAAGAGCCGCACCGGCACCTAATGCCACTAGTTTCTTTACATTCATGTTTTGTTTCACCTCACAAAACTTTTTTTATTTAGGTATGTAATTAGCTAATCTTGCCCGTCTTCCATGGTAACGGGTAGAAAGCAAATTACGGCCGTGTATTATAAAATAAAGGGGCTTATTTATATACGTTTCGGTTCGCTTCCTTTTTTTCACAGAATGCCCTTTTCATAGGGCAATAATTACTTTTTTTGTTGAATTGGGTTTCGTTGATTTGCGAAACCGTGCCTTTTTCATTTTTTCCCCTGTGCGGAAAAAAGGCGTTTGTGGAATCTGTCCAGTTCTTTTTTGCTGTGCTCTTTTCTTATGTAGGAATTGTACTTTTCCACCATGTCAATCAGGTCCATGAGCCCCTCCTGCAGGTCAAAGGCGGCAATTTCGATTTTGGGGGGGCGGATTACTTCGATTGAGCTCGGGGAAAAGAAGAACATGAACTTTACCAGTGTGGAAAAATCCTTAACAGTGAAGTCCAGTTCTATGAATGTCGAGAAATAGTCTTCCTGTTCCGCTATTTTCTCCGCTTTCAGGGAGTAAAGCGTGAGGTCTTTCTGTTTTTTTATTGCTTCCTCCACTGCTGCAATCTCCCTTTCAAGCAGTTCCCTGTTCACTGCCTGCATTTCAATATACGCTTTCAGCCGCAACTTGAAGAAATCGCTTTCGAGTATGTCCCTGCGCTTCTCCAATTCCTTCGCTATTTTTTCCCTGAGAGAGTAGGAGGAGCCTTTTTTCTCCGCCAGATTCAGTCTTATCATTTTGTTAAGCGCCTGCTGCAGCGAGTCTTTCTTCCCGGGAAAGCGCTCCCGGAGTTCGCTTAACGACATCGGGCCTTCCAAGAGGACCAACGCTATTTTTTTCTCGATTTCAGTGAATTCCGCCATTTTTGCAATCACTTCCATTGCACTTCCATTAATTCTCCTCAAAAAAAGTTAAAAACCGTTTGATGGGATATTTGTTTATGGAATTGCTTTTACAATCAGGCATCGGAGAACTGCCGGGCTCCGAGATGCTGGGAAAAGCCGCGGAGGGTCTGGCGGACGCGCTGCCCTTTGTAAGCGACCCAAAAATACTCATAGCGGGAATAATCCTCATTGTTGTCGCAGTGCTCTTCATGCTGTTTATTAAAAAAATAATAATAAACTCCGTTCTCGGCGTAATTGCATGGATAGTGCTCCAGTACGTGTTCAAGGTCGGACTGCCTTTCATTCCAAGTCTTGTGGTAAGCGTAATATTCGGTCTGGCGGGAATAGGGGTAATGCTGGTGCTGCGCTTTATGGGCATTGTATAGAGGAGACCAAAAGCGGTTAAAAGCGCAAAAAACGCTTCCTGTACGCAGAAAATGCCTTCAGCGCACTATTTTCGTGTCAAAACCGCAGAAAACGCATTTTCCCTGCTCGTCAAGCCCTGAAACTATTGCAGAGAAGCCGCTTCTCTCCACGAGAAGCTTTCCGCATTTGGGGCAGTACGTGCTGTGCTCTCTGGGCGTGTTGCCCGCATACACGTATTTCAAGCCGGCTTTTTTTCCCTCCTCCAGCGCTGCAGCCAGTGTTTCCAAAGGCGTTGGCTGCACATCCAGCATTTTGTAATGGGGAAAAAAGCGGGAGAAATGCAGCGGCATTTCTTCGCTCAGGGAGGCAATGAATTCCGCTACTCCCTGAAAATCGCTGCGTGAATCGTTATAGCCGGGCACTACAAGATTTGTTACCTCAACGTGAACGCCTTTTTCGTGGAAAAAGCGAATGTTGTCCTTCACACGCCCTATGTCCGCGTTGCCGCACATCTTTTTGTAGAATGCAGCATTGCCCTTCAAGTCTATGTTTATTGCGTCGAGGCAGGGAAGCAATGCTTCGGCTAACTCCCTGCTCATGTAGCCATTGCTCACCCACACGTTGTAAAGCGATTTTTCCTTCGCTATTTTCATTGTGTCAAGGGCGTATTCCGCAAAAATTGTTGGCTCGACATAAGTGTAGGCAATGCCCTCCACTTCCTTGTCCAGCGTGTCCTCAACTATTTCTTCCGGAGTGGTTTCAGGCACACTGGCAATCATTTCCTCTGTGAAATCCTGCGAAATGTGATGGTTCTGGCAGAACCTGCAGGAAAAATTGCAGCCGTAAGTGCTGACGCCGTTGCACATCGTTCCCGGCTTGAAGTGGAACAGGGGCTTTTTTTCAATCGGGTCAACCGAAAGCGTGAGCGTTTTCCCATACACCAGTGAATAAAGCTTTCCGCCAACGTTCTTGCGAACGCGGCAGTAGCCCGCTGCGCTTTCGGGAATTGAACAGCGGCGGTTGCACGCTGAACACCGCACTTTTCCTTTTTCCTTTGAGTAAAAAAATGCTTCCTTCATTTTGTCCCGCCCTTTCCTGAATTGTTTTATAATCATTTTATTGCAACATTCTTTAAGCATTATTCTCCCGGGGAGAAAAAAATGGAAGAATTCGACTGCGACCTGCACCTGCACGGGCTTTATTCGGGTGGAGTGAGCAAAAACATGCTGCTCCCGGCAATAGGAGAGCAGGCAAAACTCAAAGGCCTGCATTTAATGTGCACAGGGGACATTCTCTGCAGGGAATGGCTCGAGCACGCGAAAAAATCGCTCTCGGAAGAACAGGGAGTGTTCCGCGAAAAGAACAGCGGAACAGCATTCCTGCTCGGCGGGGAAATTAATGACTCGGCGAAAGTGCACCACATTTTCTTCCTGCCGGATTTTTCCGCGGCAGAAGAACTGCGCAGTGCGCTGCAGACTTACGGGAGACTGGACGGAATGGGCTTCGGCCGACCCACACTGCGGCTGAACGCGGAAAAGCTCGCCGAAAAAGTGCGCGAAGCCGGCGGCATCATCGGACCGGCGCACGCTTTCACGCCCTATTACTCCGTTTACGCGCACTTTGATTCCGTGCGGAAATGCTACGGCGCTTGCGGTGAGCAAATAAAATTCATTGAATTGGGGCTGAGCGCGGATTCCTATTTCGCCGACCTGATAGAAGAAAATCATTCCTATGAGTTTTTCACTTTCAGCGACGCGCATTCTCCCTGGCCGCACAGGATTGGAAGGGAATTCACCCGCATTAAAATGAAGGAGCCGTGCTTCGGGGAACTGGCAAAAGCATTGGAAAGAAAGGGAGAAAGGGGCTGCACGCTGAACGTTGGACTGAACCCGGGGGAGGGAAAATACCACTGCACAGCGTGCAATAAATGCTACGAACGCTATTCCATTGAAGACGCGGAAAGAATGAAATGGAAGTGCCCGAAATGCAAGGGCACAATAAAAAAGGGCGTGAGGCACAGGATTCTGGAACTGGCGGCATTCGCGCAGGAAATTCACCCTGAAAACAGGCCGCCTTACATGCACAGCATTCCTCTCGCTGAAATAATAAAACTCGCGCTGGGCTCGGAGAATGTGAACTCCCAAAAAGTGCAGTCGCTCTGGAGGGAATTCATTGACAGGTTTGAGTCCGAAATAAAAGTGCTCGTGGATTTGCCTGTAGTGGAACTCGCGGAAGCCAGCGGGGAAGTTGCGAAAAAAATTGAATCCTTCCGCCTCGGCAGGGTGTTATACAAGAGCGGCGGCGGGGGAAAATACGGGGAGCCGGTAATCTGCGACAGCGGGGAAGAACTTGAAATGAAGAAACTGGAATTGAAAGAATGCCTGGAATGCAATTCAGCATTCAGCGGGCAGAGAACGCTGGGGGAATTCTGACAATCAGCGCACGTAACTCGGCTTTTCGGATTCGAATTCCTCGCGCTTTTCCTCGAACTGCTTGCTCAACTGCTCGAACGCGCGCTCAATATTGCGGGCTTCCTTTTTAATGTGGGCCATTTTTATTTTGAAACCGAACTTTTCCACCAAAATCTTGAGCACTTTTTCCGCAGCGCCGTGGTCTCCGTAAATGAGCTTTGCGTTCGTTTCCCCCATTATGCAGGCGCCTGAAATTCCCTGCTTTGCGCCGATTCCGAGGATTAATCCAGCAGCGCCGGAAATGAGGCCGCCGTTCGAATTCACTTTTGCCCCGAGTTTTTTGAGCTGCTGGAGCAGGTGCTTGTCCGTTGCCGCTATAACCACGCCGGGCTCGCGCTCCAAGCGCTCGTCCCCCACGTTTATTCCCGCGAGAGTGAAAATTTCCTTCACTCCGAACTTTTTTGCCGCCTGCACGACCGCGGAGGCAAACTCGTAATGCCCGTAGGTTGTGCCAATGCGAATGTCAAGGGAAGGCTGAACTGGTCCGGCTAAAAAAAGGAAATGCCTTCCTTTCGATTCAGCAAAAAAAATTTCGTCCCTTATGAGGTCGAGCGTTCCGTTTTCGGTGCGTACGCTAGGCGGAAAGGAATCGGAATAAACATTCGCTATTTTTTGGGCGTTGAATTCTTTTAGCAAGTAGTCAACTGCAATTTTGCCCACCAAGCCAATGCCCGGCAGTCCGGTGATTAGAACGGGCTTCTTGAATTTTTTCCTTGTTAAAATTTCAACCCTTGAAGGCATTTTTCATCCCTTTTTGCTGAATTCCGCGCTTCCCTTGCCCGCCCTCATTATTTCCTCAACCTTTTCCCTTACGCTCTCCATTTCCTTTTCGGCGTGCTTGTAGTCCTCAGCGGAAACTTTTAAAACATAGCTGCCGCCGCCTTTGTAGTAGAGTTCAACTTCAACGCCTTTTGCCTGCTTTTTTCCCTCTGCAAGGGCTTTCTTTATTGTTTCCAGACCGTTGGATTCAAGGCTTTTAAGCGTGAGAATTCCCTCCACGGTTTTCCTCGGCGGGGAAATGTTTTCTTCAACTATTTTTAGGAGTTCCTGCAGCCATTCTTTTTTAACTCCAACCGCTTTTTCTTTTCCTCCGGAGGCAATCTGCCTGAATGCCTCTGCCAAGGAACCATGTTCTTCAATCAACGGCTCTGCCACTTCCTTCACTGCAAGGGAAACCGGCTTTTTTTTGCGCTTTGCCAGCACTTCCAGCAACTTTTTCGAGCGCTTCGACTGCTTCCATTCCTCGAGCTTTTCCCTCTGCTGCTGAGCGGAAACCTTGGTCAGCGATAAATCCACCTGGTTCTTTGACCTGTCCACTTTGAGAACAGTGGCAGCGCGGACCTGGTTCTCGCGCACGTGGTTCCTTATGTTCTTGACCCAGCGCGACGCGACTTGGGAAATGTGAATGAATCCCGTCATGTTTCCGTATTCAGGCAGTTCAACGAAAGCGCCGTAATTCAGCACGCGCTTTACTTCCGCCACTACAATTTCGCCTGCTTCCGGAAAATCCATTATTTTTGCCTCACTCAAATTCTTTCACTATTTTTGCCTTGAGGTTTGCCCTGTGACCTGTGCTTGCGGCAAGCTCCTGCCCGCACACAAGGCATTTTACACTGCGGGAAGGCGCCGAGAATATGACCTGCTCGTTTCCGCAGCTCTCGCATTTGACCTTTAAAAACTTGTTTTTTGGTTTGGGAATTCTTTCTCCGAGGTTCTTTGCCATTTTTACCACCAAACGCTTTTTCCAGCGTTTTTTTAACGCTTCAATTGTTTTAAGAATTACTTGAAAACAAACAAGTGACATCCTCCCACGCTTGAGAGCGTGGGCTTTCAGCCCCTATTTCATGGCGTGTAGTTCTTGATTCATCGATTCTCCAATGAGAATCTCCACAAGCGTGACTTCCGGCTCGTCCAGCCGTAGCTCCTTTGAGTATATTACGTGCAGCATTTACATCACGATCCATTTCCAAACCACAGTAAGGGCATTTATGAATTCTTACAGCCAAACCTTTTTTAACTTCTCTATTGCATTTGCTGCACACTTGCGATGTATTCCTCGGATTAACTTTCACTATTCTCCCACCAGCACTTTCAGCCTTGAAGGAAAGCTTTTGCAGAAAGTCGTTCCAGGAAACATCAGTTATTGAACCAGCCAAGTAATGATTCTTCATCATTGGATTTATGCTCAAGTCTTCTACATAAATTGTTTTGTATTTTTTAATGAGAGCAAGGCAAGTCTTCCAACCAAAATCGTTCCTAATGTTTGCAATTTTTTCATCCGTTCTCGCCAGCCTAACTCTCGCCTTGTTTCTATTCTCACTTCTCTTCTTTGTCTTACTAAAACGCCTGTTTGCCCTCTTCCTTTTTTTCGAGAGTTTCTTCATTGGCTTTGGGTGTTCAAAGAACTCGCCATCGCTCGTAGCAATAAAATGGTTCAACCCTAAATCAATGCCAATTTCGTTGTTGGGTGTTTTGACGGGCTTTTTGCTTATGCTATCGCAACAAACTGTTATGAAGCATTTTCCACTTTTTGCCTTTTTTATAGTAACCGCCTTCGGCGTTCCCTCTATTTTTCTATGGTATTTTGTGTTAATCCACCCTATCTTAGGAAAATAGGTTTTCTTGCCTACGTATTTTGGATTGGTTATCTGTGGCAATGTGATGCTGCTATAAGTTCCGTATTTCTTGAAGCGTGGAAATCCTTTCTTTTTTTCGCCCCGCTTGATTCTCGCAAAAAATTCCTAAAAGCCTTGTCTATCCTGTCAGCCACGTTCTGGCTGACCTGAGAGTGCATTTCCCCTAAAGTTCGCTCTCTTCCCCCTGCCGCTCGAGGCAACGGGGCCCCAACAAACAATTAAAAAAGCGTTTATTTCCGAAGCGCGGCGGGAGGAAAATCGCTGAATCCCGCGCTGGTTACTTGAATTCCGCGAGTTTTCTTGAAACGAGGAGTTCGGCGGTTTTTTTGGGAAGCTCGACTTCCTGTCCCTCGGAAAAGGGTCCATACTCTTTCATGTCCGCGCTCACAAAAGCCGGCACTTCTTTTGAAATGCTCACTTTTACGGACTGTGAATCCTTGCGCTCAGACTTTTTCCTTGATTCGGGTTTTTCGCTTTCCCCGAGCAATCCGTTTATTTCGGATTTGTGAGACCGCAGCACCTCAAGTATTCCTGAAAAGGTTTTCTTTTCCTCTTTTGTGAGGTTTGAATCGGAGAATTCGCCGCTGCGGGAAACAACAAGTGCTTTGTGGAGTATTTTTTTCTCCCTGAGCTGGAGGATTTCCCTCACAAGCTTTGTTAATTCGGAGTAATTTTTTGCTTTTGAGAGATTGCCGTTTTTTATGTTTGAAAGGTAAGAGGAACGCTGTTCCCGCAGCAATGCTTTCAGGTCGGGGTAAAATCCGGGTTCGAGCTTTACGAGCTGGGAGGAATTCTTTTCAAGCCTGTAGACTCTCCTCAACTCGGTGTAATCCATTTCTCTTGCCCCCGATTGAAGCGCGCCCCTTTGCAATCAGGTAAACCGCTGCAAAGCAGGGCAGTTCCGCTTCCTGTTCCCTGTAAGCGGGAAATTTTTCGCCCTTCAATTCAAATTCTGGAGAATTGTTAATAAAAACCTTTTCCGGTTCGGCGGAAAAGGCAACGGAATCCCTGAAAGGATTGAATTTTTTAAGCTGCCCCGCACTGACAGCCGAGGCAACGAGACCCGTGCCGCCGTGCAGTGTGCCGGGCATTCTGAGAATGCGGTGCAAATCTGTGGAAACCTGCCTGTCCACGTTGAGTTTTATGGATTCCTCAATCAACGCCTTTTCAATGAGAGAGCGCCAGAACTTCTGCGAGGTTGAGGACCTTGAAGCATCAATTGGGAGCAGTATTCCCTGCCCTATTTTTTTGAGAATGTTTTCCTTGTTTTTCAGGAGGAAGGCTGATTCCTTCCTTTTAATCATTCCGTAAACCGCGAGTTTTTCCGCGTCCCATTCCTTTATGAAGGAAACAAGCCTTTTCATAAAGCGCTTGGTCAAGCCCTTGGATTTTGAGGGAATGGGGCAGGTGAGCGTTGCGGAATCCCTTGACTCGCCGCTGAATAGAGGAACACCAAATCCGTGCGCTCCGGAATCGAATTCGTTGAGCGTGAGATAGTCCAGGAGTTCAATGCGGGCGCGCTGTGAAAGAGCGCGGACTTCATTGCTTCTTATGTGCACGTGGTAGCCCGCATTGCCGGAAAAGTTGACGGAAATGCTGGAGAAATCGAACTCTTTTTCGAGGATTTCGAGCAGTTTCAGTGTTTCACGCTTCGCTGCCTCAAGGCATTCGGGACAGAACCACTGCTGCACGCTGACGGGAGAACCGCACTCGGTGCAATGCGATTGCGCGCCCCTGCCTTCGGCACCGCATTCCCCGCATTTCCAGGAATCGTGCTTTTTCTTGCAGTCCGTTGGAATGTCGTCTGCATCGAATTCGTACACCAAATCGGCACCGGAAAAGCCCTTTGCCTCCATAGGGCGGGCGGAAGGCTTACTGTAATAGGCGCTGGAGTACGAAATGTACGGCGGTGCATCGGAGCGGAGAAACGCATTGAATTCTTTTTCTCCCGCAAAAGACAAATGCCTTTTCACTATTTTTTTGCCGAAACTGCCTATTCCGAACTCCCGCGCCTCAATTGAGGGAACCGCGGGAATTCTCCTGGAATCGTAATACGAGTGGAATTTTTCCTCCAAAAATTTTTGGCTTTCAATATCCATAAAATCACTTTTTCTTTCCATTTTCTCTCTTTCCCTTGAAAAAACCGCGGCGGTAAAACTGCATGGGGCTCTTTACGCTGCACGAGGCATTGCACAGTCCCGCGGATTTCAGTTTTGCGCACGTTGGCGGAGAATAACCGCGACCTTTCAATGAGCATATTTTTTTCACCTGGTAGCGTGTTATGCGCTCGCTGTAATTCGGGGCGCTGGAGAACGCCCGCACTATTTCCTCCTGCGGCATTCCCGCTGCATTGAGAAAGGTTGTAAGCGTAAAGCGGGCCATGTGAGGCAGGTTTTTGCCTCGCTGGAGGTCTGCGTAGAGTGCTTCCATGCACGGCGGAAAGAATTCCGCGCGCACCCTTCCCGAAATCCTGCCGAAAGAAGCGCGCCTTTTCTTCGTGTACTGCTTGGAAATTGAAAGCGCGGCTTCCTTGAGCCACGGGGGGAATCCCTGCCCTTGCACTGGCAGTGATTCGAGCACGAGGGCGAATGCTTTTTCCGAAAGGAAGAGGGCGAATGCTTCCTGTTCCAAAAAAACCTTTCCCTTTTCCACATCGCGGTTTATGAGTTTGAGGGAAGCATGCCTGAAAGGAATTGAAAGGAAGGACTGCAACTGGACAAGGAAGCGCGTTTCCTCGTCCAAGTCGAATTTTACTTTGAGTTCGGAAGAAAGCGCGGTTGCTTCGTCCAGCGGGTTATCCGCGCTGCGCAGGAATTCCAGTGCTGAGTCTGAAACGCTTTCCGCAAACCTTTCAGCAGCAAAGGGCACTTCGAGCAATGAGACTATTATTTTTGCCACGGGAAAGGAAAGCACTTCGTTTTCAAGCAATTCGCGGTCCTCCCCAAAAATGCGGTAAGCGTACGGCTTGCGGGAGAGAGCGTTCTGCACGCGCAATACCGCTCTTTCGCGCACGTCCTCGCTTATTTTTCCCAGCGAAACATCAAGCGATTTGATTGCGTTTTTTGCCGTGGCAGTGAAGGGATATTTTTGCGCGAACCGCAATTGCTCCGGGGAAACCATAAAAAGAATAGCGCGGGAAAGGGATTAAAAAGAGTTACAGAGCGGGGTTCCTCTAAACTCCCAAGCGGCGGCGTTCACAAAATCATGTGCGCTAAATGGAATTGTATTTTTGTGTCGTGGATGTCGTAGGAAATGCGCATTGGCGCCTCGTTCTTGAATTCCAGTTTCACCTTTGAATCGGGGTGCGCTTCCTTCACAATGTTTTCCAGGAAATTCAGGGAATACTTGCTCGTAATGTCCTTTTTTGCCTTCACTTTGACGAGTTCGGCTTGCTTTGCTTCAGTGCGCAGAGTTCCCTGTGAACCGCGGGCTTCAATTGAGAGCTTTCCTTTTTCCACGCGGAACACGACGCTGCTGCCGAACAGCGAGGCATCCTTCAGTGCTTCCTGCAAAACGCGCGCGTTGAATTCAACAACTGCATCGAATTCCTGTTCGGGAATTTCGGCTTCCTCCTCGCTTACATCGATGAGCGAGAGTCGGAAGCTCCTGTCCAGCTGTCCTCGCAGATTGATTAACAAGTGAGAGTCATTGATGTCCATTTCAAGCGTGTCGTGCGGCAGGGCGCGGCGCATTACCTTGTTCAATTCGTCCAAATCAATGCCTATGAGCGAAGGCTCGACATCAAACTTGTCGAAAAAGCTCTTTTCCGCATGGTAGTTAACGAGCACTATCTGGCTTGGGTCGATTGCCTTGAATGATACGCCCCTGTCATTGAAGCGGAAGTTGCCCTCTGAAATGAAGTTAGAAATTGCCCTTATGGCTGTCTGCCAGGGCTCAACCTTGCTCAGCTTAATCAATCCAATCCCCGCAATCAGTTAAAAGCAATAAATAAGAGAATGGAAAGGGTTTAAAATTGTTTTTGCGTGCCTTTCTCAATCGCGGGGCTCAGGCAACGCATGCCCCGGCGGCGGTGGCAACCGCATAGTGTTCCGGCACAACCGCTTTTTTGCCCAGCAGGCGGAAGCCCGCGATAAGCCTTTTTTTTACGACAGGAATGCTCAAAAGCTTCCCTGTCAGCACAATGTCGCGCTGTCTGCATTTTTCCGCGGCAAGGGAAATAATCGAGGCATTCGCTTCTGCGACGAGGTTTGCTATTCCCAGGGCAATGTCCGCCTTTTTCGCGCCGGAAAGCTTTGCGAAATTTGCCGCTGTTGCCGTTCCCGGAAGACTGCCAATCCCCGAGCCGACAATGTCAGCAACGCGCAAGTCAATTTTTCTCAGCGAGCCTTTCTCCGCGAGGGAATTGAATTTTTTTAAGTCCGCTGTTCCCAGCATTTTTTGCGATAAACCCAGCAATGTGCCGCCGCCAACGCCCGTGCCCGAACAGTGCTCGAATTTTTTTCCCCTGCAGCAAACAATGCACGTGCCTGTTCCCAGCGATGCAACCAGCGCTCGCTGCTTGCCTGAAACGAACAAGCCTCCGGCACCTATTGCGCTTATTTCGTTCACTTTTTTCACCGGGGTTTTTGAGAACGTGCTTGGGGAAAAAGCGCTTTTTCCCCCTGTCAAAGCAATGAACGAAATTCCCCCGAGTTCTGACTTCAATTGTTTTATTTTTTTTGCGAGCTCAATCAAGTCCATCGGCGCGAGGGATTCGCAGAATGAAATTTTTCCGCTGTCCATGAGAACGAAGTCGGCGCTGCTTGCACCCAGGTCTATGCCGAGAATTCTTTCAGCCATGGCAATTACCCTGCCCTGCAGGATTTTTTCAACAGAAAGTCTTTAATTGAAATCGCTGGCTGTATTCTTGGGAAACGCGGAGAGAAAAAAAATGCTCTGGTTTTTTCTGGTATTGCTCACGGTTTTCCTGTGGTCTTTTACAAATGTTTTCGACAAAATCCTGGTAAGCAAGTTCACAAAGAACCCCCTTATTGCAACCGTTTTAATGCAATTAGCGAGCATTCCCATACTTCTCGTTTTGTTTCTTTTATTCGGTTTCGGTTTTCCTGAAATAAAATGGCTTGCCGTGCTTTTCGGCGCGTGCCTGTTCAATTTTTCAGCGGTAATGCTTTACTTCAAGGGAATGCATGAAACCGAAATGTCAAGGGTCATGACGGCAATCAACACAATGCCCCTTTTTACAGTGGTGTTGGCAGTTTTCTTTTTGGGAGAAAAACTTACAGCAATGCAATTAATCGGGATTTTTTTAATGGTTTTGGGGGCATTGCTTGTAACGCAGAAAAAGGGGCTGAAATTAACGGGCTGGTTTTTTGCGGTGCTGCTTTCAGCCGCATTTTTTGCTGCCGACAACATTCTCCAAAAAATAGCCCTCAATGGAATGGAAATAATGGAATTAATTGAGTGGAGAATTGTTTTCATGTTTTTGCTTTCTCTTCTCCTCGTGCCCTTTTATTTTTCCAAAATAAAAAAGTTACTCAAAGAAAAACCGAAAAGCCTGCCCGTGGCGCTGGCTGGCGAATCATTTTACACCGCTGGGAGAATTGCGTTCATTACAGCGCTTTCAATCGGGCTTGTTTCACTGGTTACAGCGGTAACATCGGTACAGCCATTCATAATACTAGCGCTCGCGCTTGTTTTCACCAAAGTATTCCCGAAATGGCTAAGGGAAGAAATCGACCGCAGAACTGTGGCACTGAAAGTGCTCGCTGTCTGCCTGGTTGTAATCGGCTCGGTAATGCTGCTCTGACTCTTGCAGGGGACCACGGGAAAAAATTAAATTTATAAACTGTTATTCCTTTACAGTATATTAATATACCAAAAAGGAATGATTTGTGTGCCCAACAGGTTTCTGGAGATAATGGGAAACACGCCGAGAATGCGGCTACTCGAATTCCTCATAAGCGGTAGGGAATCCGATTACTCGCTTTCGGACATTTCAAAGAACGCCGGCATCCCTTGGAGCACGCTGCACAGGATACTGCCAGTCTTCGAGAAAAGAAAACTGGTTGTGAAAACAAGGGAAATCGGGAGGGCGAAACTCTACAGGATTAATGGGGAGAACACCGAGGCAAGGGCGCTGATTGAAATTTTTGACAGCATTCTTTCAAAAGAACTTGAAAGGCATTCAGCGAAAGAAAAAATAAAAACATTTGCAAAATAGCGCAATCACTCGCTTTCGATTCTCGGTGCGAGAAAATACGTTATGCGCGCCTTTCCTATTTTGTAGGTTATCTGCACCGGCGCGTCAGCCCTGAGCTTTAGCTCGATTTCGTCCTTTGAGTCAGCGGTCTTAAGCATGTCCTTGAGGTAATCCAATGGAAACATGCTCTTGCATTCCGCTCCGACCTTAAATTCCTTTATGGATTTCTCCTTTTTTCCGGTTTCGCTGTCTAATGTGCCTTTACTGCTGTTCGCCTTGACGTAAAAGGATTCACTGGACATGCCCAGCGTAACATGGTTCGAAATGAGTTCGGCGTCCTTCAGCGCGTCTTGGAGCACAGAGGCATTCAGCGAGAGCACTGCCTGGAATTCAATTTTTGGATTGGGAACCGCGCCCTTGCTGACGTCAATGAGGGGAATGGAAAAATTCCTGGAAGAAGCGCCTTTCAGTCCCACTTTCAGAGTGGTTTTTCCCGAGTTCAATTCAAGCGTTAATTCGTCATCGGGTTTAGCCCTGCCCATTACCTGGGCGAGGTAATCCAAGTCCAGCCCAATTGTAACCGGCTCGCTGACCTGGAACTCCTTGAACGCATTCTTTCCCAGTTCAAAATCAATCATTGAAATTTGCGATGGATCAGTTGCTTTCAGCGCGAGCTTTTCCTTGTCGATTAAGAATTCGGCTTCGTCAATCAATACAGCGATAGCGTTCACGCTTTTCTGGAAGTCGCGCGCTTTGTCCAACACAAGCTTCATTTTTGCATCTCCAAAATAAAAAGGAATCAACCTATTTTAATACTTTCTTCTCCAGCGCTTTCACGCGCTCGAAGAGCGCTTTATCAAAGTTCTGGAGCAAGTGCACTGTCTCCACTTGGAGCACGGGTTTTTCCTCCAAGCGCGGCTTTCCTATGACGCGCACTGTACTGCCCTCTTTTGCCTGCGAAAATTTTTCCTTGCCCGGGAATTCGAGGAATGCTTCCCCTGAACCGTCGCTGAGCACTCCTTTGAGTTCAGCGGGCTGCAGGGAAACAATTGTGCCTATTACTGCAACTCGCTTTTCCCGCCCGCCGAGCTCTGAAAGGGATTTCTCTTCAGCGGGAATTCTCTTGAACTGTTCTTTCGCTGCATCTGCTTCTTCCATTTTTTCACCTATGGGAAAACGCATTTCGCTCCCGTGAAGGGGCTGAGGGCAAAGCAGGGAATGTCGTCCAGCAGAACGAGCTTCACAAAGCCCAGCTTGGGGATTACTGCAATCATTCTCCCTTCGAGTTCCTGCAATGGAACGGCGCTCGGGGCAATGCCTGCTTCCTGGTCAAGGAAGGAATTGAACTTTGAATCGCCTTTCGTGAGCACAAACAAGCCGTCTTCTGCTTGGATTTTTGCAACAACCCTGTGGATTACTGGTTCATAACCGTAGTTTTCCGCCGCCCAGTCAAAAACATAACCGTGGTATACTACAACATCGCCGGATTTGTCAATGGTTAGCTCTTCACCATTGTTGAAAATTATTTTGCGCGTGGTGAATTCGGAGAGCAGAATTTTGCCCTGCTTGTAATCCTCCTTGAATTCCTCGCATGATTTCCACTCGCTTCCGTCCAGGCGCGAGCAGTATGTTTCAGCGTAATGGGAGAGGGGCATTCCCTCTACCGCTGCATCGAATTCTATGCTGGGGCCCTGCAGTTGTTCAGGGAAAAATCCTTGCATTACAATAATGTCCCCGCGGTAAAACAACGGCTCCATAGAACCGCTCAAAACTATTACGCCGGGAAAGCGCGTGCCGAGCAAAAGCGCGAAAAAATTGTAAATGAGGAATGCCGAAACCGCGGCGGTGAGCAGGTAAACGCTCCAGGCAATTACCTTGTCTTCCTTCTTTCCAATGCGCTCGAGGAAAAGGTCGGCGTAGGTGAAAGGATCCAGCCACTTGAGGAAGGAAAATTTTTTGCGAATTTTTTCGTACATTTCAAATCACGGCGTTGTGCTTTCCCCCAGCGTTAAACCGCTTGCAATTAAGTGGGCAAGACGCACCGGCTCCGGCAGATTGGAGTGCAGGGTGAAGCGCGAAATTGCACTGCGGGCTTTGCTCGGAGAAATGCCCTTGCACTGGAAGAAAATTTTTTCCGCGCGGTGGATTGCACCGGCGCTTTCTATCAATGCCAAGCGCTTTTTTTTGTCCTTGAAGCGCTGTAGCGCGAGGGAAATTTTTTCAAGCGAGGGCTTTCCGCGGAGCACGGCTATTACAGGAATGCCGAGTTCCGAGTGCAGTGCTTGCAGGTCAATGAAGTTGAAGCCCGCGAAGTTCACTCCGTCCAGGAGGATGAAGGACGCCTGCGAGGTGAACCTGGATTTTTTCAGCATTTTGAGAACCTTTTCAGTGGAATCGAGCGAGTCCACCTTGATGCTTGTTGACATAACGCCTTCGAGGCGGTTGTCGGCGCGGAGCAGCACTCCCACAAGCAACGTGCTGCCCTTGGATTCTGGAATGAAAGAGCCGTCGTCAATCCCTATCGCGCGCGCGTTCTTTTTAACCTGTTCTGGCAAGAGAAAACCTTCATTTAACCGCTTTCTGGAGCTCTTTGTGGAAAGAATCCGCTTCCCTGCCGATTCTTTTCGCGGCATTGCCAAGCGCTGACTTGGGACTGCCTTTTTTTACCTTTACAATGAAGCTTGCGTCCCTGTCCAGGGGGTGCTTTAACTTGTAGGCTGCAAACTCAACTTTTGAGTCGTTCAAGAGCTCTTTTTTGAGCACCTGGGGGAAAGTGTGCCTTTCTCCCGCCATAATGAATTCAAGGGTGTCTTTTGATTTTTTAACTTTTTTGAGTTCCAAGGGAATGCCTCCTTTCACTTGAGCACGAATTCACTGCTCGTTTTTCTCCTTTCGGTGCTGCCGCAGTTCGTGCATTTTAATTCCCTGCCGATTAAGTGCAGGGGGTGCCTGCATTTGGAGCAGTATGCTTTCACTACCCCGAGAGAGGGCTTGCTCGTGAGCAGGCGTATGCCGAAGGGCTTTATTGACTCCACTTCCGCTTTCACTATGTCCCCTATGCGGAATTCCTGCCTCAAGTCCTTCACAAACCGCTGGCTTACGTTTGCAATGGGAATCATTGCCATTGAATGCGAAACAATGCGCTTTTCGCCGTTTTTTTCAGCGTTTATTATGTGGACCAAAACGCGGTTTTTTCTGACCCCGGAGACTGCAGCATGCACAGTGCTTCCCGGGGAAAAGTTCTTTACAACGCGTTCTTTTTCCACGTTGACCTCCCTGCTTGAATCGTCGAATTCCGCTGTTCCCACGGAATCCGCGTAAATTGTGCCATCCTCGTCCTCGAAAGTGTTCTCCTCGGCGGAATACTCCTCGCTAATGCCCAACTCTTCGCCTGGCACTACAACTTTTTTCTGCATTGAAATCAACCTCACTAAAAATAGTCAAAGCATGCCTTTAAATTATAATATAAGTTAAGTTTTAATTGAAAACATATTTAATTCTAATGCAACAGGGCAAAAAAAGGAAGTGCAAGGTAATGGTGCTTGAATCCCTCTTCAAGACGGAAAGTGTGCTCAGAAACCCTTTTTTTACAGTAATACTGGGGTTTATTGCGAGCAGCGTTTCTCTGTGGATTTCCTTTTTCGCCTTTCCCGCTTATGCCTCCATTCTCTCAATAGCGTTTGTCACAATTGCAACCGTTCCATTGATTCACTCGGTGTTCGTTAAAGAGGAAGAACTGGCTGCGGGGAGCAGGGACTCAAGCGCAACATTCGTTGGAAGGAATTTGAGCCTTGTTGCAATTTATGCCTTTTTTGCAATAGGCGTAATCATAAGCTATGCGCTCTGGTACGTTGTGCTGCCCGAGGAAAAGAGCGAGGTCTGCATTAACGGCTCGTGCTTTACGATGCCGTGCCGGAGCACGGCTTTCGCGGAACAGAACAAAACGCTCGGACAGGTCGGGGAAATAAGGGAACAGATAACGGGAAAGGCAACAGGGAAAGGCGCCGGCGGCATGGATTTCAATTCGGTGTTCAACCTAATTTTCTTCAACAACATGTCCGTTTTGCTTTACGCTGTACTGTTCTCTTTCCTTTTCGGGGCGGGAGCGATTTACCTAATCACCTGGAACTCCTCCGTGGTCGGAGTGCTTATAGGGAAAACAATCGTTGCAACAAACCATTTTGCTTTCATTGGATTGCTGCCCCACGGAATTCCTGAATTCGCGGGCTATTTTTTCGGGGCGATAAGCGGTGGCTTGATTTCTGTCGCGGTATCAAAGGGAAAATACATGAGCCACGAATTCGAAGTAATAGCAAAGGACTCGTTCATTTTGCTCATAATCGCGCTGCTCTCCCTTTTCATGGGGGGCATAATTGAAACCTGCCTCGTGCTCGGCTCCTTGAGCAACGCGGGGGAAATGCAGATTTACGCGCTGCTGGCGTTCTCGGCATGGCTTCTCGTAATAGTCCTCTTGACAATCAGGGCTGTGAAGCGTTAAAAGGGAAAAAAGCGGTTCACTTCTTTGCCTTTTTCTTTTTCTCTCCGTACTTTGCTTTTTCCACTGCTTCGTCCACATATTTTTCAAGGGCTTTTTTGAGCATTTCAATGTTTTGCTTTTCCGACGTACGGTGAGAAAAAGTGGAGCCGATGGATTTCGCAAGGGAGGCGAATTCAAGCGGGAACACCAGTTTTGTTCCCTTTCCCTTTGACATCTCTTCCAGGGCGCGTATGTAATAGTAATTCATTGCCCTGTCCGAAAGGGACGCTGCAGCCTCTCTCACCGCGTCGATTTCGGCTTTGTGCGCCTGCGCTTTCTCAATGCGCGCAAGCTTTTGCTGCACTGCCGCTTTCTGCTCGTGCATTGCGTCAAGCACCGTCTTGGGAATGTCAATGTCCTTTATTTCCACGGAAATAACGCGGACACCCCATTCGTCGGCAATGCGCGCGAGGTCTTTTGCAATTTTTGCGTTCAGCTCTTCAATATTGGAAATCAGCGTGGACAAATCCATTCCGCCGGCAATGTCACGTATTGAAGCAATAACGAAAGTGCGCGCGGCGTCCTCGAAATCCTCAACCTCGATAACAGAATTTATAACGGACTGGTTGTCCTTTCTCACCTTCAAATAAATTACAGCGTCAACCCTCACTTCGATTGAATCCCTTGTGATAGTGTCCTGCCTTTCAACATCAAGGGTCTTCGTCCGCAAATCGACATGGTTGTAAACCTCAATCCAGGGCAAAATAATGCACCAGCCGGGTCCGCCGACTCTGTGCACTTTTCCGAAGCGGAATATCACAGCACGCTCGTAATCCTTGAGTTTTAGCAGTGGCTGGAAGTGCATCACGACAACAAGGAAGATTACCCCGACGGCAATCCACAAAAGGCTGACAAAAAATTCGTCCATGTAAACAAAGCCAGAGTACACCAGACCGGCAATCGCGATTAGAACAATGACGAAAATCCCCGTTTTGAACATTTCGGGCGGGACTGGCATTTTCAACCTCTCCGGCTTCTTTCTCCGCTTCCAGCGGTATAATAAACCTTTTATATATAAAAAATGGTATATATATTATTCCCGCAGGGGTATTTAATGGTAACCCCGAGCGGTAAAGCGGTTAATCCGCTGTATGCTGTGGCACTGATTTGAATGGCAAAAAAGGAAACTGTAATTGTTCTCTGCGTTGACAGGGACAACGACTTGGGCAGGAAAGCCATGGTGAAAGGGCCGGTGATGGGAAGGGAAAAAAACCTCAAAGCAGCAAACAAGCTTGTTCTCGCCGACCCGGAGGAAAGCGACGCAAACTCGCTGTTTGCAGCGGTGAAGAAATTCGACGAAATAAAGGGCGAATACCCAAAAGTGGAAGTTGTCACGATTACTGGTCATGGAAAGCACGGATTCAAGTCGGACAAAAAATTAAACGAGCAACTCGACGCGCTTGAGGCAAAATACAAAATAAAAGGCTTTGTTTTGGTCACCGATGGAGCGGAGGACGACCAGATAATCCCCATAATCCAGTCAAGAGCGCGCATTATTTCCAAAGAAGTGGTAATAGTAAAGCAGGCGCAACAGGTTGAATCCGTGTACTACACGCTCAAGGAAGCCCTCAAAGACCCCTACCTTGCAAGAATAGTGTTCGGGCTTCCAGGAATAATACTGCTTTTCTTTGCCGCCACCGTTTACCTGGACATGCAGGAACTGTTCCTGCAGGGAGTTTCACTCGTAGTGGGGGTTTACCTCATACTGAAAGGGCTGGGAATAGAGGCATGGATTCACAGGCAGTTCCACCGCGCCGCGAGGACCTTTTCAATACAGAGAACCTCCTTTCCACTGTACCTGGCAAGCTTTATAGTGCTGTTCATTTTCGTGCCGATGACCTTCTACTTCAATGTAACCAGCGCGCCCGCCACGCCCTACAACCTGGTGAAAGCGGTGCAGGGAACATTTTTCCTCCTCGTGCTTTCCGCATTGCTTGCAATACTGGGAAAAGCCACGGACATGGTTGCAATGAAGCGCGCTTACCGCTTGCGCAGATACTTCATTTACGGCGTATCCACGCTTCTTTTCTGGTTTATTCTAGACGCGGGAATACTCGTGCTGCTGGAAGGAGCGCTTGAATTCTTCCTCGGCAGCATTCTCGTATCGTTCATAATACTTCTCATAATATTCAGGGTATCTGAATCACTCGATGTAGCGAACAAGATAACCGAACTGCTCTTGGGCGTTCCGGTGTACTCGCGCGAGGGGGAATGGCGGGGAAAAGTGCAAAAAATAAGCAAAAGAACGAACCGCGTGTTTTTCAAAAAAGAGGAAGAGAGAGGCAATCCCAGAGCAGTGCACTTGGGGGAATTCGAACTCAAAAAGGGCAGGATTGTCCTGAACTCGTAAGTGTGCGAAAACCGCGCTAACTAATTCGCTGTTTTTACCGCCTCCTTCTTGAGGAAGGAGGGGAACCCGATTGAAAGAATTTTCCTCAGAGAGCGCAGCAGTTTCGAGGTCTTTCTTCCCTTCACGAGCGCGTTGTCCAGCACTTCGCCGAGCGAGGAAACAGGAATCACTTTAATTCCCTTCAACCTGTCCCTTGAAATCACGATGTCCTGCAAATTAGCCCTCGGGATAATAATTTCCCTGAATCCCGCCTGGACTGCCGCTTCAATCTTCGCTGTAACGCCGCCGACAGGCAGCACTTCGCCCCTAACACTCAAAGAGCCCGTCATTGCGAGGCACTGCTTTATGGGAATTTTTTCAAGCGCTGAAATTACCGCGGTTGCAACGCTTACTGAAGCGGAATCACCTTCAACGCCCTCGTAGGTTTGCAGGAACTGTATGTGCAAATCGTGCTTCCATATGTCCTTACCGCTTATTTTTTTAATCAAAGCGGAAACGTTCTGCACTGCTTCACGCGCTATTTCTCCTAACTTTCCAGTCGCAATGACTTTGCCTTCCGCCCTTGAAGCCGCGGGCACAATTTCGGCTTCAATCGGAAGCACCAAGCCAGCTGAGCCGTCAGCGCTCACCGCCAAGCCGTTCACTCTGCCTATTGCCGTTCCCTCGTTAATGAACACATCGTAGTCCTTGCGGTGCTCTATCAATTTTGCAACCATCTGCTGTTCGAGCGTCAAAGCGGACATTTTTGCTTCGAGCACGTCCTGCCTCTGCACTAGGGAATGACCCTTCTTTTTGGCAATGTCTCCTGCCGCACGCACCAATCCGCCCAAATCGCGGAGCTTTAACGTAAGGCGCTTTTTTCTCTGTGCGCGCTTTCTTGCCTCGAGGATTATTTCCTGCACGGCTTCCTTTGTGAAATGCGGGATTTTTCCGTCCTTTTTCACTTCCTGGGCAACAAACTGCACTATTTTGAAGCGGTTTTCCTTTGTGTCGGGCATGTCCAAATTCATGTAGATTTCATAGCCGTAACCGCGGATTCTGGAACGCAGGGCGGGATGCACTTTTTTCAGGTCCTCGTAGTTTCCCGCGCCAACAAACACGAAATCGCACGGAACAGGTTCTGTTCTGACCATTGAACCGGAGGACATCTCACTCTGCCCGGTAATGGAGTACTTTTTTTCCTGCATTGCTGTGAGGAGTTCCTGCTGCGAACGCTGGGTAAGGGAAGCGATTTCGTCAAGGAAGAGAACACCGCGGTTCACCCTGTGCACCATTCCGGGTTCGACTCGCAGATGAGGCGGCGTGCCGAGACCGCCGCTTTGCAGCGGGTCGTGCTTTACGTCCCCGAGCAGTGCCCCAGCCCTTGCACCTGTTGCTTCAATGAAGGGCGCGATTTTTTTGCCGGAATTGTCTATTAAGAGCTTTGGCGTTTTCACGGACTCGCGGCTTTTCATTTGCGTGCCCAGGGCGAATATTCCCATAAGAAAAATGCCGGCAATAATCGTTGCCGCGAAAACTACGTCGGGAATCCAGTCAAGGAACCACAAAGCGTAGGAAATCAAAAGGAACGCAAGGGGGAAAATCATTGAAACCAGGCGCAGGTTGCTTTCCTGTTTCATTGTGTCAATGCGCGCTTCGTTCACTATTTTTTTGCCCTCTCCGGCTTTAACTGTTTGGATTTTCGGGTTGTTGGGATCGGCTTTGTTGGGATGCACCAAAATGTCCTCAAGGTCCTGCACTGGCAGTATTTCTGCCATTGCCTGCGCCAGCATGCTTTTGCCCGTGCCCGGCAATCCCACAAGGAGCACGTTTCTTTTCTGTATGGCTGCTTTGCGGATTAGTTCGGCGCTTTTGTCCTGCCCGATTACCTGCCCGATTATTCTGTCGGGCACGGGAATTTCCGCCGTGGACTTGTAGTTAGGGTGCTGCTTCTTTTTTCCGCCAGCCATATAGAAAAAGCGATACCAACATAATTAAAATATTTCTTTAATGCAAGGTAATTACAAGGGAGATTGCAATGGAATTGAAACTGACCTTTCTGGGCACTGGATGTTCAGCGCCCACTCGCGAAAGGAATCTGACAGGCATTGCACTGCATTTCAAGGGAAAAAACTACCTGTTCGACTGCCCGGAGAACGCGCAGCAGCAAATGCTCAGGGCAAAAGTGAGTTACATGAAAATTGACAGCATTTTTTTCTCTCATTTTCACGCCGACCATTTCCTGGGACTGCCGGGACTGCTTGCAACAATGAACATGTTTGAGAGGGATTCGCCCTTGAAAATTTTCGGACCCCGCGGCGTGCACGAAATGGTGCAGCGCGCCCTCAAAGCAGCATTGCTCAGACCCAATTACGAAATCAAAACCTCGGAGCTCAAAAAAGGACTTGTCCTTAAAGAAAAGGATTTTTCAATAAGCGCTTTTCCGTTGAAACACAATACCGCATGCTACGGCTTCTGCTTCCAGGAAAGGGGAAAAAAGGGAAAATTCCTCAGGAAAAAGGCAGAAGCATTGGGCATTCCCCCGGGGCCGTTGTACTCAAAACTGCAGCAGGGAAAGAAAGTGAAATGGAAGGGAAAACTCATTTCTCCGCGACAAGTAATGGATTACTCGAAGGGAAAGCGCGGAAGAAAGGTGTGCATCGTGCTCGACACGCTCCCGAGGCAGGGTTACGTGAAGCATGTGAAGAATGCCGATGTGCTGGTGCACGAATCCGTTTTTGCCGCGGACCAGAAAAAAAGGGCGAAGGAAACATTCCATTGCACGGCGGAGCAGGCTGCAGGAATAGCGAAAAAGGCGAAAGTGAAAAAGCTCGTGCTCACGCATTTTTCAATGCGTTACAAGAGAGCGAAGGAACTGGAAATTGAGGCAAGGCACGTTTTCCCCCAAACAATTGCTTCCAGGGATTTAATGGAAGTGAAAGTGCCGCGGTGATTCAATGAAAGCGGTGGTGCTCGCAGCAGGCAAAGGGGTGAGAATGATGCCCCTGACAAAGGACAAGCCAAAGGCACTGGTTGAATACAGGGGGAAAGCGCTTATTGAATGGGTTCTTGCAGCGCTTGAAAAAGCGGGAATCGAAAGAGCGGGAATCGTCATAGGGACAAATGGCGGCATGGTGAGAGAAGCCCTGGGAGAACGCTACGGAAAAACTGAACTCGAGTACTTCGAGCAGAAAGGCATTGGAACAGGCACGGCAAAATCGCTGGAGAGCGCCGCGGAATTCTGCAAGGGCTCTGACTTTTTGTGCATTAACTCGGACATTGTTGTGGAAAGCGCTCTTTTCTCGGCACTAATGGAAAAGCGCGGGTTTGATGCAGTTATTTCAGTGCGCTGGTCGGAGAACTGCAGGAGATTCGGGGTCGTGAAGGTTGATGGAAGCCACGTAGCGGAAGTAATTGAAAAGCCCCAAGGAATAAAAAGCGGTTTTATCAACATAGGGGCTTACAGGTTTTCTCCGCGCGTTTTCGGAGCGATTGCCGAAACGGGGAAAAGCCCGCGCGGGGAATTCGAACTCACGGATTCCATCAACCTGCTCGTGCGGGGCGGGGGCAGCGCTGGCTTCGTTGAATGGAAGGGGAAATGGAAAGACATTGGCACGATTGAGGACCTGAAAGAATAGGTTCTTGGCGCGCGGGTCAGTATTTCAGCGTCTGCTTTGGTTTCAGCACGTGGACTTTTGTTTTGAGTATGCTTTTCTCTATTTTTTCCCTGAACTCCTGCGGAGAGGCTTTTATTATTTCGAACGTATTGTAGTGCATCGGGATTGCCACGGAGGGCTCCATTGTTTTTACTGCCCGGACAGCATCCACTACATCCATTGTAATCGTGCCGCCGATGGGAACCATCAGTATGTCCGCCTCGAGGCGGCTGAACACGTTCACCAGGTCTGTATCGCCGGCGTGGAAGATTTTTGTTCCCTGCGATTCAAGCAGGTATCCCAGCGGATAAAAGGAATTCGGGTGGTGCATTGGGACAGGCTTAATGTTGATTCCGTCCAGATTCAGGGAGGAACGCGGGTCAACGGGACGCTTAAGGCGCTCCTTTACTTTCAGTTCCCGCAAGACCTGGTCGTGACCCACGACAAGGGCATTCTCCCTTTCCGCTACCGCTTCAATTGTTTTCGTGTCAAAATGGTCAAAATGCTCGTGGGTTATGAGAATGAGGTCAATGTCTTTCAGTTTCTCTTCGGAAACGGGGCAGGGAAGCAGGCGTTCGTTGAAATTGTTTTTTGGCGGACAGTTAATGAAAGGGTCGATGAGCAGATTGCAGCCTGAAAAGGAAACCTTGAAGAAAGAGTGACCCAAATACTGAACTTTAACCATCGCGTATCACTAAAATAAACGGATAAAATCATTTTAAATCCACGACTTTGGAGGAAAGCGCAGCGGGAAGGAAAGAAATAATAAATTAATCAACAATTAAAATACTGGTGTTGCAATTTGAAAGCATTCCTGCTGGCTTTGGCATTGCTGCTTTTTCTTTCAGGCGCGAGCGCGCAGGTTTACGATATTGCAAGCCATTCAATCGACATACGCGTGGACGGTGAAGGATACGGGGAAGTAGTGGAAAGGTTCTACCTGACCTTTCCCAGCGAACTCCAGGAACAGCAGTTCAAGAGAAAGAACGACGAACTGCAGACCGATTTGGACGAATGGGAAAAGTTCGATGGAAGATTCAGACTCCACATAGGGACAAAGGACGAAATTGTGCCGGGAACAGGGAGAATCACCTTCAACCTCGAGGAAAAATTCCTGGAAATAAAGTATTCCCTGAGCACGCCCGTAATGAGCAGGAACACGGCGGAAAGCACGGGAAGAATGATTGTATTCGAGTTAAACCGCGGCACACTGAAGGAATTCTTACAAGGGGAAATATACGTAATCCCGCAGAATACCACGATTTCATTCACTTTGCCGGCGCAGGCAACAGTGGAAAGAGAGGACGTTTTCGACGCGGCGCAGATTTTTCCTGAAATGAATCCCGTGATAAGGATTCCGGGCGGAATCTCCACCAACACAATAAAACTAAAGTACAGGTACTGGACACAACTGGCACCGTCCTTCAGCCTCGCCTACCTACTCAAAGAATTCCTTGAAAACACAACGCAGGAAACCCAGACGCTGGCGCTCGCCATAGTCCTCATTGTTTTCGGGGCTGTTTACTGGAAGCGCAAAGCGCTCCGCGACAGGGCGGAAGCGTTTATTGTGAAGCATTCAAAAATAAGCTGATTTCTACGCGGAATGCCGCTCAGAGAAGCATCGGCAGCCCCACAATTGCAAGGAAAACGAGCACTACAATGTAGCGCGCCCTGTCCTCTTTCGCGAAAATAAGGGCAAAGGCAAAGAGCACAGTGAAGGCAATGAACACGCTTAACATTTCCCCCATCACTGCGAGAACGTCAATGAAAGCCATGACGGCGAGGGAGAGAGCGGCAAACATTGCAATGCATTTTTCGCCCTCGCTTACGTACATTGCAATTATTGCAATTACGAAAACCCACACAATGTTCTGCACCGCAAAGGAAAAAACCCATTCAAGATTAAGGGCGAAAAGCTGCTGCAGGAACTCCATCAGCATGAAAAAATTAGAGGGAAAACAGAATAAAAAGGTTTTCATTTAGTAACCGGCATTAATTAATCGTTTTTCGCCTTTTTTGTATGCGCGAACCGCATTCAGGGCATTTTTTGCCGGAAAACCCTTTCCCGAAAAGCTTGCCGCAGCCAGGGCAGTAGCGCTCGAAGGAAATCCTTTCCTCAATCTCGCCCTGGAGCACCGAAGAAAAGGGAATTTCAAACAGGGAAAGGAAATTCTGAATGGAAAAATCGTCCGTCAATACAATAAAGCGCCTGTCCTCGCGCTTGAGTTCGAGCGCCAGGGCGATGACCGAAACATCCGCATTGCTCACCCTGTCAAAATTGTGCTCCTCTATCTTTTCCCTTGCCTTTTTCAGAGAGGCAGCGGAGGGAGAGCGCACTTCGAGCAAAGAGTGATGCAAAGCGTTTTCCGCCAGAGCCCTGGACTCCAAAGCGCGGAACTCCCGCATTACATCAGGCGTGGTGATATAACTGTGCCTGGAATCAAAGGAAAAATTCGGCTCGTTTAATACCGCGGAAGCGTCAAGGACAAAAAGCATTTTTCCACCCTTAAGAGTGCATTACTGCAAACCTTAAAATTAATAACCCTATCAACTATATTAATCCAGCGCAATCGTGCGGAGCGGAAAAAATGGGCGAATTGCTGAATACTGCAAGGGCTTTAAGCGAAATAGAAAAAAAAGCCCTCAGGGCACTGAAGCAAGGGAATGAGCTCGATACAGGGGAACTTGCCTCCGCTACAGGCATTCCGCTGGACTCGGCGCGCAGGGCAATCGGCTGGCTCTCGGAAAAAAAACTCGCGGAAACGCGGGCAGAAAAAAGCATTGAACTAAAACTCACAAAAGAAGGCAAAGAACTGCTGCCCGAAAGAAAGCTGGTTGAATCCGTCCGCAGCCTGGGCGGGAAAGCAAAGCTCGAGGAAGCGAAAAAGCATTCGGGGCTCGGCGAAAAGGAATTCAACGCCGCGATAGGAAGAGCGAAAAGAATGAACTGGGTTGTCTTCCCAAAAAAAGGGGAAATCGAGGAAACAGGACTGCAGCGCGAAAAAAGCGAGGAGGAAAGAGTAATCGAAATGGTCGCGCGCGGGGCGTTCGAAGAAGCGCGCAAAGACGGGTTTTTGCTCAAGGAATTGATTGAAAGAGGATTAGTGGAAAGAAAAGAGTCAAGGAGAACGCTGGCGTCAATAACTGAGCGAGGACAGTCCGCGCTGAACATTGCCCTAAAAACAAAAAAAAGGAATTTTGCGCTCGGAAAAGTGGAAAGCATTCACCTGGGAAAAAAACAACCCTATGAACAGTTCCTGGAACAGATAAGGGCGAAGCTCGTGCAACTCGGCTTCAAAGAAATGCGCGCTCCGCTAATAGTGCAGGAATTCTACAACTTCGACGCATTGTTCCAGCCCCAGAACCATCCCGCCCGCACTTGGGCAAACACATACCAGCTGAAAAACCCCAGGGAAGGAATTCTTCCGCACAAAAAAGCGGTGAAAGCAGTAAAGGACGCGCACGAAACCGGCGGGAACACGGGAAGCATTGGGTGGAGATACAAATGGCAGGAAAGTGTGGCGCGCAGGCTGATGCCGGCAGCGCATGGAACAGCGCACAGCGCAAGGCAGCTGGTTGAAGGAGTGGAAGTGCCTGGAAAATATTTTGCAATAGCGCGCTGCTACAGGCCCGATACCGTGGACAAAACGCACTTGATTGAGTTCAACCAGCTCGAGGGATTCATTGTTGGCGAACTTTCATTCAAGCACCTGCTAGGAATGCTGAAACAGTTCGCGGAAGAAATCGCCCACGCAAAGGAAGTGAAATTCTATCCAGACTACTATCCGTTCACAGAACCCTCGGTACAGCTTTCAGCAAAACACTCCAAGCTCGGCTGGATCGAGTTCGGGGGCGCGGGCGTTTTCCGCCCCGAAATGGTTGCACCGCTGGGAATAAAATGCAACGTTCTCGCATGGGGCTTGGGCATTGACAGGCTCGCGATGTTCAAGCTTGGAATAGATGACATGCGGGAACTGTTCTCGCAGAAACTGGACTGGCTGCGGGAAGAAAAATTCATAGAGGTTGACTGAAATGCCGACCGTGGAATTCAGAAAAAACGACATGGAAAAGCTCGTAGGGAAAAAACTCCCGGAACAGGAACTGCGGGAAGCGGTGCTTTTCGCAAAAGGCGAAGTGGACGAAGTTCAGGGCGACAAAATCAAGGTGGACATAAAGGACACGAACAGACCCGACCTCTGGAGCGCTGAAGGGATTGCAAGGGAACTGCGCTATTATTACGGCAAGGAGTCCGGGCTAAAAAAATACAAGGCGAAAAAGAGCGGCATTACCGCAATTGTGGATCCTGCCCTTAAAGGCATCCGCCCCTGCGGGGCTTACGCCACAGCACGCGGAATAAACGTGGACGAGGAAGTAATACTGCAGATTATTCAGCTGCAGGAAAAAATATGCGAAACGTTCGGGAGAAAAAGGAAGGAAATAGCGATAGGCATTTTCGACCTCGACAAAGTGAAGGGAAACGTGAAATACTATGCTGCTTCTCCCAAAGAGGAATTCGTGCCGTTGGGCTACAGGGCGAAAATGTCACTGGAGGAAATTTTAGTGGAGCATCCCAAGGGACGGGAATACGGAAAACTCTTGGAGTCATTCACCAAATACCCGCTGCTCGTGGACGAAGAGCATTCCGTACTATCAATGCCGCCCATAATAAACTCAGAGGGCTCCGGCAAGGTTACAACGCAGACAAAAAACCTGTTCATTGACATTACGGGAATGGAGCAGAAAAAAATCAATACTGCATTGGAAACAGTGTGCATGGCTTTGGCTGACCGAGGCGCGGAGATTGGCTCGGTTGAAGTGCATTACGGGAAGAAAAGAATTGTGACGCCGGAATTCCGCTCCAAAAAAATTAGCGTGCCTCTGGCACTCATTGAAAGAACGCTCGGCGAAAAAATGCCGGCTAAAAAAGCGCTCGGGCTCGTGAGAAAAAAAGGAATGAACGCAAAACTCAAGGGCAAAAAAATTGAAGCGGAGTACGCGGAATGGAGAACCGACATACTGCACCCCATGGACATAGTGGAGGACATCCTCATTGCCTTGGGTTACAATTCAATAGAGCCGGAGCCAGTGAAGCTTGCGGTGGAAGGCTCGGAACTCAAAGAAACAAAGGAACTCGCGGCAATGAGGGAAATCTGCATTGGACTGGGACTTCAGGGCATTCTGACTTTCACTCTCACTTCGAGGGAAAAGCAGGAAAGCAAAATGAACCTGCCGGAGCAGGACCTCGTGGAACTTGAGAATCCTGTTTCAATGGAATGGAGCGTTTTGAGGAAAGCCATCCTGCCGGAACTGCTGGAATTCCTGGAAAAAAACAGGCATTGCGCTTACCCCCAAAAAATATTCGAAGTTGGAAGAACGGTGAAGACTGACAAGAGCGCGGAAACGCGCGTTAAGGAAGGCAATGTTGTGAGCATTGCTTTGACCGGAAAGGAATTCGACTTTAACGCTGCGAGAGCGCACCTTGACGCGATTGCAAGCGCGAAGGGATGGAAATGCGAACTGCAGAGAGGCGAGCACCCGAGCTTTGAGAAGGGAAGATGCGCGCTAGTGAAATGCGCTCACAGAACAGGAATTATAGGCGAGGTAAGCAAGAAAGTTCTGGAAAATTTCGGCTTGGAAATGCCGGTTGCGGCAATTGAAATGGAAATTTAAATAAGTTTTGTCTGCTTTCCTTTTTCTGCGTGCACGGGCTTCTTTTTGGCGTGCTTTTTCCCCGCCCTTTTCGCTTTCTTGGCTTCCGGTTTTGCTTCCCGCTTTGCGGACTCGGGTTTCTTTTTTACTGCGTGCCTTTCCTTTCCCGCGGGCGCGGAAAACTGCGCCATGACGCCGCGGCGTTCCGCTAGCTTGCGCTTCGCTATATCCCGCCTGAGTTCCGCGGCTTCCTCCCTTATTTTCTGAACTTTCTTTGTTTCCGGTTTTGTGCCGAGGAGAAAGGCAATTTCCTTCTCGTTGAAATCAAACAGCGCGGAAAGAAGGACAGCATTCTCTTTCTTCCCGAAAAGGAGAAAGAGCAGTGGCAACTCGTGCTGCATTACGCCGCGCGCCGAGGAGTGCATTTTTCTGCCGACTTTTTTTGAAAGCGAGTTTTTTATTTCCCTCACGGCACGAGATTTGCTGAGCTTTTTTAAAAGCGAGGGAAACTGGTACTGCACCCAGGAATGGGAAACCGAATGCCTGCTGAGCGCGGTGCAAGTGCTCATCAGTTCGTAGGAGTATCTGCGAAAACCATAATGCTGGCGCTTGAAAATGCGCCCTTCGAATTTATCCCCGCGAGAATAATAATCAAAAGCGCGTGCCTGGTCTTCTGTGGAGAATTCCCTCGGAATGTTTTCCTCTATCCAGCGCATTAAGAGTTCGTCGTCGGCTTCGCTCTTGAAGCGCGCATTGCGCGCTTCCTCGAAGGACTTGGCGCGGAAAATATCCCTGAGAACCTTGAAAATGTTTTCTTCCCTTTCGCGGTAGCCGAGTGCGTTCAAATCGGGGCGGGAAATGCTGCCTTTTGCTGCCAGCGTCTGCAGGTCCAGCAAAGCGGCGCGCATGTCGCCGCCTGAATTCTGCGCCAGCTCTTTTATGGCTTCTTCGTTGAAGTGGATGCCTTCCAGTTCGCATATTTCGCGCAAGCGCTTTGCTATTGATAAGTAGTTTATTTTTTTGAAATGGATTTTTTCACAGTAGTGAACTACGGGCGTCAGTTTTTGAATGCCGTAGATTTCATTCGCTGTGAGAATTACGGGGTGCTGTGTTTCCTTTAAGAGCTTAAGAATTGCGCTTGCGCCGCCGCGGTCCTGTCTTTGGAGACCGTCAACTTCATCCAGTAAAACCAGGCGGGGTTTCCCCGTGAATGATGCGGACTGGGAGGCTGAACCAGCAAGCCTTTCAATTATTTCTTTTGTTCTGAAGTCAGAAGCGTTGAGTTCAAATACTGTCCAGCCCATTTTTTGCGCGAGCAAAAGCGCGAGTGTGGTTTTTCCGTTTCCCGGGGAACCGTACAGCAAAAGCGGCTTTAGCTTTTTGCCCTTTTGCCAGGAATCAGCCCATTTTCTTGCCTGGCTTACCGCTTCAGAGTTTCCGATGAATTCGCTCCATTCTTTTGGGAAATACTTTTCAGTCCACATTTTCTGCGCGGTCCGCGCTGTTTGGGAAGCGGGCATGGTAAAAGGAAGGGAAAAAAGGGTTAAATTCCTTTGGCTAGAGCAAAGACAATTTAAGGAACGACTGAAGGGCAAGCCGCTGGCAGTGAAACCAAACAATACCTTTAAATTAGGTTTTTCCATATAATTTATTGTATTATCTCCCTGCCCTTGCCTTCGGGCAACGGCAGGTTTCTCTTGTTTTCGGTGTATTGCTTGAAAAAACAAAGGGCAATGGTTTTTATTGACGGCAGCAATCTTTACCACTCCCTGAAATCCAATTTTAAGAGCGCTGACCTGAACATGGGAAGGTTCTGCGAGTGGGCTGCTCCGCACTTCCCACGGGCGATCGATGCGCAACACCTCCGCCCCCATATCCGCCAGCATCATGGCAGCGAAGGGTGCCGGTCCGAGGCCTGCAAATTCGAGCACTTTGATTC
>CAZKED010000001.1:0-119769 GCA_964551725.1 uncultured archaeon | reverse complement strand
TCCGGTTCTTGTGGCCGGATTAAAGCCCATGTGTATCACGCCAACGTAGGCTTCTCTTGTCGGCATGTTTCTCCTTCGGAGTTTTCCAATTGCTTTCCTTATTTCCTTGTTGGAAACAAAATCCCTGCCAGTGGTGCCGTTTCCCAATAGAAAGGTTGCACGTAAGTCAACTGGATCTTGGTTCTTGTCATACTTCACCTCATATGCTATCTTTATTCCCCAGCGCGGTTCCATGAAGGATTTAATGCGCAGAAATATTTAATGCTGTTTGCACTCCTAAACCGAAAGAATATTAAACCCCCTCCGGCTTAATTATTTGGCTTATTTGAGGGAATGGTTTTAAAATGGAAGAGCGCCTTACGAGGAGGGAAATGAGGGCGATGCGCGAAAGCGAGAGACCGAGGAGACCTACGCAGCGCGCTTCAGCGGAAATCCTCCTCAACCAGCTTCGCGAGGACGTTAAGGCACTGAACAGCGCTATTTCCATTGTTTCCCAGAAAATGAGGCACGTGACGCGCAACGAGAAAATCCTCGGCAGGAACCTGATCGTGCTGAACAAAAAAATAAAGGAATTCAGCGAGCGTGGTTCGGGTGCAGTGCCCGAGGGCATGGACACGCAAATGAAGGAATTCTCCCTGCAGTTGAGGGAAGTCAGCGCGCAGATTGACGAACTGCGCGCTGAAATAAACCACCTGAAGGAAAGCAGCGTTTCCTCGGAAAAGCTTGCCGAAATAAAGTATGTGGTTGACTCGATTAACCCCAGCGAGATGGCGACAATCGAGCAGGTAAAGGAAATGATTGACGAGAGACTGAAAAAGGCAAAGTAGGCTATTTCAGAACGCTCCTGCTGAGCGAGGGTCTTATGAGAACCCGGTAATATTTCCTGTCCCTCACCTGAATGCCGACGTCGTTCTTCATTATAATGCTGAGCATTGCCTTCGTGTTTTCCTTCACTTCCTTCGCGATGTCCACGCTTTCAGGCGCGCTGAGAGCCAGTCCCACACCGTACTTTCTTATTTCGAGAAGGTCGTCTGTCAAAAGCTGGTTTATGCGGTTTCCCCTCACGCGCGGAATGATTCTCTCTGCATCGGGAACAAAAATGAAGAGCTTTAACTGCTCGCTTATCCCCTGCCGCCTGAAATGCTCCTTGAGCCCGCGGAAAAGGCATTGCAATGCAAGCAATGACTGCCTTTCGTCCCTGCCCGCGCAGTCGATTATTGAGGTTTTTCCGAGCGCTTTCGTCCATCCTCTTACCATTTCGCCAAGGGGATTTTCTCCCCCGAAAAAATCCGGGTAAATGACATCAAGGAGTTTCAGGAACCTTACAACTCGGCTCTTTTTGAAGTTTGTAACTTCATCCGCGAGAGGAATCCCTTCAACCGCGCGTATAACGTCCGCAAGGCTTGAATGCTTCTGCGTCCTGAGAGCGGTTTCAATTATTTTGGCTTCCTCTCCCAGGGAAAAACCGAACATTTCGGCGAGAGACTTTCCGTCGACAAGATTGAGGTCTGCTTTTACCGATTCTCCCGGAGAAAAAGATTCGGTGGGAAAGCCGACGGGCTCTATTCTAACCTTGTATTCCGTGAGTTTTGCCCTTTCCTCGTTGGGATAGTTCAATCCCTTGAAGGAATTATCCCAGTCCACGACAACGCTCGGAATGTTGGAAAGCAGAGCGCTTTCAACGAGCACGTGCATTACATGGGTTCTGTCACGCTCTTCGCCTCCGTAAACAATCGTTCTGTCGAACAGAATCAGGGGTTCCCTTGAAAGCAGTCCTTTCTTCGTGAGACCGAATATTATTTCCCCGTATTTCACTCCCTCAACGCTTGCGGGCGCCTCGGTTTCCTTTTTCACTTCCCTGGATTTCGGTGCAACGAGCAGTCCTACCAAGGGCATTGAGAAGAATGCCTCTATTTCCTTGCTCGAGCTTTCCTCGAGTTCAATCAATTCCACGTCGTAAGCCCTGCTGACCTGCTTCACCATCTGCGAAAAAGACTTTATTTTTTCGAGCATTGCATCTGTTTCCTTTGCGAATTCCTCCTCCCCGTACTTCGAATACGAAATTCCGGAATCGATTAGGAAAAACTTGAATGTCTCCTCTTTGGTGTGCCTTTCCATGAGGAAGGCATTCCTCGGCAGGGTTTCAATAAAGCTTTCAAGTCCGCCGTGCGCATAAAACACCCTGAACATTTCAATGAGCACTCCCACCCTCACCGCGCCCTCCTTTTCAAAAACAAGTGAAAGAATGAGGCTTTCGGGGTTTGTATAAACTTCTACCTCGTGTCCCTCTATTTCTCCCGAAAAAAAGATCCTCCAGGGCCCTTCCCTTACCTTAAGCTCCATTTTCCTCTCACCGCAATACGCAATAATAAAATCGGCTTTATGGAATTTAAACCTTTGCCGTTGTCTTTTTTTGCATTACAAGGGGTAAATGAAACTATTTTAAAGGATATCACCAAATATTTAAGTGAACTGCTTTCACTGAGGAATGCCGATGGTGAACGAGGAAGTAATACTTGAAACGATAAAAAAAATGAAGGATTCCGGAATAGAGGATTCAATAATAATAAACACCCTCAAGGACATCGGTCTTTCGGAAGAAAAGGCAAAAGAATTCCTCGAAAAGGTTTCCTCGGCACCGGCAAAACCGTCCAAGGCAGAGAAACCGGCAGAACCCTCTCCCGCGAAAGAAGCAGAAGCCGGGGCGGGAGAAAAACCCGCAGAGAAGTCCGAAGAGGAAGCCGCGGAAGCCGCCGGGGAGGAATCCGGAGAGGAAGCAGCGGAGGAAATGCTCGAAGAAGCCTTTGAATACCCGGAAGAATCCAGGCACGAAAAAATAGCGGAAAAAACCGCGGAAAAAGCAGCCGAGAGAATAAAGAGCCACCTTGCAGAGGAAAAAGAAGAACGCGACATGAAGGAAGCCACTGCCCGCGTGCAGCTTGAAGAGCACGCGGAAAAACTCGACGAAATGCATAGAAAAGTGGACAAAATGTCGGGCAGGATAGGTGGACAGGAGGCAATGCAGGAACTCAAGGCAATAAGTTCATCGCTCTCCCTCCTCAGAAAAGAGTTGGAGGAAACAAAGGCAATGACCGCCGCAACCCGTTCCCTAATGGAAAAAATACTCGAAACCGACAGAAAAATACTCGCAAAACTCTGATTTTGGCGCTGGCGCCAGCCGCGTTCACTTGAACAATTCGAAGAATTTGTCCATCAGGTTCTGCGAGCTCTCCCCCAGCCTTTTGGGCATTCCCCTGGAAGTCCAGAAGCCGTCCTCGGTGTTAATGCGCTCTCCCGCCTTTTTTCCTGTCTCTTTCACTGCCTTCTGCCATAGTTCCAGGGGCGGGTGTTGCGGTTCGGCTTCCTTCAAATCCGAGTGGATTTTTTTCAGTGCGTGTTTGCCCGCGCTTCCCGCTTTTTCCGCTCCCCTGCAGAGCATCAGCACAAGAGAGAGGGCAAGCACGGCAATAAAGAAAATTATTCCTATTGCCTGGTTGAAAAAAAGGTAAAAGGCAAAAGCAAAAAGCACCAGTACGAGCAGCACTGACCTCATTCCAATCAGAATCCGTCCATCATTCCCCCGAGGTCCGGGGCGTAATATTCCGGCTGCTTTGGCTGGGGCTTCATTCCGATTATTATTGCAAGAATGAGCAGTCCGAACAATATTATGGGGAGCAACAGCTTTATGTCGCCCCAGTTGCCGACCCAGAAAAGTATTCCAACAAGCGCCAGGAGTATTATTGCGGTGCTGAAAGACCTCAGGGAAAGAATCAACAGTGCCACTGTCCCGAAAACAAGCCAGTCCTGCTGGAACTGGAACGCGAGCACTATGAGCAGAATTGCAATAATAAGGTTAAAGGTGTCCATCCAAACCACCAATCCACTAATACCTCAAATAATCCGGCTTTTTTTCTCCCTCCGGGAGTTTCTCGAACATTCCGCGGAAAAAGAACGCGAAAAGGAACAATACAACCGGCACCCACACAAGCCAGGGGTACTGGAAGAAGGTTAAATACACCACAATTACGGCGAAAAGCACCGAAAGCGTAACGCTTCCAAGCTGCCTTTTCGCCCATGCAAAAAGCCATATAAGGTAAATAAGGGAAAAAACAATCCACAGATTTCCCCAAATGTCAAGGAAAAACATTCTCTCGCCCCACAACTATTTCCTTTAAAGTTAATAAATTCTTTTCTATGCCCTCCTCATCGTTACGCTCAGCCCCCAAATTATAACGCTTAGGAACTGGAACGCCAGCAATACATAGAAAAACACGAACAGTGAAGCGGTAAAATAGGCATGCCTTATGACAAGCAGGTAAATGAGCAATGCGCTTATTATAATGGTCAAGGGCGAATTGCCCAAAAAGCCGCGCACGGTCATAAAAATCATGAGTGCAAGGAAAAGCCTCATTAAAAGGTTTGCCGCAGGAAACACGTACATCACAAGCGGTGGAATAACCAGAAGCACGAGAAAAGCGGCAATGATGAAAACAAACAACGCTCCGCGCTCGTTCATTCAATCACCCCATGGGAGGCCTCGGCGGCTTTTTCATTGTCCTCTGCTGCATTCCCCTGGCTCCGGTTCCGCCCTGGGTCCTCGCCTGCTGCCTCAAAAGCGCCTGCTGCCTCATCATCAAATCAACGCCAGAACCAATGGGCTGCGCTTCCGCCTGCTCTCCGCCCATCTGGCTCACGAAGAAGAAGTCAATGAGAATGCCGCTTATTCCAAGGGTGAGCAAAGTGTAGAGCACAAACACGCCGCCAAAAAACTTCCAGTAATCAAACAAAACAAACCAGCCTATGCCGGCAATGAGAGCCACGGACAGCGGGCTCTTTCCCAAATGACTCCAAACAAACGAAACGATGGAAAGCAGGGCAAACAGCTTTAATGCAAGGTTCAAGTCAGCGAAGAGTTCGCCCAGTGTCCCGAAGAACAATATGAGTCCCAGCATTCACACCACTAAAACTATGGAATCCCTTATTTAAATTAATTTCCTTTCCCTCTTTTCCTTCAGGAACCCGCGCCAATGCAGTTCTCCCCTGCCTTGAGGGATTCGGAGAACTCCTCAATGCTCGCATAAGAGCCCTTTGCCCCGAACAGCGCTGAGGGATTCCACCAGAACATGCTTTCATTGCCCGAATTGGTTACGCACACCTTTTCCTCCCTGACAAGCGAGAACACCCTCCGCACCGAATCAATTGTTTCAGTTGACTCCTGATAATTGAAGGGCATCGTGTCTATTCCGCCCAACTGCACTGTGCCGCTTTCCTCGGCGTTAGGCGTAAAAAACTGCATTTCAGGGCTCTGCGCTTTAAGCACGAGCCTCTTGCCCGTAGGAGTGAAGAAAATCGAACTTATGAAAACCGTGCCTTCCTTCTCCGCCCCGGACCATTCGAGAGCGTATGAATTCTGCCCGCTCGCCGAATCCGGCAGGTAGTAAAACACGTCGGCAATAGGCTCTCCGGAAAAGTCCAGGCACTGCCCGAGCCCGGTCCAGAAACTCAGATTGCCGCCTGTGTTTACCGGCGTGTCCTCGTCGAAGAGACCGAATTCCGCCTTGAAGGGCTGTCCGCTGGCAGCATGCGAAAAAACCATTGCCACAGGGGTTGCATGGCTTGGCGCAAACTCGATTCCAGCATCATTCTCGTTCTTGGTGAAGCGCAGGAGCATGCCGCGAGTTCCCGCGCGGCTGTTAAGTTTTTCCACTCCCGCCTCGATTGAAGTGCTCGCCAAACCGAGGGCGTTTGAATTCATTATGGGCGAGAGGGGCAGGGCGTTCCCTCCCCCAATGAGCATAACTTCCTCGCCCTCAGCATCATAGTTCAACCCGTATCCCTGCCTTCCGTTTGAAGTGGCGTATCCCACTCTCCCGTCGAAAGGCAAATAGTAGAAAATTGAATTGGGCACCGGTTCTTTGAGTTTGTAGAGTTCCACGTCCACGTTTGCATCGGGCTCGCCGTCCGCGAACAGGCTCCATTTGCCAGAGAAGTCGATTCCAATGAGCACAGTGTAAGTTCCCGGCGAACTTAAGGCAGAGCTGCCAGAATACTTTCCCTTTATTGAAACCCTTTCCTCCGAGAACATTTCCCCGACAGCGTTGTCCTCCCCGGCAAACCATTCAGGCACTTCGAAAAACTGCTCATCGGAGTAATGCGCTGAAAAATCCTGCATGAAATCCTCGCTGAAGGAATCCTTCACGAGCAGTGCGTTGAATTCCAGCAGTTTCCTCAAAAACTGCAATTTTCCATCCCTGCTTTCCCCGGGCCAGTCCGAAGGGAAGGAAACGCTTTTCTCTGTCACGTATTTCTCCCAGTTAGGCAGGTTTTCGTTAATAAAGTATTCTATCGTGGGATGCCCTTCGAGTTTTTTGGTTGAGAACCCGAGCCAGCAGTCCTCCTCCGCGCCGGTGACAACGAAATAAACGAACGCGACCCCCTGGTCTTCGTCCACTGCGGCACTTTCGACATAAGCGCTTGCAGTGTAAAAAGAAGTTCCGCTTTCCCCCAGGTCGGAAAACCCACATTCAACGTTCGCGGTATCCCCCGCGGGAATTACCGCGGTTGTCCTTTCGCGTTCCTCTGCGTATCCCTCCGGCCCGGAAAGCACCACTTTTACATCGGCGTAAGCGCTTTCTTCTGCGCGGTTGTGCACCGTAACCCTTACTTTAGCCATGTTGCCGTCCAGTTCATAGCTGATAAGTTTCACCCCGATTTTGCCCTCTTCCACTTCCCTTGATTTCTGCTCCTCGCCGTGCTCTTCAATGAATTCCTCCACCGCCACTATAGCCGGATTCCTGGGACAGGAAAAACTGTAATCGTTTTCGGAGAAAAATTCCTCCAGTTTGTGCAGGCGCTTGCTCAGCGCAATGCTGAACTGCGTAGCATCACAGTAAAATGCCTGGTTGTTGTCCTCGTCGCAGCTGTTCCACGCGATTTCTTCATCGCTCCATTCCCAGCCCAGTTTTATTCTGGGCAGGGCGTTCTCTCCCGAATAGCCGACCCTGGCACCCATCACGCACGGGGAAACATCCTCAGGCACTGGAACGCTTAAATCCTCAAACTCGAAGGAGCTGCCGGTAACAATCTTCAGGTGGAATTTTTGGGAATAAACCCTTGTTTCGGAATCCTCCAAATCAAACGGTCCGAAATTCGCGTCGTCAAATTTCAGCGCTGGATTCAAGTGCAGTGGGTCTCCGTGGACGTGCTCCGGGAGAACCAGTTCAAGTGTTCCGTACAAGGGCAATGGCTCCTCGGTATGCGAGGCATTCATTATATCCAGACCGCCTATTTCCTTTTTCTCTGTCAGGATTTTTTCCGTTTCCGCGCCGCTGTATTGCGCGGAAAAACCGCCCGGCGCAATATCAGCGTTCAATTCCTCCAGTAAAAGCACGTAATCGTTAAGCGGAAAGGTTTCCTGGGTAATTTCGCATTCAGGTCCCCACACGACGTCAATAAATAACTCGATTGCCTCCACTCCCGTGAGCACTGCAGCGCATGTAATCATTGTAATAATGTTTCCGGTTACCGCGCAGGCCCCAAAGCCGGTTGCAGCGGCACTAAAGACAGAATTCAGCCATGTTTCGGCAGTGTGCTTTTTTTCAGCCATTTCCTTCAGCACAATGTTCCAGTGGCATTCTTCCGGAAGTTCATCAGCATGCTTGCATTCAGTGCAGTAATTTGCAGTAACCTGCACTTCCTCGCTAAAAAAGGAATTCGTGACCTCAAGCGTGTCCTTCCACTCCGCTTCTTTTGTCAGAACGGCTTCATACCTGCTCAATGAAAGATATTCCTGCTCTCCCGGTTCAACCAGAACATCGACGATGCCGGCAAGCTTGAAGGAACCGCCCTGCATTTTAACGTGCACAGGCACACCGTACATTCCGGGAATTTCCTTTCCGTAAACGCTCACGGTTTTTTCCGCCTGCGCTCCGCTGAGGGTAAAAGTTTTAGGCGTAACAGTAATGCCGCCCTCTGTTCCGCCGCTGCACTCCTGGTCGCCGCGGCACAGTTCAATGTCAATTGAAATGTCACCGCATTCCTCTCCCAGGGAAAGAGCGAAATCGCCACCCTGCTCTCCGGCGGAGATAATTTCGTCCGGCAGCTGCACGCAGTCCTCCAGATTCACTATTTTTATCTCGCCGTTCACTGAAGCGCTCCGGTCGTTGTTCACCAGAACCAGTCCGGCGTCCGATAGCACCTCGCCGTCAAAAGAAAGAGTGAATTCCGCGGTCTTCCCCAGATACCCTGTTTTTGGGGTGAAAGTAACGATTGCATTGTATGTTCCGTGCTCCCACGACCTGAAGTTATCGAACAGTTTCGCCTTCTTCCCGGGCGTTAAAGCCTGGCTCGCCGTTGCGCCGTCCGGGCTGCTAACCGTCAGTTCCACTATCCCGGAAATGCTCGAATCCCAGTCGATTCTCGCCACAAGCGATTCCAGGTTCACGGGCCGCGAAGACTGCTCGCACGCATTAATTATTTCAAACTCAGTCCTTGCCTGGTTTTTTGCAGTAAAAGCGCGCCACTCCGGAACATCCGCGCCATCCAAATAAATGCAGGGCGCGTTTTCAGGCAATCCCGCGAGGGAAATTTCCACGAGCACCGGCAGGGTGACAGAATACTCCGCATTCCTCGCCCTGTTGCCGAATACCAGCACGAGTTCGAGTTCAAGCGATTCATTGCCTTGCATGAGTTCCCGGGCTTCGCTTGAAAGAACCACTTTTATAGCGCGCACTTCCGCGGAATCCAGCGCCGGAATTTTCTTTCCCGCGTTCATTTGGGAAAAGGCATTCATTGCGCCCAAGTCCAGCAGTCCGCGTGTTTCCCCGAGAAACAATGCTTCTTCAAGTTCGAGTTCCATGCCCGTAAGGTTTTCTACCTCGAGGGCGAATTCCTCGCTTTTCTTGCTGCCTGAATGAAGCTGCGCTTCCAGTTGATGCGGAATAACCCTCAAAACCTCCTCTGAAACAGTTTTTTCCGCTCTTGCAGGAGCATACCCGGCTTTTTCGGCTTCCACGAGCACTACTGTACCAGGAGGAAGCGCGGGAATTTCAAACACCGCAAAGCCCAAGCTATTCGAATGCTTTGAAAGCACGTGGTGCTCTGTTCCGGGCATTTTTGCAGTCAGCCTTAAGAGCGCGCCTTCAAGCGCTTCCCCGTTCCTTGTCACTTTTGCTTCCACGATATTTTCAATAAAAGCGGGAATAACCTCCGGCGAAACCACGAGTTCCATTTCTTCCGCGGAAACGACCCTGAATTCGGGGGTTTTCTCCAGGGAAATCACTCCGTCGGCAACGAGCACTATTTTGAATTGCGAGTCCTTTATTTCAACCGGCTCAAAGAAAAGTTCAACTTCCACTTCCTTGTTCTGGGTGAAGTCCCCCAGTTCATCGAGCACGATTTCATTATCTTCCGGCTCGACTTCGAGCGTTTCCCCCGAGGCGTTCCTTATCCTCGCTTTCTTGAGCCTCAGCACGCCGTCTCTCTCGCCTTCAAACTCATTCCTTATCTCAATCCTGCTGTTGCTGTAAGTGCGCGGGGAATTGTTGAATAAAACAAACGAATAATTGTAATCCGAGAAAACCTGCACTGTATAGGGCTTTTCGATGAACAACTGCTCTTCAACACCGAAAAGCCATTCTCCTGAAACGCAGAAATCCTCCTCGCAGCTCGGCGAAACGCCCTCGAAGAAAACAATAGAGTTCGCCTTTGCGTAAAAGCCGTCCTTCGCGCTCGTGTCTTCCGCAACGCCGAGCATTAGGTCTTCGGGCTGCCTGTAGTATTTCCCGTCCCTGACGGCGTAAGCCCTGTAATGCAGTGAAAGCCTTGTTTTAGGAAGCGTTGAATCCCTTACCTTGAATTCCACGGAAATTTTATACGATTCCTGCACCGGAGAAAGCCACTCAATGTTCGCCCATTTTGCCTTTCCCTCTGTAAGCTGTTCCCTTTCAAATCCCTTGGGCGGATTGAATGTTTCGCCGAAAAGCAGCGAATCGGGGTTGCCGGCATTCACCCCGGTAATAAAAAGCGGGTCATTGGAAACATCGCTTTCATCGCCTAGTCTAACATTGAAGCCCAGTTTCCCGTATTCCTCAGCGAGAGGCATTGCCGCAATGAACACCGCCTCGTATTTCCCGCCGGCGATAAGCGCTTTCACTTCCCTCCCTTCACTGAAAAACCCCCTAAAGAAAATTCTGGGCCTCTCGAGCGAGACCCTTTTCTGCATTTCCCCGATTATTTCAAATGACCTGTCCGGCCAGAGCTGAACTTCCTCGCTCTGGTATCTCAAATAGCCGGGGCTTTCAAACACAACATACACTCTTTCGTCCGCTTTCAGCGTATAATTTGCCTCGCCCTCAACCATGGGCACCTTTCCGCTCAGGCTTTCGCCCTCGGAATTGAATATTTCGAATTCCGATTCCGGCACGAGCTCGGAGTCCTCGCCTACTGCCCTGAGCAGCAGGGTGCAGTCCCCTATTGAAAGCCTCACATTGAATTCATTCACTTCTTCCGAGCTTATAAGCGCGGAATCTGCGGCAGAACCTCCGCTTGCCGGGTACTTTACAGCGAAAGGGTATACTGCTCTTTCAAGCACGCCCAGGGAAAAGCGAGCCATTCCATTCTCATCGCTGAACTTGTAGTTCCTCGCGTCGGGCAGTTCAACTATTCCGCCTGTGTCGGCATATCGGAACATTACTTTTGCGTTTTCCACAGCCATTCCGTCCTCGTCCTGCACTGTAACAATCGTTCTCCCGCTTTTTTCCTCGGTTATTCTCTCAATCCTTATTTCTATATCCCTATTAATGTCGTTAAGGTCAACGCTTTTCGGGAAGTATCCCTCGCCTATTCCCCCCTCCTTTTTTGCAATTATTCTCAGTGCCTGTTCTTCCTTCAGCCAGAACTCCACAGTGCTTCCATTCGCGCCAGTATTCTTTTCCTCCAGGAGAATGTCCTGCATGTCCTTTAATTTAACCGTCGCATTCTTTACCCTTGCCCCGCTCTCTTGGTCGAGCACGGTCACTTTTATAAAGCCCACCTTTTTCCTCGTCATTGTAACTGTTACTTCCCTTGCAATGCTCGGCTTCACTTCAATAAAAAGCGCTCTCTCGGTTGAATAATTCCCCTGCGGATCCGCTACAATGATGTCATAGTATCCCGGCAGCAGATCCGCAAATTCCACTTTTCCCCTTGCCTCCGAATACGCTTCATCGCTGTAGGAAACGCCCTCAATCCTCGCAAGGAAATTCGTTTCCCTTTCAGTTTCCCCCAGCTCGTTCTCAATCCTCACAACCAAGGAGCCCTTTTCGGGCTCTTTCTCCCTCAAGCGGATTATTTTTTCTTTCTCCCCCTCCCTGAATTTTTCCAGCGAGGGATTGTAACCGGATTCCTCAACTGTAACGCTTATCAGTCCGCAGTTCAGGGGCAGTTCAACCTCGATTATTCCGTCCAGGTCTTCGTCCGCCTCTCTCCACGGGGAAATAGCCCTGTTCTCGCACTCAATCCTTACCATAATCAGTTTGCCTGTTATAAGTCCTCCGGAATCCTCGAATCTGAGTATTTTCCTCTCCTTTTTTGCCGCTTCCCTCCTGAGAGCAATTGTTTCCGTCATGTCAGATTTGCCCGTAAAAATTGTTGTCTCGAGCCCTTCAAAGCCATCCCTTTCAACCGCAACGAGCACTTCGCTTCCCGCAATCACTTCAATTGAAAAGCTTCCGCGGGAATCCGTTTCCCCCTCCAGCGAATGCCCCTCGTTAACGCTGTACTCAAACTCCAGTCCGGCAAGGGAATTGCCCTCTTCATCCACAAATTCAAGTTCCACGCTTACCGTTTGCACCTCGGGCTGCTGTGCAAGAAAAAAGATGACAACCGCGCAGGCGACAATCAGAATGCCGATTGCAAAAGCGGTCTTCTTCCAGCCGAACCTTTCGAAAAACCCGAGCAATGAGTCCATTGCAGAATAATACAATTCCCTGAGGTTCTCGCCAAGAGACACGCCATTCCCCTAATTTATTCCCTTTTTCAAGGCTGTTTGAAGGGAGCTATGCATTCCCCGACTGCATTCTCCATTTCTTCGCCGAGCGAGTTCTCCAAAACTTTCTCCGGGTTCCAGAAGAACGTGGTTCTCACTTCGTTGCCGTAGCCGGTAACGCAGACCTCTTCCGCCCGCACCAGGTTCAGTATTCTCTCCACTGATTCAATGGCGTGAGAATGCGTCCCGTTAAGGAACACCTGCTCAGTTCCGCTTGAAGTAGGAGAAACAAAGCTCATCGAGTCAAGCCCTTCAACCGCGTTGAGTATTGATTCGCTTTCAGTGGGCGTAAAGAACATTGTCTTGAGGAAAACGTTGCCTTTCCTCTTAATATCGCACCATTCCAGACCATAGCTTGCAGTCGAGAAAGTGCCCGCGCATTCCGTTACGCCTACGCCTCCGTGGACATCGTGAGTTTCCTGGTATGTTTCGGTCATTTCGTTGTCCTCGAAATCATAGCAGTACTTTCCTATTCCTGTCCAGCTCGTCAGATAGCTTCCTACTTGCTGGGGTTCGCCGTCAACGGTAACATTGTAAAACGCGAACGCCTTGTCCGACTGCCCGCCAGAAACCTTTAATATCACCGGCGTAGCATTGCTCGGGCTCAGGTTTATGGTGGTTTCCTCGAGGTCCGGATTCCTCACAATGTCAAGTATGACGCCCCTCCGGGTATTGTTCAGCGTGCGGAAATCTTCAATCCTGTTGGTGTACACCCATGCGCCGGGCACCGGCGAGGAATGAGCAATAGTGCTCGAATAAATCAACTGCTCCGGGTCCTCGTTAATCATGAGCGTTGCCGGCGATTCCTCCTTAAAATTCACACCATAACCCTGCCTTCCGTTCTCCGAATCCACGCCAACCAAGCCATCGAAAGGCATGTAGTAGAAAGGCGAGTTAGGTCTGGGCGTATCAAGTTTGCTCAGTTCTATTTCAATTACCGCATTCGGCTCTCCTTCCTTGAAAAGACTCCAGGAATTGTCACCGTAAACAATGTCCACGTCCACCTGGTATTTTCCCTCCGGAACATATCCAATGCTTTCGAGGAAGTAGGACTTGAAGGAAAAGAGCTCGTCATCAATGAAATACCTCGCAAGCCCGCTGTCGCCGAGATAATAGGAAGGCGCATTAAAGAAGTCCTTTGTTTCGCAGTATTCGTCGAAGTCAGCGCGGAAATCCTTCGTGTAGCCGTCCCTTATAAGCAGTGCCTTGAAGTTTGCCAGTTCTGCCGCTTCTTCAAGAGCAGCGTTTCCGGGGTTGGCGGTCAAATACGCGCCCAGTCTCGTGGTGGAATAGGGCTCGCAGACCCTAAACACGTTTGATTCCTCTCCCACCGTGAGCTTTGCGTTCAGTGAATCGTTGCCAGTATCCAGGTTCTTGCACTCCTCGCTGCATGTATTCAACTGCGGGCTTATTTCAGCCTCCACCGTGTAAGTTCCTTCCGCCAAATCAGTGAAAGAGCATTCCAGATAGTTCCTGCTCACAACATCCACGCTGAGAACTCCGCCAGGACAATTTATTTCATTTCCGGTGGAGTCATCAATGAGTTTTATTGTCCCGCGCACTTCCATTTCCTTGTTGTTGTTGCTTTCAATTGTTACCTCAACAGTAGCGCTGCCGCCTTCCTTTTCCACTTTCACTCGCGTGATTGCAACGTCCTCCTCGCTCTCGCTCAATGCCTGTGACACGTCCTCAAGCACCCCGCTCTCGGAAGGGCAGGTGAAAGTCTGCCCTGCCAGCAGTTCCTCAATCCCGTGAATCCTTTTCAGCAATTCAATGCTGAACTGCGTTGCATCACAGTAAGTTTCCCCGCCGCCTTCGTCGCAGGTATTCTCCTGTATGTCGCTCCAGTTCCACTTGAGCAGAATGCTGGGCATTGCTTCCTCGCCGGTTTTTCCGACCCTCGTTCCTATCTTGCAGCTTTCCCCGGGAACAGGTGTCGGAGTAGGCTCTTCGGGCTCGTATGAATTGAACTGTAAGTGGAATTTCTGGAAGTATTCCTCGGATTCCTTTACCTCGAGGTCGCCGCCGTCCACTATGAATTGTTCTGCGTCCTCCTCGCTGAATTCCGTTTCCGGACATTCCGTCCAAAACCTTATAGCGTTCCAGAGCGAGGTGAAAAATCCCTCTTCTCCTGCATCTCCCCCGTAATCCGTTTCGTACTCCCTTTTCTCTCCCTCCACTTTCAAAATCCTGTAAATCGGGCTTACGGGATTTTCCTGAGTTATTCCATCGGAATTTTCGAATATTATTTCTGTTTCCCTTCTCCCGAGTTCGAGTTCCGTTGACCTTTCGGTTTTCTCCGCGCCCAGCTCTGCACTAATTCCTGGCGCGTCGTTGTCCTCGCGCCCGCTCGGATAGAGCACGCGCAGCGCAGTGATTGCGAGGTCGTCCGCGACAACGTCGAATGCGACCTTGCCTTCCTGCTGCACCATGAGGTAATTGTACGCCGAGTTCGCTACCCATCCGACGAACAATCCTTCCAAAAAGTTGTCAATGTCCAGAAGCCCGCCTAATCCTTCAGCCAGCGGTCCCAGCACCGAGCTTACATCGATTGCCCCGAGAGCAACCATTCCTGCCGCGGAGCCGGATTCCTCTTTTCCCTGCGCCTCATACACGCATGCTCCCTCAAGGCAGCATTCTTCTCCTGCTACAATTGTTGGCTCAACGTTTACCGGATTGCAGCCCTCCCCGTCGCACTGATAAACCTGGCATATTCCGCCGGGGCAAAGGCTTCCGCCCTGCTCCTCACAGGTTAATTCTTCCCCTGCAGTAATGCACCTGCCCCCGACACAGCATTCGCCGTCCAGTGAATCAACCATCTGGGGGTATGAAGCGTCAGTTATCCCGGTCAAAGGCGGAGCGCATGTTCCGCCGTTGCAGGGCTCTCCGCCCAATTCAGCGCATGACTGGAGTGTTGGCTCTTCTCCCTGTTCCTCTTCCCTGTCAGTGCAAGTGCCTCCAATGCAACAGTTTATTATGTCAGACGCAACGGTAAACGGAAGCTTGGTTTCGCCGTCCATGCAGTCCTGGTTAGGTTCGCATTCTTCGCCGCCCATTTCAGCGCATGTGCCGAAAGCAGGCCCTTCCGCCGGCTCTCCGGCGGGCGCTTCTCCGGGTTCTTCCGCTTCTTCCGCTGGTTCCTCTGGTTCTGCTTCAGGTTCTTCCGCGGGCTGCGTTGCGGCGGTTTCAACTTTCACGCATTCGCCGTCAATGCAGCATTCCTTTCCGTAAACAATTTTTGTTCCCACGGAGCATTTTGTTCCGGTGCCGCATATTACGCCGCCCTGTTCGCTGCATGTCGGTCCGATTCCGAAAAAGCCCCTGCCCATGTTGCTGGCTTGCAGTCCACCGTAAATCATTCCAATCAGTCCGCCTACAAAGCCGTTCCTTACCGCCTTGCACAAATTCTTTTCGTTGAATCTCACCACGCCCGCAACCCTCTGGCTCGGGCAGGAATTGATTATTTTTCCCACGTCAAACCCGTCGTAGGGGTTGTCCGGGCTATCGTAAATATCGTACTCATAGCGGTTCAATCTGATGCATCCCTCCGTCGGCTCGATGAGCACTCTTACGAGTTTTCCTACTTCGTACTCGTTTTTGCCGGCGGCCCTGAATTTAATGTAGATCGGATACTGTCCCGGAATCCTTTCCTCTGAAAGCACTGTGACTGTATGCGAGTCGTTGCTTCCCATTGTTATCTCCTTGTTGCCCACGGTGAGCTCGGAAATAAGCCTTATGTCCACATTTCCACCGCAGTCTCCCGTGCTTATTTCAAATGTTCCCTCGTCGTTGGGTGCCAGTTTAAGCAAATCCCTGCTCACCCTCAGGCAGGAATCCAGAGAAACAACGGTTATTTCCACTTCAATTGAGTCCTCCAGCAGTTGTTCGCCTGACTGCGTGGGATTCTTTGCCTGCACTATCACTGTCGCCTTTGCCGTTCCGAGGTTTCCGCCGTCGGGAATGAACGAAAGAATGCCCGGCAGGGTTTCCTCTTTTCCCATGCTCTTCCTGAATATTTTGAAAAACCCGGGTCTGATTTCAATGCTGTTTTCTCCGTCAATTCCGAATTTGAATTCGCCCAAGTGATTGCTTTCCCACACTATTTTCGCGCTAAGGTTTTGGAGTTCAACCGGCTTTCCGTCCACCGAGCAGTTGTTCACTATCATTACGTCCTTGTTTCTGGGGGAAATTTCAGTTGCGGCTTTCCATGAATGCGTGCTGAGTGAAAAGCACGCTGTATCATCCACTTCCCCCCCGAGTCCTATTACTACTGTGAGGTCCTTTGAAACCTCCCATGTCTGCCCCGAGGAGAATACCCTTGCATTGAACTTTCCCTTCAGTGTCCTGGTTTCCTTTACGGATTTCCCCAGGTCGGTCAAAAACATTTTGAGCACTATGTTCCTTGATTCCTTTCCCGATATTTTTTCCCCTGAATACTGCGAGTAAAGCCACTGCCCTGTTTTTTCCTTGTCCACCAGGTCCTGGAAGTCGCCGGTGACCTCGAGCCATTCGATTTCAAGCTCCAGGCTTGTCTTGTTTTTGAGCGTTACGTTAATGCTTTTTTCCGGCGCGGTCTGCGCGTTAAGCGTAACGTTTAACGCAGCGGGCTCGACTTCAAGCACTCTGTCGTCAACGGAAAGCGCCTTCTCCAGCGGCATGTAATTAGCTTTCTGCACGCTCATTGTGAGCTTTTCCCCTGGCTTGAGCACCGGCATTACGACGTCCGCGATTCCGAAGAACGTGGTCTTTTCCTCCCCGAGCACTGACCCGAAGCGGTCAATTATTTTTACCGTCGCACCCTCCAGTTCCAGTTCGCTTGCTTTGTCGAACACCTTCACCGTCAGCGTCTGCTCCACTCCGCTCGGGAGCAAGCCGTAGTCCGAAACGTATTCGCCCTCTTTCTTGAACTTCACGTCCATTTCGTTCGCTGCAGCGCTGTCGACTGTTATTTCCTTCTCGAAAACAATCCTGTAACGCGAGTGCACCTGCAGCAATAGCGATGAACTCACCGCGGACTTGGGAGTGAAATAAATCGTGCCGGAAACGTCCTTGCTTGGCGTGAGGTCGCCGATTTCAATCCAGTCTAGGGAGGAAGCATTAGCGCTTCCCTCTGTTTTGCTCCCCTGCGGGCCTATTATTTGGTAGTCTTGGAGCAGAATTGCGGAATTCCTTGTCACAACGCGCATTTTTGCGTTGTCGAAAATGTCCGTTTCAAAAGGACTGTCGTTCAATATTTTGAACGAGAGCCTGTACTGTTTTCCCACTATTGCGCCGTAGGAGTCGGAAACGGACTGGATTATTTCGTCCTCGACGTCAAGAATGCTGCCGGCAAAGCACCACTTGTCTGCGCACAGCGTTTCAATTCCGACCTGGAATAATTTGCTGTCGGTGTTGGCGTACAGCTCGTTCTGCGACATTGTTGAGCCCAGCGTTTGGTCTTCAGGGTCCCTTACCACGCCGTCGTCTTCCTTTTTCGCCCACGCGCGCCAGTAAACGGGCACCTGCTCGCCCTGTTTTGCCAAGTCCTTTACTTTTACTGTAACTTCAACGTTGAATTTTCCCGATGAAAACTTGCCCCACTTGAAATTCATCCATTTTGCCCCGTCAGCGGTCTTGAACTGTGAATCGTAATCGAAGCCCTCCTCCGGATTGAAGGAAGTGCCCTTTGAGATTATGGGCGCTGCCGGAGCGCTGTGCTCCTTAATGAACACCATGTCCTTTTCCATTGTGTTTTCCTTGCCAGTCCTGATATGCATTCCTATGAATTCGTAGTCCTGGTTTTTGGGAATCCTCAGCTGGAATCTCGCATCGTACTCCTGTCCCGCGCCCAGAATTGTTGCCTTCCTCCCGTTCTTGTACAATCCCAGGAATTCCGCCTCGATTTCCCCGGAAATTATTTCGGGTTCGAGTTCTGCGACAATTTCCCGCGTTGAATTGGGCAGCACCCTGACCGAACTTGAAGTAAAATCGGTGTATCCTTCCATTGAAACAACGGCAAACACGTCCTCGCCTGATTTCTCCAAGAATTCAATCCAGCCGTTCGCGTCCTCCACCGGCATTGGTCCCTGCAGTAATTTGTTGTCGAATGCTCTCTTCAGTGCAACGTCCGCAAAGGGCAGCGGTTCAAGTTCGTCGTCGAGCACCCTCACCCTTATTGCCCCGAGAGGAATGGTAAGGCTCACAGTGTAAACGGTCTTTTGTGCCTCCCTCCTCACGAATTTCTTTATATCGCTCCAGCCGCTCGCGCTTCCCTTGTACGCGAACACCTGGTAGTCTCCGGTTTCAACCCCAGCGAATTCCGCTTCCCCGTTGATGTCCGTCAAAAGCGGCTTGAATCCCGCAGAGTAGCCCTGCTCATCGTAAAGTCCTACTGTAGCGTGCTCCATTCCCTTGCCGGTTTCGTCGTCGAGCACCCTTGCAAGGAGTACGCCGCCGCACTGTCCCGTGTACTTCTCTATTTCTATTTCCAGCGTATCGTTGCTTTTCCTCACGTTTTCCCTGCGCACAATGCAGTAATCCTCGTGGTTGACTATAAGCGTATAGCCGATGTCCTCGTGCAGGTTGAATTCCACTATCCCCTGCTCGTTTGTTTCCTGGTAGAATACTTGCTGTGTTCCTTTCTTGAATGTAACGCCGGCGTTTTCCACCGCTTTTCCTGTTTTCTCGTCAAGCACTTTGACCTTTATTTTTCCTATAACCCTTTCCTCGAGTTCAAGCGTAACATCCTTCCTTGCCCGCGCTTCGAGTTCGAAGGGCAGGGATTCTTTCACGGTGTACTTTGCTGTTGAAAGGCTTTTCACGTAATAGGTTCCTGGTGCAGCGGAAAACTCTGCCTGTCCTGTGGTTGTTTCCTTTGATTCAACATTTATTCCGTCCGCTGCCCCGGTGTCCTTGTAAAGGCTGACGGTTATCTGCTCGTCCGCGGCAAGCTCTCCGTGCGATGTAAGCGAGACAACAATAGTGCCTCTTTCATCCTCCTTTTCCTGCAGGAATATGGTGGCGTTGTCAACCACTTCCTCGGCTGTCAGCTCCTCATAGCCAGGAGCGGAAGCATCCACCCTCAGTTCCCCGCAGTTTTTGGGAACAGCCACTTCGACGATTCCCTGGCTTGAAAACATTCCCGCCGGATCCTCGGCACTGCTTTCCGAGCAGTCGAATTCAACCCATACCTTGTCCACGGGCTGGAACAATTCATCCATTATTTTGAACTTAATGTAATCGAATGCCTTTTCTTCCTCGAGTTCAACGAGTTTTTCCACAAAAGGCTCGCTCACTTTGAATTTCGCGGAATACGGTTTTGGGGCATAGCCGTCCTTGCTCAGCGTTATTTCCACCTCGCTTCCCGTCGCAAACCCCAATGCAGGGGTTTTTCCCTCTGCATCAGTGGTCTTGTAGTGCTCCGTTCCATCAGCCGCAGTGAATTCCACTCCCACGCCTTTCAACGGATTGCCTTTTTCGTCCTGTACTTTCACGACAAGCTCAGAGGTTGCAACAGGCAGGGAAATGCCCTGCGTGAGCACGAACATTATCCCCAGCGCGATTAAAACAAAAATCACGAGCAAAACCAGGGCAAACGACGGCACAACGCTGTCTACTTTGTCGACTATTTTGTACAGCACGCGGGAATTAATCCTGTCAATCAGCCTATAATAGCGGTCCTCCAGATGGAAGTACAAATCCTTAGCAGAATCAACAACACCCATACAAATTACCCCAAATCCTTTTCCTGGTTATTCCTCCAATTTATTTTAATGTCTCCTTACATTATTAAACGTTTTCAATCGCTGTTTTGCCCTTAAGGCCTCAAATCCTCCAGTATTTGCGGATTCCACGAAAGAACCATTTTTTCCTCGCCCGCATTTCTCACGCATACCTCTCCGCGCTCGATTGCCTCAATATAGCGCTTGAAAGACGGCGGCTTCTCGCTGCGCTCTACATTGATGTGCACCGCGCCTCCTGAAATCCCCTTAACGCTGTCAGTGCTGCCCACTCTCATATCGTAGGTTCTCGCGCTAATCTGGGTGATTTCCTCAGCGCACAGCAGTTCAAGGGACATTTCCTCGGCGCCCTGCTCTGCCGGCACGAATGCAAACGCCGTCCATGTACCTGGCTCTTCCATCTCCACTCTGGCAAGCTTCCTTGTGCCTGCCCATTCAGTGCAGAAATCATAGTCTCCGCCGTCATAGTTCTGCAGCGAGTCCCCGGCTTTCCTGTCCTCGCCAATCCACCAAGTGAACAACCGGCGCGCGTTCCCGTAATATTCGTCGTACTCGCGTTCAAAGCGGTAGAACACTGTGTTCTGCATTCCCTCGCCCCATTCAAGTTCCAGTGCAACAGGCCATGAAGGAGCGTATTCAAGCATTCCCTGGGAAAGGTCCAGTTCCATTATTTTCCCCGGCACTTCCTCCGAACCCTGCAGTTCCCCGAATTTGTTGGAAAAATCAATCTCCAGAGTTCTCACTCCCGCGCTGTTCCCAGCCAGCGCTTTATGCCCTGTTTCTTCGGCTGAATCGAAGAAATAATAAACGTCCACTTCCGGCTTTTCGGTGAACGCAACACCATAGCCCCCTTCCAGGGAAGCGTTCTCCAGTATTTCCCCGCCAGCATCAAACGGCAGTCTGAGGAAGGGATTCATTGCGTAATTCTTGCCCGAATCCTGGTCCAGCTCCAGCAGGCTTTTCTTCAACGCGAGGCTGACCTCGTAGTCAACAACTTCAACCCCGCCGCCGGCAATGTCAACGGTCGGCGTTAACTTGTAATAGTATTTGCCGGATTCAATCGGCATGCTTTCCTCTCCCTCAAAGCGCGAATCCGCGAGCGATGAATATTCCATGAAAGAAACCTTGCCCTGGTCAATTCCCGAAAAAGTGTATCCGCCGTGCTCGAAGAAATCCCCGAGGAATTCACGGGAATAATTGTCCCCTATAAGGAATGCCTCGTTTACCGCAGTGGTTTTTCCGTCCACGTAATTGCCTCCTTCCAGCCCGGAAATTTCGGCAGCGTTCCCTCTCACATACTCCCTTGTCTCCTCGCTCAATCCGTTCCTGTTCACAACGCCGAGCTTGAAGGGCTCGCGCGAGTCAAGCGCCTCGTAGAACTTTTGAATGAATGTAGTCCAGTCCTGCACGTTGTGGTCATCCGTTTCAGTGCCCCCGAAGGAAATTGAGAATTCGTATTCCGGGTCCCTGCCCGCGTTTTCCAGAAGCACCGAGTGCAGTTTCTTGAAATCGTTGAATGCAATTGCATACCTTGCATTCACTGTCGCGTTCACTATTCCCTTTTCCTTGAGGTCTTTCCATATCGTGTCGGAGGAAATCGTTCTGTCATTCACCACTCCCACAATATTCTCCCCCCTGAAATCCAGACCATAGCAGTCCGTTACCTCGCTTTCCATGTTTGAGAGAAGCGTGTCAAGATTGCTTCCCCCGCTGCCGGCAATTATTTCCGAAAGATTGTTCCTCACAGTTGAAACAATGTCCGGAGCGCAGTCCTTTTTCTCAGGGGAAAGGAAAGTGCGGCTGTTTTCCAGGAAGAAGAGTATTTCCCTGTTTCCCGTTTTTTCAGGTATAACTGTCTGCATTTTCGAGAACCTGTAAAGGTTTCCCGCCTCTGGAACAAACGAGTCAGCGCCGCTCTGCGCGGCGAGGTTTAACGCGTTCTCGTTGTAGGGCGAATTGCCGAGCTTTTCCGCTGTCCTCTCCACTTTGCGGAATTTTTCCCTCAGAGAGAGCATGAACTGCACGGCATCACAGAAATAGCCCGAACTTCCGGAACAGGAACTCTCGCCGAAATCGGATTCCTTCCAGCTGAACGCCAGTCTGTTGAAGCCGTAATCCCTGTAAGCATCCTCGCCCGTTTCCTCGGAAGAGCATGCACTGAAGCCGGCGAAAGTGCCCGGTCCTTCAGCCCTCAGAACCTTGACGCTTGAATAGTTTTTCTCGGAGCACGCCCACTTGTCGCAGGCTGTTGCCTCGCAGGTGTATTCCTGCCCTGTTCTCGTGAGGTCGCTGCGCAGGGTGAGCGAGTTAGATGAACCTTTCTGGTGCGCCAATACGCGGTCGCCCTGCAGCCAGTTAATGTTGTAATCTATTTCATCCCCGTCCGCGTCAGAGCTCTGCACCGTGCACAAGATGTCATCCTCTGTAAGCGGCTTTTTCGGGGTTATGGTAATATCCGGCGCGCTCGGCGGCACGTTGTCCTCCGGTCTGCGCCCTGAAAGCCATCCGAGCCAGGCGCTTAGGTCATAGGGAACCTGGAAGAATACCTGTCTCTGCGAGAACTGCTGCACTGAGGAATCGGGCAGCCTGAAAGGAATTGCGGCAATGCCCGGCGAAGTAACAGAAAAATTGTTTATTACAATGTTTCCCAGCCGTCCTATGCTCTCAATGCTGTCAAAGTCGTCGAATTCCTCTTTCACGCTTTCGTTGAGGTTGAAGGAAAATTCAACGACTTCAATTGTCTGGTTTTCCCCAGCATCGATTGTTCTCGGGGGCATTGAATAGAAATTGCTCATGAGAGGGCAGCTTTCCGCGCTCAACTGTTCGCCGGAACTCTTCGGGGTATAGCACATGAAGTGCTGTGGCATCAGCATTTCAAGCCTGAACCCGTAGTCATAGCAGCGGTTGTAAATCCTGCCGCGGGTCCTGAAAATCCCGAACCAGTTGGGCTTGAACACGCTCGGCTCAATGGAGGGCATGCACTGCTGCATCAGTTCGTCCATGTTAAGCACTTCCACATCTATCACTTCGGCAAGCTCGTAATCGTCGTCCGATGAGATAAGCCGTGCCTCAACGTCCACGGAATAGGTTCCGCTTTTCGCTCCGGATTCAACCTTCACGCTACTGCTCTTTCTCGGTGCAAGCTCTATGTTCTCCTTGTCCAGCGAGATCCCCTCGCTTGCCTCCATATTGACTTCCACCGAATCCTTGCACTCGTTTTTTATCCTGAACGTTGCGTATTCCGAGCCCCAGCTGCTTTCAGCGCCGCTTTCCTCGGAACTCCAGCCGTAAGAGCCGTAAAAATTCTGAGGCGCGCTTCCGTACATTGAGTAATCGCCGGTTCCGGTGGGATAGAACCCATAGGGCTGGTATGACTGCGAGGAATAGAAGTAACTCTGCCCCAAGCCCCAGCCGAGGTTTGAAGGCGCGGTTTTAATCTTCAGGGGCTCGTCTGCTTCAACCACGACGCATTTTGAAAGATTGCTCAGGGAAATGTCCACGGAAATTCTTTCCTCCACGCTTTCCTCCCCGTTGAACGAAGTGTGCCTTCCCCTGAAAACAATTGCGGGCATTGCGTCCGCACTCTTCACACCCGCATTCGGCGAAAAAGACACCAAAAGCGTGCCGTCAAAGTTTTTCTCCAGTTCGGGTGCAAACAGGGTGAATTCCGGGTTAAGCGCGATTTCCGTATCGCCCAAATCGCCGCTTGAAACATAGAATGTTCCAATCGCGCCGTCACTTCCCCAGTTCACTCTCGCGCTGAATTCTTCCAGCGAAACCTTTTTCCCGTCGACAGTGCATGCATTCCTGACCCTCGCGCTCAGTTTTTCCTGCTCTCCGCCTGAAACGATTTCCCAGCCGTTAGGTTCTATGACCAGGCAGTCGCTTGAATCAAGCTCTCCGCCCAGCAAAATCCTCGCCCTCACGGGCACTTTACTGAACCACGTGCTCGGGAACTCCCCGCTCTTCAGCAGCAAGCCGATGCTCCCCTCCAATACCTGCGTTTCCTTCGCTCTTTTTCCCTGCTCTGTGAGCACGGCGGTTAATGCCACAGGCACGGTTCCGTCCAGGGGAAGCTCCAGCCCAACGAGTTTTTCCGCTCCCTTTACTGAAACGAGTCCTGAAAGCGAATCGCTTACTGTTACGCCGGCGACCTCCAGTTCAACCGCGGTTGAATTAATAAGCTCCAGGTCAATGTTCTCGAATTCCTTGAGTTTTGGCTCCAGGTCAAAGCGCACTTCCCCGGGTCTTATTTCAATTATGCTCTCGTCGATTTTCATTGTTTTTTCCAGGCTCGCGTATCCGTTCTTTTTCACTCTCGCCAGGAGCTCGGAGCCCGCGCTGGGCGCTTCGAGTTCGAATGCGAATATTCCCGCGCTATCGGTTTCCCCGCTTGCAAGGTCGTATCCGTCAAGGGAAAGCTCGATAAAAGCGTTTGGGACTGGTGCATCCTCCAGAGTGGAAACCCTGAAAAGCAGCTGGTTGTCGATGAAGGGCACAATGTCCTTGGGAACGATTTCAAGCTGGAGTTCTTCTCCCGCCCTCACGTTCACCTTTATTGTTTGCCCGAACACCTTTCCGGATTCCGATGCAAGCGAGATTTCAATCTGGTTTGTTCCCTCCTTGAGGGTTTGGAATTCAATGCTCGCGCTCACGCTTAAATCCTGCGCCAGGTCTCCCACGGCTTTTGAGAGTTCGCTTCCGTTCGCGTTTCCCTCGAACTTCCTTCCCGCCGCGTCGGAGATTGAGTATTCCCCGAATTCCAGTCCCTGTTCCGGGTTGCGCACTTCGAGGAAGGCATTCCTCACACTTCCCGCGCCTGCCTTGTTGAGTTTCACGTTTAACTCATACATGCTTGAAATGTTCGCGGGAAACGAATCAATTACCGCGCTCTTCATTCCGCTTTCAACGTCCTCGATAAAGATAATCCTGCAGTAGCCCCCGCTGCACACATTGCTCTGTCCGACGGAAAAATGCCTGTCGTATGCCTGCGCGTACAGTCCATGCTTTCTTGCCGAGGATTCGGCGCTCCCAAGCGCCGCGTCAATCGGGTCCCTTGAATACGTTGCACTTACTCCATAACCGCGGTAGCTTATTTTTGTATCCTCGCCCATTGCCGCTTCGTCCCTTACCTGCACTTCCGCGATTGCGTTGAACACGCCCCTGCTCGGCAGCCCCTTTTTCCCGGGCTCGAATTCTATGTTCGCCCACTTGGTGCTCCCATTGCTTGCGTAATCCTGCCCGCTCCCGAAAGGCGGGGTATAAGTTGAACCTGTCCTGATATTGGCGTTCGCCGCTTCGATTTCCCTTATGAAAATGATGTCTTCTTCGGCGGAATTCACTTTTCCTTCAGTATCTTCTCCCGCGCGCAAATGAATTCCCGCTTTATTGTATTCGCTCGGCAGCACCAGCTGCACCAATGCCTTATAGCTTTCGCCTGCCGAGACAAATTCCCTGACTTCCATGTCATTGAGCAGCAGTGTCATGCTTGTTTTAATTTTTCCCGTTCCTTTTATCATGCGGATTTCCACTTCTCTCTGCGAGTCCTGCACCGGTACAAAGGGCAGTGACACAAAAGGCAAAAAGCCGTCGGCTTCCGTCACGAAAAAAACCTTCCTGTCCACTCTCTCCCTGAAATGCGCGATGCCCTCTAAATCGGTTGTTTTTTGGGACATCATCCTGTCAGTGAAAACGTCAATTGCTTCAACGCTTGCACCAGCCAGCGCGTTTCCCGCATCGTCGAGCACTTTTACCAGGAACTCGCCCTCTCCTATTACGAACACCAGCTGCACGCTTGTTATTTCCCTTTCTCTTACCTGGAACTCGTTGCTTGCATACCCTTCAAAGCCCTGCTTCGAGCCGTACACGTAGTAATTGCCCGGTTCTATTGCTGTAAATTCAGCCCTTCCGTCCGCTCCCGTGAAAGCGCTGTATCCCGTGAATTCCCCGTCGGCAAGTTTTAATTCTACCTTCACGTTTTCAACAGCATTCCCTTTCTGGTCCTTTGCGCTCACTGCAATTGACCCGCCGTTCTCCGAGGTCTGTTCCTTCAGCGTTACCTCAAAAAATTCTTCCTGTGCCTCGACTGAAAGCTGCGCCTTGAAGTATCCCGCCTTGTCCACCACGAGCGTGTATTTTGTTTCAGTGGGAACATTAAAAGTGTACTGCCCTATCGGGTCGGTTTCCCCGGAGTACTCAACGCTTGTTCCCCCCTGCCTGTAGAGCTTGAGTGCTGCCTTTTCCACTGGCTCCCCTGTAGCATCAACCACTTTGAGGTTTATTTGCGCCCTTGCCGCTTTTCCGAGTTCTATGCTGAAAGTAACGCTGTCTTCCTCCTGCAGCGTTTTTGTGTCCGAAACATGGTCCTCGTATTCGAGCGCATCCATTACTTTTACGTAGTAATCTCCCGCCGGAACGCCCTCGAATACCACGCTTCCCGATTCATCGCTCAGATCGGAGCGCTCCACCGCTCCGACAAGCACTACGCGCATTCCCTCAAGGGGTTTTTTTGTTTCCTCTTCCTTCACGAGAACGTACACTCTTCCCTTTCCGGCTTCTTCCCCGGCCAGGAAAACTTCGGGCAGCGTTTCATCCAAATCAATGTCTTTGTCCACTGCAAAGCCCTCAACCTTCACTTCCAGCAGACCGCAGTTTGCGGGGATTCCATCCAGTTCCACCCTTCCGTTTTGCACTGTTCTCTGCTCTTCGAAATCCGCCTCAATATTGGAGCACTCGAATGAAACGTTTATTGTCTCTTCCACGAGCTCCTCTGTCCCCTTTTTCTTGAACAGTATTTCCCTCGAGATTTCCTCCGCGCTTAACTCGATTGTTTTCGTTTCCTCCCTGCTGACGGAAAACGAGTCCGCGTATTTTTCAAACCCGCTCTTTTCAACGCTTACCGTTAACTGGGTTTCCATCGGAACGTTGAATTCCGCAATTCCCGCTCCGTCTGTCCTTCCCTGCTCCGAAAAATCTGCTCCCTTTATTTCCACCAAGGCGTTGTATATCCCGTTTCCTTTCCCGTCCATTACCTCAACTGAAAGAGGCACTCTTGCAATGGGAAATTCGATTCCCAGCAGGGGAACCGCAAAGAAAAACAAAAGCAGTGCAATGACAGCAATTCCAGCTATGGAAAGCGGAAAACTCGGAATGCCGCGGCTTTCGACAAAGTCAACGAATTTGTAGTAGGGGAAATGCTTTGTGTCGAGCCAGTCAACGAATTTATAGTATTTTTCCTCAAGGCGGAAGTAGAAATCCTTGATTGAATCCACCACACCCATTTTATTCACTTAATAACCTTTACCAATTAAATAATTTCTTCCGAATTGTGTATTTAATTATATGTTTTCCCCTGTTTTCACTTTCCGGTGCAATTCCCGCCATTTGAGGAGTTTCCCTCTTTTTTACCGCTGTTTTCCCTGCTTTTATGCCTGTTTAGCTCTCTTTTATTTTTTCTTTTTATATTCTTTATATCAATAATGACATTATTATGACTGACTTCTTATTTAAATGTTTTGCGCCCGAATTTTTCGCCAAAATTCCGTAACGCAGTTATGCGGGAACGCATGCCACAGCCTTTCCGCCGTAATAGCAGTCCACCCAGTTCTCGCAAACCCAGCCAGCCGAAGAATTGCACTTGCCTCCCTGGGGTGCTTGGTTAAAAGCGCAGTCCGCTCCCACTGCGCCCTGGTCGTAATTGGGATTGAATCCTGTCAGGCGGTTCGTTATAACCCCTATATTGTACTGCAGGTCCAAATCGTTTATCACTTTATAGTTCTCGTTGTTTTCCCTGAAGCCGAGGGTGATTTTTATCTCCGATAATTCCATGCACTTCACCGAACCGCTTGAGCCGGCGGAAACCCCCGCACATTTTTCTGTACGGAGAACAGGAAACTCCCATTCACCGCCGGAGTAGTAGACTCCGACTCTCCTGTTCACCGGCAGGGTGAAATTGTAAGGGCACACCCCTGTGCTGGGCGCGTTGACCACTTGCGCTGAAACCGTTGTTCCCGGCGGATGCGTGGGCTGGCCGTCGCAGCCGTCGCTCGTGTCGCCGCGCTTTTTTGTCACGATTTCCTTGGAGGGCGTTTCATAAATGTGCATCCTGTCAATTTCCGCGATATAACAGCTTGTTCCCTGAACAGCGGAGGAAACAACCTCGAAGTCGGAATCGCTCACCCCGCCGAGCGTGTTTTCGGCAATTTCGCAGAGCCTTATGCTTGCGATTTTTTTGAGTTTTTCCTTCATGTCGTCCGCGCTTCCCGGGTTATAGGTTTCGCTTATGCTGTGCTTGGGGGTGCTGAACGAAAGCTGCACGCTGTCCAGCTGGTTCGAGCCGGCGCCTGCTCCCAACGGGCAGCCCTTCTGTATGCTCTTTTTTTCCGGGGGATACAATGGATTTGTCCTCGGATAGCAGTACCCGTAATCGCATATGCCCAGCGCGTAAGCATCGAATTCGTTGTGGATTCTCGGGGAAAGAAAGCCGTAATCCTGTCCCCCGTTTATAAGCAATGCGGAATCAAGTTTCCCGTCGCTCCCGCTGTGCGTGAACTGCCTTGCATAGCTCAATGCCTTGAAAAACCTGAAGGGAAAATAAAAGCGCATGTTGTTCCTCGGAAGCAGCGGGTCGCTCACCGTAATTGTCTTGCTTCCCTTCCTGTATTCGACCTGCAGCAAAGGCAGTTGCTCGTATTCCTCGTCGCTCAATTCCGCAATGTTCAGGTTAACGTAAAAAGTTCCCCTTTCGCAGTCTTCAGGCGTTCCATTGCACTCAATCACCTCGAGCAACCTGCCTTCCGCTACCTCTTTTTCAAGCAAAGGATTCAGCACTTTTGAAAAATTGCCCTTGTTTATAACCCTCACCCTATAACCCTCGAACGCGAACTCGTATGATTCAAACAGCCCCGTGAGATGCCCCGTTATTTTATTGATGAGCGGCTGCGTGCTCCCCTCCTCGGCTCTCCCGAATTTCCTCTCGAATTCGTCCACTATGGCATCCCAGTCCTCCCACGTGTCCGGGTCGCTCGGCGAAAAGGAACTGTCCCTCAGCCATTCGTCTATTTTCATACGCATTCCGTAGTTCACTATCTGTATTGCATCTGCGCGTGCAAGCCTTGAAACGGATTCAATTCTCGCCTGGTCCTGCAAGTCGTTTATGAGGCTTGTTGCTGATTCCTCGGTTGAAATCATGCTTGTTACAAGCAGCGAGGTCAGAATAATGAGCACGAATCCCAGGAGAGCAGTGAACAGATTGAAAGCGCGCTCATTCACCAGTTTTTCCCCCTTCAATCGGGCTGGTAATTTTCATTCCAGCGCTCGTCGTTCCCGTAAACCATGTCAATATAATTGGTCCAGTCTTCCGTGCTTTCAAAGGCAGAACTGCCGACCATTCCCTCGAGCACTCCTTCAAGGTTCTCGTGGTAATCGCCGGGCTGGCTTCTCAGGTTGCTTGCGCTGTTCTCCCACAGTTTTTTGCCCGCGCAGTCAATGGACTGCTTCTGTATTTCGTCTGCCTGCTTGAACCAGTCATTCGGTATGCCACAATCCCTTATTTTCTCCGGCGAAACCATCAAAACAGCCATCAGCAGTGAATCGTCCAGCTGATAGTAAGTGGCGGTGCTGCTGAAAGCGTCCCCGTACAGGTAATAGGCGCGCGCGTAATCCCCTTCTTTTTCGAAGTCCGGAACAAGCCTTGCGATAAACACCCCGCCCATGTCTCTGGTGGGAGATTCACTGCACGAGTCGGTCAGCACAATGTCAGGATTCTCAGCAATTGCCTCGCGCATTTCCTCCCTTTCTTCCGGAGTGTCAACCATGTTGAGAGAATACCGCGGCTTTCCATCCCTGCCGCCGGTAACATCCACCCTGTAAGTGCGGTGCTTGTACACGTATTCGGGCGAGCTCACAATATATCCTTCCAGGAATTCGGGTTCGCCCTCAATAGTCGGCGCTGCAATCCCCGCCTCGGCTTCCTCGGGTGCTTCCGCGTTAACCGCTTCCGCCACGAAGCCGCCGACCCAGTTGGCAAGCATTCCCAATCCAGCGGCTTTTCCGAATTCCTTCAGGTTCCTCCAGTTCACGAGCCTGCGCCCCCTTTCAGCCCATCCTTTTGCTGTGAACCATTTCTGCCAGAAAGTCTTTTTCGCGCCAAGCTCTAACAATTCATCCACCGTTATTCCAAGTTTCTGGGCCATTGCCTTCAGCGCTTCGGGTGAAGCTCTGAGCAGGTTGTCCCCGTACTTTGAAACGAAATCATCAAGCGCCATCTGCGCGGCGACCTTGGCGTTGTTGCCCCGTATTACTCCGGCTTCTGGGTTTGGAACCAGTGGTCTGTTGCCTGGTATATGGGGAGTTTCTGCGTACACAGCACCTACTGCCGTTTCAACAGATTCCCTCAGATTCGTTTGCATGGTGCTGGTCAGGTTTATTCCCTTGCTTTTAAGCTTGCCAGAAATGCTGTTTGTCACAGCATCGACGACCTTGTCGCGAGCGCCTGTTGCGTGAATATCATCAATTCCAAAATCTGGGAATGTCACGCCTTCAACCAAAGCCGGTCCTGCCAGGTCATCCAAAACGCTCGCCTTTGCCTGCAAAATCCTGTTGGCAATCTCCGCGCCCTTCACGTCCGCGTGCTGCACCCAGTCCATCATGCTCTTTTTTGTAGTGCCTCTTGCCGCGAACTTTGAGGACCAGAGCTTTTCGTACGCTTTAGACCAGGGACCCTTGGAGGCATCGTCAATAATGCTTGAAACGCTTGCTGTTCTGTAACCTCTTCCCAGTTCGTCTCCGCCGAAAAGCTTTGCGGCTGCATGGTTGCTGTGCACAGTGTTGCCCACTCTCCTCAACTCGGTTTCCATTTCGGACTGTAGGGCTTTAGCTAGCTCCGTCCTAACCCCTTTAATAATGTCATCGGCGCTTGAGGAAGCACCGGTGAATATTACGTCGACATAATCCGCTGCCACCCTGTCCGCGGTTTCCTTCGCGATTGCTCTGCCGGCTGTCGTCAGCTGTCCCTCGTGCCCGGGTCTTATTGAAACAAGGTCCAGCAGTTTTGTGCCGGCCATTTCACTTGTCAGATACCTTCGCACGGAATTAATCTGCACGCCGGTTACGCCAGAGGCAAGCAGGTTTTCCGTAGCTTCCTCCGCCGAAGCGCCGGGCTCGCCCAGCATTACTCCGTAAATACCGCTTACCGCCTTGCTTATGCCGCGGGCAACCCATCCAAGCGCTGTCTGCACTCCGCTTATTATGTGTCCTATTACGGGAATCTTTTTCACTGTTTGCCACGCTGTTGTAAGCGCTTTAACAATGGGGGTCCCCCAGGTGGTGGTCTTCAAATAATTCCACAGCCCGGGAACAATGCAGTCAAACACGGAATTAACGAGTGAGCCCAGGGGAGTGTACATGAACACGCCTATTCCGAAATCCGTTATGGTGCATGCTGCCATTCCCGCGAGTATTCCGGGACCCGAGCTTGCAGGCAGCAGTGTGCTTCCTTCCTGTGCTTCGCCAGCGGGAATGTCGCCCTCTTCCAGTGTTTCCATTGCCGCCCTTGCCTTGTCAAGCGCTGCAGTGGTGATTTTGTCTGGGTCGCCTTCCCAGTTGAGCGTTGCATAAAACGTTTTTGTTTCACCCGGGTCAACGTGAACTCCCTCCAATTTGTCCAGCAAGCTGTAGGGGTGAATCCAGCACAATTCAATGCTCACCGAATGCCAGTCTTTCATTTCCCTTCCCGCAAAGGAAGCGCTTTTCGCTCTCACCTTCACTTCCTTGCCGAATGCTTCGTCAATCGCGTCAATGTCTCCTTTCGCGCAGACCTGGAATTCCATGTAGTAATTGTTTCCCGCGGGATTCCTTTCAAGCCTGAAGGAATCGCCGAGCACGCGCTCCTCGTTGGAATACTCCTTCACCCTTTCCCCCGCTACTTTAATGTAAACGTCGCTCAAGCCCGCGTTCTCTCCCGCCTCGCGCATTTCCTTCCAGTTTGTTTTAAGCGAAACTTTTTCCATCACGGAACTGAAAACATTCAGGTCCGCGCATCCCTCCTCCTCGTAGTACAGTTCAATTCTTTCCTCTCCGGAAATCGAGATTTCCCCCCTGGATTCCAGCCCGAGAAGGGTGAATGACTCGCCCTGTGCATCAATGCACATGTCTAGGTCCTGCGAGCTCTGCGCAAGCTTGCCAAATGCCTCAACAATGCTTTCCTCAAGCGTTTCCTTTACGTCATCCGCGCTGTCCCTGTGCATTGGCGTAATGAGTGCCTCGACAGTCTTGGGTCTTGCTTCGGTGCTCGAAACGCGCATGAGCTTTATTACGAGAATGCCCCCCTGTTCTTCATCACCATATTTCAACCTCAGCTTGTTCAGTGACACTGAGCCGGTGGTGCTGCGCTTCTCGTCGTCAAACAATTCATCGGCAATTTTTTTGCCCAATTCCTCCAATTCGCTTGTGGCTTCCACTGTAGCGGGCCAGGCGCTCTTGTTGTTTCTATGCGTTAACCCTTTGTCCACGGGCAGGAAATTCATTACGTTCTGCACTTCGTTCGTGCATTCTGGAGTGATTTTCCTTTCCTCCGTGAACTCAATGAGTATCAATATTTTGTCTTCCTCGAGCTTTCCCTGTATGTTCTGCACTGCGCCCTTCACTGAGAAAACGTATTTCCCGCAGCCGGTGACGTTTGTCGGCATGTACAAATGGAACGGCGCGAAAAAGCCCTCCCTTGAAACGAGGTCGGATATCGTGCCATCGAAGTAATCGACAACAAACCCTTTGAGTTCCGGGAAAGAGCCGGTGTCCTTCACGTGCTCCGCGACTTCAGCGCTGAGGTTGTCGTTGTTCATGTAAACGGTGAGCACTGTGGGCGTTACGTCCAGGGAAGTGAAACTGCAAAGTCCAGCGGAATCCTGGCAGTTGTCGAAATTGCTCACATCATAGCTGCCGTCCTGAAGCCTGCGCTTCACTGCCTGTATTTTTTCCTCCGCTTTTTTCAGCAGGAATTCGCTCAACTGCACCGCATCGCAGTATCCCTGCGCGCAGTCCTTGTCCTCGTAGGAAGCGATGTCCGGGTAATGTATTTCCTTTTCCTCGTCCGTTTCGCACACAGGCATTGTGAAGGCTTCAAGCGAAGGTCCAGCACTTGTTTCGGCTTCCGTTCCTATTGCAATTGTTATGGGAATGGGGTCGGAGTAAATATACCTCTGCGTTGAAACAAGGAATCCTTTAGCCCTCAATTCCGTTTCCGCGGAGTAATCCTCCCTTTTCTCCATTATCACTTTCCATTCCGTCTTTTCCCCCGGGCTCAGGAATGCCTTTCTCAGGGGGTTTAGGTTGAGAGTGTTCTCCCCGAACTTTTTGGGGTCGAGCGTTATTTCCCTCACGGTTTCCCCGCAGTTGTTTTCAATCGTTGCTGTTTTTGAAATCGTTCCCTGCTCGCTCTCCGCGCTCCTGAAATCCGTGTCCGTCATGTACAGTTTGAGGCATTTCGGCGTGGAAACGTGAATCCATACCGCAACGTTCCTGAGGAAATGCTCCTCGCCCTTCACCACGCCGCGTATTTCGATTATTGCCCTGTGCGGTCCCTTGTCAATGCCTGTCGAAGTAGTGCTCGCATAGATTGTTTTTGGCGGCGACGCTTGTTCCCCGGGCTGGAGCGGCGCCCCGTAGAGTGCCATTCCGTCCCCCATTGGAATACGGGCTGAATAAGCCTGCAGCGCGGGCTGTGTCAAATAGGTGAGATTGCCCCCGTCCTGCAGTACGGTGATGTTGATTGACGCCGGGCTTTCCGCTATGGAAAACGAAAGGCTTTCAATGGGCAGTTCGCCCGTGTTCCTCATGTACAGCGGCGCAATGCCGCTTATTTCCCCGGATTCCTCGTCCTTGCTCATCCAGAGCGTGATGTTGTCATTTGTCTCAAGGAAAAACACCGGGTCTTTTAAGAGCACGGTTAAGGGAATGCTTTTAGTGATGTCAGCCGACTCAATGAATATTTCAAATTCCCTTTTCAGTGAAGCGGAATAAAAGCGCTTTATATTGTTTGTTATTGAAAGCCTCACGTCCCTCTTTTCCCCCGGGGAAAGGGAAAAAGTGGTTTCCTCCACTGTGATGTCCTCGTCCGACCGCAGTGCCTCGGAGTAAACGCTGAATTCCAGCGCCGAATCCCTGTAGCATTCCTCCCTTCTCGAGTACTCCACTTCGAATGAAACGGTTTCAGTAGACCCCTCATTTCCTAGCATTAAAACCTGCAGCGAATCCTTGTCTATTGTGAGGCAGTCGCTCGGCAGTTCCTTGTTGTAGCTGACTTTCACTCTTGCCGTCGCTTCCACGGAAACGTTTCCCACGCTTCCCTCTATCACCAGGTCGGATTCGCCGTGCAGGTGCTTGTCGTACATTCCCGAGAAAACCGCGGTAATATAGACAGCGCTCTCTCCCTCCAGTATGTCGGAAACATCCGCGCTCAGCGTGAATTCGTTGGGCATTCTTATGTGCTCGAACCTGAAGCCCTTTACTTCCACGGGCAGTCCCAAGTTATTGGTTATTTTTGCTGTCGCTTCCCCGGAGGTTTCGCATTTTCCCTCCAAAGCACAGCGCTCCATGCTTATCTCAACGGGCGATTCAATCTCGAGCACTTCATCGGTGAGAATGATAACTGGCTTTTCCGCCTCCACGTAACCGTACAACGATGCAACGATTTTGTAGAAGCCGGGCTCGAGGTGCGAGGTTTCAAGGGAATATTCCCCGTTCAAGCCGTTGTTTCTCGTGTTCGTTCCTACGGTTGAGACTTCAATCTTCTCTGTGTCGATGTTTTCAAGCCTGAGTTTCGCGTTTGTCAAAAATTCGCTTGTTTCCGCGTCGGTCAGGCGCAGGAAAAGGTTTTCCCCGAGGGTGAGCTTTCCTTTTCCGGGCATTTCAATGCTTATGTTTCTTTCCTCCGCCACGTCGAAGTAGAATTTCTTCCTTATCTCGTTCTCCGTTCCCTGCACGGATATCTCCAGATAGCCCTGCCCTGTTTCCTTTGGCATGAAATAAACAACCGCTTTGACTTCCTCGCCGCGCTCTACCTGCACGTCCGCTATGTCCGCGCTCGCGAGCTCGTAGCCCTGCTCGGGAACGACTGCAAACTCGTCCAGTGAAATCCCCCAGAATGCCATTGCCGCGGCATTCGCTCTCGTGCTCGCTGTGAGATTCACCTTTTCCCCTTCTTTCGCGCTCAGCGTTATTTCAAGCGCGTAGGGTCTTTCCAGTATGGGCTTGAATTCGTTTTCCCTGAATTCCATTCCCTCCGCGTCCCTGAACAGGTAGCCGGCGCACAGTCCCTCGCTGCACAGCGTGCGTGTGGTGAAAACCCTCACGCTCTCGCTGTACGTCTCGGAATAAAGCTGCATTTCCCCGGTGCTCTGCGGAGAATTGTAGAATTTTCCCCTGAATTTCGCGAACGCCCTGAAGTGCACTTCGAATTCTTCCCTTGAAAAGGTTTCCTCTGTTTTTACTTTCACCCTTATTATTTCTGTGTCCGCCGGGTTGTCGAAATAGATTTCAACCCATTTGTTTTTCTCTCCCGCTTTCCCGCGGTTCTTGTAGTCGATTGCCTGTCCCGAGGGGGGCTGGTAGCTGCGCCCGAAGAAAAAGTCTCCAGGTGCGGAATCAAAGCCGTAGATTCCCACGCGCTGTTCGTCCGCGAACTTCTGCGAGTCGTTTCCCACCCTGACATGAACCCCGCTTTTCTCCGACTGCGGCAGACTGGCGCTGAATTTCAGCCAGTAATATTCACCGCGCGTGATTCCCTCGACTTCCTCGTCCATTGCGTTGAACACGCCCAGGAATTCAATTGCAGGAATTCTTGCCTCTTCTCCCAAAGGAATTTCTATTTCTATTTCCGTCTTGCTGTCGACTTCCACTTCTTCCTCGTAAATTTTTTCCCCTTCCTGTTCAACCGCGAGCACAACTTTTTCGTTTCCCTGCGAATCGAACCATATTGCATCTGAAATTTCCCCGCTGTAAAGCTCTTCGCCGGACTGCGTTGAAATGTTCGCCGTTCCAGGAACCGGATTGCCGAATTCGTCCACGAGCTTCAGCTCGACGAAATTGACGGGTTTTTCCATCTGTATTTCCATTTCGTGCGAGCTCTGCGTTATTTCCGCTTCGCCCTCTCCCTCTTCCAAATCCTTCTTGGCGACGACAACAACGAGCTTTTCCTTTTCAACCTGTGCTATCGCTTCCCCCCTCAGGTCAGCGTACTTTACTGGAATGCCCAAAGGCAGCACTTCTTCCCCGCTTCTTTCATAAAAATAAAGCGATGCGCCGTTCGCATAGAATCCAGCAGAATCGAGCACTTTTATTGAAAGCGTGGAGGAATTCTGCGGGCTCGCGTACTCAAGAGTGAAAACAAGTTCCTCGAGTTCCCCGGGAATTATTTTTTTCCTCTGCGCGACGTACAGGTCCTTGTACGCCGTAATGTAATACGTCGCGTTAGGGTCCATGCCCACAAGCTCAACGAAGCCGCTGAAGTCTGTGGTTTCCTCCTTTATCAGTTCAGCCGCGGCATCGTACAACTGCACTATTGCACCGCTTAAAGGTCCCGTGTCCTCGGCATTCACCCTCACAACGAGCTTTTCGCCGCCTTTCCTCATCACGATTTCAATTGGCGTTTCCTCCTCCCTGAGAGTGGTTTCAGGCCACACCGCAGTAATAAAGCCCTCTTTTTCCGCTGTGATTGTTATGACCGTGCCCTTTTTAAGCGTTTCAGCGTATTCCGCGTCTTCCCCGAGATTGACGTCGCTTATCGTATTTCCTGTTTCCGCGTTCTTTATTATAAGGCGAACCCCGCTCAGCGGCTTTGCCTCGCCGTCAGTCCACTCGTACAATGAAACGAGAACAAAAGAGTCGCCGGTCAGCGCCGCGGTAAGCGGTGTCATGACCTGCTGCATTGTTTCGCCTTCCCTGAACGCGATTGGGATTGAAAGGTCCTCGTATCCGTTCGCCGTGCACTGCACTATCACTTCCTCTCCCGCGGGAATGCCGCTGAAATGAATCACCTGCTTGCTGTCCACGCTGCCGTCAATGTCCAGCCCCTCGTATTTCACAATGCACACGGGATTCCTAACTGCCGTGCCGCTTCTTTCGTCCACGAGGGAAAGCATTCCCTCTGCAAGCTGCAAGTCCGCCCTGAGCGTGAGGTAAACATTCACCGAAGCAGAATCAATTTTTGCAGTGGTGTCATCCTGAACATAGCCCGGCTTTGCGGCGCTTATTTCGTAAACCGCTCCGACCGGGGCGCCCTGCAGTAAAATTTTCCCGCCGTCGCTTACCGCTTTCTTTTCCACCTGCTTTCCTGCTGCATCGGTTATTGTTACTGTAACGCCCTGCAGCGGGTCTCCGTGTGCATCTGAAATGTTGAATGAAAGCGTTGCATTCACGGCTGTTCCGAAAGAAACAGTGGAAAGCAATAGCACGAGCAAAAACAAGACGGCGATTGAAAAAGGAAGCGAGGGAATTCCGCGCTTTTCGAGAAAATCCGTGAAAACGTAAAAAGGAATTCCTTTCCGGTCAAGCCAGTCTATGGCGGAATACCATTTGTCCTCAATCTTTGTGTAAAAGGAGCCAAGTGAGTTTCCGAACATAAATACACCGCGCGCGCCCTTTCTGCTTCATATGTTGATTTATTTATTCTTGGGTATATAAGTAATTAATATACCTTTAGTTTTTTTGTTTCTTTTGCCTTTTTCCCTTTTCCCTCCCTCTGGTCATTTCGCTCCTGACCGAAAGCCAGAACCATATTCCGTAAAATCCGACCAATACAGCGAATAATGCGGCTCTGAAAAATGTGTTATGTATAAAAGTCACCGTGCTGACATCCGAGTTGAGCACGAAATAGAGCGTTGTGAAAATTCTCAAAAGATTGAATGCCGCCAGTCCAGCCAAACCGAGGAACGCGCCTGCCAAGCGCTTCTTCCACTCCACGCCCAGGGAAGCGGCGATTATTCCAATCCACACAACGCTTTCGAGCAGCCCTGTGCAGAGGTATGATACTGACACATCAAGCCCTGTTTCCGCCGCCACTATAACGGGCTCCGTTGCAATGATTCTTGCCCCAACGCTCTGCGTTGCAAGGAATCCCTTTATTGCCACTGCCACCGGCACCTCGAAAAACTGCAGCGGCACAAAAGAGAGAAAAAAATTCAGCCCGAAAAAAACGAGGGCGAATGCCGCCAGAAATTTTGCTGCCTTGAACGCCTCGCTTTTTGCATTCTTTCTCTCGAATGCCAGCCATTTTTCCGCCGCCGCGCGCGCGGCGGCGAAAGCATCTGCATTATTTTTCCTGCGCGCCATTCTACCAGTGAAATTAAAAACGAAAAGCAATTTAACCCTTTTTTTTGCGCTCCCGCGGCGGGGAGAGATAGGTTTAATAATGACTTAAGCCCTTTTTTCTGCAGCACGCGGAAAACGCGCAAAGGGTGCAAAAAGGTGCGGAAATGAAAATAGGCGGGTTCAAGGTAGGGGATTACACCGTTAAAGAGGAAGCCAACAAGCGCCACCTGCTATTCGACTGCAGGGAATGCGTTTACGGCACCTCGATAGCGGACGACCAAGCATGCCGTTACCACGTAATAAAAGCGATGTCCGAAATGGAAGCGGACCTGATAGTGCTGGCGGAAGCCTACGAGCGCGTTTACGACCAGGCGCAGACTGCACTCCTCAAGGAAATAGTAGAACTGATGCAGAAATTTGACGCGGAAACCGTCTGGGCGTCGAAGAATCTGGGCGAGCCAGGCGCGGACGAAATGTTTTTGGGTCCCAGGCACAAAATGGCGGTAACGATAGCGCACGACCTCATCGCATACGATCCCATAAAAGCCTACTTCACCTGCGTGCTCGAACTCCAGAAAGAAAAAGCCAGGTACAAGGAAGGCAGCGAACAGTACAAGCAGGGAAGCAAGGTTTACCTGCGCACCCTCGCATACATGAAAGACGAATTCGAAAAAACCGCGCTCATACAGAAAGTAAAGCGCTTTTTGACAGAACTCGAGGAAATACCGGACACAAAGGATTTATACAGGGTGTTCTTCGAAGCCCAGATAAAGCCGTCTTTCATAGGCTCGATGTTAATGTTCAAGGACGAGGAAGAGTTGGAGCTATTGGACGAATATACTGTAAAGAACACCACAGTGCAGATATTCAACCACCCAAACAAAACAATGAACCTATACTTCATCAATCCGCCCGAATACACCCTTTCCCCCGAAAAATATTTCGTTCTCAGCAAGACAAAGGAAATCGTTGCAGCCTACACTCCCGGAAAGGCGTCGCTGAGCACCGTGGCAAAATCCCGGGATTACTTCGAACGCATTTACCAGAGCACAATCCTCGATGTCGCGAAAACAAACGGAATAAAAATCACGAAGAGAGAGGCGGAGGAACTGAGCGAAATCGTCGCGCGCTATACCGTGGGCTACGGAATACTTGAAATAATTCTCTCCGACCGCAGGCTCACGGATGTTTTTTTGGATTCACCAATAGGGCAGAATCCGGTTTACTTGGTGCACTCGGATTTCGGGCAGTGCTCCACGAACATTCTTTACACGGAAAAGGAAGCCCAGACGCTCATAACAAAAATGCGCGCAATGTCAGGAAGACCATTCGACGAAGCGCACCCGGTGCTCGACTTCGATTTGCCGGAACTGGAGACAAGAATTGCAACCATAGGGCCGCCTTTGGCGCCGGACGGAGTCGCATTCGCTTTCCGCCTGCACAAGGTCACGCCCTGGACTTTGGCACAGTTTATTGACGTGAAATTTTTGAATCCGATGGCAGCCGGGCTCATTTCCTTTTTCATCGACAACAAGACAACAATGCTCGTTACAGGTTCCAGGGGCTCGGGCAAGACCTCGCTGATGGCAGCGAACATTCTCGAAATTCCCAAGAACTCGAGAATAATACTCCAGGAGGACACGCTTGAAATTCCCGCGGAGTACATGAAGAGAATCGGCTTCAACATACAGAGGCTCAAAACACGCTCGCCCATAGGAGTCTCAAAAACCGAGACAGAGGTTGCCCCAGAAGAGGCACTTCGCACCGCCCTGCGCCTGGGCGACAGCGCTCTGGTGCTCGGTGAAGTGCGCTCCACGGAAGCGCGCACTTTGTACGAGGCAATGCGCATTGGGGCTGCAGGCAACGTTGTAATGGGAACGATTCACGGCGATTCCGCTTACGCTGTCTGGGACCGCGTCGTGAATGACTTGGATGTTCCGACAACCTCCTTCAAGGCAACGGACATTGTTGTTACCGCCCGCCCCATAAGGTTCGGCGGTTCCCTAAAAAGCCACCGCAGGGTTGTTGAAGTAACCGAAATAAAAAAGCACTGGGTTGAGGACCCGGAAAGAGAAGGCGGGTTGCTGGACTTAATGCGCTATGATGCCAAAAAGGACAGGCTCGAACTGCTGGAAGACAACTTGAAGGAATCGGACATTTTCGAAAAAATAAGCAGGGTTTCCGGTCTCTCAATGCAGCAGATGTGGGAGGAGATTAGAATGCGCGGCGAGTCCAAGGAATTCCTGGTGAAACTGAAAGAAGAGCATTCCCTGCCCGAGATTCTTGAAGCGGAAAACTCCGCGCTGGCGCACGACAAATTAATGCTCTTGAAGGAAAAGGAAATCGAGGAAAAAGGAAAGGTCAACTACAGGGAAGTGCTGAAAGAATGGAAGGACTGGGTGCGGGAATCAATGGTTGGCCGGTTTTCCAAGTGAGGAATTTTTAATGCCTCGAAGGTACGAAAGGCGCAGGAAGATTGACAAAGCGCCTGAAAGGGAAAGCAGGCGCGAGGCAAGACCTTTGCACACCAGACCCAAGCCGAAGAGAAGGGTTTCCCCGGGCAGGCTTTACAAGGAAATAGAGTTCAGCTCGGAGGAATTCGAAAAAGGGGAAAAAAAGCTCTTCAAGAAGAAAGAGCCCCGCTTCGTTCGCTTCTGCAAGCGCGCTTACAGGACAATGCCCTCGCTGGGAAAAGGGGCAAAATTCACGGAAGAATTCAGGAATGCCGTTGATTTCCTCGGCTGGGACATAAAACCCGAGGAGTTCTCCGCCGCTGTCAAATTCACAATGCTCCTCTCTCTAGTGCTGAGCTTTGCCTTTGTAATGCTTGTCTGGTTCACTCCTCTTTCGGGAATGCTCTCTTCCCTCGCGGGACCCATGTGGATAATCTACATACTCATGCCGGTGTTCCTTCTCGTCTTTTTCCTGCCGAGGCTCGTGCAGCGCTATCCCGTGAGCGTTATAAAAACAGAGCAAAGGCGCGCTCTTGGCTATATTCCGGAAATGATTGGGTACATGGTAATGTCCCTCAAGCTGACCCCCAACCTCGAAAAAGCGGTTGAGTTTGCAGCCGAACACGGACGCGGAAAAATTTCCGCGGATTTCAGGTCATTGCTCTGGAGCGTTGAGATCGGCGTTTACCCAACACTCTCCGAAGGGCTGGACGAACTCGCCTACAAGTGGGGAAAGTACAGCAAGGAATTCAAGCTCGCACTAATGCGCATCCGCGCTTCAGTGCTCGAGGACACCGAAGCAAAGAGGTATGCCCTCCTCGACAAAACCACTGAAGGGCTTCTTTCCGCGGTAAAGGAAAAAATGGAGCAGTACGCCCGCGACCTTTCAATGCCTTCCGCCATACTGTTCTACCTCGGCGTCCTGCTGCCAATAATCTTATTCATCGTGCTTCCCATAGGCGCGTTCGTCACGGGTTCGCCTCTCGCAAATCCCGTCGTGCTGGTGCTCTTGTACAATGTTGGCATTCCGCTGGGCGTCTTCTTTTTTGCAGTGCAGGTGGTGAGGCAGAGACCACCCACTTACGAGCCGCCGGAAATTCCGGAAAACTATCCGGGACTGCCCAAAAAGGGGAGAATGGTTTTGGGCAGGAGGGAAATGAGCGTATGGATTCCCATTGCAATAATTTTAATTGCCGGAGTCAGCGTTTCATGGTTCCTGCACGTTGAAGGAATTCCCCCGAAGTCCACGGGCTACGGGATTGAAGGAAGGAACGAACCGCTGCTTCCCGACGAGCAATTGCTTCCCGCGGACAGGCGGGAAGCCGACGTGCTCCGAGAAGGCGGTTACAACGAGGACTACTTTGCACTGCCGCCCGCCGGAAGCACTGAAGGCGGGGATGTCTACAACGAATTTTTCAGGGAGTACTCCTCCAACGCCACCGAGCTCTCGGAACTGAGAAAATACGTGGGCGAGGATTACGCAAAAGCACTTGAGCAGCAGAACCCCGGCTGGTCGACCGCGAGACTCAAATCAGAGCTTGCAAGAATTGCGGCAGAAAAAGCCCTTTATTACAGGAAAACCGTTTTCTTCATGCAGAAGGAAAACGACACCACGCCCAACAATTTAATCTTCGGGCTGATGCTGACCACAGCAGTATGCATTTACTTTTTCGTATACTACTCCAACATTTACAGGCGCAAGGTGCAGGTTGAAATAATGCAGCTCGAATCCGAATTCAAGGACTCACTGTACATTATCGCCTCGCGCTTGGGGGAAAACAAGCCAATGGAGGAAGCGCTGAGGCACGTGAAGGAATTCCTACCCAACTACAAAATCTCCGACAGAATTTTTGGGAGAGCACTCGACAACATCCACCTGATGGGCATGCCATTGGAGTCCGCGGTTTTCGACCCGCGCTACGGCGCGCTGGTGAACATTCCGTCAAAAACAATAAAAGTGGGAATGAAAGTGCTCGTTGACTCGGTAAAACTCGGAGTGAATGTTGCCGCCAGAACCCTTGTTTCAATGTCCCTGCAGCTTGAGAATTCTGAAAAGGTTTCAAAAATGCTGAAGAACCTCGTGATGGACATCTCCCAGTTAATGCGCACAATGATTGTTTTCATTGCACCGGTAGTGCTCGGAATCACCACTTCATTGTTCAAGGTAATCGTGCGGCTGTTCGCCTCCTTTGCAGGGGACGACCTTTTCGAGAGTAGCGAAGCGGCAGCCGGCGCGGGGCTCGGCACGTTCAACGTTACAACCTTCGAGCAGTTGATTAACCCCGAGGCGCTTCTTTCAATGGTTTCCGCGCCCATGTTCCTTGCGATAATGCTTGTTTACATCGTCGAAATAGCGGTGATTGTGATTTATTACACCACGAAAATAGAGGAGGACAACAACCTGTTAGTTAAAGTCAACCTCGCAAAGTACGTGCCCATTTCAATGATTGTTTTCACTGTTTCCTTCTTTGTAACCAATATTGTTGTGAGTTCTTTCGGAGGAGGATTCTGATTGCCCGGGGAAAAAGGGCAGTTCCTTCCTTTCAGGTTGCTGGTGGCGGTAATAATGGCGGCAATGATTTTCGTCATAATCCTCGGCGCGATAACGTACTTCAGCGAAATGCAGTACGTTATAAGCATGGAGCGCTACTACGAGGGCTTCAAATATGCGCTGAGCGCGCCCTCGGAAGACGGCTCCGAGGGATTAGTGGAAAGGAAAAACCTCATGTTCAAGGAGGGGTCCTACTATGCCCTGGACCTTGAGAGGCAGTTCCATTTCGACAGCGAGTGCGTTGAATTCCAGGCAACGGAAATGGCGAACGCGGAAATAAAGGGCGACGGCGCGGGCATTGAATTGAGGCAGAGAATGCAGATTGACGTTTACTACCAGTGCATCAAGCAGCCTTCGGGAAGCGAATGCAACACGGAATGCTATGTTTCCTTCGGCAAAAAACCCCGCATATAGCGAATCGGAAGCGCCCAGGAAGCGCCGCGCAAAAAAGAAACAATTAAATAGGTGAATTTCCTTATTCTTCCTGGCAAAACGTTTTGCGCTGTGCTTATGCGCTGAATTCAGAGGTGAATGTGGATGGTTTTTTTGCGAAACGAAAGAGGTCAGGCGTTTTCAGCATTCAAGCTTCTCATTGCGGCGATTATTGCAATGGCAATCCTCGGAATACTGATGACAGTAATCAACTCGATAGGTCAGATTGGAACGGAAGCAGACCCGACAGAGCAGGCGGCAGAGCTTGTAGGAGAACTGAGAGACAGGGGCGGCTATGAAAAGTCAGACGTGGTAACATTTGGCGCTGACAAAAAGACAATGAGGAGCAGTGAAATAATCGCTGCCGCGGAAGTTGGAATGGCACCCGACCAGATATGCCTCAGCCTGGGCGATTTCTCAGAAACAGACGACTTTGAAGCAGGACAAGAGAACGGTTCTCCGCAGCTCATAGCCTTCAACAGGGGCGGCAGCAGGGACGTCGAACTTTCGGTGCTCTGCAACGCGGGCGACCTCATAGAAGCGGACATAGAGGAAATAGGAGAATACGAAGGGCTCGAGGAAGAGTGGACGGACGACTGCGATTTTGAGGGCAGGGACGAAATGTGCTGCCTCATAGCGTTAAGGAAGCGCTGAAAGCTTCCTTTTTCCCCTTTTTATTCCGCCTGTTTTTTTTCAGCCGAAACCCCCCATAGAAACCATTAAATAGGAGAAATCCTTCTATTCTTCTGGCAAACGCTTTTGCGTTTTTGCTTTTTATGCTGAGGTGAAACTGATGAATTTTTTCCGCAATGAAAAAGGACAGTCCTTTTCCGTTTTCAAGCTTTTGATTTCGGCAATAGTTGCACTTGCAATCCTGGGAATACTTTTAACCTTGATCTATGGTCCATGGTGGGATTTTTTCCCCAAGGACGAACCCGCCCAGAAAGCGGGCGAGCTCGTGCAAAAGCTGAGCGACAGGGGTGGCTACGAAAGGTCGAGCAAGGTAACATTCGACAGCTCAAAAAAAAGCACAATGCTTTCCAAGGAAGTGATTTCGATTGCGCAATGGGGAGTGGCAAACGACAAAGTCTGCCTCAGCCTGGGTGATTTCGCCGACAGCGGCGATTTCGCGGAGGGGCAGGAAAACGGTTCGCCTGAAAAAATCGCGCTCGACGTAACGGGAAAAAGGGAGGCAACCCTTTCCGTTCTATGCGATTCAGGCACTCTCCTGGAACAGGCGATAGAGGACTACAGCAACGAGGGCCTCAAGGCGGAATGGATTGAGGGCTGCCCCTGCACCGAGGACGAGGCAACATGCTGCCTTGTCGCGTTGAGATACTCAAAATGACGGGCGAGTAACATTTAAATATTCCTTTTCCCTTTCTTTTAATGGATGCCTATGCTCGGCGCGGTTGGATTTTTTCGTGAAGAGAAAGCGCAAGGGGAGTGGTCCTCGGTTTATTTCCTCTTGGTGCTCGTGATTGTCGCACTGGTGCTCATTGCCTTCATCAAGCCGATGTTCCAGGGCTCGCAGGAAATAGTGACGCGGACCGCGGGCAATATAGGGAAGTAACGGTTTTCTTTATGGCTGGCTTTTTGGGAAGAAAAGGGCAGGAATCGGCGCCCTTTGAACTGCTCGTGGCAATAATAGTAATGGGCTTCGTGCTCATTGTCGGCTATAAGGCAATAGAAGTGTTCCAAGAGGAGAGGTGCAAGGGCGAGATTGAAAGCGCGCTCCAGGACCTGAAATCCCACATACAGATAACCACGAGGGACGGCTTCCCCACGAGGTTCAAGTTCAGCATTCCTTCGGGCTGTTTTGAGGATGCGGAAGTGCAGCTGAAAGCGCACAGCGACAAGCGCCTGTGCTCGACGCTCTGCGGTGAGGGCGGGGATTCATGCGTTGCGCTGGAATACTACAGCCAGGGCTATGCTAGAAAGGTGTGCGTTAACATTCCTTTGGTCACCAATTTCAAGGGGCAGTCTTCCCCGGGAGAATGCACGGACCGCTCTGCGGACGACCCGAAATACGTATTGCACGATTTCTTCGAGGGAATTCCGGCAGGCAGCTATGAACTGTTCAATGTAACGCCGCCGAACCACGCTTTTCCCGTGATATGCGCTTACAGGAAGGGACTCTGATGATCGGCTTTGCCCTGAGCAAGCTCAACCTCCTCATTCTCGTAACAGCGCTTTTTGCGATAGTAATTTTTTTCACCTATAACCTGGACGGGATTTCAATAGGAAGCGAGGCAAGCAGGATAGTGAGGAAGAACGGCAGGACAATGGTCGAAGTGCTTGAAAGCGACCAGTTGTGCATTAAAAGGGAGATCTCTCTGCAGCCCTACATAAGAAGCCTTTACGCAGGGCAGGTTTATTACATAATGAACCTGCGAAAAATAGAGTCCGCGGAAGAATCAACGCTTGTCGTTGAAGTAACGAGGAGGCCGGCGCGCGGTGAAAAAAAGCCGGTGATGGCTTCCCAGAGAATCGATTCCGATGCGGAATTCTTGATTTTCGATTTTGACAGGGTGACCAATTCCCTTGAAGATGCGGATAAAACCACGCTTGACCCCCAGTCAAGGGAGCCCGTAATGGACAGCCTCATAATAATAAAAGAAATCTACCACGGCGAAAAAAAGCTTTACCTGATTCCGTGCACTTCCCACTATGAGGGGTCGTGCCTCGACAACGAGCAAACAGTGGGAAACATGGTCAAAGCGGAAAGAGGCATGCCGAGCACTTGCATTTTATCCGAAACCTGAAAGAATCAAAACGGGAAAAAAGGAGAGAAGGCGGAAGAATGAAAAGCAGGAAAGGATTCATTGGACCGATAGGAGACGACCTGCCGAGCCTCATTCCCATACTTTTCGCTCTTGTAATTTTTTTCGCAACATTCACGACAACTTTCCAGAGACTTGACAGCGGGCAGCGCGAGTTCAGCAACGCGATAAGCCTCCTTGAAATAAGCGACAGGCTGCGCGGCGACCGCTACATGGATACGCCGGACGAATTCTTCGAATTGTGCGGCGGCATAAGCGAGGTCATAAGCGTTTACTACAAGGTCGGGGCAGTAAAACTACCCCTGGAGCAGACCTTTGACGTCATGGAATTCGTGAACGAGGACGAGGGCATTTTCGAAATAGACGGCGAACTCCTGGAATGCTCCAATATGGAGAGGGAAATAAGCCACGACACAGAAGTTATGGTGAAAAAGTTTCCCTTCGCTTTCCAGGACTCAAGCGTCAGAAGCGGGTTTGCCATAAGACCCCTGCTTTTGGTGGTGGTGCTGTGGGACTGAAGGCATTCCGCAGAACAGCGGTGCCAGAATTCAGGCACAGTGGGGGAATGAACTGCAGGGGGCAGGCGGCGATAACAGACGCATTGTTCCTATTGCTCATTGTTGCAGGGCTTTCAGCATTCATGTTTTCAATAAGCGGCACTTTCGGCATAAACGTCAACAAGAACCTCGAAAGCCTTTACGGTGCTGACTACGCCGCTTCCGCGCTTCAAACCATTCTTTACTCCAGCGTTCCGAGAGTTCCAGGCGAGAATATAGAGGACACAAGCGAAGTCGACTACCTCCTTGCCATGATAAAGGAGGATTACGCGAGCGACTCCGCTTTGAGCGGGGGACTGCAGGACAGGCTCAGGGATTCAGTGGGCACGGTAATGGATCCCCTGAAGCAGGCATACGATTACTTCTTTTACATTTACATCCCGCCGCAGCAGTTCGACAACGAGGACTGGATTCCCGCCGACGAGAAGAATGCCTTCGTTTTCGTGCTGCTTTACACAGCCGAGTACACGCAGACAGGCGAGCACGAATTTTCCGGGGAAAGAAAAACCTATTACTGCTTTCCCAAGCAAAGCGGGGAAATCAAGACGGACAACGACCTGGACCGCCTTCTATTCCTTAAAGTCGGCGAAATAAACAAGCCCCCGAGCGTTCTGGTGAACTTCAGAAAGCTCAAAGAGGAAGGACCGGAAGAATTCACGCAGCACAACTTCCAAGCATATGTTGACCTTTTGTTCTGGCCCGCAAAGCCCTTGCCCCAGGCTCCTGACGGCAGTAAATTGACATCAGAGGAATACCTCAACTGTTCCGCTGCACCTTAAATCAGCCCAAATCGGTTTCAAGCCCTTCCAAGTCAAATTCGCCTTTCTTCTTTTTCTTTTTTGCTTTTCCCTTTTTTCCGCCCACGATGTCCTCGACATCAAGGTTCTTCAGGTCTTCGAGTTCCCCGAGCGACGGCGCTTCGCCGCCCTTTTCCAGGGATTCCAGCGGTCTCCTTCCCGAAAGCTTTTCCGCGAGATCCTGCTTTATTTTTTCCACTTCGGCTTCCTTCTCGCTCGGAATTCCCTTCCTGTCCCGCCAGGAAGCGTATTTTCTCCCGCGCGTTTCCCTGCCGGAAGCCCTTTTACCCCGCCTCCTGCGGGGCAGCCCTTCGTCCTTTAACTGAGAAAAAATGTTGTCGGCGATAAAGTTCAAATCGTTCTCGCCGAATTTTTTTGCCCTTCCTCTTCCCCTCCGGCGGGCTTCCCTCGAGGCAAGTTCCCCGACATCCGTGCCGCCTTTCTTCACCTGGTCGTAAAGAGCAGAGGACATTTCAATCCCCTCTTTTTCCTGCATTTCCCCTATCTGGAATCTCAGGCGCATGAGTATTTTTCTCTTCTCCCTCTCGCGCAGGCCCTCCGCTCTCAAAATCTGCTCCTTTATTTTGTCGAACAGTTCGGCGTTGCGCCTGTAAAAGCGCTTGTCCTTTCTTGAAATGCTGTCCATTTCCTTTATCGTTCTTTCAGCCATAAAACCACTCAATTCTTCCCCTAAATTAATACCTTAAGTTATTTAAATGTGTTAATATATACATTTAATTGAGCCGAATGTTCTTCATAAGTATTAACACTGGCATGAATTTATTACTTTCCCTTGCGCAGCTGCTCTGGGGTTCGCTGGTCCTTTCCATCCCGTTTTTCATTCTCGTCTTTCCCGCGGCTTTCCTGCGCAAAAGGCTCGCGGAAAAATTCAAAATGAAATGGTTCTCTTCAGCGTTCATTTCGCTTTTCGTTTTCTCCCTCGCGCTCACCGCGCTTGCATACGTTTACCCTCTCGCGCTTGTTTCAGGGGAATGGAATTTGGGCGAAGTGCCCGAACAACTGTATGCCACGCCCCTGGAAACAGCGGGCTTGTGGTTTTACGCAGTATTCAAAATTCTCATGGTTGCATTCGCCGTCGCGGTTCTCTTCTCCCCGTTTTTACTGCTCGGCTCGATGCTCGCGGACAAATTGAAGGAAAAAAAATGGAACCCGCATGCCAAAAACTTCCTCGCGGTATTTGCCTGCACTTTAACAGGCAGCTTTCTGTTGCTGTTCGCGTTCAACTGGATTCCAATGGGGTTGATTTTCTACCTCTATCACGGGTGAAAAAATGGATTACAGGAATGCATTGCTCTGGATTGCGGTTTTCCTCATACTGAACACAACGCATGCGTCAGCCCTCACAGCCGCACTGCAGGACAACAGCGCAGAAGCCGAAAAGGTTGAAAGGGCAAACTATACCTGCAGCATTGAGGGAATGTCCGACCTGGAATCCCAGCGCATTCTGGACGCTCTGGCGGACGGCTTGCTCGGGAGCCAGATAGGTTCAGGTACTGTGCCGAACCCCGACAGGGAGGAATCTCCCAACTCCACGCTCGTAATCCCCCTGGACCAGGAAAACGCGACAAAGGTGGAAGTGGCGGATGAAAAATTCGACGTGGCGGAAATACAGCACCTCCTCAACGACAACATTCATGGAGCGTATTCCTTCGGCGTTGTCCTGGATGACACGCTGAGAGTCGGCAGGTGCAACGACCTGGAGGACAAAAACCTGACATGCCCGCTGACCGAAAAAAGCCTCAACTACAGGAACTCCGGAACAGCATTCAACAAGGAAGCAGGCAAGGTCGCGGACTTCTTCACGAGCCTACCGCTCATAGAAAAGCTCAAGAGCGAGGGAAAGAGCAGGATTGAGGAAATGGACGAGGAAGACCTCGCACGCATAGCCGAAGAAACGGGAATTCCCGAGGAGCAGCAACAGCAGTTCATGGACAACCTCGTTCTCTCGGACTTAAACGATTCCAATATTGAAGCATACGTGCGCTTAAACCAGAAAATGATTCCCAATTCCATTCTCGCCGAAAACTTCAGCGCATCATCGCAGACAAACACCTCGCAGGGAGTAATTTCAGTGTATTCCCTCTTCGACAAGCTGTACAACAAGTGGTTCTCCGGGGACATGGTTCTATCGCTGGCAGCGCCGGCGCTCTGGTTCCGCGCCAAAAAGCTCTTCCTGCAGTACGGAAGACCAGGCAGATTCCCGTGGCGCTTCAGCAAGTCGGCTCTCGCGGACAAAATAAGAATGAAGTTTTTCGGACCCGACACGAGGCTCGGGAAATGGCGCGCTCACAGGGTGTGGAGGCAGGCGGCACAGCACCCAGAATCAGCGGGAAGACTGCGATACGAGTTAACCGAAGTACTTGACGACGGCTGGACGGATGCATGTTATCTGGGGCAATCGCGCGCGTTCAGGAGCAAGTTCGAAAAGGAATGGTTCGGCAAGGAGGGCTGGATTGACCAGATTACTGACAAAAAAACACAGGAATCAATGTACAAAATGATGAGGGACATACGCGGAGTTGCGAGAACCAACGACGCATTCGTAAGGGAAGCGAGAAGAAGCTATGACGACATAGTGAGGAGGTTCGGCTTCAACTCTGAAATGGAAAAGGTTGCAAGGGTGGACTACGGCAGGAAAATGTCAAAAGTATTGATGGGCTACGAGGACTTAATCCACATGGACATGCCTGAATACGTTTCCCGCTTCGAGCCATTGCACTTCTTCCAGTACGCTGTGAGAAACCCCGAAACGCAGGCATACCACTGGCTGCCCGACGACTCAATCGACATATACCAGGTAATGCATAAGTTCGCAAGGGACGGCGACTGGGCGGGAATGAGCGCATTCGAGACAACAGGCAGAAACCTGAACCTTTACAAGGTCAGCCCGACTTCCCCCCAGTGGGGCGAGGTGAGCATGCCCGACATCGAAAGGCATTTCTCCCATTACGCGGACTGGTCCGTGGCAATCGATTCCGGGGAAGCCCTGCCCATAAAGGACTGGTCAGTGCCAAAACTGCGCTACACTTTAACAGGAACAAAGCCAGGGCACGGCGCGGAAATGGCAAAAGCAATGGAATTGACGCCCGAAGAATTCGCAAAAAGACTTACCCACGGAAGGCTGCAGTTAATGACAGCGGAATACCCCGTAAAAAACAGCGAAAGACTCGTGGACACAATGGTGCACCGCGGCTTCATGGGCCGCAGGTTCACAAGCATTTTGGACATGGCGGTGCAGCGCCAGAACCAACTATTCAAAGACTACTTTTCCCTAAAAGGCGGGTTGAAATGGAGCGCTTACACCAACGCATACTGGTTCGCAAAGCGCGGCGGCGGACAGGACTGGGCTTCGGGCTACATGCTGCCGGACGTATGGCGCGAGGTCAAATGGTACACAGGAGAGCACGAGCTTTACAATGACGCCTTCATTGACTTTTTCGCCAACGAGGGCAGCGACCAAGGCGACCTCTTCAATAAAATGCTCCAGTACCTGCCCTGGGAGTTTTTGGCAAGGAACGTGTTCGCGAACTTCAAGCCGTTGAACGACATGTATGAAAGTTTCAAGAGCGAGGAGGTGCGCGACAGGGTCGAAAACCTGGCGTTCTACTCCAACTCCGAACCGGACTGCGAGGAATGCGGCATCAATCTGTCAGCGGAAAACATACTCGCGTTCATGCCCAACTTTTACGCAATGCGCGGCACCACTTCCTATGTTCTCGAGGACACCGTGTCAGAAAAGGCAAAGAAGAAGGGCTCCACGATTATAACCTTCTCAAGGCACATGAATTTGTCGGGAACAGAGGAGGGTTCCTCGGAAGAGGGAAAAATAGACCTCGTGCAAGAAATGCGCGCAGGCAATTCGTGCAGGCAGAAAGTGCAGGACATCCTGCCTGGCAAGATAATGAACGCTGCCTGCAATTTGTTTGGAAGGGAATGCAATCCCTCCTCTGTCGGGGGCTGGATGGCTTTCGGGGAATCCCTTTCCTACATGATTTTCGGCTGGAGTGCTGTGTTCGCTACCGCATTCCAGCAGCTCTATTACGCCCCGCAGATACAGGACTGCGTGGACGTTGACGAGGGCTATTACGTGCACATTTTCGCTCCCGCGGAAGAGGAAAAGCAGGGCTCGGAAGCACCTGCACAGCTTTCCACTGAAAAAGTTGCGGAAATGACCCAGCAGGGATTTGACACGCTTATGGGATTGTTCCGCTCCGACGAGAACACGTACACCTCGCAGGCCGCGGAAAAACTGGATGAAACCGTGAAAAACTTCATTGAGGGCTCTGAGAGCGATGACCTCGTGCAGGCGCGCATTGACACAGAGCAGTTTTCCTCAGGCATTCTTGAATCCGAGAGACTTTACTCCTTCTGGTTCAAGGGCGAAACCAACCCGAGCGCGTTCAAATCAAGCGGGAAAAAGGTTGTCGGCGACCCGGATTCCAACAGGTTTTTGGAAATAAATTTCGGCGAAGGAAAGGTTTACTATGTCGTGGACGAAAACGGCGTCAGGAAAAAAACCACATTAATAGACAACAACATTGTCACCGCGCTTGAATCCACAAACCTCAGCATTCCCGCGGAAGAATTCCCCAAAAGACTCACGGTGCTGGGACTGCCCGCAAAAAAAGAGCTCATTTTCAAAATGGGCACCGATTCGGAACTCATAGCAACAAGCCGGGAAGTGCTCGACTGCATAAGGCAGGGCATTCTGGACCAAACGGGACTGGAATTCACTTCCTATGGAAAGGAAAGCGGCAACCTCACAAGCGCTTTCGGAAAGGTTGTGAACATTGTCACCACAACGCATCCCACCATAAAAGCGTGGGAGGAAAAGCAGAGGATTGTTGCCGAGGGCGCTCCGAGACTAATGGTTGAAGGCGCAACAGCGAGAGTGGAAATTTACTCCGACAGGAACACCCTGCTGAGCAACAACAGCACAAAGGAAGCCGGGCTCTTGCAGTCCATAATATTCGAAAACGGTCTCATTCTCTACAAGCCCTACACCAACGAATTGATAATATGGCTCAAGAGGAATGCCCAGGCGGCAATTTCGCAGGAAGACGTTTCAGGAATGAAAACGCACCTCGCTGAAACAGTTAATCCCGAAACAGAGTGCCCTGAGCCGGCTGTGGAAATTGAAGCGATTGCTGTTCCGGGCTCCGACCTCAAGGAAGAGAAAGTGGAGCAATTCAACCAGTCCCTTACGGAGATGGGGCCCTTCCAGATATTTGAAACGCCAACGCGCAGGTTCATTATTTACTCGAAGCTTGTCGGCGACGAATGCATTGATTTCATTAAAATAATAAACAAGGAAACAGGCGAGGTATACGAGGCGCCCATTGAAAGCATTCAGCAGACAGCCGACGGAATTCACATAGAGGATGCCGAAGGAAACGACCACGACCTCAAGTTTTCAGCGGAAAACGGCATTCCCACGATAACCTACAATACCTACCCCCCGGAAACGCTTACAATGGCGCAGGGAAGAAACGGAGCGTTCTGGTACGACCCCGAAACAGGAATGTGGTATTCCGAGAACGGTCAGCTGATACCCCTGATTGAGGCATTCCGCCGCGGGTCGCTCACGCAGGTCGGAAAGGACGGCGAAGTGGTGTCGAAGCCAGGCGACAACATTCTCAACGTGCAGACAGGACCACAGCAGCCAGGGCTCTGGAACCTGCCTTCCCTGCCGGAAAACGCTCTCGAATTGCTTTTCTTCCTTTCACTGCTCATTGGAGCAGTGCTTTTGGTGAGAAGAAGAATCCTGATTGTAAGGAAAAAGAATTAGCGTTCCCTTTCAGCCGGCTTCCGCGCCTGCGCCGACTTCTTCTCTTTCGCCTGCTTCCCTTGTGGCTCCTTCTTCGGCTCCCCCTTCGCCCGCGGCCCATCTTTGCAGTGCTTCCTGCCCTCTTTCAGCCAGTCTTTCCCTTCCGCGCCCGACCATTTCATTCAGTGCATCGCTTAGTGCTGTGCCGCCGCTTGCATATCTCTTCACTTCATTTTCAAGTCTTGCAGCGATTTTCCCCCGCCTCTTGGTGAAAGGGTTTAACCTCATCGAGCCGAAAAGGCTTACCGCAATGGGGTTGGGCGGCTGGCCGAGGTGCCTGAGCACCCACGCTGTTCTTTTCGCCCTGCCTTTTCCCATTACACGGAGTGCGAGTTCCCGGTTCGCCCTGTCGAATTCCCTGGTTATGCCGGGCCACTTCCTGCCGTTAAAATGGAAGCTGTCCATTGTGAGCCAGAATTGCTCGGCTGACCTCGTCCTCATGTATTCCCCGAATGCCCTGTTAATAGCGGCAAGCGATGGAACCAGCGTTTCCCTCTCAAATTTTTCCACATTGCCTTTAAGGAATGCAAGGTCTTTCCTTAGCCGCCTCACCGCAACCCTGTTGCTCGCCCCCCTTATCCATCTCCTTGGATTGAACCACCTCAATCCCTGGGGAGCGCTGTATTTTTCAATAGTCCTCTGCGCCGACTCAATCGACATGCGGTGTGCGTAATGAGAGGAAAGCATTCTCTCCCTCCACGCCCTGCAGAAAGCGTCTATTCCCGTGTGATAGGGTCTTCCTTCCCTGTCCCTTATCACTTCCCTGTTCTGCCATGCGACCCTTGAACTCATCGCAATTTCGCCCGGAGGCAGATGCCCTGCCTTTCTCATAATCTCCCAGACCTGCCCGCTTATCGCTTCCTTTTCCCGTTCAGCCTGCTGTTCAGGGACTCTTCTTGCCGCCTGCTCTGCCTCAATCCTCTCAAGGCTCCTTATTGAGGCATTGAGCCCCTCGAGCAGGGGTCTCTCCCACTCGGGAACGCGCCTTTCGCTTGGCCCGGGCCTGCGCGCTGGCCTTCTTTCTCTGCCGGGTCTTCTTTCGATTTCCACGCCGCCCTTTCTCTTCATCCTTTCTATGAGGGCCGCTCTCCTCGCGGCAGCACTGGCATTTCTTACTGGCGCCATTTCAGACCATCCTTTTTTTCTCCGGCAACCGCCTATTTATTCCTTATTTATTTATTAATTTTATTAAATGAATTTAATGTGCGTTGTTTAAATATTCTTATCTCTCCCCAAGTATTTAAACCTTTCCACATTTCTTCCGCGTCTCGGCGAAAGAGCGTTATGTTTTAATTTCCTTTCCCAGGAGTTTTTTCTATGGCGGAATTTTTGGCTGGCAGGGTGGTATCCGGTCTCGGCGAAGGACAGCGTTTCCTCTCACTGCACGAGTACAGGCACGAGGTGAGAGAGAAACTGGGCTTTTTTCCCTTTCCCGGCACGCTGAACCTGGAAGTGGACGTTGGAAAAATGAAAGAATTCCTGAAGGAATCAGAGCCGATTGAACTGGAGGGATTTGAAAGGAGCGGGAGCAGGTTCAATCCGCTTACCGCCTACAGGGTGTGGATTGCCTCGTTTGATTCCGCAATCGTTGTGCCTGAAAAAAACAGGCACCCGGAGAATGTTGTTGAAGTGATTTCGGAAAAAAACCTCAGAGAGAAGCTCGCCCTGGAAAACGGCGACGTTGTCAGAATGCAGAGGCTGGGATGATGAAAACAATTGGAATAGCGGACACAATGTTTGCGCGCGCCGACATGGCGGGAATAGCGATTAAGGCAATGGAAAAGGAGATAAAAAAGCAGGGCTACAGCGTAAAATTCCAGCACTATACTGTTCCCGGAATAAAGGATTTGCCTGTCGCCTGCATCAAGCTTTTCCGCGAGAAGGGATGCGATTTGGTACTCGCATTCGGCTTTGTTGGCGATGCGGCAATAGACGAAACGTGCGCGCACGAGGCATCGCTGAGCCTCATAAACGTCGAAATTTTGACAGGAAATCACATTTTAAAGGTATTTGTGCACTCCAGTGAGGCAGAAAACGATGCCCGACTTGCGGAAATTTTAAAGGACCGCTGCGAAAAGCACGGGCTGAACGCTCTAGCCATCCTATTCAAGCCGGAATCCCTCACCGAAAAAGCCGGAACAGGGCAGAGGCAGGGCTCGGAGAACGCCCCAGGGCTTAAAGTGTAAAAAAAGGCGGTAAAATGGCAAAAATAGGGGTTGTTGTTGCGGACTACAGGAAAGAAATGGCAGAGAAAATGCTCTCTTTCGCTGAGAAAAAAGCCGCAGAACTAGGCATTGAAATCGCTCCCGTTGTCCGCGTGCCGGGAGCATTCGACATGCCCCTCGCGGTTAAAAAAATGCTTGAAAAAAAGGAAATTGCAGCAGTAATATGCCTTGCCGTCGTACTGCAGGGCGGCACAGGGCACGACAAAATAGTGGCGGAGAACGCCGCGAGAAAAATGTCCGACCTCGCTTTACAATACAACAAGCCCGTGCTCAGCGGAATGATTGGACCGCGGGTTTCCGAAGAACAGGCAAGGGAAAGACTGCAGCAGTACAGCGAGCACGCAGTGGAAAGCGCGGCAAGAATGCTTTCCCTCGAAATCTGATTGAGCGAATGGCAATTCAGGTGTACATGGGCACGCCTTTCTCGAACTTTTTAACCGTGGCTTCGGTCTGCTTTAATTTTCCCAGGTGCGAGAGGAGCGCTTTTTCTGTTTCCTTTGCTTCCTTGAGCAGCGGCTGCACGTTTATTTTGAACTGGTTCCCCAAAATTTCGTCCAGTTTTTTGAGGCATTCCGCGGCAGCCTTGTAGTCTGCCGCGATTTTCACGTTCCCCAGCAGAGAGTACGCTTCGATTTTGTCCTGCTTCGACATTTCAAGCAAAATCATTGAAGTAACGCCTGTGGTGATTCCCTCCCCTACAATCGGAACCTTGAATTTTTTGAGGTCCGCCTTGGATTTCTCGTTGCAGGCAATCCCGTAAATCTTCATTTCCGCCCCGTTCTTTGCGCCCTTTGTCCGAATTCCCTCTATTGAAATTACCTTTTTTATTCCCTTTTTTGCAGCCCACTCCACCACATTTCTGGCAATGGTCGCCGTCATATTCCTCGGAATTATCTGCTCGGACACAAGCGCCGCGAGCTTCTTCTGCTTGTTAACGTAAATGCGCGAGGGATACACAGGCAGGCCTTCGTGCACCCTTATAATGGGAACAAAGAAATCGCTCTCAATGTGCCCGACAGACCTGAACTTGAGCCTCTCCACAATGTATTTCACTCCAATCGTTCCGACCAAGCCCAGCCCGGGAAAGCCCTCTATTAAAGTATAACCCTTCAAGTCAACCTTTCCGTGCTCCACAAATTCCACTTTTCCTTCCAAAAAAACACCTCTCCGCGCAAACAATTCAATTGCACACATATAACATCAAAGGATTTAAAATAGTTTTCCGACTGCCGCCGGCACGGCTGTTCCCTGCAAGAATCAGATTACGGGAGCCCGCGCTGCAAGGGAAAAAACAACAAAACCCAAAGGAACAAGAACCAAAGCGTAAGGAAAAATTTTCCTGGGCTTTCCCTCCAGAAAGGAAAGGAAGAGGGAGGAAACGAGCGCGTATTCCACAACAAACACCTGGTTTGCAAAAACCGCTGCATTAAGCATTTCCTGCCTGCACGCAACGCTGCCTGAAAGCATTTGCGAAAACTCCCCCAAGTCAAAGGAGCGCACCATCCCGCTCAGGAGACCTAGAATAAAAGGCACTATTACTCCCCCGCCGAGCAAAAGCGTCGCTTTTTGTATTGAAAGAAGCGAGAGACGCTCTCTCAGAATGGCCTGCACTTCGATTATTTCCTCCGCTTTCTCCCTCAGCACAGAATTCATTTCAATTCCCGTTTCCTCCGCGAGCAAAAGCATTTCAACTGCCTCGCGGAAAAACCTTCCCCTGTTCCTGGCTTTCATTCCTTCCAGCGCTTCCGCAGCGCTTGCCCCGCGCTTTACTTCCCTTACCGCTTTCTTGAACTCCTTTCCAAAGGCATTTTTTTCCCCAAGCGCAAAACATTCCATCATTTTCGATACAGGCGTTTTCGGTGGAAAAATGGAAGCCTGGAGAAGCAGTGCGGGCACGGCTTCCTCCTTTTTTCCCCTTTCCCTTTCAAAGAGAAACAATTGCAGGGAAAGCGCGCCTAAAGGCAGGGCAACAGGCAGGACAGCGGCAAGCGCAAAAAATAAAAAAGGCATTTCAAAAAAAAGAAATGCAGCGCAAGAAACAAGCGCGGAAACAACGCCCCGCGCAAACCACCGCGAAAGAAATTTCTGAAGTGATTCGCCTCTCTCTTCCCTGAATTCCTTTTCCAGTCCCAGGTATTTTTTTCCTGAAAGAAAAGCCCGCAGCATTCCGGACGCCATTCCAAAAACCTGTGCATTCATTTAATTCACGCCCCGCCCGCTTCGATGAGAGGAATTTTTTCCCGAATGAAAAGCATTGCCCCCAGGTCAATGAGCGGAAAGAGCACGACAGGAACAACGACCGCCTGCAGCGGGCTCAACCCTATTTCGAGAAAAAGAGAGCCCACGGCAACAAACGCGAGAAACAGTGCCGGAAAAACAGCGGAAACAGCCACAAACATAAGGGAAAAAACAACGATTTTCCCAGAGAATTCCCTTATTTTCGCCTTTTCCTCGGCGAGCAGTTCCCTTGCAAGTATGCCCAGCGAGTTAAGTTCCCCGGCAGAGAAGCCCTGCTCGCTCAGCTGCACTATGCAGGAAACAGCGCGCTTCAGTGGAATGGAATCAACCCTCTCCGCGAGATGCAGCAAAGCATCCTCAACGCTCGCGCCCAGGCATTCGAATTCCCTCACGGTTTTCCCGAGCTCCGAATAAAAAGCGCCCTTTCCTTTAACACCCAGTTCCCTGAGGCATTCCTCCATGCTTTTCCCAAGCAAAAGCTTTACCCTGAGCCCCAGGAGAAAGAAGGGAATGCTTCCATTCACTCTCTCGGCATGCCTCCTGCGCGCTCTCCCCGCAGCGTAAAATGAGAACAGGCAGATTCCGGAAAGGGAGAAAAGAAAAAACAGGATTCCTTCTACAATTCCGGGAAAAACAAGGGAGAAAAGAAACCAGAGGAAAAGCGAGGCAAGAACAGCGCGAAGCAGTCCCATTTTCCCCCCGAAAAATTTCCCCGCGGAAAAAGGAAAATGAATCATTTTCCATCCTCCCTGAAAGCACACGCCCTCTCAAAGAACTCTTTAAGGCAAAGTCTCTCGGATTTCCATTCCTCCAGTGCAAGCGTCCTTTTCTTTATTTTCCCCTCTATTTCCCCCTTTGAAAGCCCGAAGGCGATTTTCATTTTTTCCACGGGCTTTTTTCCAAAAGAATGCCTCTTTATTCTGTCCCTTCGGAAGTCAAGTGAAAAAAGGCGCTTTGCCCTGCCTTTTTCCCCGAGTTCAGCCACTTCGGTGATTCTCCTCTTTTCCCTCCGCTCGTTCCTTTCCAGGTCTGTTTCAGTCCACCTTTTCTGCACGATGAAAAGGTCCACTCCCTTCAAATCATCGTCCCTTGCCCCGAAAGCCTTCATTCTTGTAACTGCTTCCCTTGCGCTCAGGGCGTGCATTGTCGCATAGCTGCCCTTTCCCTGCCCTGCCAGCAGCGTGTCAACGAACGCCTTTATTTCCCCCCTTTCCCTTACCTCGCCTATTACTATCCTGTCCGGGCGCATTCTCAGCGAATCCGCGATGAGGTCCTGCATTTTAATGTTCCTGCTTTCGAGAGTGTTAAGCCTCACGCAGTGCGCGTGCGGGAAATGCATTTCAGGGGTTTCCTCCACCACGACAATCCTTTCATCCCTTGGAACAAAAGAAAACAGGGCATTGAGCGTGGTTGTTTTGCCGCTTCCCGTGTTTCCCGCTATGAGAACGGAGCACTCGCTGAGCATTGAAAGCCAAAGGAAAGCCATTAATTCCGCGCTGAATGTTTTGTTGCCCACAAGCTCCAGTGGAGTCATTTTTTGAGTGTGGAACTTTCTTATAGTAAAAGAAGGCATTCCCACCGAAACAGGCGGCAGTGTTGCATTCAGCCTGCTTCCGTCGGAGAGCATTCCGTTCACCCTCGGGTTTGCAGTGGAAAGCCGTCTCTCCATCTTTCCAATCATTTTATTTACCAGGTTCCTCACGGCTTTGCCGCTTGAAAAGTATGCATTGCAGTCAAGCCACCCGAAATCGCGGTGGAATGCCCTCAACGGATTCGATTTTCCCAATCCAGCGAGAGCAATCTCCTCGAGTTCCTCGTCCTCCAAGAGCACGGAAACAGGCCCGAAGCCGTACACCGAAGAACCCAGAACACCGAGAAAATAGTCCTTCTGCTCCTCGCCCAGTTCAATCGAATTCGTGGAACAATGCCTTTCCACCGCCTCTTCCAGATTTCCCTTTTCCCATTTGCCTTCCTGGAATTCCCGCAGTATTTTCCTGAGGAGCACGGCTTCCTGCTTTGTCAGCGCGGGCATTGAATCCAGCAAGTACCATTTTTTCCCGTTGCACTTGACAATCCTCGCATTGTTTCCATGCCTCAGAACCCGCATGTTCCTTTCCTTGACCGGAAAAACCCTCCACCCGAATGCCTTTTCCGCTGCCCTGGTTTCCTTCCTCTCCCAGCGGATTGAAATTGCCCCGCGCGCGCATCCCTCCGCGCAGGAAACAAGGAAATCGTTTTCGGCGCAGAGATTGCACTTCCTCGCCTTTCCGTTCACCAGCACAATTGCATTGTAGGGGCAGGCTTTAACGCATTCCCCGCATCCATCGCACTTTTCCTCGTCGATTGAAAGAATGCCCTCGGCAATTTCAAAAAAGGCATTCCGTCTGCAGGCATTCCTGCACTCCGCTTCTTCCGGGTTACAGTGGATGCAGTTCAGCGCATTCTTTTCCAAAAAAAGCGGGCACGAATTCATGCACTGCGCTGACTCGCATAAATCGCACTTTTCCCTCTCAATCTTTAACCGCATTCAATCAACTCTCTCAGCGGAAAAATAGGGAAAGAAAATTCTTTTAACGCTAATGCCAGTTCAGCAAAGCGCCAACTACTTAAAAAAACAGAAAATAAAAAAAGAAGCAGGGAATTTGCTCATTCCCCGAATTCCGTGCCCTCGCCGCCTATGACGGGAGCGGGCTCGGCCGGCTTTTCCTCTTTCTTCGGCTTTTTCTTCTTTTTCTTCTTGCGCTTCTTTCGCTTCTTCCTTTTCTTTTTCTTCTTCTTTTTGGGCGGTTTGGCTGGTTTTTCGGCTTCTACTGCAGGCGCTGCCGGAGCCGCCTTTTCCGCTTCCTCAGCGGCTTCTTCGAGCGGCGTCTTCGCCTTCCTTGCAGCCGGCTTTGCCGCGAACATTCCGAGAATCGGCTTCCTGAAATAGTACAGCAAACCGAGCACCGCCACTATAATGATAAGCCACATCAAGCCGCTCAAGTCCGCCTCGGGCGGGATTATTACCTCTTCCACTGGCTCTAGGCTTATTGACACTTCCGCGGTTTCGTCCGCTTTCACTTTAAAAGTGCTTGATTCTCCCGCCTCGTATTCTTCTGTTTTCTCTGTTTCAATCCAATAATTTCCTGGGCTGAGGGCTAAGAATTCAACGCTTCCCTGAGCGGCGATTTTTTCCGCCGCAAGCTCTCCGTCTTCACTGAAAATTTTTACGTTCACCGGCACCGCGAGGACTGCGCCGGTTTCCGAGTCATAAAGCGTGACTTTCACGTTTCCCTTGCCTACAACTATCACTTCTTCCTCTATGCCTGTTCCTATGGCGGAAAACAGGTCGAATTCCTCCTCTGTCAACTGCTCCATTATTGTGAACTTTATTTTCACGGATTCATGCGGTCCGAGTTCTCCTATGCACCACTGCACTATCAGTGGTTCCTCGGAGAGTATTGAATACTCGTAAGGGGAACTGAATGTTTCGGCTGTTGCCCCTGTTTCGGGGGGAATTCTCTGAATTACGCAGAAGTTGGTGAGTTTTTTGTCCGTCGGGTTCCTGACCGTAATGGTGAACTGCGATTCGTAGGTTACCTCGCCTGTTTCAGGGTCTGTTTTCTTCACAACCTTCATTTCTTTTTTGTATTCCAGCCCTGTTGCAACCTGCGCCTTTTTCTTCTCCTCGGGATCGGTTACCCCGGCTTCATCCAAGACCTTGTCAACGTCCCCCGCGGTCACGGTTCCCGTTTTCGAGGTCTCGAGCACGGTTTCCTCTTCCGGCGTTGGAGTGGGCGACGGAGTGGCGGTTGCGCTCGGGCTGGGGCTCGGCGATGCCCCCGGCGCTGCTCCTCCACCGGGTCCCTGTTGCTGTCCCCCGCTTGGAGGCGCAGAAGGAGTCGGTGTGGGGGTGGCCGCAACGCATTTTCCTCCTGTGCAGCTTCCGGTGCAGATTGTCGCAATCCACGTTCCGTTAGTGCATGTCTGCTGCGTGCTTGCATTAGAGCAAAGCGTACTCCCGTTGGAATAAGTGATTGTGCCGTTGTGCACGCAGTAATTCACTGCAGCACACCATTTTCCCACTCCATCGTAGTCCGAAGCACAGTGCCCGGAATTGCACTGCGAGTTTGTATCGCAGGCAGTGCCGTTTGTAAGTAAATTTTCCCCTTCCGGTCCGCTATCTCCGGTAAAGCCGCTCTGCGTGTTTTCGTCAGGGCCAATAGTGCCTGTTATTTCCGCTGCGTTGATGAACATTATTCCAAGAATTAAAATAAAAAATAAAAGGGCCGAAGCCCTGAGTTTATTCATAGCATTCTACTCCTTTTCATTTTTAGCTGCTATACGACCTTATGCCGTAGGTTGACCTGTAGGTTCCCGAAGCCATGGGGCTTGGGATTTTCACCTGTATGTAGAAGTTTGCGTCTATTCCCGCGGTATTCGGGTTGTGGTCCCAAAGTGCATATACTGTTCTCTGAGCGTTGTAGTCTGTCTGTATGTTGTACGTCTGCGTAGACTGTGCTCCGCCGACGTTGGCGTCGTAGACCATTCTCGCGTTTCCGTCAACCGCGAGCGTTTTCAGCCCAGCATAGTTTGAACTAGTAGTGAAGTTTGCCAGCTTGAACCTTATCTTGTTCTTGTCGTTGCCCGAAGCTGTTCCGAGAATGATGTTGAAGTCCCACTGCCATCCAGTTGCATAGGTATTGGCATTTGTTCCCCTTGACTTGTGCGCGTTGACATCTACCACTGTTATGTAATCGCTTGAGTCAAAGTTCAGGTCCGTTACTGTTGCAGTGGAACTGTTTCCTGCCCTGTCGTACACTGTTACTTCAAGATTCTGGTCCGTGCTCGGGTCAGCGAATGCCGGCGATACATCAAAGTTGCAGTCCCAGCTGTTGGGAGCGTTGTTGTCGCACGTTATTGTAACAACCCTTGTCACTCCGTTGGTGTCAATCACGAACGAGTCCGTGTTCACGTCGCTTTCCTCGTAGCTGTCCCAAGCGTGGAATCTAACCGTTGGAGTTGTGTCGCTGAGTATTGAGCTTGATGTCGGGGAGATTATTGCGACTCCAGGCGCTGTGGTGTCAACAATGTAGGTTGCTGTGTTCACTGTGCTGCCGCTCCAGTTGCCCACGCTGTCGTTAACGTCAATTGTAGCATATGCTGAATCCCCGCTTGACAGGCTGGTTAAAGTGTAACCGCACACTCCTCCTACCGGAACAACTGCCACCGCTGTCTGTGCTACTTTGTTCTTGTAGGGTGTTATCAGGCATGCTGAAACAGCCGTGTCGTCCGTTGCAGTAAAGTTGAAGTCAACGCTTGTGCTGTTTGTCCACTTGAATCTCTCTCCCGTATTGAGCAACGGGTTGGTGGGTGCAGCGCTTGGAATTGTCAAATCAACCGTTACGTTGGAGAACGTCAGCGTTCCCGACTGGTTTCCTGCGTTGTCCACGCCGGCAACTGTCAGCACGTAAACTCCGGGAGTGCGTCCCACAAGCGTCAAGTGCGTGTCGTAAACGTTTTCGTCCTGCAGGAATGTCCCGTTCCTTGTCAACTGCACGTAATAGTGGTGCACTCCGCTGTTCCCGTCCGGTACATTGGCATCCACTGACGCGTTCCAGTCCCACATGAATGTTTCTCCTGACACCGCGGCAGCCAGCGGCCACACTGCAACCGGGGTGCTCGGCGCGGTTGCGTCAAGCATTATTGTTTTGGTGCTCAATGCAGAGTTGTTATCGGAATAGTCCTCGCAAACGTAGAACACTGACTTTACTCCATTGCCTGCACTTAGAGCCCAGGCATAGCTTGCCACGGTTCCAATGCTTGTCCACGTATTGCCATCATTGCTTGCCCAGCAGTGTTCTACAGCATTGTTGTCCGAACTGAACAAAGCCAGCGTTACGTTTACGGAATTAGTGTACAATGCTCCCCCGTTTATGCTGAGCAATGATGTCTGGGGTGCTGTCTTGTCGAGTTCAGCGTGATTCTGATCGGTTGTGGTGCCTTCATTTCCGGCGTAGTCAACTGCAGTGACCTTGTAGTAGTATGTTCCGCTTCCCGGCGCGTCCCAGTAATACACGTTCTTTGTTTCCCCTAGATATTTGTTGGCTGCAATAGCGAACCCGCTTGTGGTATCCCTGTAAATCTTGTAGTAGTCAACGCCGCTTGTGGCGTCCGTTCCCTGGTTCCATGTAACCTTTATCTGCTGTCCTGAAACAACTGCAAGCGTTCCTGTAACGTTCGCCGGGTTTGTTGAATCAAGCTTTATTGTGTCCGTTGCCGTTGTCGCGTTGTTGTTTGAGTCCCTTGCGTAGAATATTACTGTCTTCAATCCGTCTCCCGCAGGCAGCGTTATCGCTGTATCAGCAGCGGTGCACGCTATTGGTGTTTCCGTTGCTCCTCCGTCGGTACTGTAATGGCAGTTGTCCGCTCCCAATGCGTTAACGTCAATTGTTGCTTTTGTCCTGTCGGTAATGTACTGGTTTCCGTCGTTTATTGTAATGCTCACTCCGACTGGAGCGTTAAAGTCAACCGCTTGGTTCACCGTATTGCTTCCGTCCGAGTTGTTGTCCGAATTGTCCACTGCGACTATCTTATAGTAATACGTGCCTGTTGAAGTGGGCTGGTCCGTGTAAACAAGCCCTGTAACGCCGCCGACAAGCATGTAATCGGAGTGCAGTGTTGGCGCTGCGCCCCTGTTCCTGTAAACCCTGTATTCCTTTATTCCGCTCAGTGCGTCTGCCGCAGCAGTCCAGTTGAGCCTTATAGTGTTGTTCAATAATGCTGCGGTTGCAACCGGCTCGGTGTTTGGTGCAGTAGCATCGTAGATTATTGTGTCCGCGGCATTCGTCACGTTTGCATTCGCATCGGTTGCCTTGAAGGATACAGTCTTCACTCCCTCGCCGTCGGGCAGCGTTACCGCGGTGTTCACTGAATCACAGGTTATTGCTACCACGGTTGCCCATCCGTCTGTTGAATATTCGCAGATGTCTGCGCCCGAAGCGTTGGTGTCAATTGTGACGTTCCTGCTCCTAGTGTAATCGTTCCCGTCGTTTATTACTATTACTGTTCCCGTCGGCGCATTGAAGTCGACCGCTGCTTCATAATCCGTGCCGATTGCCGACTCGTTTCCCGCGTAGTCCACCGCAGTCAGGGCATACCAGAAGTTTCCGCTGACTCCCGGCGAGTCAACATATGACTGCCCTTTCAGTCCGCCTGCCACGAATGTGTCCGTTTTTGCGACTCCGTCGCTTGTTTTCCTGTAAAGGTTGTAATAGTCAACGCCGCTTGTTGCGTCAGAGCCGGCTGTCCATGTTACAACAATCTGGTTGCCGCTCTCTGTTGCGGTTGCCGTTGGCGCTGTGTCAGGCGCTGTAGTGTCCAGTGTTATTGTAGCGCTTGCGGTTGTGAAGTTTCCCACGGCATCCGTTGCCTTTAACCACACCGTTTTCAATCCGTCTCCTGCCGGCAGGTCGTTCGGCGTGTTGAAGTTTTCGGTGTTGCAGTCTGTCACCGTGTCCCAGGTTGTTCCGTCAACGCTGTACTCGCATGTTTTTGCGTTCAGTGCGTTAACGTCAATTGTTATGTCCCTGCTTGTAGTGAACTGGTTTCCGTCGTTTATTGCAATGCTCACGCCGTCCGGCGCGGTTGTGTCGAGTACCACGTTTTCTGAATTGCTTGCTTCAAGTCCCGCATTGTTTTTGCAGGCAACGTAAACCGTTTTTGTTCCGTCTCCCGCTGTGAGCGTCCAGGGATAGTTTTTGTCCGCTCCATTGTAGTCCTGCCAGCCCGCCCAGCTTGTTCCGTCATTGCTTAACCTGCAGTAATATGCCCCGTTGCTTGTAACAGTTACCGTTATTGACACTGTGTTTACGTATACCTCGTTTGTGTTGATTCCTATTGTGGGTGCAGCCGGGGCAGTGCCGTCAATCGTGAAGCTCCTAATATCCGACCAGTCGCCATCGCTAACTCCATCGTAGGCTCTTACCCTCCAGTAGTAGGTTGAGCCGTTGGCCAGCGTTGCAGCAGGCACGGTGTATGCGACAATGTTTCCTCCCCCGGTGTAGGTGTTCACCGCCATTGAGCCGAAGTTGAAGTCGTCGTCCACCTGCACTTTGTAGTTTATTTCGTCCACGTTTAAGTCGAACCATTTAAGTGTGGGCGTAGTAGTTGACTCGTATGTGTTGTCCAGCGGAGTTCTCAATGAAACAGCGCCTGGGGCAACGTTAGTGAACGTTATTGTTGGAGCCCACTGGCTCGAACTTGTGACGGTGTGGTATACTGCTGTTCCTCCGTTGTAGTCCGGGACAAGCACTGTTTCGTATCCCGGCTTTGAAACCTTGATTACAATGTCGTCGGGCAGCGTGAATCCCGAGAATGTGTAAACTCCGCCTGCATAGTTGTTGCTGTCCCTCTGACAGCGTCCTGATGGCTTTACGCAGCCGGTCAGCACGGTGTGCGGCGTGGTTGTAACATCGCTCAGCAGTGCAACGTTCGCGTCCGTAATGGGCTGTCCTCCGGAATCCACCACTGTTACGTATACGCCTGACGGCAGGTTTGTGTCCAGTGTGGCTGACAATTGCTGGTCTTTCATTTGTCCCGCGTTCGTTGACCAGTCCCTTGTAATGTATCCTGCTTTGGAGAACCTGAAGTCCTGTTCGCCTGCAAGGGTGTTGCCGAATGCCGCATAGTTTCCGTCGCTCACGGTGAAAGTGTATGCGTTCCAGTCCGTTCCGTCAGCGCCTGTCCTCAATTCAACGTTTGCATCCGCGATTCCAATGCTTGTGTCGTATTCCTCCGTTACTTTTCCGTTGAACACCCCGTCCAAGGGAACATAGAGTATTGCGCCCTTTGTTGCATTCTTTATTTTATGGTATGAATTGTAGTCTGTGCTTACGTTGGTGTCCACGATTTCAAGGAAGTATGTCGAGTTGCCGTCGTATTCAAAGTAGACATTGAAGTCGTTCGCATTCGTGCTGTCCTCGCTGCTTACCTTGAATCCGGGCACGTCGCAGTTGCCGAAGTATCCCGGCGCTGTGGTGGTTCTCGCCGGAACCATGTTGCACACGTTGATGTCGTCCGTTGCGGTCAGGATTGCGTGAGTCGGACCGCTCACGTATGCAACGTTCACGTCAATAGTGTTTCCGCTTGAAAGGTCCTTTGTCCTCGTAAGCAGCAGTGTTGCAGTTGCCGCGTTGTCGTCATAGAACGCGATTGTTTCAGTTGCAGTAAGGCCTTCCCCTTCAACGTACATATTGTAGTCGTGCTGTACCGCCCTTCCTATATAATTGGCGACTTTTATTGCATTAATGTCTTTTGTTGCGAGCGATGCCCTGTTCGGGATTATTCCGGTTATTTCATAGTTGAAGTCAACGCTTGTGTTCTCTTGGTTTGAGAGCGTTATTCCGCTTGAGCATGTTCTCGCCTTTCCGTCTTTTGCCAACTGCACGTAGTATGTGCCCGTGTCGTCTCCCTCAAAGTACTGGCTGTAGTCGACTCCGGCAGCAGCGGTTGCATTGACTGTCTGGCTGCTTACAAGCGTTGTTTCGCAGTCGGAGGTAACGTAAACCGTGACTGCATCGTTTGCTCCCGCGCTCGCGTTTGCGTGCATTTCTCCTGCAACCCTTCCGACGTGCACGTTCAGGTCGCTTGTTGCATCCTTTCCTGCTAATTGCAGCCTTTTGGTTCCTACGTTATAAAAGTTTATGTCAAATGTTGCGTTTCCGTCCTTTCCGTCGAAGTAGATTTTATAAGTGTTAGGTGTTGCTGTTTCGTCAATGTTTGCGTCTATTTCATCCGTTCCGTCCTGCGCCAAATCCAGTTTTATTACATTAACGTCTCCCCCGAGGTTTCCGTAAACCAAAAAGTTCAAATCATAGTTTTTTATCGTTGCCTTTTGGTCTCCTTCTTCCACAGAAATGCATTCCCTGTAGTTTCCTTCTCTCACTTTGAGGAAAATGTTGCCTGCGTTATCGGAGTAAAAGTAGCGCGAGTAAACGTTTGAGTTCGCTGTGTCAACGTTCACGTCCTCGCTGCTCCTCAATGTAACGCAGTGAGCGTCGTTGTACACCTGCACGTTGTCGTCCGTGCTAATGTTTGCGTGCAGGTTTCCGTCAATCCTTCCAATGTCGAGGCTTGCCACGTTTCCCGACATGTCCTGCGTTGTCCTGTAAAGGACTGTGTCCCCGCCGTCCTCGAAGTACACTATATCGCTTGCATCTCCCTTTCCCGCGTAAATGTAGTACTGGTTTGCGGAAATGTCGGCTGTGAAAGCGCTGTTCACATCAGTTCTTATTTTGCCAACGCCCGTGGGAACCTCTCCTTCCACTTCAACATCAATGTTCAACGGCATTGTTCCGCCGTTCGCATCAAGGTCGAATGACTGACAGGTTGCGAATGTTGAGGCCCTGTCCGCCTGCAAATAGTAAGTGCCTGCGCCAATGTGAGAGTAGAAGAAAATATTGTAGTCCGCGTTGGTTCCGTCGGTAGTTGGAGCGATATGCGTGCTTATTTCGTTGCCCGCAGTGCAGCTTGAATCCGAGAAAATCCTTACCCTTCCGTTTGCTCCCTCAAGGCCTGCGTGCGCTTCTCCTGAAACCTTTCCCGCGCTGATTATCCTGCTCACGCTTCCGTTTGAGTCCGAGGTAAAGGGAACATAGAGTTCAGTCTTTGCCACCGCCGTATCGTCGTCGCAGAATACAACATTGTAGTCCGTTCCGTTTGCGTCATAGTAAAGCGTGTAGTCCGGAGTGCCGGTCAGGGTGGCTGCAACTGCGTTAAAGTCCCCGTATACGTTAATTGTGCAAGTGTTGGTGTCAAACTGCAGGTAGGCATTGTCTCCCTCAAACCCGCTCGGCAGTTCTCCCGAAACCTTGCTCACGTTGATTTTCACGTTTCCCGCGGTAAGCGCTGCTCTTTTCGTTCCGAAAACGCTGTTTCTCCCGCTGTCGTAGAAGTTCACGTCCACTCCGTCAGCGTCTGGCTGTGCAACCAAGTGGTACTGTCCTCCGTGCACTTGGGCGAATGCTTCCATTACTCCGTCCTGGTTGTAGTCGATTCCCACGTTGTGAATGTCCGATGTAACATTTCCGTCCTTGTCGACCGTCAAGTCAATTGTCATATCGGTGTGGTCAATGAATGTTGTTCCCGTAAAGTGCGTGTTGTCCACCATGAAAACGTTTCCGTTTGTGTCGTAGGAAACGCCGTTCTTTACAACGGTTACTTTAAGGAAATAGTTTTGGTCAATGCCGCTGTATTCAAAGTACTGGTTGTAGTCAGCGCCTCCTGCATCCGCGGGGTTAACTGTTTCGGAACTCACGAGCGTTGACAATGCGCCTGTCGTATTGTCAAACCCACTGTAAACGGCTATAGTGCTCGAACCCTGTTCCAGCACTGTGTGAGCGTCTCCTCCCACGTTTGCAACGTTTATGTCTTGTTTTCCCCCTGTACTTAAATCCTTTTGCCTGCTCAGGAGGAGTTTTCCGCTCGCGTCGAAGAACCTTATATTTGCTTCTGCCCCCGCGCTTGCCGATGGCGTGAATGCCAGGAAGCCCGTGCCAACAACATCCGAATTTACGTCGTTGATTGTATTTGCTGTGGTCCAGTCGATTCCAACCCTGTGCACGTCAACCGGTGCGTTTCCGTCAATTGCCTGGTCAATGTTGATATTGTCAACTGCGCCGTTTCCCGAGCCGGCCAGCCTTATGCAGGAAACGTAGTCTGTTGCATTGCGCCTTGCGTTCACTTTAATGTAGTAGTTGATGTCCCCGTTTGATTCATAGTACTGGTTGTAGTCCGGCGTTCTTGCCGTAAGCGGGTTTTCGTTCTTGCTGCTCAAAAGCGTTGTGCAGGCTCCGTCGCTGTGAATTGTTATAATGTCCTCTGCATCCCCGTCGTTGAGAATTGTGTGCGTGCTTCCTGAAACCATTGCAACGTTGACTGTTTTTGTTCCCGCTGTAGAGAGGTCTTCTATTCTAGTCAGTTCTACTGTATCGTTTGCATAAGGCCCATTGTAAAATATAACATTTTCATCTAGCGTTGCATCAGTAACACTGAACACGTGGTAGACGCCTGAATGTACATTGACTGTGTTTGCATCGTCCGTTCCATCTTGGTCAATGTCTACTGCTATAACTGAAATGTTTCCGTCAGGCACTTTTCCCGTCACATCAACGGTAATGTCCTGGTTGGCTTCTTGGCTTGTGAGTGTGAATGCGTTCCCGCACGTGTTGTAGTCGTTTGCTCCGTCTCTCATTTTAATCTTCATGTAAAATGTTGCCTTTCCGTTGACATCAAAGAACTGGTTGTAGTCGTTTCCCCCTGCAGTTTCGGTCGGGTATTCTATTTGTGAATTCAAAATGTTTGCATCCGCGCAGTTTGAATCGGAGTAAATTTCAATCATGTCGTCTCCCGATTCAAGGTTTGCGTCCGTTTCACCGTACACTCTTGCCACATCGATTGGCCTGTCGGTTTCAGAACTCAGGTTTCTTTTGGCAATGAATTCGTTCACGTCGCCAATCATGTACTGTATGTCGTCCCATCCAGTCCCGTTGTTGTCAATAAACAGGTCGTATACTTTAGTAGCCCCGCTTGTTGTGGGAACTGTCTGGTAATAAACAGCGTCGGTGTCCTTGCTCATGTTCACCCGCACTTTGTTGAGCGCGGTTGAAATTCCCGTTGCTTCGTTGACGTCCACTACAAAGTCGTAGTCTCCTCCGGAAAAAATTGTCCTGTCAACATTATAAACGTTTGTTTTGTGCGCTGTGGAGACAGGGGTTCCGTCCGGAGTTAAAACTATTGTTAGGTTCCCGGAAGCCGGGTTGTCGAAGTACATGTTATAGTCGACAAGCGTTCCGTCCCCGTCGGCGAAAGAGCCAACGTGTGCAAGTCCGACGTTTTTACCGCTTGAATTGTAAACGGCAATGTTCGCGTCCCTCAAAACCATGTGGGTGTCTCCCGAAGACAACTGGTCCGGCTCGTATGTTGCATAAACGCCAAAGTTGTCCGGAGTGGAGGCGTTCAAGTCAATTGCCCTTCCCGCCATTTTTGAATCATCCCATGTGCAGGGATTGGTTGTGTCGTTGTCGAAGAAAACATACGCTGTATCAATGGGGTTGTCCGCGTCAGTGCCGACAGAGTTCTTGTCAATATAGAAGTACTGGGTGTAGCCCTCTCCGTCGGTTGGCTGCTTGTTCACGCTGCTAAGCAGGTAGCCGCCGTAAGCGCTGCACACGAACACGTAGTCTCCTGTCAGATTGTTGTGAGTGTTCCCCCCACCGTTCACATAACCAATGTCTATTTCCAGGTCGTCTCCATCGTTCACCACTTTTGTGAATTCAACAACCTTTGCCGCGGCGTTTCCGCCGGGACCGCAGAGGTAGAAGTATACGAGAGTAGCCCCCCCAAGGTCGCTGCCTGAAGTTTCGTCATAGTCGTCATCGTCATCATATGAGCTGTCTCCCGCGGCATATACTGAACTGAAATAGTTTACATCCACTCCCGGGTTGTCGGGTGTTCCGTCGCACATGTTCGCCTGTGCCGTATCATATGCTTCAACCCTGTAGTTCAAACCTGTGTCCGGGAAGTCCCCACGAACCCTGAAGGTTGCCGAGGCGGTGCCGATGGCTAGGAGCAAAGAGGTAAAGAGGACTGCAAAGAGCAATAAACGTTTTGTTTGGGAAAACCCCGGCGGGCTTCTCTCTCCTTTGAAGTTGGTTAACGCGTTCTTGGAATTTTTCTCGGCACCTTTGCAGTTCATTTCAAATTACCTCCTAAACTCCTCTTTTATTTTTCTTTATTTTATTAAGCTTATAGGATTGAGAAAAAGCAGGGCTGTGCGTATGCCTATTCTGTCCACTTAAAAATTTGCCTCTCTTAGTGAAACTCAAATTTAACCCCTTTGCTTTGTTGTAGAATCTACAAACTCGTAATGTTTCACTTTAATTTTCTCTGTAAAATTATAGTCTTTATATTTAAAATACTTTCGCTTGAAAGAATGCCGAATACTTGGGTTTCTCTGTGGAATGAAATAGAAAAAATGCAAAAAAAGTTCCTGAATTTTTTATGTATAAAGCGCTCCCGGAGAGCGCTTTTTCCCTTTTGCTATTCTCCCGCGAGAGCCCTCTCCGCGGCGTTCCTTATTTCCTCAATCGCCTTAACCCTGTCCTTTTTTCCGAAAACCGCGGAGCCGGCGACAAGCACGTTTGCCCCTGCCCTTGCCGCGAGACCGGCTGTTCCAGGGCTGATTCCGCCGTCAACTTCAATGTCCATTTTGGGCTTCATTTCCCTGAGCGCCCTTATTTTTAAGAGTACAGACTTCATGAATTCCTGCGCCGGAAAGCCCGGCTCGACAGTCATGAGCAGGACAAAATCAACAAGCTCGAGCAGTTCTTCAACCTGCGAGAGCGGCGTTCCCGGTTTGAGTGCGAGCGCGGGTCTTGCGCCCGCATCGCTGATAAGGGAAATTGTTTTAACTGCATCACTTGTCGATTCCGCGTGGAATGAAATAATTGAGGCGCCTGCTTCCGCGAATTTTTCCACGTGCTTTTCGGGATTAACAATCATTAAATGAACATCAAGCGGCTTCTTCGATTTAATTTTCCCGAGAACAGCGTTCCCCAGAGTAATGTTGGACACGAAAACGCCGTCCATAACATCCACATGGACAAAGTCAGCAGCATCCTGCACTTCTTCTATCTCCCTGTCGAGCCTGCCGAAATCCGCGGACAGAATGCTGGGCGCAATCAGTATTTTTTTGCCCTTTTTTCCCGCCATGAAAAAACCTTTTTCAGACTTTTTTTCCCGCTTTTTTCTTCGGATTTTTTGCGGAAAGCGCGGAAATCCCGAAATTTCTGTTATGTATAAGACCTTTTTTTGTTATTTTTTGCCCTTTTTTCCGAGGAGTTCCCTCACTTTTGCCGCGATGTTTTCCTTTGTGAAGCCGTATTTCTGGAACAAATCCGCGGAGGAACCGCTTTGCGCGAATATGTCCTCGAGCCCCAGCCTCCTGAAAGGAATGATGCAGTTGTTCTCCGCGAGCACTTCTGCCACAGCGCTCCCAAGACCGCCGTTCACCTGGTGGTCTTCCGCTGTAACAATTGCGCGCGTTTCCCCTGCAGCCTTAAGAATTGCATTTTTGTCTGTGGGCTTTATTGTGTGCATGTTTATCACCCTCAATGAAATGCCCTCCTTTTCGAGCAGGAGCGATGCCTGCAGTGCAACGGGAACAAGGGCGCCGCAGGCAATTATTGCTGCATCGCTTCCCTTTCTGAGCAGCACGCTTTTTCCGAATTCAAATTTGTAATCATCATTGAAAATCAAAGCGCTTTTCTCCCTGTTCGTTCTCAGATAGCATGGTTCATTAAAATCCTTCATAAACCACGTTGCCTTCTCCGCTTCAATTGCATCCGCTGGCACTATCACGTTCATTCTCGGCACAGTCCGCATCAACGAAATATCCTCGGCTGCCTGCGCTGTCGGTCCATCCTTGCCTGTAAAAATTCCCGCATGCGACCCCACGATTTTTACAGGAACATTGCCATAGCAGACGCTCTGCCTTATTATTTCGAATGCCCTTCCCGTCAAAAACATTGCAAAGCTTGAAACAAAAGCCTTTTTCCCCTCGAGCGCCAGTCCAGTGGCAAGGCCAACGGCGTTCATTTCGCTTATTCCCGAGTAAAAAAACCTTTCCGGAGCAGTCTCTCGTAGCCAGAGAGTGCGGGTTGAGGAAGCGAGGTCGGCATCCACGGCCACAACGAGCTTGTCTCTTGCGCCCATTTCCCTCAGCGCCTTTCCGTAGCCGTCGCGCGTTGCAGCAAATTCTCCCGGTTTCCTCAGCGCATTCATTCCCCCAGCTCCTTAAGTGCCTTTTCCAGTTTCTCCTTTGAGATTGCCTTCCCGTGCCATTGCGGGTCGTTCTCCATGAAAGAAACGCCTTTCCCTTTTACCGTTTCTGCAACAATCACAAACGGTTTTTCCGACTTGTCCGCGCGGTCAAGCGCAGCGGCAATCTCCCGCACGTCATGCCCGTTGATTTCCAGCGTGTTCCAGCCGAAGGCTTTGAACTTGCCCGCAATGGGCGCAACGTCAAGAATGTCCTTTACGTAACCGTCATTCTGGCAGCCGTTCTTGTCCACTATTGCCACGAGATTGTTCAGTTTGTGGAAGCCGGCGAACATTGCCGCTTCCCATATAATTCCTTCCTGTATTTCCCCGTCCCCGAGCAGCGCATACACCTTGTGCTTTTTTCCGTCCATTTTTCCCGCGAGGGCCATTCCGCACGCAACGCTGAAGCCCTGCCCCAGCGAGCCGGAAATTGTTTCAATTCCCGGGGTTTTCCTGTCAGGGTGCCCCTGCAGCATTCCATTGATTTCCCTGAACCTCCAGAGTTCCTTTTCGGGAATAACACCCTTCAGGTGAAGCGCAGCATACAGCCCGGGGCAGGCGTGCCCCTTGCTTAAAATGAATCTGTCCCTTTTCGGGTCCTCCGGATTCTTTGCGTTGTAATTCATTTTGTGAAAGTAGAGCACTGCGAGAATGTCCGCTTCGCTTAGCGATCCGCCGGGATGCCCGGAGTCGCTCTTTGTTGTCATTTTAAGCGAGATTACGCGTATTTTCCTCGCGATTTCCCGCAGTTCTCCCTCTTCCTTTTTTGAAAGTGTTTTCCCCATCCACAAAACCGCTTTTTTGTTTTTTCCCGGTTGTTGTTCAGATTTTCTGTTTTGTTTTTTTTGCGTCTTCCATGAACCTCTTGATTCCCTCATCTGTTTTCGCATGCGAAATCATTTTTTTGAGCACGTCAAAAGGAACGGTTGCAATGTCCGCCCCAAGTAGCGCCGCTTCAACAACATGCATGGGATGCCTCACGCTTGCGACAATCACCTTTGTCCCGAAGCCGTAGTTCCTGAAAACCTGCAGTATTTCCGCCACAACCTTCATTCCATCGTTCCCAATGTCGTCGAGCCTGCCCACAAAAGGGCTCACATATGCAGCGCCAGCAATCGCTGCAAGCAATGCCTGGTTTGCGCTGAACACAAGGGTGCAGTTTACCTTGATTCCCTTTTTGCTCAGCGCTTTAATCGCCTTCAATCCTTCCGGACACATGGGAATTTTTATTATTACGTTCTTGTGGATTTTGCCCAGCTTTTCGGCGTCCCTCACCATTTCCTCCGCCTTGAGCGAGAGGACCTCCGCGCTTATCGGTCCCTGCACTATTTTGCAGATTTCTTTGACTGCGGACTTGAAGTCCTTGTGCCCGGCGCGCGCGATTAGCGTCGGATTGGTTGTAACGCCGCTCAAAATTCCCCAAGAAGCCGCTTCCCTTATCTGCCCTATATCAGCAGTATCAATAAATATTTCCATTAAACCCCCTCACAAATCACCGGAGCAAGCCGGAAAACACTGAAAAGAAACGTAAGAGAATTGGAAAGAGAAAGTTTTTAAAAAGGTATTCGAGGCGCTCCGGAGAGCGCCTCTTTCATTGCTCACTTTGATTTTTTCTGTAGCGGCGTTTTCCTGAATTTGCTGAAGTAGATGAATGCCACTGCACCAGCGATTATTATCACTATCAGTACCGTTGCAATGCCGTCGCCTATCGCTCCAAGTCCGAAGAATCCTGTGGGACCAGCAGGCGCTTCAGCGCCTTCCTCGGGAGTTTCCGCTACAACTACTGTTCCAGCCTCTTCTCTTGGGGTTTCTTCGGGCGCGGGGGTTTCCTCTATTGTGCCCCGGCAGTCCTCAGGGCAGCTTTCAGTTGTTTCGTTTTCCTGGCACAGCCCGTCGCCGCAGAACGCTATTGGCAGGCATTCCCCTGCAACGCATTCTGTTCCAATAGCGCACGCGCAGTCTTTCGGGGCATTCGCACAATTTTCCCCTTCCTCGCATTCGTTGTTTCCCACGCAGGGCTTCAATTCAGCGCAGACGGGACTGCCTGTTTCACAGCTTATTTCCTCGCAGGTACCGCATTCCTGTGCCTCACAGTCATCCGGGCAATTGCAGTAGTTTTCGCCGTCTTCGCATTCCCCGTCACCGCACTTGTAGGCGCTGCTGCCTCCGCCGCCGGGGCCTCCGCCGCCGGGCTGCTGTTCCGAGGTGGGGGTTGGCGTGGGAGAATACCAGCTCAGCAAAATTCCGTGCGGCGAGCCCAGGTCAACCGTGAAAGTGACTGTCTGCTCTGTTGCATCATAAGTCCACGAGGAAATTTCCTGTCCGTCGAAGAGAATCTTTTCCGGGTTTCCGTTTCCGTTGACGTAAACCACTACTTCTTGGGTTCCGCTTCCGTCCGCTGTAATGCTCAGTTCTTTGGAGCCGGAGTTCCAGTTGAGTGACGTGACTGAAGCATTCTGTATTGTGAAAATCATGTTGGTTCCGGGCAGTACTTTTACGTCCATGTTTCCGTCAATGTTCAAATCCTTTATGGTTACCCACTCGCCGTTGAGCAAAACCTTTATCCATTGCTCCGAGTTTCCGTCGAGCCAGAAATTAAAGTACGCATTCTCCGAATTGTAATCAGTTTTTTTAACAGAAGCGCTTTCCGGCCATACAATTGTTTCATTGCCGTTTCCTTCGCGTTTTGTCCCGTTGCCCAGTTCAAAGTTTTCGTCCGCTGTCCCGGTGTTTCCCGCGTTGTCTTTTACTACGATTGCAGCGTTGCAGTTTCCCGCTGCGAAGTCGTTGTTTGTGTCCATTGTTCCCTCGAATTCCCAGTTGAAGTTTGTCTGTGTCCTTTTTGTTATTGCCAATTCAGAGTAATACTCGTTTCCCAGCGAATCAATAATCCTTGCTTTCACTGAACTGATTCCCGCAGGGTCGTCGCTCGCAGTTGCCTGGAAGGAAATTGTTTCCCCCCTCACGGGATTCTCGGGGCTCATTGACCAGTCCTCTATCGTGGGCGGAGTGTTGTCTATTACTGGGTCAATGAAATCCGAGCCCATGTTTCCGGCAATGTCAGTTGCCTCGACGTAAATGTTGTACGGTCCGTCGATTGGAACTAGTGTGGAATCAAAAATTACCTCATAATAGCCTGTTCCTGGATTGTATGTTGCCAGCCATTCTCCTGGTAGTGGGTCACCCGTTACCTTATCCTGTATGGCAATCCAGACCAAGTTCACGCCTGAGGCTTCGTCCTCCACTTTTGCCTGCAGTGTCACTGTTCCTGAAATGTATCCCGGGTCAACGATTTCGGTCACAACAGGCGGAGTGTTGTCGATGCCGAGATAGAACTGGTCTTCAACTTCGTGTGCTCCGATAAAGTCCGCTTTCACGGCCATTTCGTATATTCCCTCAATGCCGTTGTTCAGTTCACTTGTCTGGATTGTTCCCTGGCAGTATTTTCCTTCTCCGCTGTAAATCGGCAAGTCCCACCTGTCCACTGGTGCGAATGGCTCGTCGGTTTTCCTGTAGCTCACGCTGCAGTAAATGCTCTGCGCCTCAGTGTTATCGCCCAAAACCGCGTTTATGAACACGCCGTCGCTGTTAGTCCAATAAACATCGCTGTATTCGCCCTCGCCGTTCGGTTCTGGTAGCATAACCGTTACGCTTGAGTCTTCAATATAGCTCTCGAGTGCCACAACGTCGACCGAAATCGGACCGTAGGAGTAAATTACTTCATTGCCATCGTATTCCCAGAGTTCGAGGTACAGTTCCCAAGAGCCGAGTCCCTCGTATTCAACGTAGTCGTTGAAGCAGTAGAGCTGGTTTTCGTCCAACATTATATATGTAAGTTCTTCTGGTATTATGCTCTGGGTGAATCCATCGCCGTCAGACAACAGGATGTCATATGCTCCGGAATGCTGCACTTTGATGCAGTAATCGATGGGAACGCTCGCGTAGCTAGCGAAGAACGTTTCAATCCTGTGGTCGGTGTCAACATTGGTGAATCCAAAGAAGGGAATTTCGAAGGATTCCGCGACCTCGTCCAGCGTGTTTCCCCCATCATCCTCAAATAAAACGAACACTGTGTATGTTCCGCTCGCCCAGCCGGTAGTGTAAAGGTCGAACTCGTACTGGTTTGTTTCTGGCACAAATTCTTCGCTGACGTCAACATACGGCGCGACCGCATAGTTTCCGAACGCGTCCAATACGTAATAGCTGATTGTGGCTGTTCCCTCCGGAGCTTCGCCCCAGACTCTGGCATAGTCATCGCCTGCATCGAACGCGATGCTGATTGTCCCGTGGTTCATTCTGTCAAGCTGGTCCTTGAGGTCGTCAATCTGTGCTTGGAGGAATGCGACTTTTGCCTGCATTTCGGCGTTGAGGTCTGCGATCATTGCGCTGAGTTCTGCGTTCAGGTCGTCGAGTTGTGCGTGCAACTCGTTTATCTGCTGTGACTGCTGGGCGTTTGCATCCCACAGCAAGTTAACCTGCTCCTTCAAGTACGGCAGGTTCACGTCTTCTATTACCGTCAGCCGTTCTTCTATCCAGAGCATGTAGAGGTTGTCGAACAAGTCGCCAACCCATCCAATGTATTCTTCTCCTTCGGCGTAAAATTCAACCACTATGTTGTATTTCAAAGGCAGCCACTCGATGGTGTCAAGCGATTCGTCGTACGAGTTGTCCGCTGCAACGCTTCCATAGGATGTCACGAACGGCATTGTTGTGCCGTAACTGTCGTAAACGAGCACTCTTGCCTCCACTGCACCCTCCGGCGCTTCACCCCAGACCCTGAGGGTGTAGTTCGTGAAGTTCAGGCTTATTGTTCCGTGGTTCATTCTTGCGAGTTGTGTGCTGAGGGCGTTGATTTGTGTTTGCAGGTTTGCGATTTTTGCTTGAAGTTCCGCGTTCACGTCTGCAATCATTGCATGCAGTTCGCTGTTTACGTCCTCGATTTCTTGCTGGAGTGCCATTATTTGCTGCCATTGCTGTGCGTCCGCGTCCCAGAGCAAATTGATTTGCTCGTTCAGGTCCGGAATTAACTCGTTTTCTATTACTGTAATTCTTTCATCCAGCCAAATCATGTACAGGTTGTCGAAGAGTCCTCCGGCGAAGCCAAGTTCCCAGTCTTCTTCGTCGTAGAAGTAGACCATTATGGTGTATTTTGCTGCTTCCCAATCATTTAGATCGAAGTATGCCTCGTACTCGTTGCCTCCCATTAAGTCTTGGTAGTAGGGCAGGTAAAAGGTTGGATACCAGTAGGAATCCATTACTTCTATTTCGAAGTATGCTGTTCCTTCGGGCACTTCTCCCCAGACCCATATCTCATTGAATCCTTGGTGGAATGCGATGTTGAAGGTTCCGTGGCTTATTCTGTCGAGTTCTTCCCTTAAGCTGTCTATTTGTGCCTGCAAATCCGCAACCTTTGCTTGCATTTCCTCGTTGAGGTCGTTTATCATTCCTGTCAGTTCTGTGTTGAGGTCGTTGAGTTGTGTGTGCAGTTCGATGATTTGCTGGGCTTGTTCTGCGTTTGCATCCCAGAGCGCGGTTATCTCCCCGTCAATCCTCGGAATCTCCGTGTCCTCAATGAACGTTATCCTTTCATTCAGCCAGATAATGTACAGGTTGTCGAACAGGTCTCCGACCTTGCTTATATAAACATCTTCCTCGCCGTAGAACAGCACGACAACGTTGTATTTCAGCGGGTCCCATTCCGCTGTGTCAAACTGTGCAGTGTAGCCATTATTGACGTCTATTGAAACCGGGTCAAGCGTGTAGAGCACATTATAGACAATGTCCCTTATTTCAATCCTTGCCCTGGCACTTCCTTCGGGTGCTTCACCCCAAACCCACAGCGTGCCATTGATATAGTTAAGGCTGACGGTGCCGTGGTTCATTCTCGCAATCATGTCCTCCAAGTCTGAAACTCTCTGTTCAAGCTCCGGAATCCTTTCGTTTTCCAGATAAGCAAGCCTGTCGTTGAGGTCGTCAATCTGTGATTGCAATGAATCGTCCATTGCGTGCAAATCAGCAACTTCGTCGTACAAGTCAAGGATATCTTGTTCCGCTTCATCCATTCTTCCCTGCAATTCAGCGATTTCTGCTTCGTGCTCCGCAATAGTGCCCTCGTTTGCTGTCACTCTTGCATTGAGGTCTGCCATTTCGAACTGCAGTGCTAAAACATCGGCTTCCAGTCCTACAACCCTGTCCTGCAGGTCTTCCAGCAAGAGCGCGGTGAACAGCGTTGTAACCCAGCGGTCCACCAAGTGGTTGTTCTCGTCAAAAAACCCGGCTTTGATGTTGTAGACCTGCGGGCTCCAAGAACTCACATCGTAGTCCGGGTCTGTTTTGTAAAAATAGTCGTCCGTGGAAAAATAGTCTGCCAAGGCTTCCGTGCAATTGCTGTTGTCTTTATCGCAAACCCTTATCTTTACTTCTGAAGTTCCTAGTGGCGCAGTTCCTTTTATTTTGAGGGTCTGGGCACTTGAATTGTAAACAAGCCAGACAGTTCCGTGATTCCACGCCATAAGGTCAGCTCTTAAATCAACTAAATCATTCTGCAGGTTTCCGAGGTCTGTTTCAAGGTCGTCCACCCTGCCAGTCAACGTTGAAACGTCGCCTTGGAGCGTTGTGAGGTCATTTCTCAAATCAACGATATCCTGTTCGGCGTCGTTCATTCTGTCCTCAAGGGCGTTGATGTCCGCTTCGTTTGCCGTTTCATCTTCCCGTAGCGCGGCAACGTCAATTTCCAGCTGGTCGATGTCTTCTTCCGCGTCCGTTATCCTTGCCTCAAGCGCTTGCTGGTACAAGTCGTCGAACAAGTCTCCGGCGCTGATTAAAAACTCGTCTTCCGAATCGTAGAATTCCACGACTATGTTGTACTTGATTAAGTCCCATGCTGAAATGTCAAGGAATTCCTCGTATGCCCTGTCCCCGTCAACTGAAACCGGCGTGAACGTGTGCAATGGGTTGTTTTGGGTATCGTAAGCGATTATTGTCGTGTAGTTTGTTCCGTAAGGCGCGGTTCCCCAGACTCTTAATTCCTGTGCCACATCATCGTGGTACAGGCTGATTGTTGCTTCGGGGTCGTTTGTGAGTGTGGTGAATCCTGCGGGCTTGAAGTCAGTGGTGTTGCTTCCCGCGTAAAGCATTATTGCTCCGCCTGCCTTAATCCAGGCATCAATAGTGTGGTTGTGGTAAACCCAGGGCATCAAATCGAATGCAACAAAGTAGTGCTGTGTCGCTCCGAACGCTATTTCATCATTTATGTTATTGAAAACAAACCTGCTGTTTACAAGCGAGTAATCCGTTTTCAATAAGGTGTCAGCCGAGGGGTCAAACACGCCGTCGCCGTTGTCTTTGTAGAGTTTTCCTTTGTCGATGTCAGAGGTATTTGTAGCATCAATTCTTACAACCAGTTTCTTGAACTGGTCGTCGAATACAGCGCCGTTGAATATACTAATGTCAAGCATTCCGACATTTTCTTCCCCGTTCTCCGCGGTATCTGGCGTCAAGTCAAACACTTCCATTGTTGTCGCCGCGATTATTGAGAAAGGAGTGAAATGGGTCAGGGTTACTGTTACAGTGTTTTCATCAGGATTCCACTCGACTGTATTTTCTGGGGGGTCGTGTGCTGGTTTCCAAGTTCCACTTATTTCATCGAAGTAAGTTACACTAAGTATGTCCCCCTCGCTTATTCCTGCCGCGGCTAGTTCCGCTCCAGTGTAAGAGAACACGATTGTCACAGTGAATGTTCCGTCTGTAAGGCTTGATTCGATGTTGTAGTAGTGCCCGAGGAACCCGATTGTTGAAGGAGCGGGGCTTGGGTCCGAGTCATAGAACGTCACGCTGACCCAGTCCGAGTCCAGCGGGTCGTCGAAAACCATTGAGTCCATTCCATTTATGTCTGAAGTGTCAACTGTATTGTCTCCGTCGGCGTCAATGTAGGTTTCGTTTGTTTTTTCCTCGTCCGCATACCACGGGCTGAACTCAACGTTATCGCTTACCGCGTCGCCTGTTCCAGCCGGGTTAAGAGTTGCATGGTACGGGCCTGATGCATCCCCCCACCAGTTTTTGGTTGCGTCGATTGTTATTGGGAAGTCATTTTGCACTCCTTTGCCCGTGCTGCCTGTAATGTTATTGTGGTTGATGCTTAATTCGTTTGGCGTCCCCGATACTGTTGTGGGAATGCCCCAGCCTGGACAGGATGTAGCGTCAGCGAATATTGCATGTTCGCCTGCATTGGTGATTGAATTATTTTTTATACTTATGTTCTCGAATTTGTCAAGACTTATATTGCCACAGGCAAATATTACTATGGAGCTATAGGTTGTGCTATCAACCTCGTTGTCTTCAATAGACAGGCTAACTTTTTTTGTAGTGTCTGGCCAGTGATTGTAGAGGAAAAAGTTGCCTGCTCGGCCGTTTACAGTGTTCCCTGTTGCCTGTATGGTTCCTTCCGCCCTATCTTGGTCTGCTCCATTTTCAATTATGATTGCCTTGCTGTTTCCGCCGTTAAATGTGTTGTCTGTTATATAAGCGGTGCCGCCTCTAATATTTGCAATAAAGATAGAGTCTCTAAGGTTGTTGTTGAACTCGCAGTTTTCTACTGTTAGATCGTTATTTGTGCTGATATACATTCCATATCTTCCCTCATCGAAAACGCAGTTTTGTAGTGTGAGGTCCCCATAGGGAACGATAGTTTCTGGAGTGGCCCAGTTTTTTGGCATGTCCAGTATTGTATTTGCTGAACAGGTTGGACTGCCATTCCAGCCTTCTTCTGTGTTTGTTTTGTAAAATCTTATCCCATCGATTGTAACGTTGCTGGCTTCTACAGATACATTGTCGCACTTTCCATCAAATTGAATAGTGGGTTTTTCCGAACCGGATTTTGTGATTGTTAAAGACTTGTCTATTACAAGATCACTGGTTTGTACATGAGTTCCCGCAGCAACACTAATCGTGTCTCCCGCGCTCGCGTCATCTATTGCCGCTTGGATTGAGCAGTAAGCGTTGCTTCCGTTCATTACCGGTCCAATCGGGTCGCCGCCTGCCGAGTCAAGCCACGGGCAGTATTCGACGTTATCGCTTACCGGGTCACCGCTGCCTGGGCCGAAGCCGCTTGGTCCGTCAGCCGAGCCCCACCAGTTGTTTTTGGCAGTCACGCCATTTGTCAAGTCAGCGCTATAGAATAAGCCCCAGTAGTTATCGTGTATGTCGTTGTTTCCAATGATGGTTCCTACGGGGTCCAAATCGCCGGAGCCCCAATTGCTCCCGACAAGGATTGCGGAGTTTTTGTATGTGCGGGCTCCAACCACTTTTTCAGTTCCATAAGTGTTCCCCATGCCATAAATTTCATTGTCTGTTATTGTAGTATGGTTTGACCAGGTCTGAATTCCATTGATGCCGTCAATCACCGTGTTGCCGGTTATTGTGGAATATTCGGCAGACCCGCCCAGGTCTTCAACATGAATTGCAGCGTAGTCCCAGTCCCCGGTTCCATCAGCACCGTAATAGTTGCACCCTGTAAGAGTATTATCGCTGATTTCTGTATAGGCTTGCCCAAACACAGTGATGCCTTGGTATTTTGTTGAAGAGATAGTGTTCCCGCTAATGACACTTTTCTCTCCGGCATCTGAGACTGCTACCGGGTAAAGCTGTATTCCCGGACCGCCGGTGTTTGAGATGGTGTTGCCAATAATGGTGTTTGTTTTCGTGTCTGAAAAAATGGCTTCATGGGTAGTGCCAGAAATCTGGTTATAACTGATTACTGCTCCGGGAGCTCCCCAGTAATTAATTCCTTTCGCGCCAGTACAACCCGAAACCACATTGTATGTAATTTCAATATTTGTTCCGGCATGGTTTGTGGATTCTATTGGCTGTTGGTCTGAAACGCCGGTTACCTGATTGTGGCTGATAACCACCCCGGAATTCCCCTGATTGGAGATTCCCTGCCATTCAGGGTCAGCAACCGTGTTGTATAAAATCTGGGCATTTGCCGAAGAGGGCTCAATATAGATTCCGTGTGTGTTAGAATTCACAACAATATTATAACTGACTTCAACATTGGCTGCATGATCAATTCGTACCCTGTGGCCGTCAGTCTTAAACCCATTAAGTGTGGCTCCTGCGGCGGTGATTGTTATCTCGCCATCAATTAGTGACTCGCTGCCCCGGTCGGTGCTCCCTGCCGGGTCCACGCCCTGATTTGCTCCAGTCAAGGTGACATCCTTATTAACCGTAATTGTTTCAGTATAGGTTCCTGCTGCAACATTTATCGTGTCTCCCGCTGTTGCATCGTCTATCGCGTCCTGGATTGAGCAGTAACCTTGGGCTGTGTCCTGGTTTACAACTGGGCCAGTGGCTGTTCCCGCCGGAGGTGCTGCGTCAAGCCAAGGGCAGTATTCAACGTTCCCGTAAATTTTGGCGGCATCCGGTCCTGTAGCTGAACCCCACCAGTTATGGGTTGCGAGCAACACTCCTGCATTTTCGTTTTTAACTTCATAATCGGTGTTTCCGTAAACCTGGTTGTCCGTGCTGAAATCGATGTTTGTTGCCGAATTTGTAGCCCAGATTCCTGCCGAGCCAGCGTACTTTGAATCGTCGGAATCATTGTTGTTGTATACTTCGTTTCCTGTCCCTGTCACGTTGTCCGTGTTGTGGATAAGTATTCCGATTGCAGTGTTGTCGTGGATTTTGTTGTTGCTGACCGTTGCATTGTCCGCTCCGTAGAGGTACAGCGCCCCGTTTTCGCTTCCGCAGTTGTATATTTCGTTGCCTTCAACGGTTGCGTCCGAAGCGTAGATTGTGATTCCGTCTTCTGCTGCATCGTGTACTACGTTGTCCTGCACAGAGCCGCCAGTGCTTCCATCCCCGCTGTCCCCGAGTTTTATCCCGTCGTTGTTTGGAACATTGTAAACAAGGTTGCCTATAATGTCAATGTTTGTGGCGTCATAACAGTAAATTGCCGCGTTTTCCGAGTAAATGTCGTGCACTTCGTTGTATTGGACTGTTCCGTTTGTCGAGGATGATAAATTGAGGGCGTCTTGGACTGCATCGTAAACATAGTTGTATTGGATGACCACTCCGTCCGAGTATTTTACCTGGAGTGCTTCGTCTCCCACTGAGCCGAGGTCATCGTAAAGAATGTTGTACTGGAATAAGAGGTTGTCCGCGTGACCCGATTCCTCTACCATGTCGCCTGTTCCGCCGGTAATGGTAAAACCGTTTATTTCAACGCCGCTCGCGGAGTTTATTCTTACAACGTAAGAGCTTGCCTCGCCTGCGTCAATAATTGCTTCGCCGCCTGTTCTCCCGCCTTGGCTTGGTCTTGGGTCAACATCGGCCTGATAGCCGCGCAAGATGAGGGGCTTGTCTATTACGGGGGTTTCGTTGTAAGTGCCGGCTGCCACATGAATGATGTCTCCGCTGGCGGACGCATCTATCGCGCTCTGTATTGTCGTGTAACACGGGGTGAGCCCTCCGCACACTCCATCCGTATTGACGTAACGGTCCGTGAAATCAACCGCTCCCGCGCTCGCTGTCAGCAGAGTTAAAAGCAAAAGAACTGCCAAAAAGAAAGAGATTTTTTTAAAAATATAGTTATGTGCGTTTCCAGAATAAAGATTCATTCAATTACCCCCAATTGGTTTTTTTTTTCCGCAAGCCCCCTTGCGGTTTTAGGTTACAACCATACTAATTCCCCAATGAAAGGGTTAAAAAAATAACCATTAACTTTTTTTAGTTAAAAAGTATGATTTGCGCTTTTTTTTCCGTTTTTGCTGCAATCAGCGCTCTTTTTCGAACAAAAGCACTGCGTACATGCTTCCTTTTTCTCCTGCGCGGTTTTTCTTGGTTCAGGTGCGGGAGGGCAATAATTTTTCAGTTTCACGGAGCCCGCTCCCCCCGGCATAAGCTTAAATATTGTTCTGTCATTCCAATATAACAATATTGTTGTTTTGGAGTGATGCTGTGAAAGGGTTGTCTTTGTACAGGATTAGGGACATGGCACTGGAATCAGGCAGGGCGGTGTTCTCAATGCAGCAGTTGTCCAATCTCACAGGCAAGCCCAAAGCAGTGTGCACGGTGTATGCTTCAAGGCTTGTAAAGGAGGGGCTTGCCGTGAGGGTGCTTAAGGGAAAAATCTCTTTTGAAAAGGATGAGTTCATCATTGCAACGCAACTCGTTGAACCCTCGTATGTTTCGCTTGGTTCGGCGCTTTTGTTCCACGGAATAACAGCGCAGGTGCAGAAAAGCATTGAATGCGTTACGCCAAAAAACTCGCTCAGGTTCAGGGAACTCGGCATTGTCTACCACAAGATTCCGGGCTCGCTGCTTTACGGCTTCAGGAAGCACTCAAAGGGGAAAAGCTATGTAATGGTTGCAGAGCCCGAAAAGGCAGTGCTTGACGCGTTGTACCTGAACATTTTTTCGGAAAAAAACCTGCAGGAGATTTCAAAAAAAATCAGCATGCGAAGGCTGGAGAAATTGCTGAAAAAATTCAACGGCAGGGGAAAGAAAAAACTGGAGAGAATGATTTCAATTGATTGAAAAAAAAGAGCTTTTGGAGATAGCGAAACTCAAAGGCTTAAAGCCCTGGCAGCAGGAAAAACATTACGTTCAATCGGTAATGCTTGAAATTCTTTCAGAGCATCCGCTGGTTTTCAAGGGCGGAACATACCTTTGGTTTTTCCACGGCTTGCCGAGGTTTTCGGAAGACCTTGACTTTACAGCGAAAGAGGCTCTCCCAAAAAACCTGCCTGCAATTGTCTCCAAATCACTTGAACTGTTCGGAATAGAAAATGCAGTCAAAACAATCACAAATAATGCAACAACGCTCTCGTTCAGGATAAGCGCAAAAGGTCCCCTCAACACTGCCCGCATTGACGAATGCAGGGTTTACGTGGAAATAAGCAAAAGGGAAGGCATTGCAAAAACACCCCTGCCCGTAAAGCTTGATTTTCCGGAATACGGCCTGCCGACAAAAAGGGCAGCCGGCATGAGCTTGGAAGAGATTGGCGCAGAAAAAGTAAGGGCAATAATGACGAGGGAAAAAGCAAGAGACGTGTACGACCTGCATTATTTGATTGAAAAAAAGAAAATTCCTTTCAACCAAGAACTTGCAGACAAAAAACTTGCATTCAGCGGCAAAAAATTTTCAAAAAAAGAATTCCTGGAAAAAGCAAAACAAAAGCAGGAATACTTTGAAAAAGAACTCAAAAGCCTTGTTTTTGACGAACTCCCCGCGTTCGGGAAAACAATGAAAAGAATACAAAAATGGACAGAAAAGTGAATCTTGTCATTTCCCGCCTTTCCCGAACAGCATTACAGCGTACATGCTCCCCCTTTCCCCCGCCCTGTTCCCTATTCTTTTGTTGAGCCTCCGCGAGGGAGTGCACACAAGGCTGAATTCCCGCAGTTTCCAGCCCTTCATCTGCGATTCGATTTTTTTCCTGTCCAGCTTGTGCAGGTGCCCGCGGGTGTCCATTCCGTAAAAAAGGGAGAATGCCTTCCAAAAAAACCCGTGCTCCAGGGGAATGCTCAGCAGGATTTTTTTTCCCGCAATCCTTCTGAGTTCCGCCAGCGCTTTTTTCCACTGCGGAACGTGCTCCAGCATTTCAGTGCACAATACAAAATCGAAACTCGAATTTTTGAATGGAAGGAATTCGGCGTCAGCGTTTGCAAAGTTGTCGCAGCCCGTTTTTCCGCGCGCGAGAAAAAGTTTGCCGAGCCGCAGGTCAACGCCGGCGCAGAGGGAAAACATGCTGAATGCTTTCTTAACGTAATGCCCCGCGCCGCATCCCACTTCAATAAAGCTTTCCCCGGCGTTTTTTCTTATCAGGGCATCGATTAGGTGCTCGCGCGCCTTCCCGCCCAGCATCCTTCCTCTTATAGAAGAATAATAAAACTCCTGCTCCTCCATTTTCACGCGGATTCCCTTCGCTTTTTCTGCAAAAAATTGTAAGCCGCTTCAGCCGCAATTGCCCCCTGTCCCGCGGCAACGATTGCCTGGGCGAACGCTCCGGTAACATCGCCCGCAGCGAAAACCCCGGGAACGCTTGTACTGTGGTCCCTGCCTGTTTCAATGTATCCGTGCTCGTTCACCCTGCAACCGAGTTCTTTGGCGAGCGAGCTCTGCGGCAGCATGCCGGCGTAAACGAACACCGCGGAGCAGTCAATTGTTTTTTTCTCTCCGCCTTTTGCGGGCTCAACTTCAATTCCCTCAACTGCAGTTTCGCCCAGAATTCTCGTCGTCCTTGTTCCGGTCAGCACTTCAATGTTTTTCTTTTCCGCCAGCCGCTTCCTGTAAACATCGTCGCATTTCAGCCGCGGGGAAAATTCAACCAGAAAAACTTTTTCGCAAATGTCCGCCAAGAACAGTGCATTTGTTGCCCCGGAGTTCCCGCCGCCTATTACCGCAACTTTTTTCCCTTTGAACAGGGGTCCGTCGCATGTTGCACAATAAGCAACGCCTTTTCCTTGCAGTTCTTTCTCGCCCGGCACGTTCAAGTGCCTGTGCGTTGTGCCTGTGGCAAGTATTATGACGCGCGCCTGGAGTTTTTTTCCGCCGCCGAGTTCCAGTTCGAATTTGTCCCCGGATTTGCGCGCGTGCTTTACCCCTGTTCCTTCTTCAATTTCAATTCCCTGCGCGCGTGCGTGCTGCTGCATTTTTCTCGCGAGCTCGATGCCCTTTATTGCCTCAAAGCCCGTGTAGTTCTCCAAAAGCACGGCGTCAGCGACGTAGCCCCCGGCGATTTTTTTGTCAAATAGCCGGATGCCCAAATTCTTCCTTTTGGCGTAAATTGCGGCGGTGATTCCGGCGGGGCCAGCGCCGATTACTGCCAAGTCCAGTGCATCCATTCAGACCACATCAAAAAATTGCCGCGAAATGTTTAAATAGGGCGAACGCCCTTATAATAGTGAATTTTAAAATAACAACGCAGGTTAATTTTTATTAGTTAAAAGGTGAGGTTTTTGGCAAGGCATTCGCTGGCTTTAATTCTTGCAATTGCTGCAGTTTTGCTCATGGCTGCCGCTCTTTTCACTGTTGTTTTCGCCCCTTCCTTTGATTCCGAGTTCGGGGAAATGGCGCGCATTTGGATGGACCGCGGCGTTAAGGAAGAGAAACTGCACCTTGCAATAGACGAACTCAAAGAAATGCCTGAATCCACGCTTCACGAAATAAAGGGCGAACTCGCGTTGTTCAAAGCGAGTGCCCGCAGTGATTCGGCAGTGCACCTCGCCACTGTCTATGATTCCCTTATTGATTACGTTTTGAGGGAGAAAAAGCTCGCCTCGCTGCAGTCCGCGCTTTCCTCTGCGGCCGGGAGCGCCTGCGACAAGCTCTCTCTTTATTCCCAGCTGGTGCAGGAATCCGAACTACTGCTTGATTCCACGAACGATTACGTTGCGAATGCCAGCGATTTCTACAGGATTCACCCCACGAAAGCGGAAAAAATCGCGTTGTTTTCCTCCGAAACGGTTTCAAAGGAAGAACTCGAAATCGAAAAACTGAAATACTACCTCGCCGCGCTTGAGGAGGTGTGCAAATGAAGTTCGCAAAACTCCTCATTCCCGTTTTCCTCCTGCTTTTTTCCAGTGCAGTTTTTTCGTTCACTGCAACAGGAAGCGTTGATTTCGCGGGCTTGGACGTGGGAAACGAGGAATACAAAAAAGTGCAGGTTGAACCATTGCAGGACGCAGTAGTTGACGCCAGCGCCCTGCTCTTAAAGGACCAGGCGGAATTTTCCTTCAGTGTTTCAGGCGACCACTACCCGCGCTTGAAGGACGGCGACAGCCTTTCCGGGGAAGAGATTGAGGTTGAAAAGAACGGCAACCCGGTGCCGCAGGCAACAATTTTGTGCTATTATAACGGAGTAGTGGCGGACTGCTGTCCGGGCACGGCGAGAAGCAAGATTCATCCGCTGGACAGCGAGCAAAGCGTTGACGCCGGCGGAACAAGCGGTCTTGCGGTTTTCAGGGTGAAGGAAATAACAGGCCCGTATTTTGCTTACTATTCGCTGGGCGGGTTCTACGAGTTGACAGAGCACGGTGAAACTGGCGGGAACGTTGAGGTTGAACTGGAAGTGAAACTGAAGAATCCTGACACGGGCGAATACTTCCAGGAGAGCGGGCAGGACAAATGGTTTTCCTCTCAAGAGGAAATAGACGAATATGCCGCCGAGCACGTTCCTGTTCCTTCCGGTCCGGATTCCGAGGCGGAACAGATTGCCGGGGATTTGGAAGAAGCCGTGGCACAGTTGGAAGAGGAAGCAGAGCAGATTGTCCAGGGCACGACAATTGAAACGGATGAAGAAGCGAGGAACGTCAGGGTCAACAGGTGGATTGCCGGGGAAGCGGTTGAAACACTTGAAGACCTTCAGGGAGTTTTTGTCCCGTTCGGGGAAACAACTGATTTCGTTATAAGAGCAAGGTTTATGGCTGGTCAGTTCAGGGAATGGCAGTCGGGAGAAAAAAAGGAGATTTCCTTCCAGAGCGGCGACGCCACAGCGCCCTTTTCCTTCACAGACCCCAAATACGTTGACGCAACCGCTTTGAGCAAATGGTTTTTGCTGCATGACAGGGAAAGTCATCCAACTTACAGGTTTGAACTGGTTAAATTCAAGCCCGCCGTAAAAGAGATAACAGGCGGGGAACTAACAGAAATTGAGCCCGCAGAGGCAAAAATAGCCGTTTACATGGAAGGCGTTCTTTTCGGGGAAGACCAGCGGCTTGACTGCTCTGCCGGCTACCAGGAATTCAGCAGGTATTTGAAAGCAAACGAGGACACGAGCGAATGGGGTCAAAGATGCGATAAGGGTGCTGAATCGGGAGGCTGGAGACTGGACGGAATTTTGTTATACAGGATTAGCGGCATTGAGGGACCCTACTATGAAAAGGAAGGTTCGACCTATGAATTGAAAGCAGGCCCGGACAATTACGAAATCAGCGTTTTCTTTGACGTAAAACTGAAGACAAACCACTCGCCTGAAAATTTCACAGGCGCCTTTTCCGGTCAGGGGGAACTGGACGAATTCGCTGCCGGGCAAAACCTCACGGTAAAGGTTCTGGACGGGGAGGAAACGAGGAATCCTGTGAGCGGCACTGAAGTGCTTGTTGAAAAGGAAAGCCACGGCCTTGAAAGAATGAATAAAACAACGGATTACAGCGGCATTGCTACTTTCAATGTTCCAGCAGGATTCCCGCTTGACATTGTGGCAACGCATGACGTGCTCGGAATGGCAGAGAAAAGCGTTGAAAGCGCGCCCACTGAAACACTTGAATTGTTCCTGAGCTCGGAGTACGTGATAAACTATTACGCGGTTATAGGCCAGCAGCTGGAGAATGCGTTTATGACGGTAATGCTGGAGGAAAGCGCCGAGCCGCTCGGCTCGCTTGAGGAGGTTTACGCGCACTTACACGAGTTCTTCAATCTTTTGGACAAGGAGGGCGGCAGGGTGGAATATGAGGTGGTGCAGCCCTTTGCTCCAGAAATGACCTTCAGTTACGTGAACGCTGAAGGGGAAACCGAGTTCGTCACAAGACCTGTTTACAAAATCCTCAAGTTCCCTATGATAGAAAAGGGAAAGTGCTATACAATGGAGGTTGTTACGGATACGCCCAGCGGAATGGCGGCAGTACTGCAGGAATGGTGCATAAGGTCGGATGGCTCTGTTATTGCAACTGAGGAGCCGAGGGTTGAGAGAAGGTGATTTTAGTGGAAAGAAAGTGGTTCAATTTTTTTGTTTTGCTGGTTGTACTCGCACTGATTGCAGGGGCGTTCTTCCTGCTGCCGGCAATGCAGCAGAGCACTTTTGAAAAGCAGTATGACGAAATGAGTTCCGCGTGGAAGAATGCCGGCTTCAACAGGCTGTTTTACCATTCCTCTGCCCCCGAACTGGAGGCTCTTTCAACCGAAAAACTCCAGTCAATAAAAAGCAGTCTTTCCTCCTATAATTCACAGTGTACATCCCCGGCGCTCGCGGATTTGAGCAGCGCATATATTGTTCTCACCGACTACATTATTTCAAAAAAGGAACTGGGTTCCCTGATGGAATCACTGCCCGCGCAAACAGCCGCCAGCTGCGCTTACCTGCAGGAATACGAAGACCTTCTCGCCAAAGCGGAAGAAAACATAACCTATTACAACGAGTATGTTTCACTGGCAAACGCTTTTGTTTCTTCATATCCCGGCGAAGCCGCTGCAATTGATTTTTCATCAGTGGAGGGGGAATCCCTTCCGCAGGAGGAAATTGAATCGCTCAGGGAAGGATTCAATTCAATAAAGGAGAAATGCGCATGAAAAAGGCACTCCCCGTAGCACTCGCTTTCCTGCTTCTTCTCAGCGGCAGCAATGCGTTCACATTCGTTTACGAAATCCCGGCTGAGAAAGATGACTACCCTTGGTCTGCGGGAGAGGAAGCAATCCTCGGCTCTGGCTTGAACGTTTCCCCCGAAGACCTGCCTGCCCTCGAAATCGACGCGTCAAATTCAAACCTGCGCTCCCTAAACCCAAACCACGCTGAAAAATACAGACTTGTGCTTTACGGCATAACGCCTTCCTATGAAACAATTGAATGGGGCGGAACAATATCATACACTGTGCCACTGGTGAAAATAGCGGCAAGGTATTGGAGAGGCGAAGGCTACAAGGTAAAGAACATAAAAGAGGGCTACAAGGCCCTGAACTGCTCTCCGGGAATTATTGCCGCGGCGCAGTGGCTCAAGGCTTACGGAAACGAATCAGAGCCCCCCAAACAAGGCGCTGGAGACGTGGTTTCCCGCTGTGAACTCGGTGATTCAGGAATGCTTGTTTTTTACGTTACTTCCATTGAAGGAGGGAAAATGAAAATTGAAACGAGGACTAGCACCACCGGTCAGCCGTTCAATGTATGGGTTCCCGACGAGGAAGAAGGAAAAATGATTGTTCATTTCAAAATAGCTTTACGCAGGAATGCGGGAGGCTGGGAAGAGCACACTGAATGGCTTTCCTCTTTTGACGACTTGGAGGAACTGGGATTGGAAGGCGCTTATTTGAACGTTGAAGTTGAGGAAGAAGCCGAAGAAGAGGAACCAGGGTATCAGGACCCCGACCTGCCGGTTACAGAAATCAGGGAAGGGGAGTGCAATCCGCGCATTACGTCCGTTTCATTCAACGGAGAGAGCGTTTTCTCGCAGGAAGAGCCGGATTCGCTTGTTTTCCAGGTTCCAAGCGAAACCCAGGCGGACCTTGAATCGGGCAACGATTTCTCCATCACCGCAAGCGTTTCCGAGGAATGTGCTCCTGAAAGAATCTTTGCCTTTGTTTCCGTTTACCCCATATGGGATTCTGACGCGGAACCCACTTACCCCTACAGCAATAATCCAGAAAACGAAAGAATAAGGCAGCAATTCCTGTCAAACCTTGAGGGCTTTGAGATTCCCGAATCGTTTGATTTTTCCAATCCGTTCGATTTTTCCCTTTCCGCAGAGACAGCGGATGATTTCTGGTCTGACAACATTGAGGAATTCGGCCGCCTTTACGTAGGACTGTACACCGAAAGGGACGGAATTCCGGCGGAATGGTCGAACACTGTGGCGATAAGAATCGAGGGCACGGTGGAAGAAGAGCCAAGCGCGGGAGCGCAGCTTCCGGAAAGCGCTGCAGGGGCAATCACAGGAATAACCCAGCAGTTAACAGCGCCGAGCGAGTGCGATTCATGCAGCAGCATACTCCAGTGCCTTGCCTGCATCCAGTGGAACTTAGGAGCAGCGTTGTTCGGGAACTGGGCTGGCGCAGGAAACTGAGGTTTTTTGAGTGAAAGGAAATTTTTTCCTTTTTTTCGTTCTCCTTCTCGCTTTTTGTTTTCCCCTCTCTTTTGCACAGGAAGTGCAGTCCTGCACATCCGAAAACGGCGCGGAATATTTTACCGGGGAAGCGGCATTCCGGCAGTTCGGCTTCGACCGCCTGAAATTCTCATGGCTGCATTCAACCGAGGAGCCGCTTTTGTCAGAGGAATTTGCGATTCAACCAAACGACTGCGTGGCGCGCGCGGACGGGGGCAGCGGATATTACTGCGATGCCGCCCAATTCGCCCTTCAGTTGACGAAGGACTTTGAATTCATTGAGAGTGAATTCCTCCCCGCGGTGTTTGAAAGCGTGCCCGAGGAAATTGAAAGCGCTGTTGACCTGGGCGAGATTGACGAACTGGGCAAACTGTACAGGATTTCGAAGCAGCAGGTTTCGATTGCTGCCGGCGAGGGCGTTCTTTTCTTTGTCGGGAAAGAAGGCGGAGTGCTTGATTATGGCGATTCAGGCAACTGCAGCGCGGACCTTTCCTTTGTTTCAAACACGATGACTGAAAGGATTCAGAACTCCGAGCAGTCTGGAGGATTGAAGGACGCGGTTTCCGCCCTGCTCTCGCGGGAATGCGGCGAGGCATTCAATTCTGAATCAGTTGTAATGGTTGCAGGGAGCGATGAATTTTCCGCCTCGCTGGAAGGAATTTCAACCGAATTAAACGGCAAAAGGCTCGCTGGCCTGGATTCAGTGCTTGATTCATATGACGCAATTGCCTCTTCCTGCAGCGCCGGCGGCGGGGAATGCGCTGGTTTCCTCGGATTATTCGGCAGCGCTGAACTCATTGTGGGAATAAGAAACAGCCCTCAGCTCTGGGAAAGCCCCGAACTGGAGGAATTCGTGAGGCAGAATGCCGTGGAGAGAAGCGGTCTGCCCTCGCTTGACGGCTTCAGTCCATTGGCTCCTTTCACCGCGAACCTCAAGCGCGACGGTTTCAGTGCGGATTTCAAGAGCGATTTCCAGAAGGTTTACGGCAGGGATCTCACGGGATTCAACGTGAACGACTGGGAATTCAATTTTTCTGAAGACAGCGGAGTGGAAGCAGGGCAGTACTTGGTTGAACTGAACGCAGGGATTGAGAGTGAAAACAATTATTCCCTTGGGAACATCTCAATTGATTCAAAAAAATTCACCCCCTTGGCCGAGGTTAATGAGCACTATGCAGAAAACATCCTTTTTCAGATGCCCTTTGACGGAGCGCTAGGCCTGCACGCTCTTGCACTCAACCCGACGAGGGAAGGTTATGGAATGCTCTATGAGGACAGGCTTGAAAGCGGTGTCAGAACTACCAAAATTCCCTTGGACAGCAAGGGAGTTTATCACTTGAAACATCCCAGTGGAGGGCACAGGGGAGAAGCAAAAAAACTGGAATACCTGCTCAGCGAAGACTATGCGGGCACGCGCAGCGATGTTGGAGGAAAAGTGCTTGGAATAAAAGAAGAGGAAAGGGTTTCCACTCATTTCAACGAGGAAACCCGCGAGCAGATATTCAGCGTTGAATTCAATGAATTGGTGCCTGCTGCGCTCCAGGTTTCGGCGGACGCGCCCGGCTGGCTTTACTATTCATACTTCGATTTGGGGAACGAATTCTCGAGGAGCGAGTATGGTTCCCTGGGGGAAGAGCCTCTGTATCTCAACAAATGGCGCTATGGAACGGAAGACCAGCTTGTAGAAACATCTGGGTGGTGCGATGGCTGGAATTCCGACAAATGGGTTGTGCAATTGGATTTGCCAGAACCCGCTCTCAACCCAGAAACCGTTGTGTTTGTTCCTCCGGCAGTGCAAATGCAGGCACTGTGCTTCCATCCCTCGGAAGGAGGGGAAGGAAGCGCGCAAATAAAGCTCTACAGGTTTGACGGCGAGCAGGAAGAGCAGATAATTCAGTCAAACGAGTTCATGCGATACCGCGAGGATTCAGTGCTTTCCCTGTGGAGCAATGTTTCTGAGTTTTCCTTTGAGGGATACGTTGAGGAAATCCGCTCCGGAAAAATGTGCGCCCACTTGTCCGAGGACGGCAAAGAAATGGAACTAAAATGGAATTCCGAGTATTTCCTGGAGCAGGCGGAAGCAGAAAAACCGGAAGCGGGGGAAACAGGCGCATGCGACAACTCCGGGCTGGAGGAACTGCTGTATGGTTATACCGAGCAGGAAATCGAAGCCGATGATTTCGCGCTCTACAGGGAAAAGCAGGCAGAATTCTACGGCATCCCAAACGATTCGGAAGCATTTTATGGAGATTATTACCTGGAGCAGGAAATGTGTAATTTAATGGATTACCTCAACGTTCTTTTCCCGTATTATGCGGAAAAAATGAATTCAACGGATTTCAGGGCACTTGGAACAAGCAGGCTTTTCACAGTGGAGCCGGAACTCGCTTTCGCTGTTGCTTGGAAGGAAAGCCGCTTTAACCCGAATGCTAGGAGCCGGACAGGAGACCGCGGCCTAATGCAGTTAAATGGTAATGGAGCAATAGCCCAGGCCCGTTTGCTTGGAATTGAAATAGACAATCCTTATAATGTGTGCCAGAACATTCAGGTCGGTACAGCGTATTTGAAATGGTTGTACGATAACATGTGGTGGTGGAATGGGGAGCATCTTTCAAGGCAGGCATTCGAAGCTCTCTCTGCGAGAGAGAAAATGGAAATTGTTGTAACAGCATACCATGAGGGAAAAACAGGAGTGCAAAAGATTCCCTGGGAGCAGGGCAGAACAGGCTCGGTGCAGGAAGCCCTTTCCGCACTGCGGGAAAGCGAAATTTATGAATCCTATACTGAAGAAATTCTCGGATTTTACGACGGCATGACTGCCGCGGGCTATTCCCTTCCATTGGCGGAAAGAGTATGCCAGATTGAACCATTTGAAGGAGGAAAGGGCATTGGAGAAATGCCCTCATCCTCTCCTTCCCCCGAGCAGGAGCAAAAGGGCTTGATTGAAACAGTGCTTGATTTTTTCAGCGGAATTCTTTTCGGCTTCCCTGTCCTCGGGCAGGAACCCGCCGAGCAGGGAGAAGAGAAAACCAGCGCCTGCAGCGAATTCGTAGGCTGCTTCGGCAATCCCGATTTTCCCTGCTGCGATGTTTCCTCTGGCATATGCGTTGAATGCACTTCCACTTGCGGCTGTGGTTGGGGCGAGTACTGCACCCCTTTCACAAACGTTTGCATTCCTGAAGCAGAGAGGATGACTTTCTCCACTGTCGCGGTTGATAACATGCTTGTTTCCGCAACAAAGGTTTCGGAGGACTCCTATGAACTGGCCACCGCTTCCGGTGAAAAAGTCGAGGTATCTGAGGAAGAATTCCAGAATGCATTGGAGGAACTGGACGAGCTCACCGAAATTTCGCTCATGGCAGCAATTCCTGCTGTCGGAGAAGTGCAGAATCCTTCCCGAACAGTCGGCAACATAGTTGTCTTGGTTCCCGAGGGAACTCTGGTAAGCCAGTCCTCAGAGGGAACGTATTGGAAGTCCTCTTCAATGGGCGGCATGGGATTGGTGCTTTCGACTTCGGGTGCTGCCGCGGTTTCCGGCGGAGCCGCGGCTCTCGTAGTTCTTGGTGCCACTGGTCTTTACTTATTGGCGGTCAATATGGGGGAAGCAATGCGCGGCAGAACTTTTTACGTGGAAATTCCGAGCATTCACAGGTCAGTTGTCTTGGAAGAGCAAAAACCTATTACGTTTGTTTTTCCCCGTGCACCGGAATCAGGGCCTGACATTGAAACTTTTCCTGGTGTAACCGAACCCGAGCCTATCATTGAAACTTTCCCCGAATCGCTCATTGACCAGGATTTACTCGGGGAAGTAATAGAGCCAATCCCGCGCGACCTCCTGCCGACAGTTTATCACGCCGAGGCGGAAAGTAGCGGAGCCGAGGACCCCATTTCTTCCGCGGGACCAATACAAGGAAAATACTATGAAAAGCCCGATAGCGCGGGATCCGAGAGCGCAGGTGATGTCCCATTGCTTGACTATCCGTGGGCGCATGTCACCAGTCTTGACAGATTGGGAGAGATTATGGAAAAAGGAGAAATTGAAGCAGAAAGAGGTACAAAAGGAGTTTATGTCAGTTATGGGGATGTAGAATTTGACAGGTTTGGTTTAAGCACTTTGTCGGAAACAGGAGACACTGTTGCGCTTTATTTTGGTCCAGAACTTTTACACGATATTTTTTTTACTTCAATAACTAGTGTCCCTGTGGCAGAAGATGAGGAAAGCATCAACCTGTTGACGGATAATGCAAAGCGGACCGAGCTTGGTTTGCCAGAGATAACAACCGAAGTGAGGAGGATTGAAACTTACAGAGTAAACAGAACTACTGGAGAACAATCAATAGCTGAAGAAGCCCGGCAGGCAGTAACAGACCTTGAAGAAAAGTTCAGATTGCTGCGGGACACAGAGCGTTACTATCAAGACATGGCTTTCCGGGAAGATGTCACAGAAATATCGCTAAGGGAAGCGGGGATTGGGATAGCAACAGAGCCTAGGCTGAATATATGGAATCCTGCTATTTTAGAAGGTGCATCGATGTCAAATGTTTCTTTAGACATGCTAGTTGGGTTCGGGGTGAGGAATGCTGAACAAGAGGAGAGATTGCTGGCGCTTTTGAGAGAAGCGGGAATTGAAACGGTGGGCGGAAGACCGGTTGAAGAGACAATAGTTATTGTGGATAATTTCCATGGTCTGCCTCAATCCCGACAGGTTCTTAACCAATACTACCAAGCAATCCAGATTGATGCAGACACTTTATTGTTATATCAGGAAATTTCAAAAGAAGCTCAAAGGCTTTCATTGGAGGCAAGTATAATTGACTATATCGATACAGTAATCAGGTTAGGACTTCTAAATGAGACAGAACTCTATTCGCTCAAAGGTCACATCGCAAGGCTTAAAAGAGCCCTCCGGGGCGAAATGGAATATGGGTCCACATGGACAGAAACAGTTTCCTTTACAAGCAAACCAGGAAATATTGGGCAAGAACTTTCAAAACTCGAACAGAATATTGATGATGGATCAGTGCTATGGGACTACTGGGGCGCCAAATGGAACATTCCCCAAGATTATTCTTTAGTTGGGGAAGAGTTCCTTGAAGAGATATCTAGGAGGATATTCATATATTCAGATGTTCCGAGGCATTACAGACTAAACGTTTTGCGCCCTCTAAGGGAAAGATATGGTGATGAAATGGAGGCCTCAAATTACGACAGTATCGAGCTTCCTGCTGAGGATGACTCCATCTGGGATGCAATTGCGGAAACTGAAAGAAGACTTGACGAACTTGTAGCGGACTGGAGTTCCTTCAGAGCCTCAGTTGTTTCCGAAATGCAGAATTTCCTGGGAACACAGTTGGGCGCCTATGCCTTGGCATTTGGCGATATGGGTGAATGCGAGCAGAAAGAAAGCGAGCTTGCCCAAGTGGAAGAAGCGCTGGACACTGTTAACGGAAATATCGGGAGGCTTTCTTCCAGAGCGGCATCTTTGGATATGGAACTTGGCTCTTTGAGGTTTACCTCTTGGATGTGGTTTTTCTGGCCCGAGAGAAAAGCGGAGTTTGAAGAAAAGGAGGAAACGCTGGGACAGTACAGGGCAGCGCTCGCCTACCAGGAAGAATTATACCGCTACCTCCAGGAAAGAAAGGGAGAGCTGGAGGAAGAACTCAGGGAAATGGACTGCGGTTAAAAAAATTGTTGCGCGGCTAAAGTTCCAGCAGGAATTTCCAGGCGGGAATGAATTCGATTTGGAGTTTTTTTCCGTTTTTTGGTTTGAGGGTTTTTTTTCCTGTTTTGTTTTTTGTGACCATTGTTGCTTTTTTACAGTTGAATTTCTTGCAGAACCTTTGCAGGTTTTTTGAGTCTTTTTCTTGAATGTGTTCCTTGTATTTTACCTCAACCGGCAGTATTTCTTTGCCTTTTGAGAGCACTAGGTCTACTTCGTATTTTTGGGGTGTTCTCCAGAAGAATTTCGCGTCAGTTGCTGTAACTATCATGTTTTCAACGAGTTTTGATTCGCTTATTGAATTGTTTAGGTAGGGAAAGAAGGAGGGTGTTGTGAGGTAGAATTTTTTCATTTTTTTCTCTGATGTGAGCTTGTTTTTTGAGAAATTGTATGTTTTTTTGAGGAGGAAGGATTCTTTCAGGTAATGGAAGTAGTTGGACAGCGTTACCCTGTTGGTTCCGAGTTCTCTTGACATTGAGCCATAATCAGAGAGCATTCCCGGGTTTGAGGCAACAATGTTCAGTATTTTTAAGAGGAGTGTTTCGCGTTCGATTGGGAATGTTTTTGGAATGTCCTGGAAGACTATTTTTTCAATCAATGACTTGCAGTATTTTGCAATTCTTTCCTCGTTTTCGTTCACTGTTTCAATGAATTGCCTTTTTTGGAAGGCTGAGAACTCTTTTTTCAGTGTTTCTTGGAATAAGCCTTTTTTTTCCAGCAAGTCTTTTTTGCCCCTGAATTCTAGGAATTCCTTGAAGTTCAATGGTTTTAGTTCAAATTCGTAGATTCTTCCGGCAAGGGATTCTCTGGCATGTTTTTGGATGAAGAGGGAGGAAGAGCCGCTTATGAAGAATTTTATGTTTTTGTAGTGGTCGTAGTAGTATTTCACTTGGTTCTGCCAGTTTTCGAGCTTTTGGATTTCGTCCAGGAAAACAAAGGCCCTGCCCTTCATCTCCAGCAGTTCCTTTCCCAGCCTTGCCTCGAATTCCTGCAGGAGCTCTTCTATCCTTGGCTGTTCTTCGTCAAAGGAATAGAATAAAATGTGTTCCCTTTCTGCCTTGCCTGATTTTATTAAGTGGTCAATCAATTGCTTTAAAATCGTGGTTTTGCCGGTTCTCCTCAGCCCAATGACTGAAACAATCTGCTTTGAGCCAATCTCCCTTGCGAGTTCGTGGAACAGCGCCCTCTTTTTTGGAAAATTATAAAAGAAGTCCTTACGCCAGTGAAAATTAAACTTTTCAATCATTTTTTGACACTCCCGATTAACATATTATTAAATAATATGTTAATCTATATTTAAATGTTTTTCGGTTTCAAAAAAGGGTCCGAAATGGCTCTCCAGAGGCAGAACATTGCGCATTATAATGAGCAATAATCTGCATTATTGCTCATTACGAAAAGTAGCTTTCGGAGTTGCTGGTTGAAATTAAAAAAACAGAAAAAAAGAGAAAGCGTTTTACTTTCTCTTTCCTTTTTTGGCTGCTTTTGAGTGCCTGTGGGGTTCGCCGTACCATCCGCTGCCTTTTCCCCTGCCGCTGGCGCTCGGCGTCTTTGCGTAAGCGTAGTAGGCAAGCATCACTATTACCACTGCAACAATTGCAAGGAACAAAAGGATGAGCAGATTCACCGTGCCGGGAGCCAAAACAAGCAGCCCGCCTGGCATTGCCTCTTCCTCTTCTTCACCTGCTTCTTCTGTTTTCTCTTCGCCTGTTTCCGCGCCCGGGGTTTCTTCTTCGGCTTCTTCAACCAGGCTGACCGTTACATTCTGCGTTAGAATGCCGCGGTCGGTCTGAATGCTCAGAGGCAGTTCAACTTCCTCGGCATCAAAGCCTTTTCCAAGCTGCAGCGTGGCATTAACCACTTTTTCCTCGCCCCTTTCAAGAGTGAAAGGTTCGAACTCAAATGCTGCGCTGTACGCCTTTGAGCTTACCCCGGTGATGTTCAGCGCGCAGTTGCCGGTGTTTGTCAGCATTACTTTGACCTTTACTGTTTTTTCCTCTGTCACTATTGTTTCCTCCAGCTCGGAGCCTGCTTCGAGGCAGGGCTTTTCGCCTTCGACCTTTGAAACGTCTATTTTAATCCTCTGCTCCCTAGAGTAATCCCTTGCTTTTACCGCGAGGATTTCAGTGTAGCTTCCTTCCTCTGTTTGAAGAGGAGGCGTGACATATACATAGAATTCCTTTGTCTCGTCCGGCTTCAGGTCCAAGGCGGCGGGCTCGACCGTAACCCATTCCACTTTCCCAGCGGAAATTTCGACTTCCTGTTCCATTGTGCCTGTGTTTGTCGCTTTGAGTGTGAATACCTCTTCCCACTGGCATATTCCCTTGCTTATCACTATTTCTATCGGTTCCCTGATGCCGTCGTAGTCAACGAGCAAATCGTAGCAGTTCATTAGTTCGAAGCCGTAAGTGCGCGAGGTCTTGAAGTTGTCAGACAGCACTTTCAGCGCGAATTCCTTTTTTCCCGGTTTTTCTTTCTCGAGGTCGAATGCTGCTGTAACGCTTTTCGATTCCTTTGGCCTCAGCGTGAGCGTTTTAGGGTTTACCGTTGCGCTCAAGCCTTCAACGCTCAATGAAACGCTTATTTCGGTGTCCTTGGGGTTTGTCAGCGAGAACTCGTACGAGAGCGGGTTCTCGATGCAAGCTTCCTCAGCGCCCTTTGTTTTTTCCACCGTGAGATTGTAGCAGTCCTCTGTCATTACTTTGAGTTCCGCGCTTGTTTCCTTTCCGTATTTGGTGGACTGCGCGGTAATTGTTGCCGTGTATTCTCCTTCATCCGCATCGCTTTCCACGAGGAGCAGGTGCAGTGTTTTCTTTTCCCCTGCTTTAATTGTCATTGCCTTTTCCCTCAACTGCATCCAGTCAGGTCCTTCAATTGAAATTTTCAGCGAGTCTTCCGCTCTTCCGAGGTTTTCCACTGTGATTTCCCTTTCCTCCTGCACGTCGTTGCAGATTCCGAATTCCAGTTCTTCCTTCGAACCTATCGCAATGTACTGCTTGTCCACTATTTTCACTTTCACTTCTGCCTGTTCGGACAATTCGGGGCATTCGTCTATTTTCACTGTGAGCGTGCCTGCATATTCGCCCAGTTTCTGGTCGCACGGGGGCTGAATGAACATTTTGATTTCCCTTTCGGAGTCTTTTTCGAGGGAGAATTCTGTCGTGGCAAGTTCCAGCCATCCCTCGTTTATCCCTGAAACCTCGAGCCTGTAATCCTCTGTTATCTGGCTTTCGTTTTTGACTGTTATTGTCACTTCGCCTTTCTCGCACTGGCCTATTTCGACAATTTCTGGCTCAAGTGCGAGGGAAATCTTCCTGCTGTCCTTCACCCTGAAGCTTATTACCTGCGTCAGGTCCTCGCCGCCTGTTACCTTTAAGCCAATAGTGTAGGTTTTGGGCAGTGTGCAGCAGCAGGGTTTTATGAATGCGGGCATTTCTTTTGATTCTCCGGCTTTGAGCGTGAACTTGAGCGGTTCCAAGGCAATCTGCTTCCCGCTTACGTTGATCCAGTCCTTTCCGTCGCCCGTGGCGGTAAGCGTGTAGTTTTTCGTGCCCGCGGAATTGTTCTGGAAAACGTATGTTTCCTGCGTTATCTTGAAGCAGTCCCCCCCGAGTTCGAAATCACCCTCGGTGAACGGGGCTTTTACCCCGAAACTCAGGAGCACTAACAGCACTCCGAGTACAGTGAACTTGTTAAACGCGTTCATTCAAAATTACCTCCGAATTTACCTCCTGTGCCAGACCGGCTGGTCTGAATATCTCCTCGGAACGATTACGCCGAGTATGAGCATTAAAAGAATTACTATGAGCAAAACAATTAAACCCATTCCTGCCGCGGGCGCAAGCGTGACCAAGCCCGCCATCGCAGAGCCCAGTGCTTCGCCCAAGTCTGTTCCCTCTTCGGCAGCGGCTTCTTCCTTTTCCACTATGAGTTTCAGTTTCTTCACCGTGCTGTCCTCGTCGAGCACCGCTTCAATGTTCGCATCGTAGTATCCCGCTTCAACTCCTTCCGCCACGCTTATTTTCTGCACTATTGTTTTTGTTTTTCCCGCTTCAAGCGAGAATTTTCTTTCCGGTGTTGAAAATCCCTCCGGCAAATCAAATTTCAGTTCTATGTCCTCCCAGTCGTCCGCGGAGAGGTTGCTTATTTTCACCGTAATGTTTTTGTCTTTTCCCTCTTCGAATACCAGCTGCATTGGGTACGAGGTAATCCACAGCCCGCGCAGTTCCCCGCCTTCCGGCACCGCCTCGACCACTTCGTAATAGAGTTTTTTTGTCCATATTTCGGAGTTCTCGATTATGAGGTCGAGTGAATAGTCCCCGAGTTCGGTGTCCAGCGGAACGTTAACGCTTATGAACACTTCTTTTGTTCCCCCCGCTTCCAGGTCGAATTCCCGGTCGGAGAATTCTATCTCCGCGGGCGTGGGGTTGTTCACGCTTAGCTCGTAGTGCTCTGCTGAATCACCTTCGTTTTCTATGAATACCACAAAGACGCCGTAATCGCACTGCTCTATTTCCAGATAATTCTCTTTAATGGTTATTTTTGTCCTGCTCAAGGGTTCGACATCAATGCACCTGAGCTTTTTCTCCCTGTGGTAGGAATTCCACCCGATTACCTCAACATCGTGCGTTCCGGCCGCATCGCTTTCATCCGCTCTGACCTTGAATTTAACCGTTTCCCTTTCCCTCGGCGTGAGAGTGATCTGTTTTTTTTGGAGTTCTGTGACGAGGTCGGAAACGGTCTGCAGGTTAACCACCTGCGTTTTATCGACCAAACTTTTTACCTCGAAAGCAATGTTGTAATCCCTGCCCTTTTCTATTTCAAAACAGTATTCGCTCATTATTATCTCAAATGTAACATCTTCCTCCTCCCCGCAGTCCTTGACTTCGAAGTAGGCCTTTTCCCTCACGTAATCGGTGTCCGTCCTTGCGTAAATGTACACATAGTCTTCTCCCAGCGGAACGCTTTCATCCGCGTAAATAATCAAATCAACGTACTCGCTTTCCCTTGAGTCGAGTTCGATTTCGTCGTCCTCGAAGTATGCGAGGAATTCGGTGGAAGAAGTGTCGAGCTCCACTCTCTTTATGCGCGAGTAATAGTTGTTCTTCACCTTAACGCGCAGGGTGCTTTCTTCCCCCCTGCACACTGTGCCCCGGTAAGGAATCAAATCAATGCAGTTGGTGCACTCTTCGCATCCGTAGACCTCCACGTTCACTGAACCAGAGTCTGAATCGCAGTCGTTCCTCGCCTTGAGCGTGGCAGTGTAATCCCTGCAAGGTGCATCCATAGTTTCGATGCTAAGCGTGACCCATGTCCTTTCCTTTCCGTTCAGGCACATGTAGTCCGTGGAGGGCTCCGCTTCCAGATAGCTCGAGGAAGTTCTTCCCTCCAAATCAAAGCACACCCTTTCATTGGAATTGTTCTTTATGGAGAAAGACATGCTGTCCCTTTCGTTTCTTGTCATTCTCAGTGTGTCGTAATCCGGCTCTATTTCGAGGTCAAGGTTGTCGCAAAAATAACCGAAGTGCCCTATTGTAACAGTGTCGCTTGCGGTGCCGCTGCAGTCCCAGGGATCGCAGGCTTTAACGCTGCATGCCCAGTCCTCGTATTCGTCTGTGAGGGAATCGTAAATTGTGTTTGTCCTGCTCGTGGTTTCCTGCGTTCTGTAGGTGTAGCCGTCGCGCTTCCACGTGTAGGTGTAGCGTATTGTGTCTCCCTCGTAATCCGTGCTTGAAGCGTGGCACACTAGGTCATCAGAATCGGCAGGCGAACCCGGCGTTATGTATACGTTCGGGGTGCTCGGGGCGTGGTTGCATCCTGGACAGGAACCGCACTCTCCGTTGTAGCATCCGCGCGTTCCGCAGTCCTCCCTTTTCCTCTCCTGCTCCGTGCAGTCAGAATACCTGTACATTTGATATACATCGCCGTTCTTGCAGTACCTCCCGCCGATGTATCCAGGGTCGCATTGCTGTAGGTTGCATACCCCGCCGGTGCAACCGTAATCGCAGTATTCCTTTATCCTTTCCTCTGTCGCGCAGTCGCTGTACTGCCAGGTCTGCCACACGTTTCCGCACTCGCAGTAAGTTGCGCCAATCCATCCCTCGTCGCATTCCGGAGGACAGCATCTCGGGTCGTTGTATGTTATTGTTGGTTTGCAGGGTCCTGTGCATGATTGTGTTGATGTGTTGCATGTGCAGTTTCCCAGGCAGTCTCCGTGTGCCGGGTAATCGTAATAATCGTTTCCTATGCATGTGTCTTGTGGGCATGGGCAGTGTGAGTCGTATTCGCATTCTTCTCCCGGTTCGAGTATTCCGTTTCCGCATTCATAGCACGGGGTCGGCGTGGGTGTCGGCGTTGGAGTCGGCGTAGGTGTGGGTGTCGGGGTTGGCATGCATCTCGGGTCGTTGTATGTTATTGTTGGTTTGCAGGGTCCTGTGCATGATTGTGTTGATGTGTTGCATGTGCAGTTTCCCAGGCAGTCTCCGTGTGCCGGGTAATCGTAATAATCGTTTCCTATGCATGTGTCTTGTGGGCATGGGCAGTGTGAGTCGTATTCGCATTCTTCTCCCGGTTCGAGTATTCCGTTTCCGCATTCATAGCACGGGGTCGGCGTGGGTGTCGGCGTTGGAGTCGGCGTAGGGCATGGTCCCTGGCAGCAGATTTTCAGGACGTGAACTGTTTTGGTTATTGAGTCAGTTCTTCCCTGGCTGTCAGTGACGGTGAGAGTTACGGGAATGTCCGCTTCAAAAGTGAACCCGCCTGTGTCGTGCGTCCAGTAAAAATTGTAAACCGGCTGGTTGTAGAATTCCTTGTGTCCCGTTACGGGGTCTCCTGCATCGAAGTCCCACTTGTACTTTACTATGTTTCCGCTGCTTGAGCCCGCATCCAGGCGGCTGTATCCCGAGTTTTGCTGTGTTCCGGGTCTCGTGTTGTAGTATGTGAAGTTTGCAACCGGCCCTGTTCCCGGAGTGCCTCCGCCGCCCTGGTAATCGCCTATGAACATCGTTGTCCCGAAGCTGTTTCCCGTGAGCCATATTCCCAGAACTCTGTACTGGTGCTTTATGGTGAAATGCCATCTCCCGTCCTCGCAGATTTTGAATGTTGCCTTTCTGCTCGGGCAGGTTTTTCCGGGCACGCACATTGTCTCCGTCTTTGGGCTTCCGCCCCCTTCCCCTATTTTGTAATACGTTATCTGGATTCTGTGCCCCGAGTCAGTGGTATAGTTTGAGGGATAGTCCGGGAAATGAAAGGTGAATTGCTCGCAGCTGTCAACGTACTGCGAGGGTGAAATCACGAGAGTGCGGTTGTCGCTGCCGAACGTATAGGTAACGTCGGCGTTCGCACCGTTTAAAATAAACAAAAAAGACGCCGCAAGGGCGATTAATGCCAGCATTCTTTTCATTTCCATTTCACCTTTCCCTCACTTTTATTACAAATATTGCGAACAATACCACGGCAATTAACAGCAGTATGAAGTTGATGAGCAGTCCGCTGTCTTCAGTCAGCCCGAGCCAGAACATTCCGAGCGAGAAGAGCCCTGTGCCTTCTTCTTCCTCTTCCGCGCCGGGCTTCGAGAAATGCAGTCTTGTTTCTTTCAGAACGGTTTCGTTGCCCAGTTCCACGGCAAGCGTTGCAGCATACTTGGTTTTGAATATTTCCCCCTTCGGCTTGAGGGTTAGGGTGAAGTTTGCTTTTCCTTCCCCGCGTATTTCGCTGGGCACATTTTTGAACTCGTAGTCCAGTCCTTCCGGGCCCAGAAACCTGACGCTCAAATCCTTGTCCTCGAGCGCGGGGTTGTAGACGGATACATCAATTGTCTTGTCCCCGGTCAAATAGATGTTTTCAGTAAGTTCTATGTCGCTTTCATTGAAAGCGTTCGCTCCGCAAAGAGCAAGCGCAAGTATAAGTGCTACCAATACTGAATGTATTTTTCTCATTAGGCCAACCACCCTTTTCACTCATTAACTAATAATCATTAATATATTTGCTGTGGCATTAAATAAAAAGGTTTCGCACCCCTGCCCGGGCGGCATTTTTACGAATTCCGTGGTTTCAAGCCCTGGAACCAGCGTTTTCAGCACTTTCGGGCATTATTTCTTCTCCATGAGCGCCTCGAGGAGGTTGGATTTTGTCACTATTCCGGCAACCCTTCCCTGCCTTGCAATGAGCAGTGCGGATTCATACTCGAGCATGCTGCTCAGCAGTCCTGCCGGCGTATCCTCTCCGAGCACTGGCAGCGAGTCGTCCATTACCTCGCCCACCAGGACTTTTGCAGGGTCCTGGCTCTTGCTGCCGCTGAACTTCGAGACGATTGTTTTCTCGGAAATAGTGCCGATGCTCCTCTGGTTCCTGAGCACGGGCAGTTGCGAAAAAGCGTTCTTTTCCATGATGCGGATTGCCTTTGCAACGCTGTCTTTTTCCTCGACAAACTTTATGTTTCTGGCCATGAGGTCTTTTGCCTTCGCGGTCTGCTCGCTGCCGAGCATTTCGAGCGAATTGAAAATCCTCTTTGCCTTGTCATAGCCCGGCACAATCTTTCCGCTCTCCGTTTTCGCCACGAGCGATTGTGACACTCCTGCAAGCATTGCCAGCTGCACCTGGCTCAATCCGAGGCGCTTTCTCACGCGCTTTATTTCGCTCAGTTCCGGAAGCATTTTCGCACCTTTTTGTACCAGGCAGTTCAATTCTTATTTGAATATTTTTTTCAGGAAATTATTAATAAGGGTGGGCGCCGAACTGTTTTTATTTATTGCCCAGGATGATTTTTATTCCTGAAAACCTGCTTTAATAAAACTGGAGGAATTTTATGAGATCTGGAAGGTATTTTTTCACTTCCGAAGCGATGGCTGAGGGTCACCCCGACAAGGTCTGCGACCAGGTTTCGGACACAATTCTTGATTCAATAATCGCAAAGGACAGGAATGCGAGAGTGGCGTGCGAAACAATTGCGGGAATGGGATTCATTCTCGTTACGGGCGAGATTACGACGAAGGCGTACGCCGACGTTCCCGGAATAGTGCGCGGCGTTCTCGAAAAAATCGGCTACACGGAGCCGGAATACGGATTCGACAGCCAGAGCGTGGGCGTGCTCACTTCAATCCACGAGCAGAGCCCCGACATCGCGCTTGGAGTGGACGAAAAAGGAAGCAGGGGCACGGGCGCAGGAGACCAGGGAATGATGTCCGGTTACGCGACAAAAGAAACCCCTGAACTGATGCCCGCGAGCATAATGTACGCGCAAAAGCTTGCGATGAAACTCGCGGAAGTCAGGAAAAAAGGCATTCTCCCCTACCTCAGGCCCGACGGAAAAACCCAGGTAACATTCGAATTCGAGAATTCAACACCTAAGCGCATTGAGGCAGTGGTAATAGCGGCACAGCACGACCCCGACATTGAGCTCAAAAAACTCCGCGGGGACATAAAGGAAAAAGTAATAAAGCCGGTCTGCTCCGAATTCCTGGACAGTAACACAAAATATTTCATCAACAACACGGGCAGGTTCGTAATGGGCGGCCCTGTTGCGGATGCGGGCTGCACGGGAAGGAAAATAATAGTGGACACTTACGGAGGAGTGGGCAACCACGGCGGCGGCGCTTTCTCGGGAAAAGACCCTACAAAAGTGGACCGCACAGCAGCTTACTACGCGCGCTACATTGCAAAGAACATAGTGAAGGCAGGTCTGGCTGAAAGATGCGAGATGCAGTTGTCCTACGCGATTGGAAGCCGCGAGCCCATCTCCGTTTTCATTGATTTCTTCGGCACAAACAAGATTCCCGCGAGAAAAATATTCGGACTGGTGAAAAAGCACTTCAATCTCACCCCGAGCGGGATGATAAAGGAACTGAATCTAAGGAGACCGATTTTCGCAAAAACAGCATGCTACGGTCATTTTGGCAGGGAAGAGCCCGAATTCACATGGGAAAAAACCGACAAGGCGGAACTGCTGCGAAAGGAAGCAGGTCTCTGATTTGTCCCACGGCGCACCCGCGCTCTGAACGCAGTATCTGCGCCTTTTCCTTTTTTATTAATTTCTTTTATAATTATATTGCCTATGCTTGAGGACTTCATTCAAGCCAACAAGCTGAACGCACGGATTCTGCACAGGCAGGTGTCGGGAGCCAATTCGGCAAAATGCACTTTATTCGTTTCCAGGGAAAAGCGCTCAGTGCCGGTGCTCGCGGTATTCCTTTCAAGGCATTCCCCCGACCTGAAAAAAATGGAAAAGGAATCCGGTCTGAAAGGCTTGAGGGAAGCGGACAATAGGGAAACCGAGGGAATAACCGGCTACAGCAAGGAATTCCTCCCGCCGGTTTCGGTTTACGGCATCAGGGTTCTCCTGGACGAGAGCGCTTCGAGTGCGGAGACCTTCTTCTTTCCCGTGGGAGATAAAAAAACGCTTGCGATTTCCCCCGAAGAAATAATGGAATGCAACGAGGAGGCAATTTCCGCGCCGATAACAAATGGAAAAAACTAAAAACACATCCCGGCTAATTATTTCCAAGCATTAGAAAAAAGGTGTTTTTTTGAAAATCGATTTCCACATTCATTCCAGGCATTCCGGAGATGCAGGACTCAAGCCCGAACAGATAATAGGGCTCTCCAAAGAAAAAGGAATAATTCCCGCACTAACCGACCACAACACCTGCGATGGCTGGAAGGAAACGAAAAAGCAATCCAAATCGCAGAAATGGCCCTTCATCCAAGGAGAAGAGATAAAGGTTTACTCCGGAAGCAATTACCTGGGAGAATTACTCGGCTTGTTCATGCAGAACCCGGTTAAAAAAGGGCAGCTCTGGGACGTTCTCGATGCCCTGGAAGAGCAGGACGCGTTTATTTCAGTGCCGCATCCCTTCGATTACCTTCGCAAACCTCTGCTGTACAGCTTCAAGGCGCTCGACGAAATTGTTTCAGAGGTGCACGCCGTGGAGGTGTTCAATTCCCGCTGCAGGTTCAATTTCCCCAACAAACTTGCGGAAAGATATGCCGCCGAGCACGGCAAGCCCTTCACCGCGGGAAGCGACGCGCACTTTCCGGTCGAGTTGGGAAATGCCTACGTTGAAGTAGAGGCGTCAGACCTCGAGGAAGCGCGCAAAAAAATACTCAAAAGAAAATGCTCTTTCTCCGGAAAAATTTCCCCTTGGAAAGTGCACAATTACACCACGCTTGTGAAACTCGGGCTGATGAAGTGAAAAAAATGGAACGCGCTGAAAAAATAAGGGCGGAGGGCAAGGAAATAGTGCTTGTGGGAACAGCTCACATAAGCAAAAAGTCCTCCGAGCTTGTGAAAAAAACAATTGAAAAGGAAGCCCCTGACGCAATAGGCGTTGAATTGGACAGGCAGAGACTCGCCCAGATTCTTTCGGGAAGAAAGTGGAAAGAAACGGACATAGTGAGCGTTATAAAAAAAGGCAGGGTGTACCTTCTCCTCTTCAATTTGCTCCTCGCAGGCATGCAAAAGCGCCTGGGGGAAGCCGTCGGCGTGGAACCCGGGCAGGAAATGCGGGTTGCGGTGAAAATTGCGACGGAAAAAGGCATTCCTTTGGCTCTGCTCGACAGGAGCATTTCCGTTACGCTGCGCCGCGCCCTCGCCGAAATTTCGCTCGTTGAAAAAATAAAGCTTTTGTTCGGTGTTCTCCTCTCGCTTTTCGGGTTCGGGGAAAAAATAACGAAGGAAAAAATCGAAGAACTCAAGAAGAAGGACGTCCTCTCAGAGTTGATGGAGGAACTGGCAAGAGAAATGCCCTCGCTAAAAAAAGTTTTGGTTGATGAGCGCGATCTATTCATTGCAAACCGCATTCTTGCCGCGAAAGGGAAAAAAATCGTCGCCGTGGTTGGCGCGGGGCACGTGGAGGGAATAAAAAAATACCTCGACAAAAAGCGCAGCATTCTCCACCTTCTCAGCGTTCCGAGAAAAAAAAGCAAAATGCGCTGGCTAAAGTTTTTGGTTCCGGCATTCTTCCTCGCAATCATTGCCCTGGCGCTTTACTACCGCGGCTTGCAGCTCACCCTTGAGATTCTCTGGCTCTGGATTTTAATCAACGGCTCGCTTTCAGCGCTTGGTGCGCTCTTGGGCGGGGGTCACTGGAAATCCGTCCTTACAGCATTTGTGGCAGCGCCGCTTACATCGCTGCATCCCGCTCTTGCCGCGGGCTGGTTTGCCGGAATCGTCGAAGCAAAAGTCCGCGCGCCGAAAGTGAAGGATTTTGAGGAGCTTGATTCCCTTACGCTGCGCGGTTTCTACAGAAACAGGGTTTCCCGCATTCTGCTTGTTGCGGCATTCGCGAACGCGGGTTCAATGCTCGGCACTTTTATTGCACTGCCCTACGCTCTTTCAATGCTGGGCTGAAATTGTGGGAAGATTATTCCACTTTCGCGCCTGCTTCGATGTTTTCCGAGTCCACTGTTATAAGCGAGTATTCTCCGTCCTTGTTTTTAACTGCCAGCAGCATTGCCTCGCTTTTAATTCCCGCAATCGTGGCTGGATCCATGTTGGCTATTACAACAATCAGTTTTCCCACGAGGTCTTCCTTTGAGTAAAACGGTTTTATTCCCGCCACAATTGTTCTTTTCTCCGAGCCCAGGTCAATGCCCATTTTGTACAGTTTGTCCTTTCCCTCGATTTCCTCCACGTTGCTTACCTTTGCGGCTTTTATTTCAATTGCCTGGAATTCCTTGAATGAAACCAATTCCATCACACCTCCGACCAACATTTTTTTGCTATTTTACAGGTTTGTGCCCCAAACCCTTTTTAAGATATGGCAGTATCCTGCCCTTCTTCTGCGCCTCGCGTATTAGTTTGCGCGCGTAAAGGATTCTCTGGATTCCTCCAACAAAAACCACGAGAATCAGCAAAAGGAGGAAAAGCCTCATTGTTTCGTAGCCGAATGCCGCCGGAAAAAAAGCCGAAACAAAAAGCCCCGCGAGCAATAACGCGAACTTGTCCGCATGCTCGCCCAGAGCCGGCCAGTCCCTGTTGTCCGCGATAATCACTAAAGCAACCCTTGGCTTCGCATAGCTTTCAATGAGCGACAATCCCACCAAAAGCACTGTTTCCAGGGGAAACGCGAACACAAAGCCGGAAAAAACAATGAATTCAACGTACTTGTCGACCATGGTCTCGAAGTAGTTTCCGAAATAGGAGCGCTTTCCGCTGAGCCCGGCAACGCTCCCGTCAATTAAGTCCATGAGCACGGCGAGAATAACGAAAAAGAACGCGTTCAGGTACTGCTGTTGGAAAATGAAGTACGCTGCGGCAAGCGCGAAGGGAATCCCGAGCAGTGTTACGGCATTGGGGTGCACTCCGAGTGCAGCGAAAGGCTTTGCGAGGAAAAACAGCATGGGCTTGATTTTTTTCCTGAGCTTTCCGAGCAAGAATTCACCCTCTTGCCGCTTTAATGAAGTTCAGGAACAAAGGGTCCGGCTTTAAGGGGCGGGAAGTGAATTCGGGGTGGAACTGCGATGCCATGTAGAATTTGTGCCCCGGCAGTTCGAGCAACTGCATTATGGGTTTTTTTGGATACCTGCCCGAAAAAACCATTCCCTTTTTTTCAAGAACGGAAATGAATTCCGGATTGCATTCCCAGCGGTGCCTGAACCTCCTGCGAATTTTTTTCTTTTTTCCGTGGATTTCCCACGCTTTCGTGCCAGGAACAAGCTCAACGTCCTGTCCCCCCAACCGCATGTTGCCGCCCATTGTTTCAATCTGCAATTGTTCGGGCAGCAAATCAATGACCGGCTGCCTGCAGTTGTGCTGGAATTCCGTGCTGTTGGCATTCTTCAGCCCGCACCTGTCCCTTGCAAAGGAGATTACCGCGACCTCGAACCCGAGGCACAAGCCCAGGTAGGGGATGTTGTTTTTCCTGCAGTATCCGGCTACAGCAATTTTTCCCTCCGAACCGCGTTTTCCGAAGCCGCCCGGGATTATTATTCCGTCAAGCTTTTTAAGTTCCTTAAGCTTTTGGGGCTTTTTTTCCAGTTTTGTTGTCTCAATCCATTCAATGTCCACTTTCACGTTCAGTGTTCCTTCGCAGTGCTCAAGCGCCTTGAGAATGCTTATGTAGGAATCGTGCACTCCCGTGTATTTTCCCGCCAGACCGATTTTGAGCATTTTCCCTTTTCCGGAAACGCGGTTCTTTTTCGTCCATTCTCTCAGTCTTTTGTTGCCGTTGCTTTTTGCTTTTTTGCCCAGTTCTATTATGCCCAGTATTTTTTTGTCCACTCCCCTTTTTCTCAGGACAAGGGGCAGTTCAAATATTTTGCCTATGTCCTCCACTCCGATAACGTGTTCCATTGGCACACTGCTGTTAATGCTTATTTTCTCCCTCACGGTTTTAGGAACCGGGGAATGCGACCGGCAGATTATTATGTCCGGCTGGATGCCCATGCTTGCAAGCCTTCTTATGCCGAGCTGCGCGGCTTTGCTTTTGAATTCCTCGAGGCTCGGCGGTTCAATGATGTATGTAACGTTCAGAAAGCAGGAATTTCCGGCGCCTTCCTCAAACATTAGTTCGCGCATTGCTTCCAGCGCGAACATGTTTTCGTAGTCTCCGACAGTGCCGCCTATTTCGATTACTATCACGTCGGGCTTTTTTTTGACAGCGAGGTCCCGGAGCACTTTTTTGATTTCCCCTGTGACGTGCGGAATGAATTGAACATCCCGTCCCAGGTAGCCGCCCTTTCTCTCCTTTTCGATTATCTGCTGATAAATTTTACCGCTTGTAACGAAGTTTTCCCCGCCGAGGTTTTTGTCCACAAACCTCTCGTAAGAGCCCAGGTCCATATCGCATTCCGTTCCATCATCAAGCACGAATACCTCGCCGTGCCTGAAAGGGTTGAGCGTTCCGGCGTCAACGTTCAGGTATGCCTCCAGTTTTATGGGTTCAACGTCCAAGCCGCGGTCAGCGAACAGTTTGCACAACGAGCTTGTCAGCGTGCCTTTTCCCAGTCCGCTCATGACCGAGCCCGTGACAATGACGTATTTTGTCCTGCCGCACCTGTAGCCGCGCGGAATCGGAGTGTAAAATTCGCCCGTCATTTTGCCCGACACCCGTTTGAGCAGGCTTTTTCCCTTCAACCCAAGCACCAAACCAAGTAGGAAGCAGGAATTTTTAAAGTTTGCGGAACTCCATTCTTAGTGAGCCCTACCGCTCCCTGTTTTTGCTGTTCTACCGTATCATTCCCTTGCGGACAGCGTATAATATTTGGGTCCCTGCCCAATGCAGTCTTTTCCTGTGTTCCTCGTTTTCCGCCAGCATGTCCACAAGTTTTTCAATTGCTTTTTCCGCAAAGCCAATGTCTTCTTTTTGTTCTTCCTGCAGTTTCTTTCCACTTTCACGACCAAGCATCGCAGTGTCAAGGTCCACGACTTCGCCGGCCATTGTAATGTTCAAGTCGGAAAGGCTTGAAATCACTGCGTCGTCTTTTCCCCGTTTTTTTGAAATCTGGGTGAATGTTCCACCGAGCCCTTCATGCATTAGGTATAGGTTCAGGCCCAGCTTTGCGGCGAATTGCTTTATAATTTCTTTAGTTGCTTTTTCCATTGAAATTTCTGCCCTCCTCCTTTTTCTTGTTACTTTCAATCGGTATTGTCTGTGCTTATTTTTCACGGCAGTCAATACAAAGCCGTGCTGGCTGAATAGGTCATGGTATGCTTTAACCTCCCTGCTCTTCGGGTAAAGAGGGCTGTTCGGAGAAAAAGCCTCTGCTTTAATTGATGCAAGTGGAGCTCCTGTCTCACTGAGCCTAAATGCCGAGCGGACAGCGTAACTGAAAACAACCTGCTGCCTTTGGATTCTGCGGGGGATATTAGTGTGCCTTCCGATTTTTGAAACCTTCATTTTGACATTCCTTTCTCTTCCGCCTCTTTCAACTTCTCCAGAATAAAGGAAGTCGAAAACAGTCCTTTCTCTTTTGGTAAGGCGCTTTCGGAATGCTTCCCGCCTTCTCCTTTCCTTCTCCTTCACTAATTTTGGCTCTATTGGAATGAATGGCATTGTTTCCATCCTGTAGTGGTCTCTTTCGGTGTACTCTATTGGCATTTGCAGCGGTTTTGTCAAAACAATCGGGTCAAGCGTTGGCGCTTCGTTTATCCCCATTCTGGTCAGAACCGCGAGGGTTTCGTCTCCCTTTGCAAGCATTTCCTGGAATTGTTCCCTTAGGGCTTCAGCCATGTCCATTGACCTTTCCTGAAAACTCCTTCTCGCCCCTCCGCGAAGTCTTTGGGTGTTGTACTCTGCACCTCTCCGCCAAAAAAACGGCACTCTCACGCCGTTAATCTTTCTCTTGGATTCGGTATTTTCCTGTGCATCCCTTATTCCAAGGCCTTTTGAAAAAACGTGCTTGTTCCCTATTTTTACCAAGTAAATTAACCCCGTGTAATCAGACCTGTGATGTATTCCTCTGGGAGTGTTTGAAGGCAGCCTCAACGGAACATATAAGTGTTCCCTCCTCCGCGCTATTGGTCCGCGGTGCCTTCTCACACTTTCATTCGGAACCGGAAATATTACATGCCGCCTGCTTTGAGGCTGCAAGGGCTGGCCCCTTGCCCCGATTCCGGCATGCAAATTGGCAAGCCTGTTCAATACTTCCCTGTTTGAAACCCGCAGTACTTCCTGCGCTGTAAAAACCGTTCCATGAATTGCTCTTCCCGCGGGCCTAGTCTTTCTTTTCCTCCTTTTCCCTGCAGCGGTTGAAGTCGGCATAGGAATTATATCCTTAAAGGAAAATTTAATGCTTTCCCCGCGGGTTTTTGCTTTTGTTCCCCCTGAAAAGGTTTAAATTCATTTGCCGCCTTTTTAGTACAACATGTCTGTGCATATAAGAAGGCTTGTGTTGGATGTGCTCAAGCCCCACAAGCCGGGAATAGTTGCTTTGAGCAGGGAAATCTCCACCCTCCCCGGCATAACGGGCTGCAATATAACCCTCATTGAAATAGACAAAAAGGTCGAGAATGTAAAGATTACGGTTGAGGGCTCTGACATCAACTTCGAAAAACTGAACGCACTGGTTGAAGACAACGGCGGCACAATCCACAGCGTTGACAAGGTTTCAGCCGGCAAAAAGGGGCCCAAAATAGTGGAAGAAGCCGAATACCTGCCCAGGAATCCCTCGTTGAGGTAAGCGAATGGCTCTCCGTTTTTTCTCAGAAATCCGCAAAATAAACAAAATGACAAACATAGGGGAAATATTGCGCAGATATTTTGCCATGAACGCCTTTGACGGCACTCTTACATCGCTCGGTGTAATAATGGGCGCCTTTATGGCTCAGGCGCAGGAACCAAAAATATTCCTTGTAACTGCCCTGTCCACGGCATTCGCCCTTTTCATTTCGGGATTTTCCTCGGCATACCTTGCCGAGGGAGCGGAAAGGGAGCGCGAATTGCACGAACTTGAAAAGGGAATGCTGCATTCCCTCAAAAAGTCGAGACTGGGTCGGGCGACAAAAACTCTCGCAATAGAGGCAGCGCTCGTGAACGGCGCTTCCCCCTTCATAATGGCATTGCTTATAACCTCGCCCTTTATTCTCGCGCATTTCTCCGTAATCTCGCTTATTACCGCGGTTTATGCCGCAGTGGGAATCGCCCTTGTTCTGCTTTTCTTTCTCGGAATATTTCTCGGCAGGATTTCCGAGCAATCCATTTGGCTCATGGGCGCTAAAATGGTTTTTGCGGGGATAATTGCAATGCTTTTGTCCACGCTGCTGGGGGCTTTGTGATGAAATGCGGAAAATGCGGAGGCGAAATGGAAATATTGCAGGAATTCGCGCTTGCGGACTATCCTGTGCTGTCAATGTTCGTGTCCGGGGAACTGCTGGAAAAAGCCGAAACAATCTACATTTACAAATGCAGAAAATGCGGCAGACTCGAATTCTACACTAAAGAACAGTAAAGGGCCTACGATTATTATTTTGCGACTTCAAACTGTTTTTCTTTGGGCAGTTACCCTTTCTTTTTTCTAAAAAGAAAGGGCAGAGCGGGGCTGTCGAGATTTGAACTCGAGTCGCCAGCTGTTTCGATCGTCTGGTTGCCGGAAGTATGGGAACCCGCCGGGGTTCTGATTCCCGAAGCTGGTATGCTGGACCAGGCTACACCACAGCCCCATGCTGACCTATTTTATTCCTTACATTTGCAAACCGTTTGCCCGAATAATTATTTAACAGGGCACTGTTTTTTATTGTTTTTCAATAACCATTATTCCATGCCCTTGGAAGGAAAGGTGATAATTGTCTGCGGCAGCCCGCGCAGGGGGAATTCTGAGCATGTCGCGCGGAGGTTACAGGAACTATTGGAGGGAAGGGCGCAGGTTGAACTTGTTTTGCTGCGTGAGAAGAACATTGCGCCCTGGCGCGAAGGCCATGAAAATGCAAAGGATGACATGCCCGCGCTGCTTGAAAAATTCAGGGCTGCGGATGCCTACCTTTTTGTCGCTCCCAGTTATTTCGGAATGCCCCCGGGAATAATGAAGAATTTTATGGACAGGACGGACGTCTACTTCGGACAGCAGTCAGAGTTTTCAAAAAAATTTGCGGGCATTGTCTCCATCGGCGCCTCGCCCTTGGGCGGTGGAATAGAGCACAACGCGGAATGCATTCGTAATTATTTCCACGCGCTCGGAATAAGAACGCTTGACATTGTATACCTCCTGGGACAGGAGCGATCGGAGGAAATTCTCAAGAAAAAGGACTGCCTTGAAAGGTTGCCCCCGCTCGTGGAAAATTTGCTTGAGGCAGTAAAGCGCTTTTCTGCAAAGGGGGAATGAAAATGGCCGAACCCTACAGAATCAAAATGGTGGAGCCGGTCAGACTGCTTTCCCGCCCTGAGCGGGAGCAGCGAATAAAGGAAGCGCACTACAATATTTTCAACGTGCGCTCCCAGGACATTTTCGTCGATTTGCTCACCGATTCGGGAACCGGTGCCATGAGCCAGGAGCAGTGGGCCGGCATAATGCTCGGCGACGAAGCGTACGCGAACTGCAGGAACTTCCAGAATCTGGAGAATGCTGTCCACAAAGTTTTCGGCTTCAGGCATTTCATGCCCTGCCACCAGGGCAGGGCAGCGGAAAACGTGCTGTTCTCCGCGATAGTAAAGCCGGGAATGCTGGTTCCGAATAACATGCATTTCGATACTACGCGCGCCAACATAATGGCCAACGGAGGAAAGGCGGTCAACCTTCCCTGCGCTGAAGCATTAAAGCCCTTTGAAGACAAGCCCTTCAAGGGAAACATGGATGCGAAAAAGCTGGAATCCTTTCTTTCAGAAAACGCTGACAGCGTGCCCCTTGTAATGGTTACTGTGACCAACAACAGCGGCGGAGGCCAGCCGGTTTCAATGGAAAACATTCGCAGAATCAGCGAAATAGCGCACGGTTACAAAAAGCCTTTTTTCATTGACGCGTGCCGTTACGCGGAAAATTCCTATTTTATTAAAACCCGTGAGAAGGGTTACTCTGACAAAACCCCCATGGAGATTGCGGGGGAAATGTTCTCTTACGCGGACGGCTGCACGTTCTCGGGCAAAAAGGACGCTATTACGAACATTGGCGGAATACTCGCAATGAATGACTCAGCGTGGTTCGAGAAATGCAGGGCGCGCCTGGTTCTGATGGAGGGCTTTCCCACGTACGGCGGTCTTGCCGGCAGGGATTTGGAAGCAATGGCTCGCGGCATTCTGGAAGGGCTGGACGGGGATTATCTGCAGGGCAGGACCGCCCAGACTCGTTATTTGGCTGAAGGGCTGAAAAAAGCCGGAATTCCCGTTGTCTGGCCGCCGGGCGGCCACGCGGTTTACGTTGAGGCGAAAACCCTGCTGTCCCAAATCCCACAGTCCGAGTTCCCGGGGCAGGCATTGGCTGTTGAACTCTACAGGGAAGCGGGAATCCGCGCCTGCGAAATCGGCAGCATTATGTTCGCCGAGAAAGACGATAAGGGAAAAATGCATTACCCCGAACTGGAACTCACGCGCCTTGCAATCCCGCGCAGGGTTTACACCAATTCCCACATGGATTACGTTATAGAGGCGCACAGGAAAATAAAGGAAAGGAAGGATTCCGTGAAAGGGTACAGGATAGTGAAAGGCGACGGCCCGCTGAGGCATTTCACTGCGTGGTTCGAGCCTGTCGAGAATTGAACCATTAATTATTTATACGGCGCAAGTGCAATTTTTTAATGGAGAAACGCAGGGAAAGGAACGGAGTGGACCTTTTCAAGGTCGGCGTGTTCATGGGCGGGCTTGCCCTTATGATAATTGCCCTCCTGGGCATCTCTTTCACCGTTTTTTCCTTAATGGCTTTTAACAGTTACCAGCAGGAAAGCTTCTACTCCCATTGCTATGAAAAAGTAATCACGGTTTCCCCAAGAGCCGATTTGGAAAATGTTGAGGTTTTTGACACGGAGGGAAACATCGTTTGCGAAATAGAAAGCATCAGAGCGGGTTCCGAGGATTTATGCACTGTCG